>NZ_JBVIYK010000013.1:0-260629 GCF_055592645.1 Streptomyces sp. NPDC041108 | reverse complement strand
AAACGCCCGGTTACATTCCGAACCCGGAAGCTAAGCCTTACAGCGCCGATGGTACTGCAGGGGGGACCCTGTGGGAGAGTAGGACGCCGCCGAACTCCTTTTATAGCTCTGGCTCTTGGGCATACCGCCCAGGAGCCAGAGCTTTTTTGCGTTGAGGTAGGGTCAGGGGGCATCGTTGGCTCATTTCCCACAGGAGGCCCCCGGGTGGAGGTACAGGAGACCCGGGTCCAGACGGACCGGGTCCTCACCATCCCGAACATTCTCAGCATGGCGCGGCTCGTTGGTGTGCCCGTCTTCCTGTGGTTGATCCTCTGGCCCGAGTTCGGCGGCCCCAAGGTCGACGGCTGGGCGTTCCTCGTGATCGCTCTCAGCGGCGTCAGTGACTATCTGGACGGCATGCTGGCGCGGCGCTGGAACCAGATCAGCAGCCTGGGCCGGCTCCTCGATCCCGCGGCGGACAGGTTGTACATTCTGTCCACTCTGGTGGGACTCACCTGGCGCGAGATTCTGCCCTTCTGGTTGACCGCTGCACTGCTCTTGCGTGAGCTGGTCCTGCTGGTGATGGTGGGCATCCTCCGCCGGCACGGCTATCCGCCGCCCCAGGTGAACTTCCTCGGGAAGGCGGCCACCTTCAACTTGATGTACGCGTTCCCGTTGCTCCTGCTCAGTGACGGAAGCGGGTGGATCCCGTCACTCGCTGCTATTTTCGGATGGGCGTTCGCCGGATGGGGTACAACCCTGTATTGGTGGGCAGGGATCCTCTACGTGGTTCAGGTCCGCCGACTCGTCAGTGCGGACACCATGGCCGATTGAGCCCGCCCGATCGGGCGGCCGTAGGTGGCTCGATGGCCCGCTTTGAAAAAGTGCGGGACAATCCGGACGGGTGAAGTCGGCTAGACCGTCGTCTCTTCAAGGAGGACGCTTCCGACATGAAGGCCGTCGTGATGGCCGGAGGTGAAGGCACACGCCTTCGCCCCATGACCTCGAGCATGCCCAAGCCGCTCCTGCCCGTGGTGAACCGCCCGATCATGGAGCATGTGCTCAGGCTGCTCAAAAGGCATGGGCTCAATGAGACCGTCGTTACAGTCCAGTTCCTGGCGTCACTGGTCAAGAACTACTTCGGTGACGGCGAGGAGCTCGGGATGGAGCTCACCTATGCCAACGAGGAGAAGCCACTCGGTACCGCCGGGAGCGTGAAGAACGCCGAGGAGGCGCTGAAGGACGATGCCTTCCTTGTCATCTCCGGCGACGCCCTCACGGACTTCGACCTCACCGAGCTCATCAATTTCCACAAGGAAAAGGGCGCGCTGGTCACCGTCTGTCTGACGAGGGTGCCGAATCCGCTGGAATTCGGTATCACGATCGTCGACGAGGAAGGCAAGGTCGAGCGGTTCCTGGAGAAGCCGACCTGGGGCCAGGTCTTCTCGGACACCGTGAACACGGGCATCTACGTGATGGAGCCCGAAGTCTTCGACTATGTCGAGGCCGATGTTCCCGTCGACTGGTCCGGTGACGTCTTCCCGCAGCTGATGAAGGAGGGCAAGCCGGTCTACGGCTTCGTCGCCGAGGGCTACTGGGAGGATGTCGGTACGCACGAGAGCTACGTCAAGGCGCAGGCCGACGTGCTCGAGGGCAAGGTGGACGTCGAGATCGACGGGTTCGAGCTGTCGCCCGGGGTCTGGATCGCCGAAGGCGCCGAGGTGCATCCGGACGCCGTGCTGCGCGGGCCGCTGTATGTCGGGGACTACGCCAAGGTCGAGGCCGGCGCGGAAATCCGGGAGCACACCGTGGTGGGCTCGAACGTCGTCGTGAAGAGCGGGGCCTTCCTGCACAAGGCCGTGGTCCACGACAACGTCTACATCGGGCAGCACAGCAATCTGCGTGGATGCGTGGTCGGCAAGAACACCGACATCATGCGGGCGGCGCGGATCGAGGACGGCGCGGTGATCGGCGACGAGTGCCTCGTCGGCGAAGAATCGATCATCCAGGGGAACGTCCGCGTCTACCCGTTCAAGACGATCGAGGCCGGCGCCTTCGTCAACACGTCGGTGATCTGGGAGTCCCGGGGGCAGGCGCACCTGTTCGGCGCCCGTGGTGTCTCCGGAATCCTGAACGTGGAGATCACCCCGGAACTGGCCGTCAGACTCGCCGGAGCGTACGCCACGACGCTCAAGAAGGGCTCCACGGTCACCACCGCCCGCGACCACTCCCGGGGCGCCCGTGCGCTGAAGCGGGCGG
Source organism: Streptomyces sp. NPDC041108 (assembly GCF_055592645.1). Lineage (NCBI taxonomy): Bacteria > Bacillati > Actinomycetota > Actinomycetes > Kitasatosporales > Streptomycetaceae > Streptomyces > Streptomyces sp. NPDC041108. The sequence goes on along the minus strand of NZ_JBVIYK010000013.1, from coordinate 258,391 downwards.
TCATCTCGGCGCTGCAGGCCAGCGCCATCGACGTCCGGGACCTGGAGAACGTGCCGCTGCCGGTGGCCCGGCAGCAGACCGCGCGGGGCAGTGCCGGCGGGATCATGATCCGGACGACGCCCGGGGTTCCGGACTCGGTCGACATCATGTTCTTCGACGGGCAGGGGGCCGACCTCTCGCAGGGCAGCCAGCGGAAGCTGGACCGGGTGTTCGCGCGGCAGGAGTACCGGCGCGCGTTCCCCGGGGAGATCGGGGACCTGCACTTCCCGGCCAGCGTGTTCGACTCGTACACCGGGTCGCTGTTGCGCAACGTCGACACGACCGGCATCGCCGAGTCGGGGCTCAAGGTCGTCGTGGACGCCTCCAACGGAAGCGCCGGCCTGGTGCTGCCCAGTCTGCTCGGCAAGCTGGGTGTCGACTCGTTGACGATCAACCCGGGTCTCGACGAGTCGAGGCCGACGGAGACCGGAGACATGCGGCGCTCCGGGCTGGTGCGGCTCGGTGAGATCGTGGCGTCCTCGCGGGCGGCGTTCGGTGTGCGGTTCGACCCCGTCGGTGAACGGTTGTCGCTCGTGGACGAGAAGGGGCGGATCGTCGAGGACGACCGGGCCCTGCTGGTCATGCTCGACCTGGTGGCGGCGGAGCGGCGCAGCGGGCGGGTGGCGCTGCCGGTGACCACCACCCGGATCGGTGAGCAGGTCGCGGCGTACCACGGCACCCAGGTCGAGTGGACGACCACCTCCCCGGACGACCTCACGCGGGTCGGCGGGGACGAGACGACCATCTTCGGCGGCGACGGGCGCGGTGGGTTCATCGTGCCGGAGTTCAGCAGTGTCTTCGACGGGACGGCGGCCTTCGTACGGCTCATCGGGCTCGTGGCACGGACGCAGCTCACGCTCAGCCAGATCGACGCGCGGATTCCGCGGGCGCACGTCCTCAAGCGGGACCTCGCCACCCCGTGGGCCGTCAAGGGCCTGGTGATGCGCCGGGTCGTGGAGGCGGCCGGTGACCGTTTCGTCGACACGACCGACGGAGTGCGGGTCGTGGAGACCGACGGGCGGTGGGTGATGGTGCTGCCGGACCCGGCCGAGGCCGTCACCCATCTGTGGGCCGAGGGCCCCGACGACGCCTCCGCGCAGGCCCTGCTCGACGAGTGGTCGGCGGTCGTGGACAGCGCCGGACGCTGAACGGCCCCGCACGCGTGCGTGCCGGACAAGTGCCCCCAACGGGGCCTGTCCGGCACGCCGGTGGGGCCGTTCGGAGGTAGTGGTCGCGACGTGCGACGATGTGCGGCATGCCGCAGCAGCCCCCCGTTCGGAGCACACCCACGCGCCCGTCGCGTCCGGACGCCTCCATGTCGCTGCTCAACAACGTCATGGACCACAGCCTCGACGACGGATACGCCGAGGCCGCCGCCCGCAGGAAGGCCGCGGGCGCCGAGGGCATGCCCAAGACCGTGCGAGCCAAGCTGGGGCTCGCGGCCGGCCTGGTGCTGGCCGCCCTCGTGGTGACGGTGGGCGCGGCACAGGCGCGGATAAGCGCTCCCGTGGTCGCCAAGGAGCGCGAGGAGCTCATCGACCGCATCCAGCAGGAGACGACGACCGCGGACGAGCTGGAGGACTCCGTGGACGCGCTCCGTGACGACGTGAGCGCGCGCCAGCGCAAGGCGCTGGAGGACGGCGGCGGCCGTCACGACGGGAACGACCTGGTGGGCGTCCTGTCGGGCGCCGTCGAGGTGCACGGCCCGGGGGTGCGGCTCGTCGTCGACGACTCCAAGGACGCCGCCCAGGGCGGTGACGGCGACCCGCGCGAGACGTCCGGGTTCTCGGACACCGGCCGGGTGCGCGACCGGGATATGCAGCGGGTGGTCAACGGCCTGTGGGCGTCGGGAGCCGAGGCCATCTCGATCAACGGGCAGCGGCTCACCGCGCTGTCGGCGATCAGGGCCGCCGGGGACGCGATACTGGTCGACAACAAGCCACTGGCGCCGCCCTACACGGTCCTCGCGGTGGGGGACGGGCAGCGGCTGAGCACCAGGTTCCAGAACAGCCCCGACGGGCTGTATCTGCACGCCCTCCAGGAGAACTTCGGTATCAGGACGAGCATCTCCGCCGAGGACGACATCAAGGTGCCGGCCGCGCCGAGCGTGATCGTACGAACAGCAGAACCCAGCACAGAGAAGGGCACATCGTGATCGCCGTACTGGGCCTCGTCCTCGGAGTCGTGGCCGGACTGTTGGTCCGGCCCGAGGTACCGGCGGTCGTCGAGCCGTATCTCCCCATCGCCGTGGTCGCGGCGCTCGACGCCGTATTCGGCGGTCTGCGCGCGATGCTGGACGGCATCTTCGACGACAAGGTCTTCGTGGTCTCGTTCCTGTCGAACGTCGTGGTGGCCGCCCTGATCGTCTTCCTCGGCGACAAGTTGGGTGTCGGCGCCCAGCTGTCCACGGGCGTCGTGGTCGTCCTCGGTATCCGTATCTTCTCCAACGCCGCGGCGATCCGCCGGCACGTGTTCCGGGCGTGAGGCCGATGAACGAGCGGGACGAGACGCCGGGACCCGAGCCGACCGCGGGCCGGGGAGAGGACGACGCGCCGACGACGAGGCTGCGCCGGGAGCTCCCCCAGGAGGTGCCCTCCACGGCCGCCCAGGAGCCCGGTGAGGCTCCTCTGGAGGAGAACGACAAGGACAAGAGGACAGGGCGGCAGCGCCTGGCGCAGGGGCTGTGGCCTCCGCGCTTCACCCGCGCCCAACTCATCGTGGCGCTCCTGCTGTTCGGCCTCGGCTTCGGACTGGCCATCCAGGTGGCCTCCAACAACGACGACAGCGCGCTGCGCGGAGCACGTCAGGAAGATCTCGTACGCATCCTCGATGAACTGGATGACCGTACGCAGCGTCTGGAGGAGGAGAAGCAGGGTCTCGAGGATCAGCGCACCGAGCTGGAGAACAGTTCGGACCAGGCCGAGGAGGCGCGCAAGCAGACGGTCGAGAAGGAGCGGCAACTCGGCATTCTGGCGGGCACGGTGGCGGCGCAGGGACCCGGCATCACACTGACGGTCGACGACACGAAGGGAACGGTCGAGGCGGACATGTTGCTCGACGCGATCCAGGAGCTGCGCGCGGCCGGCGCCGAGGCGATCCAGGTGAACGGCGTACGGGTCGTGGCCAGCACCTTTCTGACCGATTCCGGTGAGGGAATCAGTGTCGACGGGAACAAGATCACCCAGCCTTTTCGTTTCAAGGTCATCGGCAACCCGAAGGACCTGGAGCCCGCACTGAACATCCCCGGAGGTGTGGTGCAGACGATGGAGAAGGAGCAGGCCACCGTGACCGTGCGGCGGGCGGAGAAGATCGTCGTGGACGCCTTGCGAGCAGCGAAGCGGCCTGACTACGCTCGGTCGTCCTCCCAGTGAAGCGCAGGTGCATGGGGCCCGTCCGGCGAGGGCATGAGGTTGCGGGGGGTCGGCGCACCGAATGGGTGGTGCGTGGTGGAAACTGTCTGGTGGATACGGACGTTGTGAGGTTGTCCGGGTCGGCCGGTGTGTTCAGTCAGGGTTCGTCCTGCCCCACGGGCGGGTCTGTTTCGGTCAAGGGGAATCGCCCGTGAAGTTGTTTGCGAAGTTGTTCGGCAAGAGCGCGCGAGAGGGCAGCGACAACGCGACCTCCCGCCATCGCGCGCAGCCTTCCGAGGCGGAGGGCCAGGGTGGCGAGCGCCCCATGTTCCGGGACCAGGTCGCTGGTCCGGGGGGTGACATTTCGGGAGGTCAGGGCGCGCCGTCTGTTGACCCTGCGCAGTCGGGCCGCATAGGTTTCGGGGAACCGTCAACCTCAGGTACGGGTGGAGGGTTCAGCTCAGACCCGTATGCGTCCCATGCCCCGGCGGGGCAGCCGCGGCAGGAGGATCCGTCGATGTCGGCCCTGGTGTGCACGAGGTGCGGTAACCGCAACGCGGAGAACAGCCGCTTCTGCTCGAACTGCGGTGCTCCGCTGCGGGCCGGTGCGACCGCCGAGCGTCCGTCCGAGACGACCTCGACCATCTCCATCTCCGGCCTGGAAGCCTACGACTCAGAGGTCACCGGCCAGACGCAGCTGCCGGCGCTCTCTCCCGAGGCGCAGGCCGCCGTCGACGCGCTGCCGCTCGGCTCCGCGCTCCTGGTCGTCCGTCGTGGGCCGAACGCGGGCAGCCGCTTCCTGCTGGACGGCGACCTCACCACGGCGGGCCGTCACCCGCAGAGCGACATCTTCCTCGACGACGTGACGGTGTCGCGTCGCCACGTGGAGTTCCGCCGAGCCCAGGACGGCTCGTTCACGGTCGCCGACGTCGGCAGCCTGAACGGGACGTACGTCAACCGCGAGCGGATCGACCAGGTCGCTTTGCACAACGGCGACGAGGTGCAGATCGGCAAGTACCGGCTGGTCTTCTACGCGAGCCAGCGGGGCTACTGACCCTCCCCCGGACCGGCTCCGGGGAACCCCAGGGAAGGTCCATGCTTCGAACAACGAGCGGTGGTGCCGATCACGGCACCGCCGCCGCGGACAGTGGCCTGATGAGCATCGGCACGGTTCTCAACGCACTGCGTGACGAGTTCCCCGAGGTGACCATCTCCAAGATCCGTTTCCTGGAGTCCGAGGGGCTCATCGAGCCGCAGCGGACCCCCTCGGGGTATCGGAAGTTCAGTGCCGGGGATGTCGAGCGCCTCGGGCACGTCCTCAGGATGCAGCGGGACCACTATCTGCCGCTCAAGGTGATCCGTGAGTATCTGGAGGCCCTGGAGCGCGGAGAGGACGTCCGGCTGCCGTCCGTGGGGCGGCAGCGGGACGTGGGCGACGGGGAGCGCCTGAGTGAGCTGTTCGGCGAGCCCGAGGAGCCGGCGGCCGCCCGGATCGGGCGGGGCGAGTTCATCGCCGGCGCCGGGATCGACGAGGAGCAGCTGGCCGAATGGGAGTCGTACGGGCTGGTGGCCCCGCTGCCGGACGGGTCGTACGACGCCGACGTTCTCACCATCGCCACGCTTGTGGTCGAACTGGGGCGATTCGGTATCGAGCCTCGGCACCTGCGGGTGATGCGGGCCGCCGCGGACCGTGAGGCCGGGCTCGTCGACCAGGTGGTGGCGCCGCTGCGCCGGCACCGTAACCCGCAGACCAGAGCGCATGCGGAGGAACAGGCGAGGGAGCTGGCGGGGCTGACGGTCAAGCTGCACGCCGCCCTCGTGCGCGGTGCGCTGGGTGTGCGGCCGCGCTGAGGCGTGGTGTTCGCCCGTGGCGGATCGGTCGGCCGATCCGGGCCCGACTACCCAAACATCCCGAGCACGGCCTAGGGTTGCTGTGTGAACGAGCTCGATGTCGTAGGTGTCCGGGTGGAAATGCCCTCCAACCAACCGATCGTGCTCCTGCGCGAAGTGGGAGGCGACCGTTACCTCCCCATCTGGATCGGGCCGGGGGAGGCGACGGCGATCGCTTTCGCCCAGCAGGGCATGGCCCCCGCGCGGCCGCTGACCCACGACCTGTTCAAGGACGTGCTGGAGGCCGTCGGCCAGGAGCTCACGGAAGTGCGCATCACGGACCTGCGTGAGGGCGTCTTCTACGCGGAGCTGGTGTTCGCCAGCGGCGTCGAGGTGAGTGCCCGCCCTTCCGATGCCATAGCGCTGGCGCTGCGTACCGGGACGCCGATCTTCGGCAGTGACGGGGTGCTCGACGACGCGGGCATCGCGATCCCGGACGAGCAGGAGGACGAGGTGGAGAAGTTCCGCGAGTTCCTCGACCAGATCTCGCCCGAGGACTTCGGGACGAACAGTCAGTGAGGCCGGACAGACGGTCGCGCGGAGCTGTCGTACGGGGCTGAGGGGTCCTGACAGTGCCTGCCGCCGTCGGCGGCGGGCGCGCCGGTGTGGTGTGCCGGGGCGGCTCGACGGGAGCGCATTCGGCTAGCCTTTCCCCGCGGGAGGGCACGCGAAACCACTCTCAGGGTGATTATCACTCGGCGTGGCGAGTGCGATGGTCGTTGACGCGCCCCTGGTGGCTGCCTACCGTCGATGAGGCAGGTCAAGGACGGAGGTCGGCGTGAGAAGCAGCGGCGACGGTACGGCTGGGGGTGCCCCCGGACGCAGGCTGGGGAGCGGCGGCCCGTACCCTCCCCCAGGCTCTCGGCTGCGGTCCAGCTGGGGGGACCCCCATCAAGGCAGCGCGGCCGGTCACGTCCCGCAGCGGCCCACGGCCGTGCAGGACAGTGCCGAGGCGGCGCCCGAGCCGCACGAGGAGGTCGGCTACCGCGGTCCCACCGCGTGCGCGGCCGCCGGCATCACCTACCGTCAGCTCGACTACTGGGCCCGCACGGGCCTCGTGGAGCCGAGTGTGCGGTCCGCCCAGGGCTCGGGGACGCAGCGCCTCTACAGCTTCCGGGACGTGGTCGTCCTGAAGATCGTGAAACGGTTCCTCGACACGGGGGTGTCGCTGCAGAACATCCGCACCGCCATCCAGCACCTGCGGGAGCGTGGCTTCAGCGATCTGGAGCGGATGACCCTCATGAGCGACGGCGCGACGGTCTACGAGTGCACCTCGCCCGACGAGGTCCACGCCCTGCTCCAGGGTGGCCAGGGGGTTTTCGGCATCGCCGTGGGGGTCGTCTGGCGTGACGTCGAAAGCGCTCTCTCGCAGTTGCACGGGGAGCGGGTCGACACGGGGGAGACGCTCCTGGGCCACAATCCGGCGGACGAACTGGCGCGGCGCCGGAACCGGGCGGTCTGAGGGCCGCCGAGGGATGCGCGTCCGGGACCGCCTGTCCGGTGGCGGGAGTGGTTCGTGACCCCGGTGTGGCCGGTGGAGCCGGTGTGCGGGGCATTGTCAGTGGCGTAGGGCAGCATCGGAGTTGTGAGAACCGCGCCCACGATCCTGCATCTCGACATGGATGCCTTCTACGCCTCGGCGGAGCAGGCGTCGAAGCCGAGTCTGCGAGGGAAAGCCGTTGTCGTCGGCGGGCTGGGGCCGCGCGGAGTGGTCGCCACCGCCTCGTACGAGGCACGGGTCTTCGGGGTGCACTCGGCGATGCCGATGGCGCAGGCGCGCAGGCTCGCGCCGAACGCCGCGTACCTCACGCCGCGCTTCACCTTCTACCGGACGATCAGCGATCAGGTCATGGGGTTGTTGCGGGCTCTGTCGCCGCTGGTGGAGCCGTTGAGCCTGGACGAGGCCTTCGTGGATCTGGAGGCCGGGGGCGCGGCATGGGACGAGAGCTCGGCGCGGCTGGCGGGGGAGCGGTTGCGCGCGGACATACGGGCCCTGACCGCGTTGACGGGGTCCGTGGGGCTCGCGGCCTCCAAGATGCTCGCGAAGTTCGGCTCCGAGCAGGCCAAGCCCGACGGGCTGGTGCTGATCGAGCCGGGGACCGAGCGGGCTTTGCTGGGCCCGATGTCCGTGCGGATCCTGCCGGGTGTGGGACCCGCGACCGGGGACCATCTGCGGCGTGCCGGGATCACCACGGTCGAGGAGATCGTGGAGGCGGGGGAGGACGAGGTCGTACGGCTGCTCGGGAAGGCCCATGGGCACGGGCTGTACGCGATGGCGCTGGCGCGGGACGACCGGGCGGTGGTGGCCGAGCGGGACACGAAGTCGGTGTCGGTGGAGGACACGTACGACGTGGACATCCATGACCGGGTGCGGGTGCGCATGGAGGTGCAGCGGCTCGCGGACCGGTGTGTGCGCAGGCTGCGGGAGGCCGGGCTCTCGGGGCGGACGATCCAGTTGAAGGTACGGCGGTACGACTTCTCCACCCTGACCCGGTCCGAGACCCTGCGGGGACCCACGGACGATCCCGCGGTGGTGCGGGAGGCCGCGGCCCGGCTGCTGGAGGCCGTGGACACGACGGGCGGGGTGCGACTGCTGGGCGTCGGCGTGAGCGGGCTGGCCGACTACACGCAGGAGGACCTGTTCGCCCAGGCGGCCGGGGAGCCGGAGCCGGTGGAGGAGGAGGCCAAGGGCGCCGTGGAGGTGCCCGCGGTGGAGGAGAACGCGGGCGGGGAGCGGCTGTGGAGGGCCGGGCACGATGTGCGGCACGCCGAGTACGGGCACGGGTGGGTGCAGGGCAGCGGGCTCGGGCGGGTGACCGTGCGGTTCGAGACGCCGCTCGACGCGGGGCCGGGGCGGGTGCGGACGTTCAGGACGGACGACGAGGCGCTGGAGCCGGCGGAACCGTTGCCGCTGGTGCCGGGCGGGATGCCGGGCTGAGGCGGCGCCGGACCGTGTGCGGGCGCTTCGGCCGTCCGGTGGTGTCGTGCGGCGTGTGGGTGCGGCGGAATCGGCTCAGGTGTCGTCCTGGCCGGCCGCGTGCCCGAAGTCGTGGTCGACGGGCGGGGGCGGGGCTATGTCCAGGCCGTAGTGGTGGTAGAGCTGGAGTTCCTGCTCGGGAGAGAGGTGGCGGCCCACACCGAAGTCGGGGGCGTCCTTGATCAGGGCGCGCTCGAAGGGGACGCGGAGGGTGCCCTCGACCAGTTCGCTGGGCTCCAGGGGGACGAAGGCGTCGCGGCCGAAGAAACCCATGCGTATCGCGGCCCACTCGGGGATGCCGGTGGCGTCGTCCAGATAGACCTCGTCCACGGTGCCGATCTTGGTGCCCTTGCGGTCGAACGCCTTGCGGCCGATCAGGTTGCGCGGATCGATGTCGGTCTGCACGGGCCCTCCAAGTGTCGCAAGGGGTTGTACATCGTCTCTCACCACTACGAAAAGGCACATTGAGGTGAGCGGCCACTCGAAGACCTGTGCGTTGCCCGCGCTGATACGCTGGCAGCGGCTGTCGACCCCGTGCGGGAGAGTCCTCCGGACCCCATCCGGAGGCGCCGAAGGAGCAACTCCTCCCCGGAATCTCTCAGGCTCACGTACCGCACGGACGAGGTCACTCTGGAAAGCAGGGCGGGTGTCACGGCTCCCGCTCTCACCGACGGTGAAAGCCGGTCCGCACCTGGACCGGTGAAGCTCTCAGGTTGAGATGACAGAGGGGGAGGCCGTCGGGGTGCCCGTGCCGTGGTGCCCCTCGAAGGTCGTGTCAGACCAGGAGGCCTCCGCAATGACCGCCCATCGCATTCCGCTTTCCGAGCTCGAACAGGGCATCCCCTTCGAGCGGCGCCACATCGGCCCGGACGCCGAGGCCCGGGCCAAGATGCTCGCGCACGTCGGGTACGGCTCGCTGGACGAACTGACGGCGGCCGCGGTCCCGGATGTGATCAAGAACGCCGAGGCGCTGGACCTGCCCGGGGCGCGTACCGAGGCCGAGGTGCTCGCCGAGCTGCGTTCGCTCGCGGACCGCAACGAGGTGCTGGGCTCGATGATCGGGCTCGGGTACTACGGGACCTTCACGCCGCCCGTCATTCTGCGCAACGTCATGGAGAACCCGGCCTGGTACACGGCCTACACCCCGTACCAGCCCGAGATCTCCCAGGGGCGGCTCGAAGCCCTGCTGAACTTCCAGACCATGGTCGCCGAGCTGACCGGCCTGCCCACCTCCGGGGCCTCGCTGCTCGACGAGGGCACCGCCGCCGCCGAGGCCATGGCGTTGTCGCGGCGCATGGGCAAGAACAAGAAGGGCCTCTTCCTCGTCGACGCGGACGCGCTGCCGCAGACGATCGCCGTGATCGAGACCCGCGCCGAGCCGGCGGGTGTCGAGGTCGTCGTCGCCGACCTGAGCGAGGGAATCCCCGCCGACATCGCCGCGCGCGACATCAACGGGGTGCTGCTGCAGTACCCGGGCGCCTCCGGTGTCGTACGGGATCTGAAGCCGGTCGTCGAGCAGGCCCACGCACTCGGCGCGCTCGTCACCGTCGCCGCCGATCTGCTGGCGCTGACCCTGCTGACCTCGCCCGGTGAGCTGGGCGCCGACATCGCGGTCGGGACGACGCAGCGCTTCGGTGTGCCGATGGGCTTCGGCGGGCCGCACGCGGGCTACATGGCCGTCCAGGAGAAGTTCGCGCGCAGCCTGCCCGGACGGCTCGTCGGGGTGTCCGTGGACGCGGACGGGCACAAGGCGTACCGGCTCGCCCTGCAGACGCGGGAGCAGCACATCCGCCGGGAGAAGGCGACCAGCAACATCTGCACGGCGCAGGTGCTGCTCGCGGTGATGGCCGGCATGTACGCCGTCTACCACGGGCCGGAGGGGCTGCGGACGATCGCCCGGCGTACCCACCGGTACGCCACCGTGCTCGCCGCGGGGCTCGCGGCCGGTGGTGTCGAGGTCGTGCACGGGTCGTACTTCGACACGCTCACCGTGCGGGTGCCGGGGCGGGCCGGTGAGGTCGTGGCCGCCGCGCGGGAACATGGCGTGAACCTGCACCTCGTGGACGCCGACCTGGTGTCGGTCTCCTGCGACGAGACCACCACGCGGGCGCAGCTGGGCGCCGTGTGGACCGCGTTCGGCGTGGAGGGCGATGTGGAGGCGCTGGACGCCGCCGCCGCGGACACGCTGCCCGAGGGGCTGCTGCGGTCGGACGACTACCTGGCGCACCCGGTGTTCCGCGACCACCGCTCCGAGACCGCGATGCTGCGCTATCTTCGCCGGCTCGCGGACCGGGACTACGCGCTGGACCGGGGCATGATCCCGCTCGGCTCCTGCACGATGAAGCTCAACGCGACCACCGAGATGGAGCCGGTGACGTGGCCCGAGTTCGGGCAGCTGCACCCGTTCGCGCCCGCCGGGCAGGCGCAGGGGTATCTCACGCTCATCCGTGAGCTGGAGGAGCGGCTGGCGGAGGCCACCGGGTACGACAAGGTGTCGCTGCAGCCGAACGCCGGCTCGCAGGGTGAGCTGGCGGGGCTGCTGGCCGTGCGCGCGTACCACCGTGCGAACGGTGACGAGCAGCGGACGGTGTGCCTGATCCCGTCCTCCGCGCACGGCACCAACGCGGCGAGTGCCGTCATGGCCGGCATGAAGGTCGTCGTCGTGAGGACCGCCGACGACGGCGAGATCGACGTCGAGGATCTGCGGGCGAAGATCGAGCAGTACCGCGACGAGCTGTCCGTGCTGATGATCACGTACCCCTCGACGCACGGAGTGTTCGAGGAGCACGTGGCCGACATCTGCGCGCAGGTGCACGACGCGGGCGGCCAGGTGTACGTCGACGGCGCCAACCTCAACGCGCTGGTGGGTCTGGCCAAGCCCGGCCGCTTCGGCGGCGATGTCTCGCACCTCAACCTGCACAAGACGTTCTGCATCCCGCACGGCGGCGGTGGACCCGGTGTCGGGCCGGTCGCGGTGCGTGAGCACCTGGCGCCGTACCTGCCGAAGCACCCGCTGCAGCCCGCGGCAGGGCCGGAGACGGGTGTCGGCCCGATCTCGGCGGCGCCGTGGGGCTCGGCGGGCATCCTGCCGATCTCGTGGGCGTACGTCCGGCTCATGGGCGGTGAGGGGCTGAAGCGGGCCACGCAGGTGGCGGTGCTCAGCGCCAACTACATCGCCAAGCGGCTGGAGCCGCACTACCCGGTGCTCTACACCGGTCCGGGCGGGCTCGTGGCGCACGAGTGCATCATCGACCTGCGGCCGCTGGCCAAGTCGACCGGGGTGAGCGTCGACGACATCGCCAAGCGGCTGATCGACTACGGTTTCCACGCGCCGACGATGTCGTTCCCGGTGGCCGGGACGCTGATGATCGAGCCGACCGAGTCCGAGGACCTCGGGGAGCTGGACCGGTTCTGCGAGGCCATGATCGCGATCCGCGCGGAGATCGAGAAGGTCGGCTCGGGCGAGTGGCCCGCGGACGACAACCCGCTGCGCAACGCCCCGCACACCGCGGGCGCGCTGAGCGGGGAGTGGAACCACGCCTACACGCGTGAGGAGGCGGTCTTCCCGGCCGGGGTCTCGCGCGCGGACAAGTACTGGCCGCCGGTGCGGCGGATCGACCAGGCGTTCGGTGACCGGAACCTGGTCTGTTCCTGCCCGCCGCTGGACGCTTACGAAGCGTAGTCGCGGGCGGATACGCGTCGGGGCCGGTTCGGAGAGTGCTTCTCCGGCCGGCCCCTCTTCTGTCCGGGCGGGCGCCCTGTGCGGGACGCTCGCCCTGCGCACACGTGAGTGTGGCTCAGGCGGCGGTCACCACGGTGCCCATCGGGCGGTGCGGCGCGATGATCTGGCCGTCCGGCAGGAGCTCACCGGTGTCCTCGAAGAGCAGAACGCCGTTGCAGAGCAGGCTCCATCCCTGCTCCGGGTGGTGCGCCACGAGTCGGGCGCCTTCACGGTCGGCGGATTCGGCAGTCGGGCACAGTGGCTGGTGCTGGCACATGGTTGTTGGGATCTTTCGGTTGGTCGTCTGGTCTGAGATGGCTGTTTTGTCTGTCCCGCGGCGTGAAGCCTCGTTCATGGCCGCCCCCCGTTGTGATAAATCGGTCCGGTCCCAGTGTTGCCCCACGGGCGTCATTCCGCAGGCATTTCGCAGCACGACTTCTTCACAGGTTGATGACGCAACGCCCGCCCGGAAGGTTCATCCCCATCGCACTGTCCTTTCGGGTGGTGCGACATGGTCGGATGGGGCTAGTCCGGCACGGGGAAGGCGTGGGAATAGCTCGTACGAGCGTTTTGACGCCCGGAAGAGCGGTAATTCCCCGTAGCGATGAATGAGCGCCCCGTCACCGTTATATCGGTGACGGGGCGGGCGTGGTGTGAAAGGTGGTGCGGTCCGGGATTTCAGGCGGGCGATCCCAACAGGGGCACGGGTGTCAGCCGGGTGGTCAGCACCGGGAGGAGATCGGCGGCCAGGTGTGGCCGGTGGGCGGCTATGCCGGGCGGCGCGGGCGCCAGCGGGACCAGTACGTCGGCCGGAGCCGGGTGCCCGGTGGCGGCGTCGGCGGTGGGGTCGGCGTGCAGCCAGAGCGTGAGCATGTACAGCTCGGGCACCGACAGCAGGCGTGGCTGGTAGGGCTGCTGCATGAGGTCGGCCTGGCGCAGGGCGAGTTCGGTCGAGGTGATGTACGGGCCTTCGAAGAAGTGCGAGAACGCCCAGCCGTCCGGGGTCAGCCGGGTCTCGGCGGCGGCCACGGCGCGGTCGCCGCAGCGGATCAGGAACCGCCATCCGGTGAGCCGGGCGGTGCCGGTGCCCTCCGGGGTGATCCGGTCGAGCACGTGGACGGGCAGCGGGATCTCGGGTGTGACGGGGCCCTGTGCGTTCTTCAGGGCGGGAGTGCGCGCCTCGTGGACGGCGGTGGGAGAACCGAGGGCCGTGAGGACGGTGCGCAGGGCGGGCGCGGGAGCCGGGGGGACATGCAGCGGCATGGTGAGTGGCCTCTCCATTCGGCAGGCACGGTGACGCGAGGGCGGGGGCGGACGGCGCTGTCAGCTCTCTGGGATCGAAGAGACGGGTGCCCGGGGTCCGGTGCGTGGGTGGGGTCCGCCGCGGTGGCCCGACGGCAGGACCGAGGACCGCGGGTGCCGGCTCTCAGCCTCGTTTGCAGAGTTTATACGACATGCGTTCACGCAGTGTTTCGTCTAGCCGCTCCGGATATGAAGAACAAGGCTGTATCAGGCCGCCGGAACATGCATGCCACCCCCATTTCAGGTAGGGGTGTGCCGGTGACCTCGGATTACCACCGCGTACGGGACGGCCGGTTCTCGTCGACGCTTTTCACGAAAGGGCGTCGGCCAGTAAGCGCGTACTCTTTCTTGCCCGCTGAATGTGCCAGAAGCATGCCGAGGAAATAAGGTCGGAGAAGACCGGGCTCAGCCTAGCGTGTGCAGGTCCCGCGTGGGACGTTACCGCTGGCTCTGCCTGGGCATCATCAACCGTGGACCCGGTACACCAGCGGCCGAGATGTCGGCCCGCCCATCCGAGGAAGGACACTTCGATGGGGGAGAAGGTCGTGGCGGGGCCGTTTGGCCTCTCCGATCGCCAGCAGTACCGCGACAAGCTCCGGCAGTGTCTGGCGGGGCTGGCGCGACTGTTGGAGGAGAAGCGGTTCGACCGCCCCAGGAACCTCATGGGTGTGGAGATCGAGCTGAACCTCGTCGACGGCGACGGTTTGCCGAGAATGATGAATGCGCAAGTACTCGAACGCATTGCGAGCCGAGATTTCCAAACAGAACTCGCCATGTTCAATCTGGAAGTCAACATAGCTCCACACCGGCTGGAGGGCCGGGTATTCGACCAGCTTTCCGAGGAGCTGCGCACGTCCCTCGCCTATGCCGACCGCAAGGCGGTCGAGGTGGGCGCGGGCATCGTGATGATCGGTATTCTCCCCACGCTGGGCCGTGACGACCTGGTCTCCTCGAACCTCTCCGCGGGCGACCGCTACACCCTGCTGAACGATCAGATCGTCGCCGCCCGCGGCGAGGACTTCACCCTGGACATCGACGGGGTGGAGCGGCTCGTCTGCACCTCGAAGTCCATCGCGCCGGAAGCCGCCTGCACCTCCGTGCAACTGCATCTGCAGGTGACGCCGGGCCGGTTCGCGGACGTGTGGAACGCCGCCCAGGCGGTCGCCGCCGCGCAGGTCGCCATCGGTGCCAACTCGCCGTTCCTGTTCGGGCACGAACTGTGGCGGGAGTCGCGGCCGCCCCTGTTCCAGCAGTCCACCGACACCCGGCCGCCCGAACTCCAGGCCCAGGGGGTGCGGCCGCGCACCTGGTTCGGGGAGCGGTGGATCTCCTCGGCGTACGAACTCTTCGAGGAGAACCTGCGCTTCTTCCCGGCCCTGCTGCCCATCTGCGACGACGAGGATCCGATCGGCGTCCTCGACGCGGGCGGCACTCCCTCGCTCGCCGAACTCACCCTGCACAACGGCACGATCTACCGCTGGAACCGGCCCGTCTACGGCATCGCCGACGGGGTCCCGCACCTGCGGGTCGAGAACCGGGTGCTGCCCGCCGGGCCGACCATCACGGACGTGATCGCCAACGCGGCCTTCTACTACGGGGTCGTCCGCGCGCTGGCGGAGGAGTCGCGGCCCGTGTGGACCCGGCTGCCGTTCGAGGCGGCCGCCGCCAACTTCGACGAGGCGTGCCGCCACGGCATCGACGCACGGCTGCAGTGGCCCCGCGGACGGTACGGCGGAGTGGGACCGGTGGATGCCGTGAACCTCGTGCGCGACGAACTGCTGCCGCTCGCGGAGGTCGGGCTGGACGCCTGGGGGGTCGAGCCGGCCGACCGGGACTTCTACCTCGGGGTGATCGAGGAGCGCTGCCGGCGACGGGCCAACGGGGCGTCATGGCAGGTGGAAACGTTCCATCGGGCGCTGGCCAAGGGCCTGGGACGGGACGCGGCGCTGGCCGCCACCACCCGGCGCTACGGTGAGCTGATGCACTCCGGAGAGCCCGTCCACAGCTGGCCGGTCGGGCTCCCGGAGCCGGTGCCGCTGGGCTGAGGAGCCGCCCGCGAGGGCAGCCGCCGGAAAGTCCCGGACCGCCGCGGGTGATGATGGACCCTCGGCGGGGCCGGACAACTGGAGGCGTGGGTGCAGGGGCAGGCGGAGGCGGCGGAGGGCGCGGTGCCGCGGGAGCGGCCGAGCCGGCGGATCCTGAGGGACGAGACACTGCTCGTGCTCGGGGTCTCGCTCGGCGCGAGCGGGGTGTCCGCGCTGATCAGCTTCATCGGATCGGTCACCAAGCCGGGCGGGCTGAAGGACCAGGCGGCCACCATGAACGCCTCCGCCGCGCCGGGCCGGCCCTGGCTCGACCTCGCGTGGCAGCTGTTCGGCATCACCACCGCCCTGGTCCCGGTCGCCCTGGTCGCGCACTTCCTGCTGCGTGAGGGCGCCGGACTGCGCACCCTCGGGTTCGACCGGACGAAGCCGTGGCCCGACCTCGGCCGGGGCGCGGCGATCGCCGCGGTGATCGGCAGCACGGGCATCGCCTTCTACCTGGCGGCCCGCGGCCTCGGGTTCAACCTCACGGTCGTGCCGGAGGCGCTGCCCGAGGTGTGGTGGAAGCACCCCGTGCTGATCCTCTCCGCGATCCAGAACGCGGTCCTCGAAGAGGTCATCGTGGTCGGGTACCTGCTGCGCCGGCTCCAGCAGCTCGGCTGGTCACCGGGGAGCGCGCTCGCCGCCAGCTCGGTGCTGCGCGGGTCGTACCACCTCTACCAGGGCATCGGCGGCTTCGTCGGCAACATGGTGATGGGGGTCGTGTTCGTCTTTCTGTACCGGCGATGGGGGCGTGTGGGGCCGCTCGTGGTGGCCCACTCGCTGCTCGACATCGGGGCGTTCGTGGGCTACGCGCTGCTGGCGGGGAAAGTGGGCTGGCTGCCCACCGCGTGAGGCGTTCGTGGGCCGCGGGCCGCCGGGCAGGAGGTGTCGGCGACAGATCGACATGTCGCCAGGTCCATGGGCCGGCGGATCGGCGGGTCGGCGGGTCCGAGCGGTCAGGCCATCAGTTCGCCGTCGATGACCGTGACCGCGCGGCCGGAGAGCAGGGTGCGCTCGCCGCGGAGTTCGGTGCGCACGCGGCCGGAGCGGGGGGACGCCTGCAGGCCGGTGAGGTCCGGGCTGCCCAGGCGCGCGGACCAGTAGGGGGCGAGTGCGGTGTGGGCGCTGCCCGTGACGGCGTCCTCGTCGATGCCGATGTTCGGGAAGAAGCACCGCGAGACGTAGTCGTACCCGGCGGCGGGGTCCTCGGCGCGGGCCGTGGCGATGATCCCGCGCTCGGAGTAGCGGCCGAGGGACCGGAGGTCCGGGGCAAGCCCCAGGACCGTCTTCTCGTCGGCCAGCTCCACCAGAAGGTCGCCCACGTTCGGGCCGGTGTCGACGGCGCCCAGCGGCTCGGCGCCCAGCGCCTCGGCTACGCCGTCCGGGACGGCGACCGGGGTGAGGGGCGCGGTCGGGAAGTCGAGGGTGAGCGAGCCGTCCGGGCGGGGGGTGGCGAGGAGAACGCCGCTGCGCGAGGCGAACCGTACGGGACCCTCATGGGTGTTCGTGCTGTTCAGGACGTGTGCTGTGGCGAGTGTGGCGTGGCCGCACATCGCCACCTCGGCGACCGGCGTGAACCAGCGCAGTGCCCAGTCGGCCTCGCCGCCCGGCGGGAGGGGATGGGCGAACGCGGTCTCGGCGTGGTTGACCTCTCTGGCCACGTTCTGCAGCCAGGTGTCCTCCGGGAAGGCGTCGAGGAGGAGGACTCCGGCCGGGTTGCCGGAGAAGGGGCGGTCGGTGAAGGCGTCCACGATACGAATGCGCATGGGACGACGCTAGGGCGTCGGTGGAGCGGCAGGCCAAGGCCAATTTTGGGGTGGTGGACCGGTTTTCGGGGGCCAGTCGTGCGTGGGGCGGGCTGTCTTCCCGCCCCACGCGGGGCGCGGCCTGCTAGTGGACGGAGAAGCCGCCGTCCACGAAGACCGACTGGCCGGTGATGTAACCGGCCGAGCGCCCGGCCAGGAAGACGGCGGCACCGGCGAAGTCCTCGGCCAGGCCGTTGCGGCCGGCCAGGGTGCGTGCGGCGAGGGCCGCCACCTTCCGCGGGTCGGACGAGAGCCGGGTGTTGAGCGGGGTCGGGACGAAGCCCGGGACCAGGGTGTTGCAGGTGACGCCGTGGGGCGACCACTCCTCGGCCTGCGAGCGGGCCAGCGACTCCAGCGCGCCCTTGGAGACGCCGTACGCGCCGCTGCGGACGAACGCCCGGTGTGCCTGCTGTGAGGTGATGTGGATGATGCGGCCGTAGCCGCGCTCGGCCATGCCCGGGCCGAATCGCTGGCCCAGCAGGAAGGGCGCGTCCAGGTTCACGGCCATGGTCGTGTCCCACACGTCCTCGCCCAGTTCGCTCAGCGGCGGCCGCAGGTTGACGCCGGCGCTGTTGACGAGGATGTCGGGCTCCCCGAACGCCTCGACCGCCCGCTCGGCCGCCGCACGCACACCGGCACGGGTGCTCAGGTCGCCGCTCACCCGGGCCGCCCGGCAGCCGTCCGCCGTCAGCTCGTCGACCGTTGCCGTCAGCTCGGCCTCCTTGCGCGCGACGATCACGACGCTCGCGCCGGCCCGGGCGAGAGCCGAGGCGATGGCCCTGCCGATGCCGGAGCTGCCGCCCGTCACCACGGCGACCCGGCCGTCCAGCGAGAACAGGGAGGAGAGATAGCTGTCGGAGATCATTCCCGCACCCTAGAGGGCGCGTCGGCGGAGCGGTTCGCGGTGCCGATGACGTGCTGGATCGCGGAGGCGATGTCGGCCGCGACGTGGGTGGGCCGGAAGGCGGTCTCGTTCCAGGCGCGGCCGTGCGCCACCCAGACGCTGCGCAGGCCGAGGGCGTCGGCGCCCGCGATGTCGGCGTGGGCCGCGTCGCCGACCACCCAGGCGCCGGGAAGCGGGAGCCCGGCGACGGCGGCCGCCGCGTGGAAGATCTCCGGCTCGGGCTTCTTGTGGCCGACGGCTTCGGAGACGACCCAGCCCTGTACGAGCCGGTCGAGCCCGGTGCGGCGGATCTTCGCCTCCTGCTGGGCGGTTCGCCCGTTGGTGACGATCACGCAGGTCCAGCCGCTGCCGCGCGCGCGGTCGAGTGCCTCGCGGATGGTGGGGGCCAGGACCACGCGGTCGGCGGCGCCGGTGTCGAGCAGAGTGCCGACGGCGCCGGGCGGTACCGCGTCCGCGTAGCGGTCGGTGAGGGTGGCGGCGACCTCGTGGCGCGGGGTGTAGCCGCCCGCGTCGACGGCCGTCACCCAGGGCAGGTCGGTGGCGGGCAGACCGTGTGCGCGCAGGAAGGCGGCCACGGCGGCCCGGAAGGCCGCGTCGCGGTCGATCAGGGTGTTGTCCAGGTCGAGCAGCAGCAAGGGCATGCGCGGCAGTACATCACGACGGCGTTCTCGCGGAGGGGCTTGTCAGGCGACAGGTCCCGATATATCGTTGAAGCATCGCGACAGATCAACGATGGAATGGAGTGATTGCGATGCGTTCCCGTGGACAGGACTTCGGATTCGAGCGTGGACATGGACGCCGTGGTGGGGAGCACCCCCGCGGCCGAGGTGACGCCGAGGCGCTGCGCGCCGCCTTCGGGCCGTTCGGGCCGGGCCATGGTGGCCCCGGACCGTTCGGACCCTTCGGTGGGGGACCCTGGGGTGGGCGTGGCCGGGGCGGCCCTCGGGGAAGGGCACGGCGGGGCGATGTGCGCGCGTCGATCCTGGCCCTCCTCAAGGACAGGCCCATGCACGGCTACGAGATGATCCAGGAGATCGCCGAGCGCAGTGGCGGGGCGTGGAAGCCCAGCCCCGGTTCGGTGTACCCCACCCTTCAGCTGCTGGAGGACGAGGGGCTGATCGCCAGTGCGACCGAGGGCGGCAAGAAGCTGTTCTCGCTCACCGAGGCGGGCCGCACCGCGGCCGAGGAGGGGCCCGAGGCCCCTTGGGAAGAGGCCTCGCGCGGGGTCGACTGGGAGGCGCTGAGCGAGATCCGGCAGGCCGGCTTCGGTCTGATGGAGGCGTTCGGCCAGGTCTGGAAGACCGGCGACAAGGATCAGCGCGACAAGGCGCTGACGGTGATCAACGAAGCCCGCAAGAAGCTGTACCTCATCCTCGCCGACGAGGACTGACGGCAGTGTGCGGGTGACATGTGCGAGGCGCCCCGCGGAGAGGGATCTCCGCGGGGCGCTTTCGTGCGCGTGGGGCGTGCGAGAGGTGTGCGGGGGTGCGGACCGGCGTGGGGTCAGGTCACGAGGCCGCTCAGCTTGCGCAGGGACTCGTCGAGCGCGGCCGTGGCGGAGTCCCTGAGCCTGCCCGCCATCAGGGAGACGGCGGCGCCGGTGAACCGGCCGTCGATGCGGACCGTGGTGGCGCCGCCGTCGGGGGTGAGGGTGTAGCGGGTGGCGAGGTCCACGGCCATGGGACCCTTGCCGCGGATGGCCAGGGTGCGGGCGGGTTCCAGTTCGGCGATGGTCCATTCGACCTCGGCGGGGAAGCCCATGAGCCTCAGGTTCTCCTGGAAGGTGCCGCCGACCACGAGGGCCTCGGGGCCGCCCTTGGGGAAGCCGGTGTGGGTGGTGTTCCACTCGCCGTACGCGGACCAGTCGACGAGCCGGGCCCAGACCTGGTCGGCGGGTGCCTCGATGCGTGCCTCGGCGCTGACATCGGCCATGCGACAACCCCTTCGTCTCGGACGGTGGTGTCGCGGAACGTAGCCTCGGGGCCCGGAACATTCAATACTGATGAACCGTCAGGAAGTGGTGGCCGGGTCGCCGGTCCGCCCGGGCCGGTGTCGGTCGCCCCGGGGTCGGTGTCGGTCGGCCCGGGGGTGCCGGGAGGTCCGGGGCGGCCTCGGTGGGGGCGGCGTCTACGTCACCTGCCGGATCAGTGCCGCGTCGAACACGTCCCGCGCCCGGGGAAACGGCTCTCGTCATGGCAGTGCCAGGCTTCCCGGGACAGATCGGCGGGCAGCGCGTTCCGAGGGGCGTGCACCCGGTACGCGTACTGCCTGCCGTCGACCGCCGGCAGGGTCACCGGCCGGCACCCGCACTCCATGCGGTGAGAGACGAGCGCCGGTGCGTGGCGGTTGCGTTCCGGGCGCGGAGCAGGGCGGCGCGCGCCCCTGAGGCGAGGGGGTCGGATCTCATCCGTAGGGAGGAGAGGCGGCTCCTTCTTGCGCAACCTGTGCCGGAGGCGAGAATGCTTCCTCTCGTGGATGACCAGAAGGTGCCGGGACTGATGGGGTGGGGGGCGTGCTACCCCGTATTCCCCGGCAGTCGGCCGTAGACCATGGTCCGGATCACGTGGAGATCGAGGGCGGGCTCACGGATGAGCTGGCCTCGGTGGTCGCCGGTGCACGCAGACGGGCCCTGCGGGACGGGGACCGGCAGATCGACACCGCCCATCTGCTGCATTCCCTCGTGGAGTCCGACCCGGAGGTCTGCGCCGCCTTCGACGGCCCGCAGGTCGCCCGGCTCCTCGGCTATCTCGTGCAGCGCAGCATCGGGTACGGGCTGCGCTGGCGGATCGGTGTCGAGGACGCCGGTGTCGTCCCGGGCGGGCCGGGCAGGCCCGGCTGGTCGCCCGTGGCGACCCGGGCGATGACACGGGCGTACGACCGTGCCGTGCTGCGGGGCGCGGAGTCGGCCCACGGCGTCGACCTGCTCGCGGTGCTCGTCGTGGCCACCGGTTCGCGGGCCGTGGAGGTGCTGGGCAAGGTCGGTGTCGACGGGGAGGTGGTGGCGCGACGGATCGCGGAGGCCGGCGGGGGCGGTGGCACGGGGCGGATCCCGGAGACCGGCGACGGCGGTGTCACGGGGCGGGGGATGAACGGGGAGGAGGGGGCGGAGGCATGACGGGTTGTCGGGGCACGCCCGGCCGTCCCGGTGGTGCCCGGCCGCCGTCCAGGCACTGAGACAGGAGTCAATGGGGATGACGCTCCTGTCGCCGGCTGACATCATGTGCCGGTGCATACGTCTCAGGGGAGTCAGGGGTATCGCGGGCGTGGCGTCGGGCTGGTGCTCGCGCTGGGGTCCGCGGTCGCCTTCGGTGGATCGGGTACGGCGGCGAAGCCGCTCATCGAGGCCGGGCTCGATCCGCTGCACGTGGTGTGGCTGAGGGTCTTCGGTGCCGCGTTGGTGATGCTGCCGCTGGCCGTGCGTCACCGGGATCTGGTGCTCCGGCGGCCCGCGCTGCTCGTCGGGTTCGGGCTGTTCGCCGTGGCCGGTGTGCAGGCGTTCTACTTCGCCTCGATCTCCCGGATCCCCGTCGGCGTCGCGCTCCTCGTGGAGTACCTCGGACCGGCCATCGTCCTCGGCTGGGTGCGGTTCGTGCAGCGGCGGCCGGTGACGCGGGCCGCCGCGCTCGGTGTCGTCCTCGCCGTCGGCGGCCTCGCCTGTGTCGTGGAGATCTGGTCGGGGCTGAGCTTCGACCCGCTCGGCCTGCTGCTGGCGCTCGGGGCCGCCTGCTGCCAGGCCGGGTACTTCGTGCTGTCCGATCAGGGCGGCGACGAGGGGGCCGAGGCCCCGGATCCGCTCGGGGTGATCGCCTACGGGCTGCTGGTGGGCGCCGCGGTGCTCACGGTGGTGGCGCGGCCCTGGGGGATGGAGTGGCGGGTGCTCGGGGGCGACGCCTCGATGGACGGTACGGCTGTTCCGGCGTGGGTGCTGCTCGGCTGGGTGGTGCTGCTCGCCACGGTGGTCGCGTACGGGACCGGGGTGGTGGCCGTGCGGCGGCTGTCGCCGCAGGTGGCCGGGGTCGTGGGGTGCCTGGAGGCGGTCGTGGCGACGGTGCTCGCGTGGGTGCTGTTGGGGGAGCATCTGTCGGCGCCGCAGATCGCGGGCGGGGCGGTGGTGCTGGTCGGGGCGTTCGTCGCGCAGCGGTCCGCGGTGCGGGAGGCGGTGCCGGGACGGTCGGGCGGGGCGATTGAGGAGGGGGTCGAGCCGGAGCTGTCGGTTCGCCCCTGAAGGCCCCGGGGTGGCGCCTCGCCGTTGAGGTGGGCCCGGGGGCGGGGACGAGTACTACAGGGTCTTGAGGTAGTCCGGGAGTTCCGTGCCGGCGGGCAGGCCGGGGTCCGGGATCGGGGTGTCGTAGCCCTTGCGGAGGGGGACGACACCGGCCCAGTGGGGGAGGGTGAGGTCTTCGGGCTCCTCGTTGACGCCGCCGGTGCGGGTCTTGGCCGAGACCTCGTTCAGGTCGAGGCGGATCACGGCGGTGGCCGCGAACTCCTTGGGGTTGGCGGGCCGGGAGTCCCGCGAGCGGCCCGGTACGACGTGGTCGACGAGCGCGTCCAGGGCGATCCGCCGCTCCTGCGGGTCCGTGACCTGGTGGGCGATGCCGTGCACCACGACCGAACGGTAGTTGATCGAGTGGTGGAAGGCGGAGCGGGCCAGGACCAGCCCGTCCACGTGGGTCACCGTCAGGCACACCGGGAGCCCCGGGTCGGCCTGGCCCGTCATCCGCAGCGGGCGTGAACCGGTCGAACCGTGCACGTAGAGCGTCTCGCCGACCCGGCCGTACAGCGTGGGCAGCACCACCGGGGCGCCGTCGCGGACGAAGCCGAGATGGCAGACGTAGCCCTCGTCGAGTATCGCGTGGACCAGGTCCTTGTCGTACGACGCCTTCTCCCCGCCCCGGGTGACGACGGTGCGGTCGGTGGGGTGGTAGGCGGCGGCCGGTGGTGTCGTCGGCTGTGGTGTCCCCGTCATTGCGCTCCCCATTGCACTAGTGCATAGTTTGGTTTGTGCTAGGAGAATACATGGTCACCGGGCGGCGTGCGGCGGATATCGCGGCGAGCGTCGAGCGGGCGGTCGGGGCGGGGGAGCTGACTCCTGGTCAACTACTGCCACCCATGCGGGAGTTGGCGGAAAGGCTAGGGGTGAACCCGAACACCGTCGCGGCCGCCTACCGCACGCTGCGTGAGCGCGGAGTCATCGAGACGGCCGGGCGGCGGGGGAGTCGTGTGCGGCCCCGGCCGGCGACGACGGGGCGCGAGTACATCCGGGTGGAGGTGCCGGAGGGCGTGCGCGACCTCGCGGATGGCAATCCCGACACCGCCCTGCTGCCGCGTCTCGCCGAGGCGTTCACGGCCGCCGCCCAGCAGGGTGACCGTGAGCCCGTGCTGTACGGGTCGGGCTCCGTGGAGCCCGAGCTGGCGCGGATCGCGCGGGCCGAGCTGGACGCCGACGGGGTGCCGGACGGGCCGGTCACGGTCACCTCCGGTTCGCTCGACGCGATCGAACGCGTCCTGGTCGCCCACCTCAAACCCGGGGACGCCGTCGCCGTCGAGGACCCGGGGTGGGGCAGTGTGCTCGACCTCGTCCCGGCGCTCGGACTGCGCCTCGTGCCGGTCGGTGTCGACGACGAAGGGCCGCTCGCCGACGACGTCCGCGGGGCGCTGGAGGCCGGGGCGCGGGCCCTGATCGTCACCGATCGCGCGCAGAACCCCACCGGCGCGGCCGTGAGCGCCGCACGGGCGCGTGCCCTGCGGTCCGTGCTGGGGGAGCATCCCGAGACCCTGCTCATCGAGGACGACCACGGCTACCGGATCGTCGACCAGCCCCTCCATCCGCTGGCCGGGGCCACCCGCAGCTGGGCCTTCGTACGGTCGGTGGCCAAGGCGTACGGCCCCGACCTGCGGCTCGCGGTGCTCACCGGGGACGCCGTCACGGTCGACCGGGTCCGGGGCCGGCAGCGGCTGGGGCCGGGCTGGGTGAGCCGGCTGGTGCAGCGGGCCGTCGTACGGCTGTGGACCGGCGGCGCGGTGGACGCCGAGGCCGTGGCGGCGGCGTACGGGAGGCGGCGCGACGCGCTGATCGGCGCCCTCGCGCGGCGCGGGGTCGAGGCGCACGGGGTCAGCGGGATGAACGTGTGGATCCGGGTCCCGGACGAGACCGGCGCGGTCGCCCGCCTGCTCCACGCAGGGTGGGCCGTCGCGCCCGGCGCACGCTTCCGCATGAACGCCCCGCAGGGGATCCGGATCACGGTCTCCGCCCTCACCGAGGAGGAGATCGGGAGGGTAACGGAGGCGGTGGCCTCGGCGGTGCGGCCGGGCTCCGATGGCGGCGGTTACGTATGAGGACACCCTGAGGATTCAGGTGCGCGGCCTGACCTGGGTCAGGGCCGCTCCCGCCAGCACGATCGCCGCGCCGACCGGGGTCGACCAGGCCAGGGGCTCGCCGAGCAGCACCACACCGGCGGCCGTGGCGATGACCGGGATGAAGTAGGTGACCATCTGGGCGGTGGTCGGACCTACCTCGGAGACCAGGCCGTACTGGAGGAGCATGGCGACACCCGTGCCGAGGGTGCCCAGGGCGACGACCGCCAACAGGGGCAGGATCGGGAAGCTGCTCGGCAGGGTCGTGAACAGCGGGGTGACGCAGGCCAGTTGCGCGGTGGCCAGCAGGAGTTGGGCGCCGGTGAGAGACAGGTGCGACGTGCTGGTGCCGGCCAGGGTGCGGCGGACGTAGATCCAGCCGACCGGATAGCTGAGGGAGGCCAGCAGTGCCATCGTGGTGCCCCGCGCGTCCAGCCCGCTGAAGCCCTGCCAGGCGCCGAGCACGGTGAGCACGCCGAGGAAGCCGAGGCCGAGACCGGCGACCCGCACCCGGGTCGGGCGGTCCTCCGAGAGCGCCACCAGGGAGAGCGCCATGCCCCACAGGGGCGAGGTCGCGTTGCAGATGCCCGCCAGTGCGGAGGGGATGGTCAGCTCCGCGTAGGCGAAGAGGGAGAACGGCAGTGCGTTGAGGAGCAGGGCCGCCACCGTGAGGTGCCCCCAGGTGCGGGCGCCGCGCGGCAGCCGCTCCCGCTTCACCGCCATCGCCACCGCGAGCACCAGCGTGCCGAACAGCAGCCGCCCGAAGGTGACCTGGAACGGCCCGTACGCCTGGGTGCCCACCTTGATCAGGAGGAAGCTGAAGCCCCAGACGAGGGAGAGGAAGGCGAAGCGCAGGCGCCAGTCGACGGCGGCGCGGGCACGTCCGGGCAGGGAGGCGGGAGGGCGCGTGGGCGTGGCGGTGGTCATGCCCCCACCCTGGTGTCCGCCAATCTTGTAGCACAAGCGAGAATTCATGCGCTGAATCTCGTAGCATCTCTTACATGTTGAATCTGGAGAGGCTGCGCACCCTCGACGCGCTGGCCCGGCACGGTTCGGTCAGCGGGGCCGCCGAGGGGCTGCATGTGACGACCTCGGCCGTCTCGCAGCAGATGGCCAAGCTGGAACGGGAGGTCGGACAGCGGCTCCTCGCCAAGAACGGGCGGGGCGTGCGCCTCACCGACGCGGGGCGGCTGCTCGCCGAGCATGCCGCGCGCATCCTGTCGCAGGTCGAGCTGGCCCAGGCCGACTTGGAGGCGCAGCGCGGGCAGGTCGTCGGCGAACTGCGGCTGGCCGCGTTCCCCACGGCCGTCCGGGGACTGTTCCCCGCCCTCTTCCGTGCGCTGCGGGACGACCATCCCGCGCTGCGCGTGCGCTCACGGGAGCTGGAGCCCGAACTCGCCATCAACGCGGTGATCCGGGGCGACGTCGACCTGGCCGTCGTCCTCGACTGGTACAACAAGCCGCTGCCCGTCCCCGAGGGCCTCGCCAGGGCAGCGATCCTCGACGACCCGGTGGAGGTGGCCCTGCCCGAGGACCACCCGCTCGCCGGGCGGGACGAGATCGACCTGCGGGAGCTGGCGGAGGAGCCGTGGGTCGCCTGGCCCGAGGGGGAGTTCTGCCACGAATGGCTGCTCTACACGCTGCGTGCCAACGGGATCGAGCCCCAGATCGCCCACCGGGCCGGTGAGCACCACACCCAACTGGCCCTGGTGGCAGCCGGGTTGGGTGTCTGCATCGCACCCCGGCTCGGCCGCGACCCGATGCCGGCCGGGATGCGGACGGTCCCGGTGCGCCCCCGGGTCCACCGGAGCGTCTACGCGGTATGGCGCGCGGACGCCGACCGGCGGCCGTCGATCAGGGCGGCGGTCGAGGCGCTCCGGGCGGCGGGGGCCGCGTGCGGCTCGGGATGAACCAACGCCGGCCCCGTGCCCGGGGATCGGGCCGAGCGGGCGGAGGTCCCGCCGCCGTTCGCGGGGTGCGCCGATCCCGCGGCCGTCGCGTGCCTCGCCGAGCGCGTGCAATCGCCGAGCGCGTGTCTCACCGAGGCGGAGTGACGGGCGGGCGGTGTACCTCGCGGGGCACTCCGGCCGGGGGCTGTTCCAGCTTGCGGAAGTCCCAGGTCGCGATCGCGTCCGGCGTCAGGCGCAGCCAGGCGTGCCTGCCGTCGTGCGGCATCTCGTCGATGCCGAAGTTCTTGCGGGCGAACCGCCGCTCCACCTCGACGAGTTCGGGGACCGGCTCGCCCGTACGCGGTGCCTCGCCGACGAACTCGACGGTGCCGGACAGCTCCGCACCACGCAGTTCGCCGTACTCCTCGCCCGCATCGACCACGACGGCGACGTGCGGATCGCGGCGCAGCGCGGACCACCGCTTGCTGCGGGTGATCGAGTAGAGCCAGAGCGACGTGCCGTCCCAGACGTACCAGAGCGGGCTGATGTGCGGGGCGCCGTCGGACGAGACCGTCGCGACCCGGCAGGTGTGCTGCGCGCCGAGGAACTCGTCCAGTTCGGCGGGTTCCATCATGATCTTCCGGCCCCGGCGCTGCGTGACGGTCATCGACTTCCCCTTCGCTGACGTAGCGTCAGAAGAGCATCGGCCGTCTTCCGTCCATGTGCAAGGGGGGTTACGCTCGCCCGCCCGATCGCCGGCGACAAGGGGAACGGCATGCCGTCGTACGCCAACGAGGACGCGAGCGACTCCAGGAGGCGGCGGGAGCTGGACGGGCTGCTCGAACCCGCCACCACCGTCCTGCTCACCGTCGAGTGTCAGCGGGGGGTCGTCGGACCGGACGGCGCACTGCCCGAACTCGCCCGCGAGGCACGCTCGTCGGGGGCGCTCGCCAACGTGGCCAGGCTGGTCGACGCGGCCCACAGGAGTGGCGTTCAGGTCATGCACGCCGTCGCCGAGCGGCGGCCGGACGGGCGGGGGGCCAACCACAACGCCCGCCTGTTCCGCGCGGCGGAACGGCTGCCCGTACGGCAGTTGACGGGCAGCGAGGCCGTGCGCGTCGCCGCGCCCATCGAGGTCGCCGAGGAGGACCTGGTCGTACGGCGGCTGCACGGGCTGTCGCCGCTGGCGGGCACCGACGTGGACGCGCTGCTGCGCAATCTGGGGTGCCGCACGCTGATCGTCACCGGTGTCTCGGCCAACGTGGCCGTGCCGAACGCCGTGTTCGACGCGGTGAACCGCGGCTACCACGTCGTCGTCATCGGGGACGCCGTCGCGGGGGTGCCTGCCGACTACACCCCCGCGATGATCCGCCACACCCTCGCGCTGGTCGCCACGGTCGCGACCACCGACGAGGTGCTGGCGTGCCTGACGAGGATCAGGCCAGCGTGATGGAATCACCCGAGACGCTGACCTTCTTGGCCGGCAGCGGCTCCGTGGCCGGGCCGCTCTTCACACTGCCGTCGGCGATCGAGAAGTTGCTGTTGTGACACGGGCAGTTGATCACGCCGTCGGCGATCGACTTCACGGCACACCCCCGGTGGGTGCAGGTGGCGGAGAACGCCTTGTACTGGCCCGCCTCCGGCTGGGTGATGACGACGCCCTCGCTCGGGAAGATCTTGCCACCACCCTCCGGAATGTCCGAGGTCTTGGCGATCGCCGTGCCGCCGGCGCCGCCGCTCGTGCTGCCGCCGCTCGCCTCGGCGGTCGAGTCGCCCCCTGCCCCTGCCCCTGCCCCGGTACCGGACGAGTTCGAGGTCGACGGGTCGTCCTCCGACCCGCACGCGGTCAGCGCGACGGCGAGTCCTGCCACGCCGGCCGCCGCCATGACGGTGCGACGGCCCGGAATCGAAGCGGGGTTGATCGTTTCGCTGGTCATGCCGGCGGTTCCTCCCGAGATCGGCTTTGCACTTTCGCCCATGGATACGGCGGGGCTGTGCTTGAACGTTCAGACAGGGTGCTCATCCTGGCCTGTCCGGGATCACGAGAGCGTCAAAAACAGCTGTCCGGAAGCTGTCGGTCCGCGCCGAGGGCGGACGGGTCGCCTCCGGGGGCCCGCGCCACGCCGGTAGCCTGGGGCGATGCTCAAGGAAGTCAGCGTGACCCGGTACATCACGCCGTTGCGGGAAGGCGGTTCGCTGCCGGGTCTCGTCGAGGCCGACGACCGCGGCACATACGTCCTGAAGTTCACCGGCGCGGGTCAGGGCCGCAAGACGCTGGTGGCGGAGGTCGTCTGCGGCGAGCTGGCCCGGCGGCTCGGCCTGCGCGTGCCCGGCCTGGTCACCCTCGACCTCGATCCCGTCCTCGGGCTCGGCGAGCCCGACGAGCAGGTGCAGGAGCTGATCAGGTCCAGCGGCGGCACCAACCTGGGCATGGACTTCCTGGCCCGCGCGATCGGCTTCGACCCGCTCGCCTTCGAGGTGAGTCCCGAGGAGGCCGGGCGGGTCGTCTGGTTCGATGCGCTGATCAACAACGTCGACCGCTCCTGGCGCAACCCCAACCTGCTGACCCGGCACGGCGAGCTGTGGCTCATCGACCACGGGGCCACCATGATCTGGCACCACCACTGGCCCGGCGCCCGCGCCTCCGCGGCCAAGCCGTACGCCGCCGCCGACCACGCCCTGGCGCGCTTCGCCCCCGATGTCGCCGCGGCCGCCGCCGACCTCGCGCCCCTGGTCACCGAGGACCTGCTCGCCGAGGTGACCGCAGGGATCCCGGACGTCTGGCTGACCGACGAGCCCGGCTTCGAGACGCCGGACGCGCTGCGGCGGGCGTACGCCGAACCGCTGCTCGCCCGCGCCGCCGACATTCACGAACGCATCGAGGGGATCAAGTGAGCGACCGCTTCCTGGGGACCGGGGCGACCGGGCAGGACGTCTACGAGTACGCGCTGCTGCGGGTGGTGCCCAGGATCGAGCGCGGGGAGTGCTTCAACGCGGGCGTCCTCGTCTACAGCCGCTCCCGGGCCCTGGTGGCCGCCCGTACGCATCTGGACGAGGCCAAGCTCCTCGCCCTGGACCCCGGGGCGGACGTGAGGGGCGTACGGGCCGCGCTGCGCGCCGTGGAAGGGGTGTGCGCCGGGGGAGAGGCGGCCGGGCAGGCCGCCCGGGACGACGCCGGACGGCGGTTCCGGTGGCTTGTCGCGCCCCGTTCCACGGTCGTCCAGGCGGGGCCCGTGCACACTGGGCTCACCGCGGATCCGGCGGCGGAGGCCGAGCGGCTGCTCGCCCTGCTGGTGAAGTGACGGGGCCGTGGCGCGTCGCCGGCCCCCGGTCGGGGCCGACGTAAGGGATCACACCTGGTGGAACGTTGACACCGGGTGCCAGGACTTCTAGCGTCACGTGTGCTGAAGGTACTAAGCGGTCGCTCACCAACAGGGGGCGCCGCAGGAGCCGCATCCCAAGGGCGAGGAGAACCAGCAATGTCCACCACTGAGCAGCGTGTCGCCGTGGTCACCGGTGGCGCGCGCGGCATCGGTGCCGCGACCGCCGTACGACTGGCCGCCGAGGGCCGTGCCGTCGCGGTGATCGACCTCGACGAGGCCGCGTGCAAGGACACCGTCGAGAAGATCACGGCCGCCGGCGGCAAGGCGCTCGCGGTCGGCTGCGACGTCTCCGACGAGGCCCAGGTCGAGGCCGCCGTCACCCGGATCGCCGAGGAGCTGGGCGCCCCGACCATCCTGGTGAACAACGCGGGCGTGCTCCGCGACAACCTGCTGTTCAAGATGGGCGCGTCCGACTGGGACACGGTCATGAACGTGCACCTGCGGGGCGCCTTCCTGATGGCCAAGGCCGTCCAGAAGTACATGGTCGAGGCCAAGTTCGGCCGGATCGTCAACCTGTCCTCGTCGTCCGCGCTCGGCAACCGGGGCCAGGCCAACTACTCCGCCGCCAAGGCCGGTCTCCAGGGCTTCACCAAGACCCTCGCCATCGAACTCGGCAAGTTCGGCGTCACCGCCAACGCCGTGGCGCCCGGCTTCATCGTCACCGACATGACCGCCGCCACCGCCGCCCGCGTCGGCATGGGCTTCGAGGACTTCCAGGCGGCCGCCGCCACCCAGATCCCCGTCCAGCGCGTGGGCCGGCCCGAGGACATCGCCGGCGCCATCGCCTACTTCACCGGCGAGGACGCCGGGTTCGTCTCCGGCCAGGTGCTGTACGTGGCCGGCGGACCGCTCAACTAGGGGAACGGGAACATGACTTCGGTGCAACTCCCCGAACTCTCGGGCAAGGTCGCCCTCATCACCGGCGCCAGCCGCGGCATCGGCCACGGCATCGCCGAGGCCCTCGTCGCGCGCGGCGACCGGGTCTGCATCACGGGCCGCGACGAGGACTCGCTCAAGAAGGCCGTCGAGCAGTTCGGCTCCGACCGGGTCATCGGTGTCGCGGGCAAGGCCCACGACGAGGCCCACCAGGCGCTCGCCGTCGAACGCACGATGGATGCCTTCGGCCGCGTCGACTTCCTGGTCAACAACGCCGGCACGAACCCGGTCTTCGGGCCGATCGCCGATCTCGACCTCAACGTCGCCCGCAAGGTGTTCGAGACGAACGTCGTCTCGGCCCTCGGCTTCGCCCAGCGGACCTGGCACGCCTGGCAGAAGGACAACGGCGGCGCGATCGTGAACATCGCCTCCGTCGCCGGAGTCTCCGCGTCGCCCTTCATCGGCGCCTACGGCATCAGCAAGGCCGCCATGATCAACCTGACCCTCCAGCTGGCGCACGAGTACGCGCCCGGGGTACGGGTCAACGCGATCGCGCCCGCCGTGGTGAAGACCAAGTTCGCGCAGGCCCTGTACGAGGGCCGGGAGGCCGAGGCCGCCGCGGCCTACCCGCTCGCCCGGCTCGGCGTGCCCTCCGACATCGGAGGCGCCGCGGCGTTCCTCACCTCGGAGCAGTCCGACTGGATCACCGGCCAGACCCTCGTGGTCGACGGCGGCATCTTCCTCAACGCGGGGGTCGCCTGACAGAGTACGGCGGGCGCCGGTGCATGCTTCACCGAACATCTCCGGCGCCCGTCCGCACCCCTCACAGGGGCTCGACAACGCCGTCACTCGCGGACTGATCAAGGGTTTCGTCGGCCGAGCGGGAGCCGCTCGCGGGGCCTGCGGTATCGTTCGCCCACTCTTGGTACGGCATTTCGAGGAGCATGCGCGTGTTCAACCGGAACCGATACTTGCCGCCACTCGCGGTGATCGCGTCCATATCCATGGTGACCGGGTGTGGTGTGTTCTCCTCGGATGCCTCCGACGACGCGGACCCCATCGTGGTGGGTACCACCAGCACGCCGAGCACCCTGGACCCGGCCGCGGCCTGGGACAGCTCCTGGGAGCTGATGCGCAACGTCTTCCAGCCCCTGCTCGGCTACGCGCCCGGCGGTTCCGAGCCCGAGCCGGACGCCGCCGAGAGCTGCGAGTTCACGGACAGCTCCAGCACGGTGTACAGCTGCACGCTGCGCGAGGGCCTGAAGTTCTCCAACGGGCACACGCTGGACGCGCAGGCCGTCAAGTACTCGTTCGACCGGATCAAGAAGATCAACGTCAACGGCGGTCCCGCGGGCCTGCTGACCACCCTCTCCCGGGTGCAGACGAAGGGCGACCGCGAGGTCGTCTTCCATCTCAGCCAGCCCGACGCGACCTTCCCGCTGGTGCTCACCACGCCCGCCATGTCGATCGTGGACCCCGCGGACTATCCCGCGGACAAGCTCCGCGAGGGCACCGGGATCACCGGCTCCGGGCCCTACGACCTCGACTCCTACGACGAGGGCGACAAGGCCGAGCTGGTCAGCAACGAGAACTACAAGGGTCTCGCCGACCGCAAGAACTCCGCCGTCACGATCAAGTACTTCCAGCAGTCGAACAAGATGGTCCAGGCACTCAAGGACAAGCAGATCTCGGTCATCTACCGCGGTCTCGGCGCCTCGGACATCGTGGACATCCAGGCCAACCACGACGACGAGAACCTCCAGATCGTGGAGAGCCCCACCACCGAGATCAGCTACCTGGTGTTCAACCCCAAGGACCCCTGGGCGAAGAACCCCGCCGTCCGCAAGGCGGTCGCCCAGGTCCTCGACCGGCCGGCGCTCGCCCACAACATCTACAAGGACACCGTCGAGCCGCTGTACTCCATGATCCCCAGGGGTCTGGTCGGCCACACGACCGGCTTCTTCGACGACTACGGCAACCCCAGCGCGACCAAGGCGAAGTCCATCCTGACCGAGGCGGGCATCACCGACACGGTTCCTCTCACGCTCTGGTACACCTCGGACCGGTACGGCTCCCAGACCAAGCCGGCCTTCGAGGAGCTGAAGCGGCAGCTGGAGGCGTCCGGCCTGTTCTCGGTCACGCTGAAGAGCCGGCCCTGGAAGACCTACTCGAAGGGCTACCAGAAGGGCGAGTACCCCATCTTCGGGCGTGGCTGGAACCCCGACTTCAACGACGCCGACAACTTCATCGCCCCGTTCGTGGGCGAACAGAACGCGCTCGGCACCCCGTACAAGTCGCCGGAGATCACGGACAAGCTGCTCCCGGAGTCGCGCGCCGAGAGCGACCGCGGGGCCGTCTCCGAGGAGTTCGAGGAGGCCCAGCAGATCCTCGTGGACGACGCCCGCCTGATCCCGCTGTGGCAGGGCAAGGCGTACACGGCCGCGAACGAGGAGATCGCCGGACTGGAGAACGTCATCGACCCCGCGACGATGATGACCATGTGGCAGCTTTCCTGGAAGACCAGCTGGTAATTCCGGGTGCGGGCTCCCGCTGTCAGTGGGCGCCTGTAGGTTCTGTGCTCTGACGGCGGCCGCGCCTCGCGCGGCTGCCCATGGCCGCGTGCTCCGCGGCCGTGAAGTGAGCGCACACCGGAGGAAGTTGACGTGACCGACATCGCCATGCTGCCCGAGTCCTGGCGCGGGGTCCTGGGGGACGAACTGCAGCAGCCCTACTTCAAGGAACTCACCGAGTTCGTCGAGGAGGAGCGCGCCAAGGGTCCCGTCTATCCTCCCCGTGAGCAGGTCTTCGCCGCACTCGACGCCACGCCGTACGAGAGCGTGAAGGTCCTCGTCCTCGGCCAGGACCCGTACCACGGCGAGGGCCAGGGCCACGGCCTGTGCTTCTCGGTGCGGCCGGGGGTGAAGACCCCGCCCTCCCTGCGCAACATCTACAAGGAGATGCAGGCCGAGCTGGGCACCCCGATCCCGGACAACGGCTATCTGATGCCGTGGGCCCAGCAGGGCGTGCTGCTGCTCAACGCGGTGCTCACGGTCCGCTCCGGCGAGGCGAACTCGCACAAGGGCAAGGGCTGGGAGAAGTTCACCGACGCCGTGATCCGCGCGGTCGCCGACCGGCCCGACCCGGCGGTCTTCGTGCTGTGGGGCAACTACGCGCAGAAGAAACTGCCGCTGATCGACGAGGAGCGCCACGCGGTGGTGAAGGGCGCGCACCCGTCGCCGCTGTCGGCCAAGAAGTTCTTCGGCTCCCAGCCGTTCACGCAGATCAACGAGGCCGTCGCCCGGCAGGGCCACGAGCCGATCGACTGGACGATCCCCAACCTCGGCTGACGCGTGGCACGTCCGCCCGCACCCGCGTGTCCCGCCCGTCCGGCTCGTCCGCCGTACGGCCGCCGGGGCGCCGGAGCGGCCGTACGGGGCTGCCTGACCGGGAATGCCGGTACCTGCCGTTAGCGTCGGGAGGGACAGGCGGGACAGGGGGCGACGAGTGCGGAGGACGCGGTGGTGGAGCGACAGGAGCAGGTGGCACCGGACGCCCTGATGACCCGGATCGGGCAGGCGGTCATGCTGCACCACGGGGGTGACCGCGAGGAGGCCCGGCACCGTCTGCTGCAGCTGTGGGCGGAGATCGGCGAGGACGGCACCCCGCTCCACCGCTGCACGCTGGCGCACTACATGGCCGACACCCAGGACGATCCGGACACCGAACTGGCCTGGGACCTTCGGGCGTTGTCGGCCGCCGACGAGCTGTCCGACGGCAGGCCGGCCGGGCACGCCACGGACCCCGGGGTGGTCAGCCTCGCGCCCCATCCCGGGCTCCGTCCCGGGGGCCGTACCGAGGAGTGCCCGGACGAGCTCGCGGTGCGCGCCTTCTACCCCTCGCTCCACCTCAACCTCGCCGCCGACTACGCCAAGCTGGGCCGCCCCGACGCGGCCCGCAGCCATCTGCGGCTGGCCCGGGCCGCGCTGGCCGTGCTGGACGACGGCGTTCACGGCCACGGCATCCGCACGGCACTGGCCCGGCTGGAGGCCCGGCTCGACGATGCGGGTCCCGGCGGAGGGGACGTGCCGGGGCCGCCGAGACAGCGGCCCTAGCGGCCGCTCGCGCGCCGCGGTGGGCGACTCAACGGCCGTAGACGTCCTTGCAGATGGCGGCCTGGGGGGTGTCCCTGCCCCAGCCGCCGTACTTGTGGCCGAGCGCGCACACGTCTGAGTTCCCGGGCGGCTGGGTCGGGATGTTCTCGGGAAGGGGCGGGATGTCGATGTGAGGCCGGGCCTCGCGGGGCGGGCCGTACCGCTCGGGAGGCGCCTGGCGCTTCTTCCGGAGCGGCGGCACGGGAGCGGGTGCGGCGGGCTCGGGGGCGGTGAGGGCGGTGGCCGGCGCGGCGGGCTTCGGCGCCGTGGAGGCGTTCGGGGCGGGGCTCCGCGGCGGGCCGATCAGCTCCAGCGCCTCCCGCGCCGGCGCCTGCACGATCTGTGTCTCGCCGGTACCGTCCGGGCGGGGCTCGGACGGCAGGGACGGAACGGGCGACGCCTGCGGCGGGGGCGGGTGGTCCGCGGTCACGCAGCCGGTGAGGGCCGAGACGGCCACGGTGACCAGGAGCGTTGCGGTTGCGGTGGTGGTCGGTCGATGCACCCGCGCAACTCTGCTGTGTCCGGGCGGCTTTGGGGAGGGGGCGGGCGGATGATGCCCCCACATGGGTGACGCCGGGGACGGTGGGCGACGTGGGGGTGCGGGGCCCCCGAGGGCTTCGGGCAGGGGCCGTGCGGCCGGCCGTGCCCCGGGCCGTCGCCCGGCGTCAGGGTCCGCTCAGTAGCCGGTGGTTCCGTCGAGGCGCTCTCGGAGCAGGTCGGCGTGGCCGTTGTGGCGGGCGTACTCCTCGATCATGTGGGTGTAGATCCACCGCAGGCTGGGTGCCTCGCCCGCCCGCCGGTGCACGGCCCTGGCGACGTCGGCCAGGGCGAACCCCTCCGCGTTGCGCCGGGCGGTCGCGATCTCCCGCTGCCAGGTGCCGTACGCCTCCTCCCAGGTGTCCGCCTCCGTCAGATGGAACTCCCCGTCCGGGTCCTCCTCGCTGAAGTAGATCGGGCCCTGGTCGTCGTCCACGAGCACCTTGCGGAACCAGATGCGCTCGACCTCCGCCATGTGCCGGACGAGCCCCAGCAGGGACAGCTCCGAGGGCGGCACCGAGGCGGTCCTCAACCGGGCGTCGTCCAGGCCCGCGCACTTGATCGCCAATGTCTCGCGGTGGTAGTCGAGCCAGCCTTCGAGCATGGTCCGTTCGTCGGCGGTGAGGGAGGGTTCAGAGCGCTCGGTGGTCATGCCGACCATCCTGGCAGTCCCCGTATGCTGCCGACGAGGCAATTCGGCACACCGTGGACGGGAGACCCCAGTGAAGGTCGGCTGCATCGGGCTCGGCGACATCGCGCAGAAGGCGTATCTCCCGGTCCTCGGAACCCGGCCGGGGCTCGAACTCCATCTGCAGACGCGGACACCGGCCACGCTCGCCCGCGTGGCCGACGGCCTGCACCTCCCGCCCGGACAGCGGCACTCCGATCTCGACGCGCTGCTCGCCCAGGGCCTGGACGCGGCCTTCGTGCACGCGCCGACCGCGGCCCATCCCGAGATCGTGGAGCGGCTGATCGAGGCGGGCGTGCCCACGTACGTCGACAAGCCGCTCGCGTACGAACTCGCCGCCTCGGAACGGCTCGTACGGCTCGCGGAGGAGCGGAACGTCGCTCTCGCCGTGGGCTTCAACCGGCGGTACGCGCCCGGGTACGCCCAGTGCGCCGACCATCCGCGCGAGTTGATCATCATGCAGAAGAACCGCATCGGCCTGCCCGAGCTGCCGCGCACGATGATCCTGGACGACTTCATCCACGTCGTCGACACCCTGCGGTTCCTGGTGCCGGGGGAGGTCGAGGACGTGACCGTGCAGGCCCGCACCGAGGGCGGGCTGCTGCACCATGTCGTCCTGCAGCTCTCCGGGGCCGGGTTCACCGCGCTCGGCGTCATGAACCGGCTCAGCGGTTCGGCGGAGGAGATCCTGGAGGTCTCGGGGCAGGACACGAAGCGGCAGGTGGTGAACCTCGCCGAGGTCGTCGACCACAAGGGGCAGCCGTCCGTGCGGCGGCGCGGCGACTGGGTGCCCGTGGCCCGGCAGCGCGGCGTCGAGCAGGCCGTCCTCGCCTTCCTCGACGCCGTGGGCGCGGGCAGGGTGCTCAGCGCCCGGGACGCGCTGGCCACTCATGAGCTGTGCGAGCGGGTGGTGCGGGCGGTCGAGGAGCGGTCCGCCGTCTGAGCCGCGGGCGGCCGAGGACCCGCCTGCCGCCTCAGCCGCAGGGCCCGTACGCCCTCGAAGGCGCCCCACGCGACCAGGACCAGCAGCGCGGCGTGGACCGGCCACTCGCCGAAGCGGACGTACGGCGTCGTACCGCCCGCCAGTGGCACCTGGTACACCGCCGCTTCGCTCTCGTCCGTGCCGAGCCACGGGCCGACCCGTTCGCCGGCCGGGCCGTACACCGCCGAGACGCCGGTGAGTGTCGCGTGGACCATGGGGCGGCCGGTCTCGGCGGCCCGCAGCGCGGCCAGCGTGGCGTGCTGCTCGGGTGCCCAGCTCTGCTGGAACGACGAGGTCGCCGACTGGGCGAGCAGCAACTCGGCTCCGTCCAGGGCGAGATGACGGCTCATGTCCGGGAACGCGGACTCGAAGCAGACCATGGGGCCGATCCGCAGCCCCTTCCCCGAGTCGAACACGACCTGCTCGGTGCCGCGCCGACGGTCCTCGCCGGCCGCCTCGCCCACCGACGTGGCCCAGCCGAGCAGCGAGCGCATCGGGATGTACTCCCCGAAGGGGACGAGACGCATCTTGTCGTACCGGTCGCCGGTGGGGCCGTCCGGGCCGACGAGCACCGAACTCTTGTAGATGCCGGGGCGGTCGGAGCGGCGGGCGTCGACGTTCACGAGGATGTCGGTGTCCGCCGCGCGGGCCAGCGCGGCGATCCGGTCGGACAGATCGGGGCGGTCGGCGAGGTCGTGGCCCACACTGCTCTCGCCCCACACGATCAGGTCGGCGTCCTGCCCGGCGAGCCGCCGGGTGAGCGCCTCCTCACGGGCGAACCGGGCGTCGGGGCCGTCGGTCACGCCGGGCTGCACGACGGCGATCCGCACCTCGCCCCGGACGTCGGGGCGCGGCGACCACAGCCACACCGCCGAGGTCGCGACCACCACCGCGACGAGACCGGCGAGCGCCGGGGCCCGGGACGCCCGCACCGAAACCAGCACGGTGACCGCGACGTTGACGGCCACGACCAGGAAGCTGAGCAGCCAGACCCCGCCGACCGAGGCCAGCCGCAGCGCCGCCTCCACCTCCCACTGGCTGGACCCCAGCAGGCCCCATGGCCCGCCCAGGCCCTGCCAGGAGCGGACGAGCTCGATCATCAGCCAGCCCGAGGGCACGACCAGCAGCGCGGCGGCGACCCGCCCCGGCGACGGCGAACCGGCCAGGAACCTGTGCGTCAGCCATGCCCAGGGGACCCATAGGGCGCCCAGCAGGCCGGCGATGAGGAACGTGAAGACGTGGAGGTTCGGCAGCAGCCAGTGGTGCATCGCGAGCATGAACGCGAAGCCGCCGAGCCAGCCGTCGTACGCCGCCCGGCGGCCGGTCGGGGCCGTGCGGAGCAACAGGATCCACGGCACCAGCGCCCCGTACGCCGCCCACCACAGGCCCGGAGCGGGGAAGGCGAGCACGGGCAGAGCGCCCGCCACGACGACGGCCGACCGTCGCCGCCACGGGGAGGCGACCCAGTCCGGCGTGCTCATACAGCGCCTCCCTCCCACCCGTGCGTCCCTCCAGTGTGCGCGCCGGGGACGATCTCCGACAGGGGGCGTGGGCGGGGTGGGGGTGGTGCGGCGGTGACGGGCGGGAGGAAGGGGACGTGGAGGGGGAAAGCGGTTGGGCCGACTGGCGCACCGGCTGGGGCGCCGCTCCTGGCCGCCGACGCCGGCGGTGCGCTCAGGCCGGGGCGGGGCGCTGGGCGGGGGTGAGGCCCTCCGGGGCGCGGCGCCATTTCTCCTGGACGAGGACCTCGCGCAGGCGCCAGCCGTCGGGGGTGCGGGTCACGGTGAAGGCGTAGCGGCCGCCGCAGACGAAGTCGGGGGCGGTGGATCCGCCGTCGTGCCCGGCGAAGCGCATCGGGTTGATGTAGTCCGCCTGGACCTCGGCGGTGTCACCGGTGTCCTGCTCCAGGTACCCGAAGCGCACCCGCCGGTTGACGATCAGATGCTGCCGCATCGGGAAGAGTTCCATGCTCCGGGCCAGCCATCCGGCGACCTGTGCGGCGTCGCCCTCGATGCCGCCGGCCGAGCGGTAGTCCGCCCGTCCCCCCGGTGCGAACAGATCCCGGTAGGCCGTCCAGTCTCCGTCGTCCACCGCCACCGCGTACTCGGTGATCAGGCCGTCGACGGCGAGTCGGTCCATCACGGTCGCGAGCTCCACGCGCTGCGTCATCGGCTCAGTCTTGGGGCAGGAACCGCGCCACGCCAAGGGGCGTGCGCGCGGATGGGGGATATGTCAGGGATCGGGGTCAGGGTCGGGGACGGGAACGGGAACGGGAACGGGTCGGCCGTACGGTGGGGCCGGGGCCCGGGCCGGCGGGTGGGGTCGGGCTGGGCTGGGTCGGGCCGTCGATATTCGGTGGCCGCGAGGTGCGGCCCTGATCGAACCCGGTCCCCGTGAAACAGGACGAACACCCCGCACCGACCGAACCCAAGTTCCGCATCCGTGCCCGTCACACCGCCGCCACGGTCACCGTCTACCAGGCGTACCGCCGGAGATAGGCGGCCCGGCCGCGCGTGCCGGCCGCTTCCCGGCCGCGTGGAAGCGGGACCGGATGACCTGGGTCATCAAGCCGCGTTCACAGACCCTGTCGCGGCAGATCATCGAGTGTGTGAGAGATACGCCCACCCTGTGAGCCGGCGTGCCTGTCGTTCGAGGTGAAGTGGGGGACGGCGGAGCCAGGGTCGAAGCCTGCGAAGGCCAAGCCGATCACGAAACCCGCCACCTCCTCCAACTGGCGGACTCGATCCAGCTTCCCCAGGGTCGCCGGAACTCCGCCGACGTCACGCACCAGTTCACCGACGACGTGCAGGGCGGTCGCATCGTCGCCGCACATCGCCACCGTCACGCGGGACTGGCCACGACCGCTCGGGCTCGTCCACCGGTCAGCGGGAAAGAGATGGAACGCCTTCACGACCCGGGCTCCCGGAGCGAGCCCGGCGATCCGCCCCGCCATCGTCTTGCCGTGCTCGGTGAGCAGGGTGCCGACGCCATGCGCAACGGCGTTCGTGGGATCGATCAGCGGCGTCCCTTGGAGTACGCCGTCGGACGCGCCCACCATCCCCAGCATCTCTTCGACACCGTCCCAGGTCACGGCGAGGAGCACCGCATCGCGCCCGGTGACCGCCTCACGCGGTGCGACAGCGAGCACTTTGTGCTCCAGCCGCTCAACGAGCTTCTCCGCCTTGAGCTGCGACCGTCCGCCGATCACCACCTCGTGTCCCGCACGTGCCCAGCCCTCTCCCAGGGCAGCCGCCAGTGTCCCTGTTCCCAGGATCCCGATGCGCATCTGTCTGTGCCTCTCCCTTGGCCGTCGGTCGGTTGGTCACGGTAGGAGAGGCGTTACGCACCGATCAGTGCGTGACCGGGGCGCGATGATGGACGGCGAGATGACTGATCACGACGCCCACTGCAATGAGTTGGTCGCCGATTGCCGTTTGCGCGCGGCCACAGATCTCTTCGCCCATACCTGGGATCCCGTCGTACTGGCGGCGCTTCGCTCGAGACCGCGCCGACGCCGTGAGTTGCACGCCGCGATCGGCGGCATCAGCGACAAGGTTCTGACCGACTCCTTGCACCGCCTGCTCGCGAGCGGACTGATCGAGCGGCACGCCTATGCCGAGGCTCCACCACGCGTCGACTACGCGCTGACCGGCTTGGGACAGAGCCTGGTCGAGGGCCCGATGACGGCGCTCGGACGCTGGGCGATCGAGCACGGTGACGAACTTCTGGAAGCCCAGGAGGGCAGTACCGCAAGAGGTCTGTGAGCGAGGCTTGACATGGGTCGTCAGACAGCGTCGACAGACCGCTGCACGTCGGCCGAGAAAGGGGAGCCGCTCCGGCTTTCAGAGGCCGGCTGGGTGGCTGGAAAGCCAATCTGTGTGTTGGTCACGCACGCGGTCACGCTCCACAGGCGTGGCAAGGATGACGTCTGCGCCGCCGTCGTAGGGATGGTGGATGCGTCGCAGTTCCGTGTCGGCAACGAAGACTTCGACGAGCGCCTCGTCCGCGACGGCTCGCAACAACTCGTCGAGGCAGCCGCGGTTCCACCGGCGCCGGTCGGCGTACAGACGTGTGTGAGTGTGGAACTCCGGGTCGGGGTCGTCCTGCTCCGACTCTGTCCACCAGCGGACGCCGTCGGGATGCAGTGTCTGTCGTGGCGTCGGAAAGCCCGCAGGCCCGGTCTGTGTGTTCGACCAGTCCATGGTCACCACGACGACGTCCGTGCCCGCGAACAACTCGTCGAGGATCGTGTTGTACCGGTCCAGCACGATCGCGTACTCGTCCTCGGACTCCGGGTAGCGCTTCGAGTCGGCAAGGCTGTGGAAGCGCACCCATCGATCCGCGTACCTGGTGCGAAACGTGTGAGCGACGGGAGGGCCCGACGGATGGCGTTCCCTCCACAGAGCCGCCAGGAGATCAGGGTCGATGGCGGAACTCCCCCTTGGCCGGAGCCGCACCGATCGGACAGGAAACGCGGGTCCCAGTGTGGCCGTTGATACGTTGCGGTGAAGATACTGCTGGTGGTAGCCGTTGGCCGTGCAGAACGTACAGCCCTCCAAAGAAAATTGGCGTCCACTCCAATCACGGTGGATGCAGTCTGTGAACGCGGCTTGACATGGATCATCAAGCACCGTTCACAGACCTTTGCCGCCATGTGACCCGTGGGTGATGCTGGCGGCTGTGCACGGATTGCCGGTCAGGGACACAGGTGGGCCAGGAGTTCTGCACTGGCGGGGTACTCCTGTTCCTGGGGGAGCAGTCGGGCAGCTGAGTCCAGTTCACCGTCCCTGACGAGTGCGTGGATCTCGTGGGCGAGCGGGGTGACGTCGCTGATGGACACGATCCACTCGTCCGCGTAACGCGACGATGCCTCACCCGA
This sequence comes from Streptomyces sp. NPDC041108, assembly GCF_055592645.1. Taxonomy (NCBI): domain Bacteria; kingdom Bacillati; phylum Actinomycetota; class Actinomycetes; order Kitasatosporales; family Streptomycetaceae; genus Streptomyces; species Streptomyces sp. NPDC041108. Next base: position 216,580 of record NZ_JBVIYK010000013.1, on the reverse strand, counting down.
GAGCCCCAGTTGCAGCGAGCGGTACGGCAGGGGACGCAGGTGCAGGTCGCGTTCGGGATCCCACTGGACACGGGCCGGTGCGCGCTTGAGGTCACGCTGCCAGGTGTCGCGATCGGGATGCAGTCCGCGGACGTAATGCGACAGGCAGGCATGGCGCAGCGCCCAGTCGAAGCCCTCGCGAGTGATCTCGAAGGCCAGGACGGTCTTCTGACCCTCCTTCATGCCCCAGCCGGAGCGGTACATCATCCACATGAAACTGGGTTTGATCCACGTCATGCGGTCAGGCTTCCACGCGGCGGGGAAACGGCCCTTGCGGGCGGCGGGGCCGCCGATCTCCGGGCGGTACGCCTGGTAGACGGTGATCGTGGACGCCGTGTGGAGCGCGCGGATCCTGCGGTGCGGTTCTTCCATGGCGTACAGCGTGGGCTCGGTCAGCTCAGGTGACCAACGATTTTCGACCGTCGCGCAACGCGACGGAGCACGTCGGCCGCGGGCGGCAGGCAGTCGGCCGTGCGGGCCAAGTAGCGTCCGGAGTCAGAACGGAGGTTCCTCCGTGCAGCCTCCGGTCCAGACACACATCCGTTCCGGCCGATGTGGCGATCGGACAACCGGGATCGGCGGACACCTGCCAGAAGCCTGTCGGTAGTATCCGCGAGCGCATCTGGCCCGTTCGGGCTGGTGAACCATGCGGGTGGGGGATTTCTCGATGACGTTTCGGCTGCGTGCCGTCCGCGCGTTCGCGCTGCTGCTCGGCTTCTTCCTCGTGGGCGTGGTTCTGCTGTCGGCCATGGCGGTGCTCGACTGGCTGGTGATGACACGGCTGGTCACGGCGGAGACGGCCTGGGTCGGGGGCACCGTCCTGACCGTCACCGTCCTGCTGGCGGCGGCGATTCTCCGTGGCTTCGTCGTCTTTCTACGGGCCGGGCGCCTGGGGCCGGTCCCGGGCGGCGTGGCGGTCACTCCTCGGGACCAGCCCGAACTCTGGGAGCAGGTGCGGGCCGCTGCTGAAGTGACCGGACAGCGGCCGCCGGATGAGCTTTACCTGGTCGCCGAGGTCAACGCAGGGGTCGCCGAACAGAGCCGACTGCTGGGACTGCTGCACGGACGACGCCGTATGCTCCTGGGCCTGCCGCTGCTCGCCGGGCTGACCGTCCCGCAGCTGCGCGCCGTCCTCGCCCATGAGTTCGGGCACTACGGCAACCTCGACACTCGGCTCGGGAGTGTCACGATGCGCGGTCGGGCAGCCCTGTTGCACACGGCGGAGGCTTTTCAGGACGGCAGTACCCAGCTGCACCAGGCGATCGGTTTCTTGTACGTCGGCTACGCCAGGATGTTTCTGCGCACCACACAGTCCGTGGCTCGCCACCAGGAAGTCGCCGCAGACCAGATGGCGGCCCGGTACGCGGGTCGTGACACGACGGCCGCCACACTGCGCACCCTTCCGGTACTCGACGGCGCGTACACCCACTACCTGGAGACATACGCCGCGATGGGCAGCTCGCTGGGCGCGCTGCCGCCCGTCGGCGAGGTGTACGGCGGTTTCTGCCGGTTGCTCGCCGCCAGAACCGGGGAGCAGCTCGCTGCGCTTTCCGCCGGGCAGCGGCCGCCGCGGCCGCACCCGTACGACTCGCACCCTCCGACAGCCGAACGGATCGCCCTGATCGAGAAGCTGCCCGCCGACGACCGGCCGGATCAGTCGCCCGATGAGACGGCCGGGCTGTCCCTGTTGCGCGACTCGGACCAGGTGTTCGCCGCACTGGAGTCGCGGGCACTGTCGCAGGAGTCTGCAGGGCTGCGGCGCATGAGTTGGGACGACCTCGCGATGGCCCGCGCAGTCGCCGACGCCGAGAGCTGGTCCCGGCCGCTGCAGGTCGCCCTGGCCAGGGCGCGGCGCTCCGCGGAACAGGACGCAGGCGGCACGGTGACCGACGACCTTTTGCCCGGTTTGGAGGAAACACTCAACGCGTTCGACCGCGGCCTGCTGTGGATGGAGGTCGCCGACCGGTTGCCCAAGCCGCATCAGGCGGCACGACTGACCGGGCCGTCCGCACGCAACTTCATTCGGCCCAGGATCTTCGACGGTCTCGCGGGCATGATCCACCTGCGCCTCGCCGAATCCGGCCACGCCGAACCGGACATCGCCTGGTCAGGTCAGCCCGGCCTGGTCCTCCCGGAGCCGTGGGAGAAGGGCATGGACAACGCCATCGACGCGGCCGTCGCCGACACACCGGACACCGCTCCGCTGCGCGCCCTGCTCGCCGACCTCTCGGATTCCGGAACAGTCGTGGGCTGATGAACACATACGCTGCGTGCCATTCGACGTTCTGTGACGGGGGTCCGGATGGCGTTCGACCGAGGCCGTTGTTCCCTGGCGGTGACTGCCGTTGGCGCTGTGCTTGCAGCCGCTGAGTGCCGTCAGATCGTCAGTCTGCTGGTTCTCGCTGGTCACGGCGATGAGGCTCGCGGGGCGCGCCGGGGGCCCGGCGGCCACCGGCCGTGCGGCGGGACCGCTTCCTCGGCGGGACCGCTCACTCGGCGGGTTGCCGCGCCGACCGTCGCAGGGCGTCCGTGACGGTGAGGAACAGGACGCTGTCCGGCACTCCGGAGACCGGTTCCCGCGCCGCCGGCTTGCGCTCACCCGTGACCAGGACATGGATGGTCGACCCCATCAGGTCGACTTCGCTGATCGTCTCCCAGGCCAGGAACCGGCCCCCGTGCTCCAGACCGGCCAGGCTCACCGTGAACGGACCGAACGCCGCGCGCCCTCCCGTCTGCAACACCGTGCCGAGTTCGGCCAGTCGCGCTCGCGCGTCCTCCTCCGCGCCCCGGCTCTGCACCGTGAGCCAGCCGTCCGCGATGAGGGTGCCCACCTGCTGCGCCTCGGGCGTGTCGCCCGACACCATGAAGTTGCCGGCCGGCATCTCGACGTACACGGAATGGGTGGTCGCCACCGTGACGCCGTTGCGTTCGTGCTCCGTCGCGTGTCGCCGACATCCGGTGATCTCCTCCCAGGACCCGGCGATCGGTGGCCGCGACCCGTACTGGTGGACCACACCGCCCTCGAAGACCGCACACCAGGCGACCGGGCGGAACCGGGCGGCCAGCGGAACGGCGATCGCCCCGAGGAAGGAGCCTGCGCCGAGGACGATGAAGAGGATCGCGTTCGTCCACTCGCTCTCACCACTGATGATGAAGACCATCATCACGCAGAACGCGGTGACCAGGAGGAGCATGAACGCGCCCCACCAGGACACCGAACTCGTGCGCGTGCGAAAGGCGTACCGGCCGCCACCGAGTTGCCGCTCCGCCGCCGCTGCCGGCACTGTCGCCGGGATCTCGTCCCAAAGGTTTCGGGCCGCCCTCGCCACCCCCGCCGTACGCCGCCCACCATCAACAGCCTTGCCCACAAGCCGAGTTGACGATCCGAATGTGAATCGGGATGCTACGGCGTCCGGCTGAAAAGCGGTAGGTGTCTCAGCCCCTGGCCGGGGCGCGACGAGGGTTCGCCTCGACTTCGTCGCAAGCGGTCAGCCGGTCTTCCCGCCGAGCAGCTCGCAGACCGCGTTCTCCTCGACCGTGCGCAGTCGCTCCAGCAGGTCGGGGGCGAGTGTCCTGTTCACCTGGGTGGTGAGCGAGAAGGTGAGCGACCTGCGGCCGTCGGGGGTCGCGGCGATCAGCTGGGTGTAGCCGGGGAAGTTCCCGGTGTGCCCCAGTACCACCCCGCAGCGTGTGTCGTAGCGGAAGACGGCGAGTCCCGCTCTGTTCCGGCCGGGTCCGGCCGGTTCGGACGCCCCCTCGATCCAGCGGCGCTGCTCGCGCAGAACGGATCTCGACGTCAGTGCCCCCGCCGCGTAGCCGCGGACGAACCGTGTCATGTCGCGCGGAGTGGAGACGATCCCGCCCGAGGCCCAGACACCGGACGCGCTCAGCGCCTCGCTGACGTCCTCCGGCGGCGCGGGCGGCTCGACGGCGTAACCGTGCATGTACGGGTCCGGCATCTCGGGACCCAGCGGGAGGCTGGTGTCGTGCAGGCCGAGCGGCCGGTACACGAGGCGGCTCAGCAACTCCTCGTACGGGCGCCGGGTCGCCGCCTCCGCCATCAGGGCGACGGCGATGTTGTCGGAGTTGGAGTACTGGTAGCGGGAGCCCGGACGGAAGCGCAGCGGTTCGTCCGCGACGAAGTCCAGCAGCCGGCGCGGGTCGAAGGTGCGGCGCGGGTCCGCGAGGAGCAGCTCCAGGAACTCCGGGTCCTCGCTGTAGTCGGGCAGACCGCTGGTGTGGTTCAGCAGCTGCCGCAACGTGACCGACCGCCAGGCGCGTGGCAGCCGGGGAAGGGTGCGCCCGATGGTGCTGTCGAGGCTGAGCGCGCCCTGCTGCACCAGACGCAGTGCCACAGCGCCGCTGAACGCCTTCGCCGTGCTGGCGATCCGCATGTGGTCCGTGGGCTCGATGGGGCGGCCGGTCTCCAGGTCGGCGACCCCCGCGCGCAGCACGTGTGCTGTGCGGTCTCGCTGCAGGACGACGATCACACCCGGCGGCCCTCCGGGCGTGGCGACCAGCTCTTCGAGCTGCTCCTGCAGGGTGTACTCGCTCCCGCCGCCGGAGGCGCGCCCGGGGCCGGTGTCGGCAGTGGCGCCCGCGGCGGGGGCGAGCAGCAGGCCACCCAGGCAGGACGCGCCGAGCAGCGCGGCGAGGGACGGACGGATACGGCGGTGGGAGCGAGGCACCCCGCGCGGAGGGTCCGTACGAAGACGGGTACGGGTGCGGGTGCGGGTGTGCCGGCGGGGAGCGGGCGTGAGTGGCATGAGGGTCCCGGGGAGATCCGTGGGCAGGGCACCCTCAGCATCGGCCGGACCGCGCTCACGCGCGCGCGGGCTTGCGCTGTCCGGCCGATCGACCGCGCGAGCCGTTCACGGCGCGTGGGAGCGGGACGGTGTGCTCAGTGTGCGCTGAACTGCACGCCGGTGGCCTGTACGACGTTCGGCCGCACCGCGATCTTGTCGACGGTGAGCTGCTCCCCGTAGATGTCGGTGATCCTGAGGGCGCCGCCGCACCCGCCGCCCTGTTCGGAGAGGAAATAGTTGTACCCGGTTCGGGGCAGCCGGGTCCAGGCGCCTCCGGCGCGGACCTCCAGCCGTGCCACCGGGTTGCGGTGACCGATCACCTGGATGCCGCACCAGTACGCGCTGGAGCCGGTCTTGTACCGGATGGAGAGCCGCTCGGAGGTGTCCGGGCTCAGCAGGCTCCACGTGATCGGGATCTGGCCCCGTGAGGGGGCGGCGAGCTTGGCGAACGCCTGTGGGCTCAGGTCGAGTTGGCCGGGCCGGCAGGGCGCCGGGCACTCGTTGGTGATGCGGACCGTGACGGTGGCCCCGCTCGCTGCGCGGACACGGACGTAGGCCCCGCAGGCTTTGGAGACCTCGTAGTCGGTGGTGTTCATCGCTGCCGTCATCACGTCGGAGCTCGGGTCGTACGAGCAGGCTCCGCTGCCGTCGGTGTCGTAGAAGGTGGCGACGCCCTTGTGGTCGACCCCGGGACGGATCCGCCCGGCCAGCTGTCCCGAGGCGGAGCCGGCCTGCCGGGTGACGGCGGGTGACGGCGGGGTGGGCTTGGGGGACCGTGGCGCCGACTCGGTGGTTTTCGAGGGCGACGGGGACGGGGACTTCGAGGGCGTGGCCTTGGGCTTCCGCTTCGGTTTCTCGGAGGAGGGTGTGCTCGCCTCGGGGGTGGTCGCGGCGGGTGCGGCGCCGACCCTCTCGGACGCCTCGGTGCCGCTGTCGCGGTCGGGGCCGAAGGCGATGACGAGCGACGCGGCGAGTCCGGCGGCCGCGACGGCGGCGACGGATATGAGGGCGGTGCGACGCTTGGCCCGGCGGGAGGAGCGGTGGGAAGGGGGTGCCACGTTCAAGTCCTTCGGTTCTGTGCGTGGTTCGGATCCGAAAAGATGTGATTCAGGAGTATGTGTGATGTGTGTGAGGCTCGTGTGGAGGAGCTTTGCACTCCTGGGTTGCCGCCGGGGCCGGATTGGTTGCCCTCGAAATGAGCCGTCGGCCGGGCTGCGATCGTAGGATGATCGATCGCCGAGTCTGCGGTGGCCGCGCGCCGCGTGGGTCACGTTCGTCATGGGGAGGTTGGGATGTCACGTCCGGTCACGGTGGTCACCGGCGGAAGCCGGGGGATCGGTGCGGCGACCTGCCTGCGGCTCGCGGCGGACGGCCACGACGTCGTCGTGGGGTACGTGAACGACGGGGCGGCCGCCGAGTGGATCGCGACGGGGGCGAGGGCGAACGGGGCGCGCTGTGTCACGGTACGGGTGGACACCTCGGTGGAGGCCGACGTGGACCGACTGTTCGATACGGTGGCGGAGCGGCTCGGACCGGTGACGGGTCTGGTCAACAACGCCGGTGTGACCGGCCCGTTCGGCAGGCTCGCGGACACCGGCACCGACGTGCTGCGACGGGTGGTCGAGGTCAACCTTCTCGGCGTCCTGCTGTGTTCGCGCCGGGCGGCCAAGGTGATGGCGGACGCGGGGAGCGGCGTCATCGTGAACGTGTCCTCGGCGGCGGCCACGCTGGGCAGCCCCGGCGAGTACGTCCACTACGCGGCGACCAAGGCCGCGGTCGACGCGCTGACGACGGGGCTCGCGAAGGAACTGGGGCCGGACGGCATCCGGGTCAACGCGGTCGCCCCCGGAGTGATCGACACGGAGATCCACGCGAGGATGGGGGACCCGGAGCGGGCCGACCGTATCGCCGCGTCCGTCCCCCTCCGGCGCCCCGGCCGCGCCGACGAGATCGCCTCGGCCATCGCCTGGCTCATGTCCCCGGAGGCGTCGTACACGACGGGCGCGGTGCTGCGGGTGTCGGGCGGCCGCTGACCCGCGCCGCGGGGTTTCGACTGGGGGCGGCCGACGGGTGGTGAAGGTTGTGCCCGCACTTCCCCGCGCCCCTGGTGTTGCGGTGGGGATCGGGTCGTGGGGTCCCGGTGGGTCATGGGTGATTGTCGTGCGGTTCCGCGTGCCCGTGTCGGGGTGTGGTCGGTCGGTGGTTGCCCGTTCGGCGGGGGCTGCCGGTGTGCTGGGGGACTCGGGTCGTGGGCGGCCGGCGGGCTGGGGGTGGTTGTTCGCGCAGCTCCTCGCGCCCCTGTCGGGCGCGAGTCAGGTGGACGTGTCCCGTTCGGCGCGCAAGCGCTGGAACGCGGTCGGGGTGGGGCGGTCGGACAGGAAGTTCTTGATGCGGGCGGCGCACTGGCGCGGATCCGCCCGGCTCGTGTCGCACTCGATGTCGTAGAGGCCGTGCGCGTGCACCTGGGCCAGCTGTCGCGCGGCCAGCCCCGGCGGCCGGTCGCCCCGTTCCCGCTCGCGTCGTTCGAGTTCGGCGCGGGGGCAGTGCACCCCGACGAACACCACGTCCTGCGGTACGAACAGGTCGAGGCAGTCCCGCAGCCGCCATTCCGCGCTCAGGACGTGGTCCATGACGACATGGTTGCCCGCGGCGGCCATGCCGGCGATCGCGCGGTGATAACCCCGCCAGGTGTTGTGCAGCACGGTGGGCAGCCGGTCGGCGGGAATCTCCTGCCCGGTCCGCATGGCATGGAACGCGTCGACCGGGATGTGGAAGGACGGCTCGTCGAGGATGCGGAGCAGCTCCACCGCGATGCTCGACTTGCCCGAACTGGACGTGCCGTTGAGGAAGATGACGAGGCCGCCGGTGCCGCCCCCGGGCTCGTCGTCGGCCGGCCGCACGGGTGTCACGCGGCCTCGACGACGTCTTCGCGTATCGCCGCGGCCCACTCCGCGACCAACAGCTCGTACTCGGCCCGCTCCTGGGCCGACAGCGACCCGCCGGCGCGCCGCCACAGCGCTCGGATCCGGTCGTTCAGGTCGGCGGCGGACCGCACGGAACCACACGCAAGGGGATCGGGGGACATGTCGACAAGAGTAGGCGTCCGCACTGACGGTGCGCTACGGGGCGGCTACGGATGCCGTATGTGGTTGGTCACTGAAGGGAGTTGGGGAGGACCGGCCCGCGTCAGCCCGCCGACTCGCCCGCGTGAGGGCTCAGTACGCCCATCGACACCAGGACGACGATGAGGATGCCGAGCGCGATGCGGTACCAGACGAACGGCATGAAGCTCTTGGTCGTGATGAACTTCATGAACCACGCGATGACCGCGTAGCCCACGACGAAGGCGATGACCGTGGCGAAGATCGTCGGCCCCCAGGACACATGACCGCCCTCCATCGCGTCCTTCAGTTCGTAACCGCCCGAGGCGATCACGGCCGGGATGGCGAGCAGGAAGGAGTAGCGGGCCGCGGCCTCACGCTTGTAGCCCATGAGGAGGCCACCGCTGATGGTGGCGCCGGAGCGGGAGACGCCGGGGATCAGGGCCATCGCCTGGCAGAGGCCGAAGATCAGGCCGTCCTTGACGCTGAGCTGTTCGAGGCTCTTGCGCTCCTTGGCGGCGCGGTGCTTGCCGCCGGTCTCGTCGCGTGCGGCCAGGCGGTCCGCGACGCCGAGCACGATGCCCATGACGATCAGCATGGTCGCCGTGAGGCGCAGGTCACGGAAGGGGCCCTCGATCTGGTCCTTGAGGGTCACACCGAGGACACCGATCGGGATGGAGCCGACGATCACCAGCCAGCCCATCTGGGCGTCGTGGTCGGAGCGCATCTCCTTGTTGAACAGGGAGCGCGACCACGCCGAGATGATGTTGGCGATGTCCTTGCGGAAGTAGATCAGCACGGCGGCCTCGGTGCCGATCTGGGTGATCGCCGTGAAGGCCGCGCCCGGGTCCTCCCAGCCGGAGAAGGCCGCCGTCAGGCGCAGGTGCGCGCTGGAGGAGACGGGGAGGAATTCGGTCAGCCCCTGGACGAGTCCGAGGATGAGGGATTCAAACCAAGACATGAAGTTACGTGGTCCAAGCGCTGATCGTGGAGGGCCGACGGAAGACGTGCCGCGCCGCGGGGCGGGTGATCACAGGTGCTGGGGGCAGCCTAGCGCCCCGTAGGGACAGGCCCGTCACAGGGGTTTCGCGGGGCAGGGCGGGGGCCGGCCGGGGGTGTGCGCGCAACGGGTGGGGCGTGGGCGTTCCGAGGCGTGGAACGGCCGAATGCGTGGTGTTGACCAGTCACTATGTCCGCACATACTTTGCTGGCGAGGGAAAGCGCTTGCCGCTGGGAGGGTCCGCCGTGCTGCCGGGGCCCCGCCACCAGGCGCCGGCCGATGTCCGATGTCACGTTCGATGGAGTGCTGATCACGTCCATGCCCACATCCAGCAACGACCCGAGCCCTGCTGCGGACCACCGGCCGAACCGCCCGCCGGCCCCGCTCGCCGGTCGTCGCGTCCGTGCCGCGATCATCGGCATCGGCGCCATCGGCGGCGGTTCGCACCTGCCCGCGTTCGAGCGGCTCGCCGAGGAGGGCGAGACCGAGGTCGTCGCGGCGGTCGACATCGATGCCGACGCGGTGGCGAAGTTCTGCGCGGAGCACGGCATCCCGCACGGCTACACCGATCTGGACCGCATGCTGGCGGAGCAGCGGCCCGATCTGGTCAGCGTCTGCACCCCGCCGACCCTGCACCGGGACCAGACGATCGCCGCCCTGCGGGCCGGCGCCTGGGTGTGGTGCGAGAAGCCGCCGGTGCCGACGCTCGCCGACTTCGACGCCGTCGAGGCGGAGGAGGGGGCGGACAGCGGCGGCCCGTACGCCTCGATCGTCTTCCAGCACCGCTTCGGCTCCGGCGCGCGGCACGTACGGAAGCTGCTCGCGGAGCGGAGCCTCGGGCGCCCGCTCGTCGCGCACTGCCAGACCACCTGGCACCGGGACACCGCCTACTACGCCGTGCCCTGGCGCGGCCGCTGGGCGACGGAGGGCGGCGGGCCCGCGATGGGCCACGGCATCCACCAGATGGACCTGCTGCTCGACCTGCTCGGCCCGTGGAGCGAGGTGCGGGCGATGGCCGGCCGGCTGGTCCACGACGTGGAGACCGAGGACGTCTCCACGGCCCTCGTGCGCTTCGAGAGCGGAGCCCTGGCCACGGTCGTCAACAGCGTCCTCAGCCCCGACGAGGTCAGCCGCATCCGCATCGACTGCGAGCGCGCCACCGTCGAACTGACCCATCTGTACGGACACTCCAACGCCGACTGGTCCGTCACCCCCGCCCCGGGCACCCCGGAGGCGGACGCGGCGGCCTGGCGGGACTTCGGCGAGGACGTGCCCAGCTCGCACCTGGCACAGCTGCGTGAACTCGTGGCGAGCATGCGGGCCGGCGAGCGCCCGCGCAGCAGCGGCGCCGACGGGCGTACGAGCCTGGAGCTGATCGCCGCCCTGTACAAGTCGGCCTTCACCGACGTGACCGTACGGCGCGGTGAGATCGGGCCCGGTGACCCGTACTACACGGCCATGCACGGAGGCGCCCCCGGATGGGCGCCCGGAACCGCCCAGGTGTCCGCCGACGCGACCGAGGAGAGCACCGCATGACCTTCCACGACGGGCTGCGCGTCGTCCACGCCCACGGCGACCGGATCACGGTCACCGAACCCGCCACCGGCGTCGAGCTGTTGAGCTACGTCTACCGGCCGGAGTCGGCCTGGGAGGCGCCGAAGCCGTATCTGCACCCGATCCGGACGCTGGCCGGCGACGTCGTCACCGACTTCCGGCCCAACGACCACCGCTGGCACAAGGGCCTGCAGCTGACGGCCTCACACCTGTCGGGGCAGAACCTGTGGGGCGGCAACTCGTACGTGCACGGCGAGGGATATCTGCCGCTCCCGGAGCGGGTCGGCTCGATGGCGCACGCCGGCTTCGACGTCGTCGAGTCGGACGGCGAGCGGGTCGTGATCGCGGAGCGGCTGACCTGGCACCCGTACACGGGGGAGCTGTGGGCCGACGAGGAGCGCCGGATCGAGATCCACGACGTGGACACCGAGTCGGGTTCCTGGGCGCTGACCTGGACGAGCGCGATCACCAACCGGCGGGACGAGCCGCTGCTGTTCGGCAGCCCCACGACCGCCGGGCGCGAGATGGCCGGCTACACGGGCCTGTTCTGGCGTGGACCGCGTGCCTTCCGGGACGGGCGGATCATCGGGCCCGACTCCGCGGGGCCCGAGCTGATGGGTGAGCAGGCCGCCTGGCTGGCCTACTCGGGCGAGCACGACGGCACCGACGGACACGCCACCCTCGTCTTCGCGCACGCGCCGGAGAACGATCACACGGGAGCCGGGGGCGCCCACCCGGCGCACTGGTTCGTCCGCAACGAGCCCTTCGCCGCCGTCGCTCCCTCCTGGGCCTTCTTCGACGAGCTGGCGCTGGCGCCCGGCGACACGCTCACCCGTCGCTACCGGGTCGTCGTGGCGGACGGGGCCTGGGAACGGGAGGAGATCGCCAAGTACCTGGAGGCGCACCCGTGGTGAGCGGATACGAGGGGCTCCCCGGCGGGGTCGCCGTCTCGCACCTGGCCGTCTACGACTGGCCGGCGGCCGACGGAGTCTGCGGCGGAACTCCCCATATGCACCTGACCTGTTCGGAGGCGTACGTCGTCACCGGCGGGCGGGGCGCGGTGCAGACGCTGACGGCCTCCGGGTACGAGGTCACGCCGCTCGCGCCGGGGACGGTCGCCCGGTTCACGCCCGGCACCATCCACCGGCTGGTCGACGAGGGTGATCTGCGGATCACCGTCCTCATGCAGAACAGCGGACTGCCGGAGGCGGGCGACGCCGTCCTCACGCTGCCCCCGGAGTACCTGACCGACCCGGAGACGTACGCCGCCGCCACCCGTATCCCGGTGGAAGCGCCGCGGGAGGAGCAGGAGCGGGCCGCTCGTGCCCGGCGCGACCTCGCCGTGGAGGGCTACCGGGCGCTGCGCGAGGCGTCCGGCCCCGAGCCGCTCGCCGCGTTCCACCGGGCCGCCGCCGCGCTCGTACGGCCGCGCCTCGCCGAGTGGCGGGTGCGTTGGGAGCGGGGCGCGCGGGCCGCCGCCGCCGCGACCGGGGAGCAGCTGGACCGGCTGGAGCGGGGGGACGTGTCGCATCTGGCCGACGCCGTGGTGCGGGCCGAGGAGCCGTCCCTGTACGGCAAGTTCGGGATGTGCGGGCGCCTGGACGTCTACCGGGGGGACTGAGCGCCGGGCGCTTCGAGCCGGGACGCGCGTGCTGCGACGGCCGCGGGTCGTGACCGTCCCGTCGCGCGGATCCCCGCGCTCCTTCGGGGGCGCCTCGTGCGGACCGGCGCGCTCACCTCGCCGTGGGCCCGGCCAGCGACCAGCCCGGGGACCGCGGGTGTGCGGTGAGGTCCTCGTGGCGGACCGCGCCGCCGCAGGCCGCGCAGGTGACCGTCGGCGCCAGCTCGCTGCCGCAGACGTGCTCGACCACCATGGGGCGGTCGCCGTCCTCACGGAGATGACGGTCGCCCCACGCCATGAGCGTCATCAGGACCGGCTCCAGTTCGAGCCCCGCCCGCGTGGGCCGGTACTCGAAGCGCCGCGGACGCTCACTGTAGGCGTGCTTGTGCAGGATGCCCGCGTCCACGAGGCGCCGCAGACGGGTCGCCAGCACGTCACGCGGTGCCCCGATGTTGCGGACCAGCTGGTCGAAGCGGCTGTTGCCCAGGCAGACCTCGCGCAGGACGAGCAGGGAGTACTTCTCACCGACGAGCGCCAGGGTGTCGGCGATGGAACAGGGGCGCGGGGCTGCGGAGGCGGGCATGCGCCCAGTCTAGGGGAGGGTTTGTTTTTCCAACCTCTCGGACTATGGTGAGTTGGAATTCCCTACTCACTGGTAGTCGCCCCGGCAGTCGTGGAGGCCCGCCCATGCGTGACGCAGTCGTCGTCGAAGCCGTACGCACCCCGATCGGAAGGGGCAGGCCGACCGGCGCCCTCGCCCACGTCCACCCCGTGGAACTCCTGGCCCACACCCTGCGCGCCCTCGTCGACCGCGCGGGCGTCGACCCCGCGCTCGTCGACGACGTCATCGGCGGCACCGTCGACCAGGTGGGCGAGCAGGCCATGAACACCACCCGCTACGCCGTCCTCTCGGCGGGCTTCCCGGACACGGTGCCCGCGACCACGGTCGACCGGCAGTGCGGCTCCTCCCAGCAGGCCGTGCACTTCGCGGCGCAGGGCGTGATGTCGGGGGCGTACGACGTCGTCGTCGCCTGCGGGGTGGAGTCGATGAGCCGGGTGCCGATGTGGTCCAACGTCCCGCCCGGCACGGACCCGTTCGGCCCCGGTGTCGGCCGGCGCTTCCCCGAGGGGCTCGTACCGCAGGGCATCAGCGCCGAGCTGATCGCCGCGAAGTGGTCGCTCGGCCGGGACCGTATGGACGACTTCGCCGTGTCGTCCCACCGCAGGGCCGCCGCGGCCTGGGAGAGCGGTCTCTTCGACGCCGAGGTCGCGCCGCTGGAGGGCGTGACGCGCGACGAGTGCGTACGGCCCGGCACCACGTCCGAGATCCTCGCCGGGCTTCGGCCCGCCTATCACGACCCCGGGTTCGCCGAGCGGTTCCCGCAGATCGAGTGGAACGTCACGGCGGGGAACGCGAGCCCCGTCAACGACGGCGCCTCGGCCGTCCTCATCACCTCCGCCGAGACGGCGGCCCGGCTCGGCCTGCGTCCACTGGCCCGGCTGCACAGCTTCGCCGTCACCGGCTCGGACCCGCTGCTGATGCTCACGGGGGTCGTCCCGGCCACGGAGAAGGTGCTCCGGCGGGCGGGGCTGGCCCTCGACGACATCGACCTCTTCGAGGTCAACGAGGCGTTCGCCGCCGTGGTCCTCGCCTGGCAGCAGGAGACGGGGGCCGACCCGGCGAAGGTCAACGTCCACGGGGGTGCCATCGCCCTCGGGCATCCGCTCGGCGCGAGTGGCACACGGCTGACGACCACGCTGGTGCACGCGATGCGGGAGCGCGGCGCCCGTTACGGGCTGCAGACGATGTGCGAGGCGGGCGGGCTGGCCAACGCGATGGTCCTGGAGGCCGTCTGAGCCACGGGCGCCGTCCGGGACGGGTGCATACCGGTCGACGTGACGGTCGTCGGGCCGGTCGCCGTCGGGCGCGGACCGGTCGGTCGTCGGACCGGTCGCCGGTCGGGCAGGTGCCGGTCGCCGACGGGGAGGGGCCGTTCGCGCGGGTCCCCGCTCCCGAAGCGGGCGGACGCCCCGCCGGGCCGCTCCCGCCCGCGAGGTCAGCGGGTGCGCAGGTGGTGGCGTTTGCGCCAGGCCACCGCGGCGCCCATCAGGGCCGGGACCGCGATGCAGGCCATGGCGATCAGGAACGCCGGGGAGGTCGGGGACGAGGCCCGGGCCCCGGCGACCGCGTACGCGGCGGTGTTCGGGATCGAGCCGAGCGCGGTGGCCAGCAAGAAGGGGAGGTAGCCCATACGGGAGACCGACGCGCAGTAGTTCGCCGCCCAGAAGGGCACTCCGGGGAACAGCCGGGCCGCCAGCATCGACCGGAAGCCGTGGCGGCTGAGCTGGCCGTCCGCCGACTTCAGCCAGCGGTGGCGGAGCAGGGGTCGCAGGGCGTCCTGCCCGAGCAGCCGGCCCAGGCCGAAGGCGATGCCGGCGCCGAGGACCGTACCGCTGAGCGCCGAGGCCAGACCCAGCTGGGAACCGAAGAGCGCGCCCGCCGCGATGTTGAGGATCGGCCGCGGCACGAAGGCGACCGTGCACAGCCCGTACGCCACCGCGAACATCACGACCGCCGCGGCTCCGCTCAGCTGGGGCGGCCAGCCGTCGGCCAGCAGCCGCTGTGGCTCGAACAGCAGGACGGTCGCAATGGCGCCCAGGAGCAGCACCACGAGGAACGAGAAGCGGGCCCATGGAGCGAGCAGCGCTCTGCCCCAGCGGGCGGCCCGTCCCAGGGGCACGGCTGGAACGGCGACGGGCGTGGCGACGGCGAGCTCCGTGGCGGCGGTCCGGGGAAGGACCGTGGCGGTGCCCCCAGAGCGGGTGGTGGCATCGAGCATTCGTCGACGGTAACCGACCCATGTACGTGTATGCCCCGCGGAACGTCTCACGGGGGTCACGGCGGGCGTACCGCAAGGCCCACCGGCCCGGGTGGGCCCAGCTCCCCCGGGGGCACCGCGCACCGCGCCGCCTGCGCCTTCCGGAACACGGTCCCGGCCCGGACCCCGTTCACCGCGGGCGCCCCCTGTGAACCATCTCTCTTCGGCTCCCTCCCGGAACCCGCCCGTACCGAAAACCATTCGACGGGAGCCGACTTGTCGACGATGATCGACGACATGTTCCGGCACGCCTTCGCTCTCGCCGCATCCGCCACAGGCGCGGATGCCCCGAAGGCTGCCCTTCTGATCGTCGTGGCCGCCGCAGACGGCGCCCGAAGCTGACCCTTCCCGGACACATTCCGGCGGACCCCGCAGGGGGAGGGTCGGCAAGACCTCGGGGTCCCCGTCCCGGCAGCGCCCGTAGTCGCGCCCGGGACCTCACTCGGTACCGCTGAAGAGACTTCGAGGTTCCGCCATGTCCAAGACCGCCTACGTCCGCACGAAACCACATCTGAACATCGGCACCATGGGCCACGTCGACCACGGCAAGACCACCCTGACCGCCGCCATCACCAAGGTCCTGGCCGAGCGCGGGTCCGGCACGTTCGTGCCGTTCGACCGCATCGACCGCGCCCCGGAGGAGGCGGCGCGGGGCATCACCATCAACATCGCGCACGTCGAGTACGAGACCGACACCCGGCACTACGCGCACGTCGACATGCCCGGGCACGCCGACTACGTCAAGAACATGGTCACCGGGGCCGCGCAGCTCGACGGGGCGATCCTCGTGGTCTCCGCGCTCGACGGGATCATGCCGCAGACCGCCGAACACGTGCTGCTGGCCCGGCAGGTGGGGGTGAACCACGTCGTCGTCGCGCTGAACAAGGCAGACGCGGGCGACGAGGACCTGATCGACCTCGTCGAGCTGGAGGTCCGTGAGCTGCTCACCGCGCACGGGTACGGCGGCGACTCCGTACCGGTCGTCCGGGTGTCCGGGCTCAAGGCGCTGGAAGGGGACCCGCGGTGGACGGCGTCCATCGACGCGCTGCTGGACGCGGTGGACACGTACGTCCCGATGCCCGAACGGTATCTGGACGCGCCGTTCCTGCTGTCCGTGGAGAACGTCCTCACGATCACGGGCCGGGGGACCGTCGTCACGGGTGCCGTCGAGCGCGGCACGATCCATGTGGGGGACCGGGTCGAGGTGCTCGGCGCCGAGGTGGAGACGGTCGTCACCGGGCTGGAGACCTTCGGCAAGCCGATGGCGGAGGCGCAGGCCGGGGACAACGTGGCGCTGCTGCTGCGCGGGGTCGGCCGGGACGCCGTCCGGCGCGGGCACGTGGTGGCCGCGCCCGGCAGTGTGGAGCCCCGGCGGCACTTCACCGCGCAGGTGTACGTGCTGTCGGCGCGCGAGGGCGGGCGATCGACCCCGGTGTCCACCGGGTACCGGCCGCAGTTCTACATCCGTACGGCGGACGTCGTCGGGGACGTGGACCTAGGTGAGACCGCCGTCGCCCGGCCCGGCGACCGGGTCACGATGAGCGTGGAGCTGGGCCGGGAGGTTCCGTTGGAGCCCGGTCTCGGGTTCGCGATCCGCGAGGGCGGCCGGACCGTGGGGGCGGGGACCGTGACGGCCGTGCGCTAGGCCGGGCGGGACGTCAGGGGCGTGGGGGCCGCGGGCCGGTGTTCGGCCGGTCACGCGGCCCCCGCGCCCGTCCCGGGGCCGCTTCGACGGTCCGCCGGCCGGGGCCCCGACCGGCACAATGGGGCCGTGAACGAAGCCATACCCGTCTCCCGGGCCATCGACCAGGGGACCGCCAAGCTCATGCCCGACGTCGACCGGGAACGGGCCTGGCTGCTGACCGTGGACGGGGCACCGCAGTCGTACGTGGACCTGGACGAGCCGGCGCATCTGGAGTTCGAGTACACGCGACGGCTCGGGCACGTGCTGGACACGGCGGCGGAGCCGGGGCGGGCGCTCGACGTCCTGCACCTCGGCGGGGGCGCGCTCACGCTGCCCCGGTACGTCGCCGCCACCCGGCCGGGGTCCCGCCAGGAGGTCGTCGAGTACGACCTGGGGCTGCTGGACCTCGTCGTCGAACGGTTGCCGCTGCCCGGCGACGCGCGGATCGTCCTGCACGGCGCGGACGCCGGGGAATGGCTCGAAGCGGCCCCCGCGGACTCGGCCGACGTGATCGTGGGGGACGTGTTCCGAGGCTCACGGATCCCGGCGCACCTGACGACCGTGGCGTACGCGCGGGCCGCCGAGCGGGTGCTGCGCGCGGACGGGATGTACCTCGCGAATCTGGCCGACGCCGCGCCCTTCGCATTTCTGCGGTCCCAACTGGCCACGCTAGCCACGGTGTTCGAGGAACTGGTGCTGATCGCCGAGCCGGGGGTGCTGCGCGGCCGGAGGTTCGGGAACGCCGTGCTGGTCGCATCCCATCAGCCGCCCGACATCGCCGCCCTGGCCCGGCGCACCGCCGCCGACGCCTTCCCGGCGCGGGTCGAACACGGCCCGGAACTGCGCCGGTTCATCGGCGACACCG
Source organism: Streptomyces sp. NPDC041108 (assembly GCF_055592645.1). Lineage (NCBI taxonomy): Bacteria > Bacillati > Actinomycetota > Actinomycetes > Kitasatosporales > Streptomycetaceae > Streptomyces > Streptomyces sp. NPDC041108. The sequence continues at coordinate 199,032 of NZ_JBVIYK010000013.1, read as the reverse complement.
CGCCCGTGCGTGCGCAGGACGCCGTACCGTCACCCGAGCCGCCGGACGGAGCCTTCCGTATCGGCTGAGCCGGTGTCGGCGGGGAGCGCGGCCTCGGCCCTGGCCTCGGGACCGGCAGCAGGAGCGTTGGCGGGCTCGGCGTCGGGTTTCGCCAGCGCCACCGGCACGGTGTGCCTGGTCAGGTTCCGCACGTCCCGGACGCACAGCACCGCCGCCGTGGCCCCCACGCACAGTGCGGCGCAGCCCCACAGGGCCGCCGTACGCCCGAACGCACTCTCCGCCGGGCCCGCCAGCGCGGCGGCGAGCGGCACCATCGCCACCGAGCCGAACCAGTCGTAGGCCGAGACACGGGACAGCTTGTCCTCGGGGATCTCCTGGTGCAGCGCGGTCATCCAGGAGACACCGAACACCTCGATCGACAGACCGCTGACGAACATGGCCAGGCACAGGACGGCGATCGGTGCCGGCACGGCGAGCGCGGCGCTCGGCAGGGCGAACGGGAAGACGCACAGGACGCCCACGAAGAGGAGGCGGCGCGGTTTCCAGCGGGTCATGAGCAGCGCCCCCGCGGCGTTGCCGGCCCCGAACAGGGCCAGCGCCAGGCCCCAGGGGCCGGGGCCGCCGAGACTGTCGTCGGCGACCTGGGGGCCGTAGACCGCGTCGGCCGCGACCATCACGGCGTTCACCAGGGAGAACTGGACGACGATCGCCCACAGCCAGGTACGGCCGGTGAACTCGCGCCAGCCGTCCCGGAGATCGGCGAGCATGCCGTGTCCCGGCTCGCGCTCGGGTATGTGGCTCACGTCGAGGAAGGCGCGCAGGGCGCCGGCGCACGCGAAGGCGACGGCGTCCACCGCGAGCACCCAGCCGGGGCCGATCACCGCGACCAGGGCGCCGCCGAGGGCCGCGCCCGTCATGGTCGCGCCCTGCGTGGCGAAGCGGAACAGTGCGAAGGCCCGGCCCGCCTGTTCGGCGGTGACCGAGGACAGCAGCATGCCCTCGGCCGCCGGGCCGAAGAACGCCTGGCCGGTGCCGCCGAGCGCGGAGAGCAGCATCATCTGCCAGAGACGGGCCTCGCCGGTGAGCACGAGCACGGCGAAGACGGCCTGGGAGAGGCAGTTGAGGGTGTTCGCCGCGACCATCACCCGGTGCCGGGGGAGGCGGTCCGCGACCGCCCCGCCGATCAGCAGGAAGAGCACCAGCGGCAGCGTGCGGGCCGCCGCGACCAGACCGATGTCACCGCCGTCGCCGCCTGCGTCCAGCACCGCGAACGCGGCTGCGATCAGGGCGCCGTTGCTGCCGAGTCCGGTGACGACGGAGGCCGTCGTCAGCAGGGTGTGGTTGCGACCCGCCCAGGCGGGGCGGCGTGCGGCGGTGGGAGTGGTCACCCGCCGACTATCGCCGCCCCGTCCTCTTCTGCAAAACCGTTTCCGCGGGAGAAGGGGCCAGATCGGGCCGGCGCCGGCCCGGACCGACTCCCGGAGGGGACGGCTTCGCCGACGGCCCCCGCCCCCGCCCCGGCATCCGGCGCGGGCTCAGCCGCCCGTCGGTTCGCCGTACAGCCGTACCGTGCTGAGGATCTTCTGCACCGTCGCGTCCGGGACCTCGTCCTTGACGTCCTTGGCGCCGTGGAAGGTCCAGGAGACGTAGTCACCGGCCGAGTTCTTGAAGGCGAACGTGGTCGCCTTGCCGTCGGTGTCGCACTTGCCCTTCTTGGTGACACCCTTCGAATAGGTCGTCGCGACACTTCCCTCGACGCCCGACGTCGTGGTGTACGCCTTGGGCTTGCCGATGGTCATCTTCTTCTTGGCGCCGTCCTTCTGGTCGGTGTAGCCGCCGAAGACCCACCACGCCGAGTCGTTGCGGGCGACGTCCTCGGTGCCCTTGGCGCCCTGCTGGCCCTTGGTGCCCGCGGCGGCCAGCGAACTCGTCTCCTCGTTGCCGTCCTTGTCGTCGTCGGACGTGCACCACTTCTCCTTGAGGATGGCGGGTGCCGACATGCCGATGAGGACCGACCCGTCGCCCTTCTTGTCGTCCTCGAAGCCGATGAAGGTGTCGGCCGACTGGACGGCCCACTCGGGGGGCACGTCGAAGGCCGTGCCCCACTTGGGGTTGACGACGACCTTCCAGCCCGCGATGGTCGGCTTCGCTCCGGCGTCCTCGCCGCGCGGGTTGTCCTCGGTGCTCTCGGACGCGGTCGGTGACGGGGAGGCCGAAGACGAAGAGGAGGGCTGCGCCGACGACTTGTCCTTGTCCTTGTCGCCCCCGAGGACCAGGAAGCCCGTCACGCCGGCCGCCACGACGACGGCCGTGGCCGAGATGATCGCGATCAGCTTCGTCCGGTTGCCGCCGCCTCCGCCCGGCGGCACCGGCGGGCCCGCCGGGCCCTGCGCGCCCCACTGCGGTTGCTGCCCGTACGTGGGCTGCTGCCCCGTCGACTGGTATCCGGGCTGCTGGTAGGGGTTGGGTTGCTGGTACCCCGGCTGCTGGTATCCCTGCTGACCCGACTGGTCGTACCCCGGCTGCTGGTACGGATTCGGCTGCTGCGGTTGGTGCTCGCCCCCGGGCGGCTGCTGCTGTCCTGGCCACATGGCTCGTAACCATAGATGCGCCGAGGGGCGGGGTGCCACGGGAGTCCGGGAAGCGTCTTTGCACTCGGGACGAACGCTTCCAAATCGGTTCCGGGTGACCGGGTCCGGTGAACGGACGGTCCGCGCGGGCGACTTCGTCGTTCCTGTCCGCGAACGGTTTCGACGGCCGGGCGACCGCCCCTGGCCAGGCATGGCTACTCGTGGGTAACCTCGCGGTATGAGCGCAGACCAGATGTCGATCGGCGAGATGCTCGCCGCCACCGTGCCGATGGCCAGGACCCTAAAGCTGGAGTTCCTGGAGACCACGCCGGAGAAGGCCGTGGTGTCGCTGCCGGACCAGGGCGAGTTCCACAACCACGTCGGCGGGCCGCACGCCGGCGCGATGTTCACGCTGGGCGAGTCGGCGAGCGGGGCGATCGTGCTCGCCGCGTTCGGGGACCAGCTCTCCCGCGCCGTGCCGCTCGCCGTCAGCGCGGAGATCACCTACCGCAAGCTCGCGATGGGCCCCGTCACGGCCACCGCCACCCTGGGCCGCCCGGCTGCCGAGGTCGTCGCCGAACTCGACGCCGGCCGGCGCCCCGAGTTCCCCGTCACCGTCGCCATTCACCGCGCCGACGGTGCCGTGACGGGCGAGATGACGGTGGTCTGGACCCTGCGCCCCAACACCTGATCCGCATCCGATCCACACCTGACCCCCACCTCCTCGGGCGCCGCGACGCGCCGGGTGCGACCGTGCGCGCCGAGCGACGATGCGGCCCGCGGGACAACCCGGAGGGCTCCGTCGCCGTCCGAGTAAGCGGGTAGGCTGCCCCGGCGTGCGCTCCGTCGCGAGCGCACGCCGGGGGCTTTGAACCGCTACACGGGAGGAACCGGTCTTGCACGTCCAGGAGTGGCTCGAAACAGTGCCCCCGCTCGCCATCTATCTGCTGGTGGGGCTGGTCATCGGCCTGGAGAGCCTGGGCATCCCGCTGCCGGGCGAGATCATCCTGGTCTCCTCGGCGCTGCTCGCCTCCCAGCACGGTGAGATCGACCCGTTCGTCCTGGGCGCCTGCGCCACCGCCGGGGCGATCATCGGCGACTCCATCGGCTACGCGATCGGCCGCAAGGGCGGCCGCCCGCTGCTGGCCAAGCTCAACCGGCGGTTCCCCAAACACTTCAGCGAGAGCAATATCGCCGTCGCCGAGCGCTCGTTCGACCGCTGGGGCATGTGGGCCGTCTTCTTCGGCCGTTTCATCGCCCTCCTGCGCATCTTCGCCGGCCCCCTCGCCGGTGTCCTGCAGATGCCGTACTGGCGCTTCCTCGTCGCCAACGTGCTCGGCGGCATCCTCTGGGCGGGCGGCACCACGGCCGTCATCTACTACGTCGGAGTCGTCGCCGAGGCATGGCTCAAGCGCTTCTCCTGGCTGGGCCTGGTCCTGGCCGTCCTCATCGGCGTCACGTCGATGCTGGTGATCAAGCGCAAGGCGAAGAAGGCGGCGGAAGCGGCGGAGAGGTCCGAGGGGGAACTGGTCCCCGCCGACTCCTGAGCGGCGCGGGGCCGGGCACCTGAAGGTGCGGCCCCGGCGCCCTGCCGCGCCGGCGCGACGCGAAGACGGCGAGACCGGGCCCGAGTCCGAGCCCGAACCGGAGCACCGGTCTCGGGTCCGAACCGAAGCGCCGGGCCCCGGCCCGAACCGAAACGCCGGGCCCCGGCCCCGAACCGAAACACCGGGCGCGGGGCCCTACCGAAACACCGGCCCCCGCCCCGCACACGGCCTACGCGCCGTACTCCTCCTGCGCCTCCCGGTGCGCCGCGGCCAGTTCCGTGTAGTGCGTGCCGTTCAGGGTCACCGACTCCCGTTCCTCGTCGGTGAGCGGCCGCTTCACCTTCGCCGGCACGCCCGCGACCAGCGAGCCCGGCGGTACCCGCATCCCCTGCGGGACCAGCGCCTGCGCGGCCACCAGCGACCCCGCCCCGATCACCGCGCCGTTCAGCACCGTCGCGCCCATCCCGATCAGGCAGTCGTCCTCGACGGTCGCCCCGTGCACCACCGCGTTGTGCCCGATGGAGACCCGCGCGCCGATCGAGACCGGGAACCCGGGGTCGACGTGCAGCGTGCAGTTGTCCTGGACGTTGGCGTCCGCGCCGATCACGATCGGCTCGAACTCGGCCCGCAGCACGGCCCCGTACCAGACGCTCGACCCCGGCCGCAGCGTCACGTCGCCGATCACCACCGACGTGGGGGAGACGAACGCGGCCTCCTCCACATCCGGCTTGTTGCCGCCGAACGTCGTGATCAGGGCCCGCTGCCGGTTCATCGCCGCCTCCTGGTGGTGGGTGAGGATCAGTCCTCACCCGCACCGTAAGCCATGGCGCTCGCATCCCGTGGGGTGAAGATCACAGCCGTACGGCGTCATGCGCGTGGCGCGCGGTGAGTACCGTGAGCGGGTGCCGAAAAGCAAGAACACGTTCTCGTCCTGGTGGGGCCGCCTCGTGCAGCGCGCCGTCCACGCGGGCTGGGCGTGGCTGCAGCGCACTGGCTCGGTGACGGCCGACCGGCCCGGCGGCTTCCGGTTCGGCGCGATGGGAACAGGTACCAGGCTGGCCTTCCCGCTCGGCACGGTCTTCGGTGAGCCGTGGATCCAGCTCGGCTCCCACTGCATCATCGGCGAGCAGGTCACCCTCACCGCCGGGCTGATGCCCGATCTGGACCTCGGCGCGGAACCGATCCTGCGCATCGGTGACGGTGTCGTCCTCGGCCGGGGCAGCCACGTCATCGCCGACACCACCGTCACCATCGGCAGCGACTGCTACTTCGGCCCGTACGTGTACGTGACGTCCACGAACCACTCCTACGACGACCCGCACGAGCCGATCGGGAAGCAGTGGCCGCGGATGGACCCGGTGTCCATCGGGCCGGGCTGCTGGATCGGCACGGGTGCGGTGATCCTCCCCGGCGCACGGGTCGGGCGGAACGTGGTGGTGGCCGCGGGAGCCGTGGTGCGGGGGGTGGTGCCGGACCACTCGGTGGTGGCGGGGGCGCCCGCGCGGGTCGTGCGGCGCTGGGATCCCGTCGAGGGATGGCAGCCGCCGATCCGGACGCCCGCGCCGGTGCCGATCCCCGACGGGGTCACGCCGGAGCAGCTGCTGGCCCTGGCCGAGTGGGACGCGGAGGGGGCGGGGGAGTCCGCCTAGGCGATCAAGGCCGCGGCCCCGCGCAGTACAGTTCGGTGCGTGTCCGGTGCACCCCGCTGCGGCGCCTCGCAGTGAACTCTCCATGGAAGATATTGGACGGAATGTGTCGGATCTCGATCTGCTGACCCAGTCCCTGGCGCGCAACGTCAAGCGCTGGCGCACCGAGCGGGGGTTCACCCTGGACGCCCTCGCGACCCGCGCCGGCGTCAGCCGCGGAATGCTCATCCAGATCGAGCAGGCCCGCACCAACCCCAGCATCGGCACCGTCGTGAAGATCGGGGACGCGCTCGGGGTCAGCATCACCACCCTGCTCGACTACGAGCGGGGGCCCAGGGTCCGGATCGTGCCGGCCGAGCAGGTGGTCCGGCTCTGGCACACCGAGGCGGGCAGCCACAGCAAGCTGCTGGCCGGTGCGGAGGCGCCCGGCCCGCTGGAGATGTGGGACTGGCTGCTGATGCCCGGCGAGGGCAGCCGGTCCGACCCGCACCCCGTGGGCACGGTCGAGATCGCCCATGTCACGGCGGGCGAGCTGACCCTCACCGTCGAGGGCACGGAGTACCGAGTGCCGGCCGGCGCGAGTGTCACCTTCGAGGCCAACGCGGCGCACGAGTACGCGAACCGGGCGGACGTGCCGACCCGGATGGTGCTGACGGTGTCGGTGCCGGCCGTGCACTGAGTGGCCGTCCCGGCCGTGCACCGAATGGCTGTCCCGGCCGTGCGCCGAGTGGGCCGTCCCTGCCGTCCGGCGCCCTTTGTTACCGTGCGGCCCATGCGCGCACCCATCGGAGACTTCGACCACGCCACCCCCGCCCCCGACTGCCTCGACGACCTCGTGGGTCCGGTCTCCGACGCCGTTCGCGCCTGGTCCGGCGGCGTGCCCGCCGACCGGATCCTGTACGTCGAGACGGACCCGGAGTGGGCCGACACCGCCGTGTTCGTCCAGCACTACGGGCAGGACCTGCTCGACACGTCCGCGAACTGCGTGGTCGTCGCGGGCAGGCGGGGCGGCGAGTCGAGCCTGGCCGCGTGTGTGGTGCTCTCCACCACCCGAGTCGACGTCAACGGCGTGGTCCGCCGCCGGCTCGGCGCCCGCAAGGCCTCGTTCGCGTCGATGGAGACCGCCACCGGGGAGACCGGGATGGAGTACGGCGGCATCACCCCGGTCGGGCTGCCCGCGTCGTGGCCGGTCCTGGTGGACTCCGCCGTGGTCGACCTGCCGTACGTCCTGGTCGGCAGTGGACGGCGGCGCGGCAAACTGCTGGTGCCGGGGAAGGCCTTCGCGGAACTGCCCAACGCGGTCGTGCTGGAGGGGCTGGGGGTCGTCTGACCGGCCGCCCGCCGGGGGAGGCGGGGTGCCGGAACGCCGACGCCGGGCCCCGGGCACGCGGCCCGGAACCCGGCGTCGTACGACAGGTGCCCGATCAGGCGGGGACGGTGCCGGCCTGGGCGCTGAGCTGCTCCAGGACCTCGGTCAGACCGGTGACGACCTCGGCGTCGTCCGCCGGGTGGGTCTCGGCGAAGCGGACGACCGAGCCGGGGATGGAGAGCTTGGCGTCCTCCAGGACCGTGGCGCCGGCGATACCCAGGGCCTTGCGGGTCTCGTCCTGCGCCCACACGCCGCCGAACTGGCCGTACGCGGTGCCGACCACGGCGACCGGCTTGCCGGTGAGGGCGCCGGCGCCGTACGGGCGGGACAGCCAGTCGATGGCGTTCTTCAGGACGGCCGGGATGGTGCCGTTGTACTCGGGGGAGAAGAGCAGGAAGCCGTCGACCTGGCCGGCGGCCTCGCGCAGACGCGCGGCGGTGGCCGGAAGGGCGGCCTCGGTGTCGATGTCCTCGTTGTAGAACGGGACGTCGGCCAGGCCCTCGTACAGCTCGATCGTGACGCCCTCCGGGGCGTGCTTCACGGCGGCCTCGGCGAGCTGGCGGTTGTGTGAACCGGCGCGAAGGCTGCCGACGAGCGCGAGGATGCGTACGGACATGAGCTGACTCCTAGCAAGGGTGAGCACGTGGGGAAGAGCTAAGCGGACCGGGGTCCGTTGAAATTTGTAGCAGCTATCCGGACCGGGGTCCACTTTTCTGTGGTGAGCGTTACGCTCATTTCATGAAAGAGTCGCTGCCGCCCTTCCCGGCGCCTCAGGACCCCGACCCCCTCGACGGACTGCTGAACCTCGCCTCCACCGCCCCCGAACAGCCTCGACTGCGCGCGGACGCGGCCCGCAACCGCACCCGGCTGCTGGAGGTCGCCGCCCGACTGGCGGCCGACGGCGGCGCCGCCAAGCTGACCATGGAGGCCGTGGCGACCGCCGCGGAAGTGGGCAAGGGCACCGTCTTCCGGCGGTTCGGCGACCGGATCGGGCTGATGCTCGCGCTTCTCGACCACCACGAGCGGGAGCTGCAGGCCGCCTTCCTGACCGGCCCGCCGCCCCTCGGGCCCGACGCGCCGCCCGTCGAGCGGCTCCGGGCCTTCGGCGTGGCCGTCATCCGCCACGAGCACGCCCACCGTGATCTCTACCTGGCCGCCGGCGCGGACGTCTCCCGCCGTCACACCAGCCCGGCCAACCAGCTCCGCCTGGGCCACCTGTGCATGCTGCTGCGCCGCGCCAGGGTGACGGGCGACATCGAGCTGCTGGCGCAGACCCTGCTGGGGTTTCTGGACATCGGCCTCGTCGACCATCTCGTGGAGCGGCGAGGGATGTCGCTCGCACGGCTGGAGCAGGGCTGGGTGGACCTGGTGGAGCGGCTGGCCGTGGCCGCGTAGGCGCCGGGGCCGTGGGGAGACCGGGACAGCCAAAGCGACCGCTTGGTAACTTGGGGGGCGGGTGTCGGGGAGCGGCCTCGTACGCCGGGTGAGGGGACGGGCCACATGACCGACGAGATCGCCGAGTACGCCGGGAACGGCGCGGCCGGGGGCGACGCGACGAGCCGCCCGGACGGCCCCGGCACCGGATTCTTCGCCTCCGTGGACGATGTCGCCGCACGGCTCGCCGAAGCGGGATACCTGGCCTCGACGGCCGTCGCCACCACCGTCTTCCTGGCCGACCGGCTCGGCAAGCCCCTGCTGGTGGAAGGCCCGGCGGGCGTCGGCAAGACCGAGCTGGCCAAGGCCGTCGCCCGCGTTGGTGCCGCCCGTCTGGTCCGGCTCCAGTGCTACGAGGGCATCGACGAGTCCCGCGCCCTGTACGAGTGGAACCACGCCAAGCAGCTGCTGCGCATCACCGCCGGACGCGACGAGGCGTGGGACGACACCCGCACCGACATCTTCAGCGACGAGTTCCTGCTCACCCGCCCCCTGCTGACCGCGATCCGGGGCGAGGAGCCGACGGTCCTGCTCATCGACGAGACCGACAAGGCGGACGTCGAGGTCGAGGGGCTGCTGCTGGAGGTGCTCAGCGACTTCCAGGTCACCGTCCCGGAGCTGGGCACGATCACCGCCACCCGGCGCCCCTTCACGGTCCTCACCTCCAACGCCACCCGGGAGCTCTCCGAGGCCCTGCGCCGCCGCTGCCTCTTCCTCCATCTCGACTTCCCCGAAGCCGAGTTGGAGCGGCGGATCGTGACGCTCAGGGTCCCCGGGCTGGACGTCACGCTCGCCGACTCCCTGGTCCGGGTGGTCGGCGCGCTGCGGGAGATGGAGCTGCGCAAGGCCCCCTCCGTGGCCGAGACCATCGACTGGGCCCGCACCCTGCTGGCCCTCGGCGCGGACACCCTGGACGAGAAGGTCGTCCGGGACAGCCTGGGAGTGATCCTCAAGCACCAGGACGACATCGAGAAGGCCACGCGGAAGCTGACGCTGGTATGAGCGCCGGGGCCCGTGACGCGAGCGGCACGAAACCCGGCTCCGCGCTGGCCGACCGGCTGACCGCGTTCGTACGGGCGTTGCGCGGCCACGGGATACGGATCGGGCCGGGCGAGACCGTGGACGCGGCGGCCGTCCTGGAGGTGCTGGGCCTCGCCGACCGGGAGCGGATCCGCGAAGGGCTCGCGGCGGCGCTGCTGCGTGCCGACGGCCAGCGCGCCGTGTTCGACGCGGCCTTCGAGCTGTACTTCCCGCTGGGGGTGGGGGAGTTGGCCGCGGCGCGCGGTGCGGCCGCCGGGGACCGGGACGAGCTGCGCGACCGGCTCGCCGAGGCGCTGGCCGCGAACGACACGGCGGCACTCACCCGACTGGCGGCCGAAGCCGTGGAGTTGCTCGGCCGTTACGGTTCGCCGGGCGCGGACGGCTGGTCGGCCCACCAGACCCTGGACCGCCTCCGTCCGCAGACCCTGCTCGCACGGATTCTGGCGGGTTCGCGCGCGGACGGTGGGGAGGGTGCCGGTTTTCCCGGTGCGGGGGGCGGTGGCGGGTTCCGCATGGGATTCGGCGGCGGATTCGGACTGGGTGCGGGCATGGGCGCGGGTGCGCAGTCCGCTTCGGGTTCCGGTGCCCGCTCGGGTGCCGGATCAGGTGCCGGCTCGGGTCTCGGTGCCGGCGGGTTCACCGACCGGCTGGACGCCGACGAGATCCGGCGCCGTATCGAGGACTTCCGGAAACGGGTGGGTACGGAGGCGAGGCGGCGGGTCGCCGAGCGGCGGGGTGCGGAGACGATCGCCCAGCGGGGCATCGCCCGCGGCGCCGACCAGGTCGACTTCCTCGTCGCGAGCCGTGAGCAGCTCGTCGAACTACGCCGTACCGTCCAGCCGTTGGCCCGCAAGCTCGCGACCCGGCTGGCCGCCCGGCGGCGCCGGGCCGCGCGCGGCCAGATCGACATCCGGCGCACGCTCCGGCGCTCGCTGTCCACCGGGGGTGTGCCGCTGCGCCCCGCCTATCGGCGGCATCGGCCCGCGCGTCCGGAGATCGTGCTGCTGTGCGATGTGTCCGGATCGGTCGCAGGGTTCGCGAACTTCACGATGCTGCTGGTCCAGGCGATGCGGGACCAGTTCAGCAAGGTGCGGGTGTACGCGTTCGTCAACCGCGTCGACGAGGTCACCCGCCTCGTCACCAACGGCGAGGCCGATCCCGCCGGACTCGGCCGCCGGATCGCCGAGGAGGCCGCGGTCTCCGGCTGGCACGGCAGCAGCGACTACGGTTCCGCGCTCGGGGAGTTCGCCGAGCGCCACCTCGACGCGATCGGCCCGCGTACGTCGGTGATCGTGCTCGGGGACGCCCGCACCAACGGGTTCGACCCGCACGCGGACGCACTGCGGCGCATCACGGCCCGCGCCCGCCGCGTCCACTGGCTGAACCCCGAGTCGCCCGAACAGTGGGGCACCGGCGACTCCGCCGCCCTCGTCTACGCCGAGATCGTCGACATGCACGCCTGCCGGAACGCACGGCGTCTCGGGGAGCTGGTGACGCGGCTGCTGCCGGTGTGAGGCGTGCAGGGCCGCCCCGGCCTCACCCCCGGCCGGTGTCGATCACGCAGAAGCGGTTGCCCTCCGGGTCGGCCAGGACGACGAAGTCGGCGCCCGCCGGGTAGGAGTCCCACGCGACGCGGTGCGCGCCGAGGCCCAGCAGCCGCTCGACCTCCGCCGCCTGGTCCGCCGCGTTCCCCGCGTAGAGGTCCAGATGCACCCGGGGGCGCTCCTGCACCGGCGTCTCGCTGAGGCCGATGGAGAGCTGGACACCGGTGCCTCGCGGATGCACCAGGACGACCCAGTCGTCCTCCGGCTCCTCACGCGGGACGTACCCGAGGGCCTGTGTCCAGAACGCGGTGGCCCGCCGTACGTCGGACGCGCCCATCACCACGGAACCGATGCTCAGCATGGACCGATTCTCGCCCCTGCGGATCCGCCGTACTGCGGCGATGCTGGAAACAGACCTCGACCTCAGGAGGTGCGCCCCATGTTCCGCACCGTCACCGTGGGTATCGACGGTTCGCGCGAGAGCCTGGCCGCCGCCGAGTGGGCGGCCCGGGAGGCGCAGCTCCGCGCCCTGCCGTTGCGGCTGGTCAACGTCTGGGAGCCCGTTCCCGAGCCGATGGGGCGGGAGCCGGTGCTGGATGCGGCGACGGGAGCGGAGGGGCAGGACGGGCGGGCGGGGCCGGGTGCCTCGGGGGTGACCGGTGTCGGGAGGGTGCTGCGGGAGGCCGCCGACGGGATACGGCTGCGGCACCCCGGGATCGACCCGAGCGTCGAGCAGCTGACGGGACGGGCGAGCGAGGAGCTGGTGCGGGTCGCGCACGAAGGAGACCTGCTGGTGCTGGGTTCCCGCGGGCTGAGCGGGCTCGCGGGATTTCTGCTCGGGTCGGTCGGGCTGCATGTCGTCGCGCACACCGAGCGGCCGGTGGTGCTCGTGCGGGCGGAGGAACGGGCCGCGGACGAGCACGCGCCGGGCGCCACCGGGGCGCCGTCCGCCCTGGCGCCGTTCCGGCCCGTCGTGCTCGGGCTGGACACCTTGCAGCCCGACCACACCCTGATCCGGTTCGCGTTCGAGGCGGCGGGGGTGCGGGGGGCGCCGCTGCGGATACTGCACGACTGGCGTCCGCCCCCGCACTCCGGACTGCGCGAGAGGCCCGGTCTGGAGGCCGACCTCGACGCGGAGGTGGGGCAGGTGGAGGCGGGCACGCTGCATGAGGTGCTGGTGCCCTGGCGGCGGGAGTTCCCGGGCGTCGAGGTGGTGGAGGAGTCACGGCGGGGGAAGGCGGCGGAACATCTGCTGGAGGCGTCTCGGGACGCGTCTCTCGTCGTGGTCGGGCGGCGGGTGCGGCATTCGCCGGTGGGGGCGCACGTCGGGCCGGTGGTGCACGCCCTGCTTCATCACGCGGGGGTGCCTGTGGTGGTGGTCGCGCACGAGTGAGGGCGGGGGATGGGAGCTTGTCGCGCAGTGCCCCGAGCCCCGGGGCGCACGGGAAAGGAGCGCCGCGCTCCCCGGGACGGGACTCACCGGTCGGTTCAGACGTCGGCGGGCAGGCGGGGGATCTCTATCGCCGGGCAGCGGTCCATGATCATTTCCAGGCCCGCCGCGCGGGTGCGATGGTAGGCCGCCTCGTCGACGACGCCGAGCTGGAACCAGACCGCCTTGGCACCGATGCGGGCGGCCTCGTCGGCGACGGGGCCCGCGAGATCGCTGTTGACGAAGACGTCGACGACGTCCACGGGGAAGGGAATGTCGGACAGCGAGGCGTAGCCCTGTTCGCCGTGGACCGTCTCGGCCCGGGGGTGCACCGGGACGACTCGCTTGCCGTAGCGCTGCAGGACCTCCGCGACGCCGTACGCCGCGCGGCCGCGGTTGCCGGACAGGCCCACGACGGCCCAGGTCTCGCCGAGTTCCGTCAGGACCTTGCGGATCGTGCCGGGGTCGCCGTACATGCCGTCTCCTTCTGTTCTGGCCGGGTGCCCTGCGGGAGCGCCCTGATGTGGGGGCTGCCTGCGGCAACAGCGGGAGGTGCGCGGCGAATTCCCGGGTCCGGGTGCCCCGGGTGTCCGGCTCGATCGCGGGAATGCCGTCGTCCGCACTGCGTCCGGCCGCTTCCGCGCCTACGCTCAGCCCGTGCTGCGTATCACTGACGCCCGGACCGGTGAACCCGCCGAGATCCGCAGGGCGCTCACCCGGGTCCATGCCCACGCGCCGGGGGACACCCCCTCGGCGCTGCGCGTCCTGCTGGTCGCCGATGTCCTCGCCCGCGCTCTCGAACTGGGCGGGAGCCCCGTCCTCCTCGTCGCCGACCCGCCTGCCGCCCTGCGGGAGCGGGCCGACGACCTCGGCATCCGGCAGAGCGAGACCTCCGGGGCGACGCGGGGCGGGCGGCAGGTGCTGCACGTGACCGTCCCGGGTGAGCCGGTCGACCCCGGCACCGACACCGGGATCGGGATCGAGGTCGGCCCCGTGACCGGGCCCGGCGAGGCGGCCGCCGCGGGCACCGCGCTGCGGCTCGCTCTCCTCAGCCACCCCCACCGCACCCCCGTGACCCTCGACGCCACCGCCGTCCGTGAGGCCGAGGACACGCTCGACCACTGGCGCGGGTCGGTGGCTGCCTGGGCGACCCGGCCGTCGAGACCGGTCCCCGAACCCCTACGGCAGGCACTGCGGGACGCCTGGGACGACGACCTCGACGTACGCGCGGTGCTCGACGTGCTGCGGGACGTGGAACGGGCACGGGACGTCCCCGACGGCGCCCGGTTCGAGACGTACGCCTACGCGGACCGCCTCCTCGGGCTGGAACTCACCCGGGAGATCGGGGCGACGGCATGACCCCCCGCGCCGGCGCGGGACCGCTGCGCAGACTCGTCGTCCTGCGCCACGCCAAGTCCGCCTGGCCCGTGGGCGTCCCCGACCACGAGCGCCCCCTGGCACCACGCGGCCGGCGCGACGCCCCCGCCGCCGGGCAGGCCCTCGCCGACGCGGACTGCCTGCCCGACCTCGCCGTGTGCTCCACGGCCGTACGGGCGCGCCTGACCTGGGAACTGGCCTCCGCGCAGTGGGGGACGCCACCGCCCGTACGGTACGACGGGCGCGTGTACGCGGCCGACGCGCCCGAGCTGCTCGACGTGGTGCGTGAGACCCCCGGCCATGTGCGGACGCTGCTGCTCGTCGGTCACAACCCGGGGCTGGAGGAGCTGGTGCTGGACCTGGCCGGCGACGCCCTCGACGGAGCGCTGGACGACGTACGGACCAAGTTCCCCACCTCGGCGATCGCCTTCCTCTCCTGGCACGGCGGAACCTGGGCCGCACTCGCCCCGGGCACGGCACTGCTGACGGACGTGCTCGTGGCCAGGGGCACGAAGCGGTCCTGAGGGGCGCCCGGCCAAAAACCCGGCCCCCCGACGCCCCGCGCGGGCGTGCGCCGGCCTGCGCATAGGCTGGCCGGATGCAGGACGAGTACCGCACCGTCGCCCGCGCCGGCGTGCACGAGACCGAGGTCAACCGATCGCGGTTCCTGTGCGCGCTCGCCCCGGCGGCCACCGAACAGGAGGCCCAGGACTTCGTCGCGGCCGTCCGCAGGGAGCACACCGACGCCACCCACAACTGCTACGCGTACGTCATCGGCGCCGACGCGGCCGTCCAGCGCGCGAGCGACGACGGGGAACCCGGCGGCACCGCCGGCGTCCCCATGCTGCAGATGCTGCTGCGCCGGGACATGCGGTACGTCGTCGCCGTCGTCACCCGGTACTACGGCGGGGTCAAACTGGGCGCGGGCGGACTCATCAGGGCGTACGGCGGTGCCGTGGGCGAGGCCCTGGACGCGCTCGGGGGCATCACACGCCGGCGCTTCCGGCTGGCCACGGTGACCGTCGACCACCAGCGGGCCGGCAAGCTGCAGAACGACCTGCGGTCCACCGGGCGCGAGGTCCGTGACGTGCGGTACGCGGAGGCCGTCACCCTCGAGATCGGC
Organism: Streptomyces sp. NPDC041108; assembly: GCF_055592645.1. Classification (NCBI taxonomy): domain Bacteria; kingdom Bacillati; phylum Actinomycetota; class Actinomycetes; order Kitasatosporales; family Streptomycetaceae; genus Streptomyces; species Streptomyces sp. NPDC041108. The sequence continues at coordinate 183,952 of NZ_JBVIYK010000013.1, read as the reverse complement.
CTGCCCGACGCCGAGGTCGACGCCTTCCGCGCCTGGCTCGCCGACACCACCGCGGGCACGGCCGGGTTCGAACTCGGGGGCGAGGCATACGGGGACGCCTGACCGCGAACGCCCCGGCCGCTCTGTCCGGCCGGAGGGCGCGTGCGGGGAACGCGGAGGGGGCGGCGTCCGAGGGTCGGTTCGCCGGTAGGCGCCCGTGATGTCCGACCCGCCTGTTAGGTTCGAGGATCATGAGGCTGCTGCACACTTCCGACTGGCATCTCGGTCGGGCGTTCCACCGGGTGAACATGCTCGGCGCGCAGGCCGAGTTCATCGGTCATCTGGTCACGACCGCGCGCGAGCGCGAGGTGGACGCGGTGGTGGTGGCGGGGGACGTGTACGACCGGGCGGTGCCCGCGCTGGCGGCGGTGGAGCTGTTCGACGAGGCCCTCCACCGCCTCGCCGAGCTGGGCGTGCCGACGGTGATGATCTCCGGGAACCACGACTCGGCGCGGCGGCTCGGTGTCGGCGCGGGGCTCATCGGCCGGGCGGGCATCCATCTGCGGACGGCGGCCTCGGCCGCGGGGACCCCCGTGATGCTCCCCGACACCCACGGCGACGTCGCCTTCTACGGGCTGCCCTATCTCGAACCCGCCCTGGTGAAGGACGAGTTCGGGGTGGCGAGGGCGAGCCATGAGGCGGTGCTCGCCGCCGCCATGGACCGGGTCCGGGCCGACCTCGCCACCCGCCCGCCGGGCACCCGTTCCGTCGTGCTGGCCCATGCCTTCGTCACCGGCGGCGCGCCAAGCGACAGCGAACGGGACATCTCCGTCGGCGGGGTCTCCTCGGTGCCGGCCGGCGTCTTCGACGGCGTCGACTACGTGGCGCTGGGGCATCTGCACGGCAGCCAGACCCTCACCGACCGCGTCCGTTACTCCGGTTCTCCCCTGCCGTACTCCTTCTCCGAGGCGGACCACCGCAAGAGCATGTGGCTGGTGGACCTCGGCCCCGACGGTTCGGTCGACGCCGAGCGGATCGACTGCCCGGTGCCCCGCCCGCTCGCCCGGATCCGGGGCCGGCTGGAGGATCTGCTCGCCGAACCGGAGCTGGCCCGGCACGAGGAGGCGTGGGTCGAGGCCACGCTCACCGACCCGGTCCGGCCCGCCGAGCCCATGGCCCGGCTGTGTGCCCGCTTCCCGCACACGCTCAGCCTCGCCTTCGACCCCGAACGCGCCCCCGGCGACCCGGACGTCTCCTACGCCCGGCGTCTGGCCGGCCGCGACGACCAGCAGATCGCCGAGGACTTCGTCGCCCATGTCCGCGGCACGGGGCCCGACGCCCACGAACGGGCCGTGCTCAGGGACGCGTTCGACGCGGTCAGGGCCGACGAGACCCTCCGGGAGGCGGTCCGATGAGCGGCGGGGGCCGCAGGGTGAGCCGCCTGAGGAGCGGGGTGCGTGGCGGGGTGGGGCGCCCGGTGCGTGGCGTGAGGGGTGGCCGGGCGGGTTGTCCGACGAGCCGCCTGGTCCGCCGGCTGATCTCTCCGGGCCGGCCGGGCTCTCCGGGCTGTCCGCGTTGCCGGGCCGGTCGTCCGGCGGCGAGCCGCGGGTGCCGTCGGACGACTCCTCCGACGAGCGGCCGAGGCCGTCCGGCGAGGCCGACGTGCCGGCCCGGAGGTCCTCCGGCGACGTCCGGCCGCACGGTGGCCGCCGGGCACCGGCCTCCCGGTTCGCCCCGCCGGGCCGGCACGGCAGGTGGTGGCCGATGAGGCTCCACCGGCTCGACATCACCGCCTTCGGTCCCTTCGGCGGCGCCCAGTCCGTCGACTTCGACGACCTCTCGGCGGCCGGGCTCTTCCTGCTGCACGGCCCGACCGGCGCCGGCAAGACCTCGGTCCTGGACGCCGTCTGCTACGCGCTCTACGGCGCGGTGCCGGGCGCCCGGCAGAACGGCCAGGGCGCGACCCTGCGCAGTGACCACGCGGCACCCGCGACGCGCACCGAGGTCCGCCTCGAACTGACCGTCGCAGGACGCCGGTTGGAGATCACCCGGCAGCCGCCCTGGGAGCGGCCCAAGAAGCGCGGCCAGGGCACCACCCTCGACAAGGCACAGAGCCGGCTGCGCGAGTACGACGCGGCGGCCGCCTCCTGGAAGGATCTCAGCCGCTCCCACCAGGAGATCGGCGAGGAGATCACCCAGGTCCTGGGGATGAGCCGGGAGCAGTTCTGCCAGGTCGTGCTGTTGCCGCAGGGCGACTTCGCACGGTTCCTGCGCGCCGACGCCGAGGCGCGGGGCAGACTGCTCGGCCGGCTCTTCGACACCCACCATTTCGCCGCCGTCGAGAAGCGGCTCGCCGACCGGCGGCGGGCGACCGAGGCGCGGGTCCGGGAGGGTGACGCGGACCTGCTCGCCGACGTCCACCGGATGCAGCAGGCGGCGGGGGACGCCCCGGAGCTGCCCGACCTCGCACCCGGTGACCCGGGTCTCGCCGACGCCGTGCTGGGCTGGGCCGCCGTCGTCCGCAGCACCGCCCGTGAACGGCTCACGATCGCCCACTGCGCGCGGGCTGCGGCCGAGTCGGCGCGCGCCGCCGCCGACCGGGACCTGGACGACGTACGCGAAGTGGCGCGGCTGCAGGAGCGGTTCGCGCAGGCGCGGGAGCGGGCCGCGCGGCTGGAGGAGCGGGCCGGCGCCCACCGCGAGGACCGGACGCGTATGGAGCGGGCCCGCAAGGCGGAGGCCGTGGTGCCCGCGCTGGAGCTGCGGGACGAGGCCGAGACCGCGCACCGGTGGGCGCGAGCGGCCGAGGAGGGCGTGCGGGCGCGGTTGCCGGGGACGTACGCCGACGAGGGCGCCGCCGGACTCGCCGCCGCCGCCCGCAGAGCGGCGGAGGAACTGGGCGGGCTGGAGTCGGCCCGTCGTGCGGAGCGGCGCCTCGCCGAACTGCTCACCGAGCGGGCGGAGTCGGACAGCGAGGAGCGGGCCGACGAGGAGGTCCTCCAGGACGCCGAGAGCTGGCTCGCCGAATGGGAGACGACCCGCGCGGAGCTGCGGAGCCGCATCGAGTCCGCCCAGGAGGCCGCCACTCGCGCCGAACAGCTCGCCGTGCGGCGGGAACCCGCCGAGCAGCGGCTCGCGGCCGCGCGGCAGCGTGATCAGCTCGGGCGGGACACGGAGGACGCGCAGGCGCGTGTGCTCCGGCTGGCCGAGCGGGCGGTCGAGGCCCGTGCCCACTGGCTCGACCTCAAGGAACAGCGGCTGTCCGGCATCGCGGCGGAACTCGCCGCCGCACTCGTCGAGGGGCGGCCGTGCGCCGTCTGCGGTGGCACCGAACACCCCGAGCCCGCCCGGAAGGTGGCCGGGCACGTGGACCGGGAGACGGAGGAACGGGCGCTCGCCGCGGTCCAGCGGGCCGACGAGGAGCGGGCCGAGGCGGAGCGCCGGCTGGGCGTCGTCCGGCAGGCGTACGCGGCGGCGAGCGCCGAGGCCGGTGACGCGCCGACGGAGCGGCTTGCCTCCCTGGTCGAGGAGTTGACCGAGGAGTACGCGCGGGCGAGGGCAGGCGCCTCCGGGCTGCATCCCGCGCAGGAGGCCCTGCTGCAGGCCGAACGCGAGCGTGACCGGCGGCTCGCCGCCCAGCGGGAGGCGGCCGTGCGGGCCGCGTCCCGCAACACCCGGCGGGACGCGCTGGAGCGGGAACGGGCGGCTCTGGAGGGGGAGTTGACGCAGGCCCGGGGCGACGCCGAGAGCGTGGCCGCGCGGGCCGCGCAGTGGGAGCTGCTGGCCGGGCTCCTCGGCGAGGCCGCCGAGGCGGTGCGGACGGCCGACGACACCGCGCAGCGCCTCAAGGACGCCGACGCTCGTCTCGCCGACGCGGCGTTCCGCGCCGGGTTCGACACGCCGTCGGCCGCTGCCGCCGCCGTCCTCGACGACGCCGCCCACCGGGACCTGCAACACCGCCTCGACGCCCGTCAGTCGGAGGAGGCCGCCGTACGGGCCGTCCTCGCCGAGGCGGAGACGGCCGCCGCGTCCCGGCAGCCGCCCGCCGACCTCGCCACCGCCGAGCGGGCCGCCGTGGCCGCCGCCCGGCGGCTCCAGGACACCGTCTCCGCGTGGGACGCCGCCCAGCGGCGCCGCGCCGAACTGGACCGGCTCTCCGCGCGTGCGACCGCCTCCGTACGCCGGCTGGCGCCGCTGCGCGAGGAGTACGAGCGCGTCGCCCGGATGGCGGGCCTCGCCGCCGGCACCTCGGCCGACAACGAGCGCAGGATGCGCCTGGAGGCGTACGTCCTCGCCGCCCGCCTGGAGCAGGTCGCCGCCGCCGCGACCGTACGGCTCCAGCGCATGTCCTCCGGCCGCTACACCCTCGTCCACTCCGACGACCGGTCCGGGCGGGGCCGCAGCGGGCTCGGTCTGCACGTCGTCGACGCCTGGACCGGGCGGGAGCGGGACACCGCCACGCTCTCCGGCGGCGAGACCTTCTTCGCCTCCCTCGCGCTCGCCCTCGGGCTGGCCGACGTCGTCACCGACGAGGCGGGGGGCGTACGTCTCGACACCCTCTTCGTCGACGAGGGGTTCGGCAGCCTCGACGACCAGACCCTCGACGAGGTGCTCGACGTCCTCGACGCGCTCCGCGAACGCGACCGCAGCGTCGGCATCGTGAGCCACGTCGCAGATCTGCGGCGGCGCGTCCATGCCCAGCTGGAGGTCGTGAAGGGGCGCACGGGGTCCGTCGTGCGGCAGCGCGGTCAGTGACCGAGGGGCCGGCGGGGGAGCGGTGAGGAGTAGACCACGCTCGTCGTGACCGACCCCAGCGCGCCGATCCTGCCCGACACCTCCTCCAGATGACGCATGGAACGGGCGGCGACCTTGATCACGAAGCAGTCGTCGCCCGTGACGTGATGAGCCTCCAGGATCTCGGGCGTGACGGCCACCAGGTCGTGGAACGGCTTGTAGTTCCCGTGCGGGTAGCGCAGACGGACGAAGGCCAGGATCGGCAGCCCCAGCCGCTCCGGGTCCACGACGGCCGCGTACCCCTGGATCACGCCTGCCTCCTCCAGCCGTCGCACCCGCTCGGTCACCGCGCTCGCCGACATCGACACGGCCCGGGCCAGCTCGGCGAAGCCGGTCCGGCCCTCGCGCTGGAGGATGCCGAGGATGCGCCAGTCGGTGGCGTCGGGCTCGTACGGGGATTGCGTGGTCATGTGCGAGGGATAGCAGGTGAATCCCCGGCCGATCAAGGTCCGGGCCGTGGAATGCCCCTTCATGCCGGGGCCGGCCGGCCGTAGATTCCTGGTCAGGGAGACGGAGCCGAACAGCTCCGCGAGGAAAGGCCGGCCCATGAGTGTCAGCACGTCCGCCGTCAACCCCGTCCTGCGGGTCGCCCCGGCGCCCCCCGCCGACGCCGCCGCGTACTTCCGGGCCAGTCTGGTCTTCCACGCCGACGCGTCGGACGTGGCCGCCGCCCTCGCCGCCGGCGGCGACCCCGGCTTCGTGGTCCTCGACTCCCGCTCCACCGCGTCCTGGGACCAGGGCCACATCCCGGGCGCGGTCCACCTGCCCACCGCGCTCGTCCCCGAACAGGCCGACCGGCTCCTCGACAGGTCCGTGCCGGTCGTCACCTACTGCTGGGGCCCCGGCTGCAACGGCGCCACCCGTGCCGCCCTCGCCCTCGCCGAACTCGGTTTCCAGGTCAAGGAGATGCTCGGCGGCTTCGAGTACTGGGCGCGCGAGGGCTTCGCGTACGAGACCTGGGAAGGCGTGACACGGCGCGCGGCCGACCCGCTGACCGCGCCGGCGGACACCGCCGACTGCGGCTGCTGACAGGATGTCAACAAGCGTTCCGGGGTGGTCAGTTCGGCCGCGTGGGCGCCGTGTAGCTTCTGGGCATGGCTCGATACGCGGATACGGCGGTGGTCCCCGGTGCGGTGCGGTGGGTGGAGTCGGGCGGCGGACCGCTCATAGCGGTGCCGGAAGCGGTGCTGCCGTTCTGGGCGGGCGCCGACGGCGACGAGACGTCGTCCGACTACGACCGGGCCTGTGACCTCGACGGACACGTCGGCCTGCTGCCGGTCGGCGACACCCGCGCCCTGGTGCTGGGCCGCGAACCCGCCGCCACCACGTATCTGCCCGAGCACGGCACCTTCGTACGCCGCTACGCCGCCGACTCCGCGGCCGGATCCCTGGCGGACGTCCCGGCGGCGCTAGACGCGGCCGCCTGGGAGCCGGAGGCGCGGTGGCGGGTGCCGGGTCCGGTCGTCCTGTTCGACGCCGCCCGGCCGGGGGGCGCCTTCCGGGAGAGGGACCACGTACGGGTGGAGCTGGCCCCCGGCCGCTACGGGGTGCGCGCGGCCCGGGTCGCGACGGGCCCGCGGACCTGGCTCGGTCTCGTCCGGCTGAGACCGTTGACCGGCTGACCGGCTGACCGGCTGACCGGCTGACCGGCTGACCGGCTGACCGGCTGACCGGCTGAGCGGCTGACCGGCTGAGAGCGCTGAACGGCTGAACGGCGGCGGCCGGGCCCGGTCGCGGGTGACGGGGCCCGGCCGGCCCGGATCACAGCCGGGACAGCTCGTCCACCAGATCGTCCAGACCCAGGGACCCCTGGGACAGCGCGGCCATGTGCCAGGCCTTGGCGTCGAAGGCATCGCCGTGGCGGCGCCTTGCGTTCTCCCGGCCGAGGAGCCAGGCGCGTTCGCCGAGCTTGTAGCCGATGGCCTGCCCCGGCATCGTCAGATAGCGGGTCAGCTCGCTCTCCACGAAGTCCGCCGGGCGGCTGCTGTGGGCGCCGAAGAACTCCTGGGCCAGCTCGACGGTCCAGCGCTCGCCCGGGTGGAAGGGGGAGTCCGCCGGGATCTCCAGCTCCAGATGCATGCCGATGTCGACGATGACCCGGGCCGCGCGCATCATCTGCGCGTCCAGGTAGCCGAGGCGCTCCTCCGCGTCCTTGAGGAAGCCCAGCTCGTCCATCAGCCGCTCCGCGTACAGCGCCCAGCCCTCGGCGTTGGCGCTGACCCCGCCGATCGTCGCCTGGTAGCGGGACAGGTCGTCCTTGACGTACACCCACTGCGCCAGCTGGAGGTGATGGCCGGGGACACCCTCGTGGTACCAGGTCGAGACCAGGTCGTACACCGGGAAGCGGGTCGCGCCCATCGTCGGCAGCCAGGTGCGGCCCGGACGGGAGAAGTCCTCGGTCGGCGCCGAGTAGTAGGGGGCCGCCGCGCCGCCGGGCGGGGCGATGCACGACTCGACCTTGCGGACCGGCTCGGCGAGGTCGAAGTGCGTGCCGTCCAGCGCCTCGATCGCCTCGTCCATCAGGGACTGCAGCCAGGCGCGGACCTCGTCGACGCCCTCGATGTGCCGGCCGTGCTCGTCCAGGTGCGCGAGCGCCACCCACGGCGTCCTGGCGCCCGGCAGGACCTTCGCGGCCTCCTGCCGCATCTCGCCGAGCAGTCGGTGGAACTCGGCCCAGCCGTACGCGTACGCCTCGTCGAGATCCAGGTCCGAACCCGTGAAGTAGCGCACCAGCCTGCCGTAGCGCTCTCGGCCGACCGTGTTCGGCGCGTCCTCGACGGCCGGGGCGTACACGTCGCGCATCCAGTCACGCAGCTCCACCACGGCCCGGGTCGCGGCGCGGGCGGCCTCGTCCAGTTCGGCACGCAGCGCGTCGGGGCCCGCGGCGGCGAACTCCTCGAACCAGCCGCGTCCCGAACCGTCCGTGTCCGCCCACTCGGTGAGCTGGCCGATGAAGGTCGCGGTCGGGCGCGGGCCCGCGTACAGCTTCCGCTCCAGGCCGAGCGCCAGGGACTCGCGGTAGCCGGCGTACGCCGTCGGCACCGCGCGCAGCCGCTCCGCGATCGCGGCCCAGTCCTCCTCGGTCTCCGCCGGGGTGATGGTGAAGACCTCCCGCACCTCGTGGGGCGGCGTGACCATGTTGCCGACCGCGCGCAGACCCTCGTCGGCCTCGTGCACGGCCAGCTCCGCCGACAGCCGCTCGCGCAGCAGGCGCGCACACCGGCGCTCCACGTCACTGTCCGCGCCCGGCCGGCGCTCCGCCTCGTCCAGTCGCGCCAGCGTCGCCCGGATCAGTTCCGCACGAGCCTCCTGGCCGGCCGGCGAGGTGTCCGGCAGCCTGCTGGAACTCTCCTTCACGCCCAGGTACGTACCGGTCACGGGGTCGAGGCGGACGAGGTCGTCGACGTACGCGTCGGCGACCGCACGGGGCAGCGGGCTCTTGGTGTCAGACATGCGGACAATCTTGGTACGCCGACGGGGGCGGCGTCAGCCGCTTGGGGGGTGGGTGAGCCTTACGTCGGCCGGATTCGTTCCCCGTCCGGCGGCAGCAGGGGTCCGCACTCCCACTGCTGGAAGATCAACCGGGTCTCCACCCGCGCCACCTCGGGCCGTGACGTGAACCCGTCCAGCACCAGCCGCTGCAGATCCGCCATGTCCGCGACCGCCACAAGCACCAGATAGTCGTCCGGTCCGGTGAGGTGGTACACGGTCCGCGACTCCGGCAGCGCCCTGATCCGCTCCACGAACGGGCCCACCAGCTCCCGCCGATGCGGTCTGACCTGCACCGACAACAGTGCCTCCAGACCACGCCCCAGCTTGGCCGGATCCAGTCGCAGCTGATGACCGAGGATCACGCCCGCGCGGCGCAGCCGCGTCACCCGGTCCAGGCAGGTCGAGGGCGCGACCCCGACCTGCGCGGCGAGATCCCGGTACGTCGTCCGGGCGTCGTTCTGCAGGAGCCGCAGAAGATGGAGGTCCACCGGATCGAGTGCGACAGATTCGGCCATTGCCCGAACGTAGCACGGTGTACCTCCGCCTCCGCCCGGCCGATGTTCACTCTCATGTCATGAACTCAGCGAGCACGCACGCGTACGACCACGCACGCACCGCGCCGAGAGCACTGGCCACCGAGGCCGTGCACGCCGGCCGCGACGACCTCGCGCGCCTGGGCCTGCACGCCCCTCCCATCGACCTGTCGACGACCTACCCCTCGTACGACAGCCGGGGCGAGGCCGCCCGCATCGACGCCTTCGCCACGGACGGCGCCGAGCCGGAGGGGTCGCCCGTCTACGGACGGCTCGGCAACCCGACCGTCGCCCGTTTCGAGACCGCCCTCGCCCGTCTCGAAGGCACCGAGAGCGCGGTCGCCTTCGCCAGCGGCATGGCCGCCCTGAGCGCCGTACTCCTCGTCCGCGCCTCGATGGGCCTGCGCCATGTGGTCGCGGTACGCCCCCTGTACGGCTGCAGCGACCATCTCCTCACCGCCGGGCTGCTCGGCACCGAGGTCACCTGGGTCGATCCGGCCGGCGTCGCGGACGCGCTGCGGCCCGACACCGGTCTCGTACTGGTCGAGTCACCGGCCAACCCCACCCTCGCCGAACTCGACCTGCGGGCCCTGGCCCACGCCGCCGGCTCGGTTCCGCTGCTCGCGGACAACACCTTCGCCACGCCCGTCCTGCAGCGCCCCGTCGAGCAGGGTGCCCGGCTCGTGCTGCACAGCGCCACCAAGTACCTGGGCGGCCACGGTGACGTCATGGCCGGGGTCGTGGCCTGCGACGAGGAGTTCGCCGGCCGGCTGCGCCAGATCCGCTTCGCCACCGGCGGCGTCCTCCACCCGCTCGCCGGCTACCTCCTCCTGCGCGGCCTGTCCACCCTTCCCGTCCGCGTCCGCGCGGCCTCGGCGACCGCCGCGGAACTCGTCCGCCGCCTCGCCGCCGACCCGCGGGTCGCCCGGGTCCACTATCCGCGCATCGGCGGCGCCATGATCGCCTTCGAGGTCCACGGCGACCCCCACGAGGTCATCGCCGCCGTCCGGCTGATCACCCCGGCGGTGAGCCTCGGCAGCGTGGACACCCTCATCCAGCACCCGGCCTCGATCAGCCACCGCATCGTGGAGGAGACCGACCGCCGGGGTGCGGGCGTGAGCGACCGGCTGCTGCGGATGTCGGTGGGCCTGGAGGACGTGGACGACCTGTGGGCGGACCTGGACACGGCGCTGGGGGAGCGGGCCACCGCGGTGCCGGGGGAGCGGGTCATGGGCGAGGGAGCCGAACTGTCGGCGAGCCGGGCCTGAGTTCCTGAGGTCCGGGCGGCTCGGGCCGCTTGCGAGCGACCCGGTTCGACCGGAACGCGCTTGGGTCTCCGGGGGGCGACCCAAGCGCCTGGTCCCTGCTTCGATTCCCTCGCGGGATGCGGGATGCGGGATGCGGGATGCGGGGTGGCGGATGCGGCGGATACGAGGGGCCTGATGCGGTGGCCGGCGTGTGGAAGCGGGGAATCGTCGTCCCGCGATCGCGCCCGTCAGGCGCACCGGGAGCTGTGCGACCAAGCCCCCGACACACCTGCACTCGACACTCCTCGTCAACCCCTGCGGCGCCCGTCCGCGGCCCCCACCACCCGCACCTCGTCCAGCCGTGCGGTGATCACCAGCGTCCCCTCCTCGATCTGGTAGTCGATCGGCAGCCCGAGCCCCCGCATCGCCGCGACCATCCCCGTGTTGGACGACTGCGTCACGACGTACACGTTCGCGCAGCCCGACTCGGCCGCCATGTCCACCAGCCTGCGCAGCAGTTCGCCGCCGATCCCGCGCCGCTGCCAGTCGTCCTCGACGAGCAGCGCGATCTCCGTCTCGTCACCGTCCCACAGGAGGTGCCCGAGTCCGACGAGACGACCGGACGTCGTCCGTGCGGCGAGCGTCCGTCCGAAGCGGGGGCTGAGGAGATGCCGGAGATACCGGTCGGCGTCACCCACCGGCCCGTGGTACCGCATGCCCAGCGTGCGCGGGGAGCAGCGCTCGTGCATCTCCTTCGCCGCCCGTAGATCCCCGGCGTCGGCACGCCCGACCATGATGTCGTTGCCCTCGGGCAGCGTCAGCACGTCCCGGTCGCGCGGGATCCGCGGCCCCAGTCGCGCGTCCAGCTCCACCAGGGCCCGCGCCCGTGCGAACTCCGTCGGCGTGAACGGCAGATACGGCCGCTCCACCGTGATCACCCCACCCTCCGGCGCCCGCAGCCGCATCACCGTCTCCTCCAGGACCCCTTCGACCGGGGCGCTCTCCTGCTCCCGGCCCGAGCCGGGAGCGGTGGCGGGCAGCGAGCGGATCGTGCAGCGGCCCAGCAACTCCCGCAGCGCGAGCGGGAGTTCCGCCGCGTCCAGCGCCGTACGCGTGGCCAGGCCGAGGATCCGGGTCGGCGCGTCCACCAGGTCGTGGGCGTCACCGCGCTCCATCCAGGTGCCGGTGCCGCCCGCCACCGACACGGCCCGGCCGATCTCGGTGGCCGACAGCTCCGCGGGCGCCCGGAGCAGGAACTCGTCCACCGTGCCCTCGGCCAGCGGATGCGTCTGCAGGCTCAGGATGTCGATCCGGTGCTCCGCCAGCGCCGTGCACAGCACGGCCAGCGATCCCGGCGCGTCCCGCACCGTCGTCCGCATCCGCCACATCAGGGTCGTACCTGTGCCCGCCGGGACGCCTGCCTCGGACGGCCCGGCCTGCTGCCCCTCGCTGAGCGGCGGCCGGGTGTCGGTATCGCTCGCCGGCGGCGCGTGCCCGAGGCGCCGTTCCCACCAGCCACGGAGCCCGGTCGTGAGGGACCGCAGGCGGTGGTGCGCCGGGCGGCCGTCGCGCGCCCGTGGCTCATCAGACATGTCAGGAGTCATGTGGCCACTGTGAACGAATCGTGTTGCGTGATCACGAACGCTTTGTGACTGACCGGTAAAAGCATCGTTCCGCGCCTTTTGTTGCATTTTGTATGACTGATGCTGTCGTAAGCGGCGCCAACGATGACCGTAGTGGCCACCGGCCACCGGCCACCGGCTACTGGCCACTGGGGTGAGGCCGGCGGTCAGGCGGCCGGGGCGGCCTGCTCCTGTACCTGCACCTGCCCCTGCTCCAGTGCCGCGCGCAGTCGCCGGGCCTGGATCACCAGCCGGGACGAGCCCCGCCGGTCCGCCGCCTCCGCGAGATGGGGCAGCTCCCCGCGGGCCCCACATCGCTCCGCGCATTCGGCGGCGACGGCCAGCAGATCCCCGAGGCCGCGCGGCGCAGTCCGCGCCGCACCCTCGCCCGCGAGTGCGCCGAGCAGCGGCGCCAACGCCTCGCGCAGCACCGCCCAGGCCGTACCGTACGCCCCGGCCGCCGCGGCCGTCCGTATCGCCTCGGCCAGCCGTGACGGCCTGACACTCCCCACCGCCGCGAGTTGTCCGAGGTCGGCGCCCAGCCGCTTCGCGTCGAGCTGCCCCCGCGCCGCCAGCACCAGCAGGGCGTCCACGGCGGCGAGCCGGTCTGCCGGGCGGCGCGCGCCCAGGCCGTAGGCGACGCACAGGCGCACGGCCTCACCCGTCTCCCCCTCCGCCTCGGCCAGCGTCGGCAGGAAGGAGAACCCCGAGTTGGTGTCCTCGATGGCCCCGAGCGACAGGTCGCGCAGGATCCGCCCGGCCATCAGCTCGGGCCGCCCCGGTACCACCGCGAGCCAGTGTCGCCATTCCTCGTGGCGCCAGTGGGGGCAGCGCCAGCTGCCCCGGTACACCGAGAGGGGGTGGCCCAGTCGCCGGAACTCCCGCGGGAAGAACTCGCGCAGCAGTTCAGGCAGCTCGCCGAACTCCACGAGGATCCTCGGCCCGGCCGTACGGCTGCGCTGGAGGGGCTGGGACGGTACGTCCGTCAGCAGCCACTCCGCCAGCCGGTCGCCCTCCCGGGTGCCCAGCCCCCGGGCCGCCACGGCCGCCGACGCGAGCGCGGCGGTGTCGTCGCGCCGCACTCGTACCAGCGCCTGCGCGAAGTCCGCCTCGCCCGGCCGCACCCCCAGTCGCCGGTACGCGTCGAGGCGTGCCACCAGCTCGTCCGGCTCCAGCGAACCCGTGCTCCAGGTGGGCGTCGCCAGCAGGAACGGCAGCGGCTCGGCCCGGATCCGGTACGCGACCTCCCACAGCCTGGCCTCGAACGCCCAGGCGAGAGCACTGTGCACACAACCGGCGGACTCCGAGGCCCCGTTGCGCGCCGGATACAGCGTGGACGTGGACACCCGATCGAAGAGGGTCGCGAGGACGACCTCCAGCCCGTACGGGGAGTCCTGGAAGTGACGGTCGACCGAATCCTGTTCGATCCCCGCCCACCAGCGGCGCGCCACGACGGGCTCCAGGGCCGCGACGAGCGCGCCCCGGTCGCGGTGCGTGTGCCGGACGAGCCCGTCCAGCGCCCGTTCGAACGCGCTCACCTCGCCGTCGGACGCCAGCAGGGCGCTCACCTCCTCGGCCAGTTCCGTGACCGTCCCCGGCGCGGGAGCGAGCCGTGTCGGCGACGGAACGGGCGGCAGCAGTTCCCGGTACGTCTCGGCTTCGGCCCGCGCGGCCGGGGCGCCCAGCAGTCCGCGGGCCCGTGCCCGCAGACCCGGGCTCAGCAGGTCGGCGGCTTCGTGGCCGAGAAGACCGGCGTCGACGGCGGGGAGGTGCCGCTCCACCAGCTTCAGCGCCCTCTCCTGCACCTCCGTGTCCTCGTGCCCGAAGGCCCGTGCCACGGCGGGCAGCAGCTCGGCCGCCATGGACGGATCCCGCTTGAGCACCTTGCCCAGCAGCACGAGCTGGGCCCGGACGAGCTTCTTCTCGGTGCGGAAGAGCACCGCGTCCGACAGCTCGGCGAGCCGGTGCGACCCCACCTCGCCGTCCAGAGCGAGCCCGGCGAGGAGGGCCTGGGCGTGCGCGGCCACCGCCGAGGGGCCGTCGGAGCACAGCGCCGTCCAGTCCGCGATCCGCTCGCGCTGTTCGTCGCGGGTGAGGTCGAGAGCGGTCAGCAGGCCCAGGAAGGTCTTGTTGTCCGCGGTGGAGCCGCCCCCGCGCAGCAGCCGGGCAACGCACCCGTCGATCATGGCCCTGCGCTCCAGGAGGCCGGCCTCCGTGAGCTGGGTCAGGGCGTACGTCCAGTCGTTCAGACCTTCGCCGTACCGCCATGCGCCGCCGGCACCGATCTCCCCCGTCTCGAACAGCGCGGCGACGAGTTCCCCGAGATGTGGATCCTTGCGGAGGTTGCCGAGAACCGTGCCGCCCCTGCGGCGGGCCCGGCCGATGTGGTCCATCCAGCCCCGCACATACGCCTCGGACGTGGGAACCGGGCAGCCCGCGAGCCGGACGAGGCCGGCCATCAGCTCGTACGGCACGCGGGCCGATTCGGGGCGCTCCGCCAGCCGTCGTACGAGATCCGCGAGCCAGGCGGGATCGCGGTCGCCGAGCACGTCGATCAGGATTGCCGGCGGCGCCTGTCGCCATCGCAGCTCGGACCCCGTGAGCCAGGTCGCCACGGCCGCGGCGCCCGTCTGGCAGGCGGCTCCCGCCGCGTGCAGGGCGGGATACGCCCGCTGAGCCGGGAACTGCCAGGACTGCGCACGCAGCTCCCCGCGCAGGCGCCTCAACTCCGGCATGCACGCACGCCGCTCGGGGTCCGTCATACCGTCCACCAGGGCGATCACGTCGCTCATGGCCCCCGCCCGTACCGCCTCGATCAGCGCCTGCGCACTCATCGCGCACCCCCGTCGAACCCCGCACCGAATCCCGTGCCCGCGCCGGCCTTCGCTCCCACCGGCTCCGCCGTGGCGCCCCGGCGGGCCATCCGCACCGCCAGCGCGTGCTTGCAGGGGCCGCGGCCGCCCCGGTACCTCGCCCACCAGAGACAGGAGCAGCTCAGGATCCCGCCGCCGTCCCGTACGCGGTGGACATGGCCGTCCTCGGCGGTGACCGTGCCGAGGTCGCCGTCCAGGGCGACGGCATCGGCGGCGAGCAGGGCGCGGGCCGAGCGCAGGCGCGGGTTGTGGCGCTCGACGCGGTCGGCGTCGTAGGGGAGTTCGCGGTGGAAGTAGGCGGCCTCCGCCGTGTCGTATCCGACGCGTCCCGAGGTGCCGAGCCGGATCAGCGCCGCCCGCACCCGGTCGGCCGGCAGGCCGGAGGAGGCGGCCAGCTCCCCGACGTCGACGCGCGGCTCCCAGGCCAGCAGGACCGCGATCAGCTCCGCGTCCCCGGCGGCCTCGTCGGCGGCAAGCGCCTCCAGCACACCGCCCTCGCCGGAGAAGCCCCGCCCGGCCTCCGGGGAGAGCGTGAGGGTGAGCCGCATGCCGGGCAGCACGACCTCCCAGGCACTGGCCAGGGCGGCGGTACCGAGGGCCGGCGGGCCGTACACGCGCAGGGCCGTGGCATGGCGCAGGACCCGCTGCAGGGCCACCAGCCGCTCCGGGCCCGGCAGGCACACCGCGCCGGGGACGGGCCGGGTGGTCGGCCGCAGGGTGCGCCCGGCGGAAACGACCCACTGGGCGCCCCGCGAGGCACCGCGCGCGCCGGCCCGGGGCAGCGACCGCAGGAACCGCACGGCCTCGGCTGCGGTCAGCTCGGCCCGCAGGTCGAATCCCGCAGCCACGACCTGGGCCTCGGCGAACCCGCGCAGCCAGCGGTCCGGCAGCGGCACCTTCTTCTCCACCACCGGGCCGTCCAGGGTGGTGACCGCCAACTCCTCGGGGCCGACCCGCAGATGCAGGGGATCGTCCCCGCCGACCCGGGACAGCGCCTCCCGCAGCGGGTTGTTGACGTCCACGTTGGTCGTGCCGTGCCCGACCTCGCCGCCGTCGAGGCCCGGCTCCAGCACGTCCAGGCGGGCGTACACCCCGCCGCAGCCCGAGAACGACTCGAACCGCAGCCGGTCCCCGTTGCCCGTCACCACCGGGTCCAGCGAGGCCCGCAGCTGCTGCTGGTGGTACCGAGCGGCCGCCACGTCGGCCACCGCCAGCAAGCCCGCCGCGGCCACCTTGGGGGAGGTCAGGAACCCCGCGAAGAACCGCGGATGGTCCTGGATCCCCGTCGGGGTGGCACCCCGCGAGGTCTCCAGCCCGAGCCGGTGTCCGCCCGCAACGGACTCCAGCACGGAGGGTCGGGTGTAGGCCACGGCCTGTAGGGATCGCGTCATGGGAAAACCGTAGGCGCGACCACTGACAACCTCACCTGACCTGCGGAAACGAGGCAGTTCGCGGGTTACGGCCCACGGCGCGCGCCGCGCGGTGTTCAGCTCACGGCACGCGGCTCACACCATCCGGGTCACTGCCCGACGAGACCCGGCTGGAGCACCTTCGTGTACAGCACGGTCCCGTCCTGCTCCCGCAGCCGTACCGTCAGCTCCCCGCTGTGGCCGTCGATGTCGACCTCGCCGAAGAACTGGTAGCCGCCCGCCGGCGAGACGTTCGCCGTCGTCGGCGCCTTCATGAACACCCGTTCGGGTCCGAAGGTGTTGTCGAGCGCGTTCGCCGGGAAGGCGCCCGCGTTGAGCGGACCCGAGACGAACTCCCAGAACGGCTCGAAGTCGGTGAACGCGGCCCGCGACGGCTGGTAGTGCTGCGCCGAGGTGTAGTGCACGTCCGCCGTCAGCCACACCGTGCCGGTGATCCGGCGGTGCTTGACGAACCGCAGCAGTTCGGCGATCTGCAGCTCCCGACCGAGCGGCGCACCCGGGTCGCCCTGGGCGACGGCCTCGATGTTCGGTCGGCCGTCGCCGGTGTCCGGCACCACCAGCCCGAGCGGCATGTCGGAGGCGATCACCTTCCACACCGCCCGCGACTTCGCCAGCTCCCGCTTGAGCCACTCCAACTGCTCGGCGCCCAGGATGCCCACCGCGTCGGTGGTCTGTGTGTCGGGTGAGTTGGCGTTGCGGTACGTCCGCATGTCCAACACGAACACGTCCAGCAAGGGGCCGTGGCGCAGCACGCGGTGCACGCGGCCCTCCCGGGCGCCAGGCCGCAGCGTGGAGATCGGGAAGTACTCGCCGAAGGCCCGCCGCGCCCGTGCCGCCAGCACGTCCACGCTCTTCTCGGTGTACCGGGCGTCGGTGAGGATCTCGCCCGGGTACCAGTTGTTGGTGACCTCGTGGTCGTCCCACTGCACGATCGACGGGACCTGCGCGTTGAACCGCTTCAGGTTCTCGTCCAGCAGGTTGTAGCGGAAGTTGCCCCGGAACTCCGCGAGCGTCTCCGCGACCTTCGACTTCTCCTCGGTGGTGACGTTCCGCCAGGTGCTCCCGTCCGGCAGCGCGGCCGTCGCCGCGATCGGGCCGTCGGCGTAGATGGTGTCGCCGCTGCACAGGAAGAAGTCCGGGTCGAGTGCGCCCATCGCGTCGAAGATGCGGTAGCCGCCACGGTCGGGGTTGATGCCCCAGCCCTGGCCCGCCAGGTCGCCCGACCACACGAACCGCGCCCCGGAGCGCCGCTTGAGCGATGTCGTACGGAAGGTGCCGGTGACCGGCTCACCGGTGCGGCGCGGGTCGTCCGGGTCGGCGAGCAGCACCCGGTAGTGGATCTGCTCACCCGAGGGCAGGCCGCGCAGTCGCGTCGTACCGGTGAAGTCCGTACCAGCGCCGAGCAGCGGGCCGTGCCATCTGCGCGGGTTGCGGAACGACTCGGTGGCGGACGTCTCGACGATCATCCGGGCCGGACGGTCCGACCGCACCCACACCAGGCCGGAGTGCGCGGTCACGTCGCCGGCCTGCACACCCCAGCCGGCCTTCGGCCGCCCCGAGAGGGCCAGCGCCGGCGCCGAACCGAGTGCGACGGAGCCGGGCAGCGCCAGCGCGGCCGACGCCGCGAGCGAGCCGCGCAGCACGCTGCGGCGACCGGGCGGGGGACTCGGTGGACGGTGTGACATGAAAGCGCCTCCAGTGACGGATCCTGCCGATGTGCACAGCCACAACTACGGGTACGCCGCAGCGCACACGCAAACGACAAGTGAACAACTGGCCGGACGCCTGGGGAAGCGGTGACACTCGCGGATGGCCGAACGCCCCGCTGAACGCGGCCGACCCGGCCACCTTCTACGGCGGCGACCGCACCGGATACACCGGCTACCCCACCCTCGACGCGGCACAGAAGTGGCATGGCACCGGCGCGCGACCCGTCGGGCGCCGGTAGAGGCGCCACCTGAGGGTGAAGGGACAGGGTAAGTCGATCAAAGTGGTCGGGGTAGGGGTGCCAGGCCGGTCTCGCAGAGGTGTGCATCTCCTGGTGGGTGGCGTGGTCTGCCGGCCCGCGACGAGTAGGCTGATCGTTCGTCATCGGACGGGGAGGCCGGCGTGGACTATGGCGACAAGCTCTTCTGGCTCTCGGTTGTGATTCAACGCAAGTACGCGCAGATCTGCGCCGAGTTCGACCTGACCCCCTCGCAGGCCACGCTGCTCTGCGCAGTCAGGAACGAGCCGCGGCAGATGGCCGACCTCGCCGCGTCGTTGGGTATGACCAAGAACGCATTGAGCCAGCTGGTCGATCGCACCGCGCGGCGCGAGTTGGTCGGCCGGGCAAGCTCGGCGCAGGACCGACGGGTCGTCATGCTCAGGGCGACGCCTACGGGGAAGGTGCTCGGCGAGGCCGTTTACGCCGCGGTCGCCAAGCGCCTGCCCGAGATCGCGAGGAACCTCGACGCCGACGACCAGCGCGACTTCGAGCGCGTGGCCACCGCCATCGTGGACACCTCGGACCTCTCTTCGCCCACCTCGAACCCGCCCATCACACCGTGAGGTCCCGCTGACACCCGCACCTTGACGTAGTTCATGCCGTGAACTAGTTTCGTTCATGGCGTGAACTAGTGAAGGGTGGCAGCGATGAGCACACAGACGACCGGCACGATCGCAGTCTTCGGCGCGACGGGGCAACAGGGCGGGGCGGTGGTCGACGCGCTACTGGACCACAAGGCGCGGGTGCGGGCTTTAGTGCGCAACCCGCAGTCCGACCGGGCTCAGGCGCTGGCCGCCCGCGGCGTCGAGCTGGCGGCCATCCGGGCCGACGACCCGGCGTCACTGGCCGCCGCGCTGGCGACGGTCGAGGGGTTCTACTTCATGACCCCGGAGGCGAACAGCCTGGAAGAGGTCGAGGCGGAGATCCGCATCGGTACCGCGCTCGTCGACGCGGCGGTCGAGGCGGGCGTCCCGCACGTCGTGTTCAACTCGGTCTTCGGAGCGGACCGGGAGTCGGGTGTGCCGCACCACGACTCGAAGCACTGGATCGAGGAGCACCTGAGGAAGTCCGGCCTGAGGGCCGCGATGGTTCGCGCGACCGCCTTCATGGAGAACTTCGCGAGCGTGATGGCACCGAGCCTGGAGCATGGGGAGATCGTGCTGAGGCTGCCGCTGCCGGAGGACGTCGCCCTGAAGATGATCTCGGTCAGGGACATCGGCCGGGTCGCCGCCGCGCTCCTGCTCGACACCGCGGAGGCGCCCGGCGGAGTCGTCGAGCTCGTCGGCGACGAGCTGACGGGCCCCCAGATCGCCGCGGCGTTCGGCGCGCGCGCCGGGCTCCCGGCACGGTACGAGGCCCTCCCGTTGAGCGTGCTTCCCAACGACCTCGACAAGGCGATGTTCCGCCAGTTCGCGAAGGCGGCGGAATACCCTTCGGACCTGGCGGTGGTGCGCTCGATCGAGCCGGCCACCCTGGACCTGGTCGAGTGGATCCGAGCTACCGGCTGGAGCGCGCCCACGAACGTGGCTGGTTCCTGAGCCTCCGGCCGCGATGAAGGCCCCGCGATCGTGCCCACGGTCTCGGCGCTCTGGGCACGGCAACGCATCCGCCAACGGTTGAAGTAGTCACGAAGCTCCCGGGGCGTGCCCAAGGCCGACACCGGCACACTGGTTGTCGAGAGGCCGCCGGTCGACGGCGAGGTAAGGATCCACGTCCAGGAGGCCCCGGGCCGCCAACCAAAAGGCCTCACCGACTACGCCCGCGAGGCCCGCCGCGCCGGCGTCTGGACCCGTATAGCGGATGGCAGGAATAGGCTTGACCGTGTGCCAGCGGCCAGTTCGGAATCCCCGCGTACGGCCAGTTGTGATGTCACTCTTGGCTACGGCCCGGGCTCGACGTCTGACCCGATCGGTCACATGCGGATGAACGCGACCGGTTGTCGGGCCACGTCAGTGCCAGGCACAGGCGATCAGCTGTCCGCGGAGTGGGCGTCGGCAAGGGCCTCGCCGAAGAGCCGTCCGGCGAGTTCCACGCAGCGCATCCGGGCAGGAGAGAAGTCGTAAGGCATCTTGGTGATCGCTGCGGCGGCACTCATCTCTGTGCCCTCCTCCCCTTTCAGGTCGGCGTCGTAGATCTCGAAGATCTTCTCCTCGTCCGCGTCGAGACCGGCTGCCTCGATGGCCTGATTCAGGGCCATTTGGTGAGCGCATCGCTGTACGGCGAGCTCTTCGACGCGCGGGTCGTCGGGTTCGACGCCGTCGTCGAGGGCGGCCTCGGCCGCCTCAAGACGGTCCTCCTCGGCCCGCAGGTCGGGGTGGGTGGCCAGCACGATGAACGTGCCGGCCTGGATGGCGGCGCCCAGCGGCCCGAAGATCCGTTCTGTGACTAGCAGGGCGTCCAGATCGGAGGGGCGCAACGCGCCCGGGGGCAGGTGGCTGAGCCGGTCCGTGACCGGTTCGGAGAGCAGCCCCAGCGGGCTGCCCACCGCCTGCAGGCGCTGGACAGCCGAGCGCCGACGTTTGATGGCGGCCTCCTGCGCCGCCAAGGTTTCCTCCAGCCGGCTCAGGACCGACTCGATATCCGGGGCTTGGTCCAGGGCTTCGTCTCCAGCTTCGTCCCGGGCTTCGCCGAAGGCGGCCCGCATGTCGTCCAGGCTGATACCTGCATCAGCCATCTTGCGGATCCACAGCAGGCGGGTCATGTCGTCATAGCCGTAGCGGCGGCGGCCGTCCCCGCCGCGCTCGGGCTCCGGCAGCAGACCGATCTCGTGGTAGTGGCGGATGGCGCGTGGGGTGATCCCTGCGAACGCAGCGGCATCACCGATCTTGACCTGCCGGGGAGGCGTGAGGGAGGGGTACATCGCAGACAGAGCCTTTCGTGCTGTGGTGCCCCGACCCCACCACATGCCGCTACGGCATGTGCAACAACTCCATCCAGGTGCCACCGGAGTCAGGCCCTGGCTGCCGCCGGGACCGATCAAGAGTCACCCGTGAGCCTCCGACCAGCTCCAGCCAACGGCGGGTCTTGCCAACCAGGCTGCGTCGTCACACGAGGTACGGGTCCGTCGGTGGGTGCGGGGCTGTCGGTCGCCCGGGTTCGGGGGCGCCGGTCCCGCCACCGGTCGGCGGGTGCCGTCGGGTCAGCGGCTGCCGTCGAGGATCACGCGCGCCACCAGGGCCGGGTCGTCGTTCATGGGGCAGTGGCCGCAGCCGGGGAGGCGGACCAGGCGGGCACCGGGGATGATCCGCTTGGCGCGGACGCCCTGGCGGGGGACGAGCAGCCAGTCCCGAGTGCCCCAGGCCAGGGTGATCGGGAGGCCGGGGACGTCGTCGGTGAACAGGATGCTGCCGCCGGCCCGCAGGGTGTCGTCGAACCCCGTCGCGCCGGCCAGCGCAAGGGTCTCGGCGACCACGGCCTCGGGTGAACGGCGGCCCGGACGGGCGTAGATGGTGCTCGTCAGCGCGGTGCGGCCGGCCGCCGAACGGGACAGCCGTTCGACCAGTGGCAGGGGCATGCGCCGCGCGATGTGCCGCATGGTGAGCAGGATGCCGAACGCGTAACGCCGCTCGGCCTCGTTCCAGAACCCGGCCGGGGACAGGGCGGTGACGGACCGTACGAGCTTCTCGCGGCCCAGTTCCAGGGCCAGCAGACCGCCGAGGGAGTTGCCCGCCACATGGGGGCGGTCGAGTTCCAGTGCTTCGCAGAAGGCGCCGAACACGGCCGATGTCGTGGGCAGGTCGTAGGTGAGCCCGTCCGGCAGCGCGGGGGACTCGCCGAAGCCGGGGAGGTCCACGGTGATGACCTCGCGTTCGGCGGCCAGGATGTGCGTCACCGGGTCCCAGGCCTGCCGGTGGTGGCCGATTCCGTGCAGCAGGAGCAGCGGCTCACCGGTGCCCTCGCGCGTGTAGGAGACCGTCACGGGCCGCGGGCCGAGCGGGGAGGGGACCTGGAAGGAGACCGTGGCGGCGGACATGGTGCAGCTCCTCGTCTGGGAGTGGGCGCGCGGACGTACGACGTTCATAGACAGCTTGTCAGCAACTGCTACCGGCGGGTAGTCCCTGTGGGTAACAAGCCCGCGAGCGGGCCCGGAATCGCCTGGACAGGCCCGCGTCCCCCGGGATGGGATGGAGCGGTGACCACCGATATCGCGACCGACGTCTTCGAAGAGCACCGCTCCGTCCTCATGGGAGTCGCCTACCGCATGCTCGGCCGTGTCGCCGACGCGGAGGACGTGGTCCAGGAGGCCTGGCTGCGCTGGTCCGGCGCCGACCGGTCCGAGGTGCGCGAACCGCGCGGCTACCTGGTCCGCGTCACGACACGGCTCTCCATCGACCGGCTGCGCCAGGTGCAGTCCCGCAACGAGGCGTACCCCGGCCCCTGGCTGCCCGAGCCCTACGTCACCGACTACGGGGTGACCGTGGAGGACACCGCCGAGCGGGCCGTCCTCGCCGACACCGTCTCGCTCGCCGTCCTCGTCGTCCTGGAGTCCCTCTCGCCCCTGGAGCGCGCGGTGTTCGTGCTCAGGGAGGCGTTCGGCTACCCGTACGCCGAGATCGCGGCCATGATCGACCGCGCCGAGCCCGCCGTGCGTCAGCTCGCCGGGCGCGCCCGCAGGCATGTCGACGAGCGGCGTCCGCGCTATGAGGTGGATCCGGCCGAACGCCGGGAGCTGACCGAGCGGTTCCTCGCCGCGGCGGCCGGCGGTGACCTGGACGGACTGATGTCGCTGCTGGCTCCCGACGTGCGCCTGGTGGGCGACGGCGGCGGTCTAGGCAAGGCCCCGGTGCGCGTCCTCGAAACCGCCGACAAGGTGGGACGGTTCCTGCACGGCGTGGCCGGCAAGGGCCTCGCGGACGCGTCGTTCCGCTTCATGGAGGTCAACGGAGGTTTCGCGGTGGTCCTCCAAGCCGGCGGCGAGATCGACAGCGTGTTCCAGCTCGATGTCGCCGACGGGCGTATCCAGTGCGTCTACATCGTGCGGAACCCGGAAAAACTGGGGTCTCTGACGGTGGAGCAGTAGTTCTCCGGGTGAGGGAGGCGGCTGTTCGTGCTCTTTCCGGGCCCGGCGTGATCGCCGCCCCGGTCCCCGGCCCGCCTCCGCCCCCTCCTCGCCGCTTCCTGCCCCGGCCCGCAGTCCGGTCCGCCGTCCTGCCGTGAAGCCTCGATGAACGCTGCCGGGCGTCCGGCCGGCCCGACGCCCCGGCGGCCGATGATTGGTCTTGACCAAGGGTGGGGGCGGGCCTATGGTCGCAAGAAAGTGCAACAACCTTTAATAAACAAGGGCGCTAAAAACGCCGCCGGGACACGGCGAAGCAGCGGAGGACAGGGTGGGGACCCAGCAGCTCGAAACGGTGCCGGAACCGAAGTACTGGCATCTGAAAACCGTGCTCAGTGAGGCATTGGACTCCGAGTTCTCGGTGGGAGAGATCCTGCCCAACGAACGTGATCTCGCCGCCCGCTTCGGGGTCGCCCGAGCCACGCTCCGCCAGGCGCTGGAGCAGCTCGAACTGGAGGGCCGGCTGCAGCGCCGTCGCGGCGTCGGCACCACCGTGGCGCCTCCGCGCGTGCGCGTCGCGGTCGGCACCCGTCAGCACGCGTGGCCGGGCACGGCCGGCGACGCCTGGCAGGCCGTGGACTGCACGTCCGCCGCACCGCCCGCCGCGGTCGCCGACATCCTGGAGAGCGTGCACGGTGAGCAGGTGCACGTCGTACGCCGCTCCCGTGTGTCGCACGGCCAGCCCGTCGCCGCCGAGCTGCTCTACATCCCCGCGGACTCGGTGCCCGCCCTCTCCGCCATAGACGCGCCCTCGGGCGCCGCACGCGCGCGTGCCGTGCTGCGCGAGCTGCAGCGCCTGGAGCTGGAGGGGCAGGACCGCTCGGTGGAGCTGGGCTCCGCCCGCGCGGACGACGCCAAGGAACTCGACCGGCTGCCCGGCGCGCCCGTCCTCGTCGTCACCACCCGCTTCCACGCCGAGGGACGCACGGCGGCGGTCTCCCTGGCCACCTACCGTGCCGACACCTGCCGACTGACCTTCGGTGACTCGGGCGGCGTCGAGATCCACCACGGCCCGGAGCGCCACGCGTCCTGACGACGCCGGCAGCCCCTGCGAGCCACAGAACGCCGCGCCCCCGGGGCGCGGCGTTCTTGTGTCCGCAGGTCAGCTCGGCCCTCATGCCGGAGAACCGGCTCAGCGCCGCGCGGTCACCGTGCCCTCCACCGCGAACAGCTGTTCCTCGACATGGTCCAGGGCGAGCCGGAGCGCGCCCATGGCGACGGCCGTCTCACCCAGGCGGGAGAGGGCGACGCGGGGCGGGCGCAGGCAGTAGCGGGCCAGCTCGTCGCGCAGCGGGTCGAGGACGTCGTCGATGCCGGTCGCCCAGCCGCCGACGACCACGAGTTCCGGGTCGAGGGCGAGGACGAGGGCCGTCACGTCGTGCACGAGCCGTTGTATGAAGCGGTCCACGGCCTCGCGGGCCCGCTCGTCGCCCTCGCGCGCGTGCTTGAAGACCTCGGCGACCGCCTGCTCGTCGAGCGGATGCAGGGGCTCGCCCGTGGTCGACAGCAGCGCCTCCGGGGTGGCCTCACGGCCCAGCAGGTGCAGCGCCCCGATCTCGCCGGCCGCGCCGCCGTAACCGCGGTGCAGCCGCCCCCCGATCAGCGAACCGGCTCCCGGGCTCAGGCCCGCCAGCACGAACACCACGTCGTCGGACTCGGCGGCCGCGCCCTTCCAGTGCTCGGCGACGGCCGCCGCGTTGGCGTCGTTCTCGACCAGGACGGAGCACTTGAAGGAGCGGCTCAGCCGCTCGCCCAGGTTCAGGCCCGTCCACTCCGGCAGGGCCGCGCACAGGCGTACGGCGCCGTCGGCCTCGATGATCCCCGGGCTGCCGACACCGACCGCCCGCAGCGACGCCCGTGAGACACCGGACCTGCGCAGCAGCTCGGCCACGGTCGAGCGCAGCCGCTCCAGCCGGTCGTCCGCCGACGCCGCCTCGGAGATCTCCCTGGACAGGGAGCCCAGCACCCTGCCGTCGAGGTCCGCGAGCAGCGCGGTCACCTGGTGCGAGCCCACGTCCAGGCCCAGCAGATGGCCCGCCTCCGCCCGGAACCGGTAGTGCCGCGCCGGGCGCCCCTGCCGCCGGGCGGCACCCTCCTCGGCGGCCTGCTCGACGACGAGGCCGGCCTCGACCAGCCCCTCGACCACGCCCTCGACCGTGGGCCGGGACAGACCCGTGACCCTGGTGATCTCGGTCAGGGTCGCGTGGTCGGTGGCGCGCAGCGCGTGCAGCACCACCGCCGAGTTGATCCTGCGGAGCAGAGAGGGATCCCCGCCGGTCAGTCGCCCCAACGTCCGTCCTCCCAGCTCGCGCGCGTGTGTGCCGGATGGTACTCGCCACGGCGGTGCCGGGCGAGTGCCCGCCGCCCCCGACCTGCGGAATCCCGGCCTAGGCGCCCGACCGACCGCCCGCCGGGCGAGCTGTGGGGACACCTGCCCGAGCGGCCGCGCAACGACTGGACGTCCCCCGGACCTCTGGCCGGGCATCGGGCCGGACCTCTGCCGGACCTCGGTCGGTACGGGCGAGTCCTCGGCCGTACACGGGCCGGTCCTCCGGATGCCGGCGGCCGGCCGTCCCTGCCGCACGGCCGCCTGACTCCGTGCCAATTGTCAGTGGTGCCCGCTTTACTGGACCGCATGAGCATCACCCAGCACCTCGCCGTCATCGACCGGCTGTGCTCCGAGCCCTTCCCGGGGGAGCCCTGCCGGTCGGACGCCGGAGAGGCCGGACCGGGCTATCACGTCGCCGAGTTAGCGACGAGCGCCGACTTCTGGGACGACGACGGCACACGTCGGGAGGAGACGGAGGAGCAGTACGAGGCGGACCGGGACGCCCTTTCGGAGCGGCTCACCGCACGCTGGGGCGCCCCGGACGTGTTCAGTCTGTGGAGCGTCCTCGACCGCTCCATGGAGGGCGAGGAGATACCCGAGCCCTGGGCGGCCCTCAGTTCCCATGTCCCGGATGTGCACCTCTGGCGGGCCGACGGCCGCTGGGTCGCCCTCGGTGTCTCCCAGTGGGACAAGGAGCAGCCGTTCCAACTCGTCGCGCTGATAACGGAGATCGACCCGCCGTGACCGCCGGTCCCGGCGCCCGGCGCGGCGGTCAGCTCTCCGCCGCCACCCGCAGCCGCCCGAACTCCTCCGCCATCGTCGCCGCCGTCCAGTGCGCGTTCAGCCCGCTGGGATTGGGCAGCACCCACACGCGCGAGGCCCCGATCGTCCGCTCCTGCGGCCCGACGGCGGCCCTGCGGTCGCCGAAGGCGGCCCGGTAGGCGGTCACACCGACCACCGCGAGCCAGCGCGGCCGGAGGCGTTCCACCTTTGCGGTCAAGAGGCGTCCGCCCTCGACGTACTCCTGTGCCGTCAGCTCGTCGGCGCGTGCCGTCGCCCGCGCGACGACGTTCGTGATGCCGAGCCCGTACGACGGCAGTTCGCCCTGTTCGGACGGCTTGAGCAGGCGGGGTGTGAACCCCGACAGATGCAGCACGGGCCAGAAGCGGTTGCCGGGGCGGGCGAAGTGATGGCCGGACGCCGCCGTCATCAGCCCCGGGTTGATGCCGCAGAAAAGCACCCGGAGGCCGTCCGCGGTGACATCCGGCACCAGCCGGTCGCGGGCGGCCTCCAGTTCGGCCTGGGTGTAGCGGGTCAGAGGATCGCCCCGGGCGTGTAGCCGGCGGCCTCCGGACGCTGCTTCACGATCTCCTCGATCCGGCCGACGACCACGGCGACCTGGTCGGCGGCGGCGCCCGTGAAGGAGAGCTTGTCGGCCATCAGCGCGTCCAACTGGGCACGGTCCAGCGGGATGCGGTCGTCGGCGGCGAGCTTGTCGAGGAGTTCGTTGCGCTCGGCGCCCTGCTCGCGCATGGCGAGCGCGGAGGCGACGGCGTTCTCCTTGATGGCCTCGTGCGCGACCTCGCGGCCGACGCCCGCGCGCACCGCGCCCATCAGCACCTTGGTGGTGGCGAGGAACGGCAGGTAGCGGTCCAGCTCGCGGGCGACGACGGCCGGGAAGGCGCCGAACTCGTCGAGAACGGTGAGGAACGTCTCCAGCAGGCCGTCCAGCGCGAAGAAGGCGTCCGGCAGCGCGACCCGGCGGACCACCGAGCAGGAGACGTCGCCCTCGTTCCACTGGTCGCCCGCCAGCTCACCGGTCATCGACGCGTAGCCGCGCAGGATGACCATGAGGCCGTTGACGCGCTCGCAGGAGCGGGTGTTCATCTTGTGCGGCATCGCGGACGAGCCGACCTGGCCCGGTTTGAAGCCCTCGGTCACCAGCTCGTGCCCGGCCATCAGCCGGATCGTCTTGGCGATCGACGAGGGCGCCGCCGCGACCTGGACGAGAGCCGTCACGACGTCGTAGTCCAGGGAGCGCGGGTAGACCTGCCCCACCGAGGTGAACGCCTGCGCGAAGCCGAGGTGCCCGGCGATCCGGTCCTCCAGCTCCGCGAGCTTGCCCGCGTCCCCGCCCAGCAGGTCCAGCATGTCCTGGGCCGTGCCCACCGGGCCCTTGATGCCGCGCAGCGGGTAGCGGCCGAGCAGCTCCTCGACGCGCCCGTACGCCACGAGCAGCTCGTCGGCGGCGGTCGCGAACCGCTTGCCGAGGGTGGTGGCCTGCGCGGCCACGTTGTGCGAGCGGCCGGCCATGACCAGTTCGCCGTACTCACCGGCCAGCTTGGCGAGGCGGGCCAGCACGGCCACCGTACGGTCGCGCACCAGCTCCAGAGAGAGCCGGATCTGCAGCTGTTCGACGTTCTCGGTGAGGTCGCGGGAGGTCATGCCCTTGTGGACGTGCTCGTGCCCGGCGAGGTCGTTGAACTCCTCGATCCGCGCCTTCACATCGTGCCGGGTGACCTTCTCGCGTTCGGCGATGGAGGCCAGGTCGACGGTGTCGAGGACTCGCTCGTAGTCGGCGAGGGCCTCGTCCGGCACCTCGATACCGAGGTCCTTCTGCGCCCGCAGCACGGCCAGCCAGAGCTGCCGCTCCAGCCTCACCTTCTGCTCGGGCGACCAGAGCGTGGCGAGCTCGGCGGAGGCGTAGCGTCCGGCGAGGACGTTGGGGATGCGGGGCTTGGCTGGCGCGGAAGTCACGTGTACGGATTCTACTGGCGATTCGTGCAGGTGGGCGCCCAGGGTCTCTTCGGAGGAACCTACGAAGCCCGGTCGCGGAGGTCGGGAGGCGTGGCGAGGCGCCGCCCGGCACCCGCGGGGCACCCGCGGGCTCCGCGTCCTCAGTGCCCGTCCGCCAGCTCCGCCAGGATGTCCCCGTGGCACGGCTCCGGGGCGCACCAGCAGGCCAGGGTCTTGCCGCGCAGCTTCGGTACGAGAGCCATCAGCTCGGGGTCGGACGTCAGGTACTCCCGGTACTTCGCCATCACCTCGGCCCGCGTCCCGTCGCGCTTCTTCTTCTCGGTGTCGTACTGGAACGGGTTGAACAGCGGATGCCGCGGCAGGTCCCAGTGGCCCATGGTCCAGCGACGGCCGATGTACACCACGTCGCTGGGAGCGAATTCCAGCCGGGGGCCGAAGTCGCGGATGCGGCCCTTGAGGTTGATCACGGTCGTGGTCACACGCGCCTCCCGGTACGGCGGTTCCCTACCGTAGCGGGCCCTCGTACGGCAGCAACTCGGGCCGGCCGAGTGGCCCGCGCGGTGAACCGCGAGCGCAGCGGCTCCTTCGAGCCGGGACGCCGGGTCGCCCTGGTGGGGCGCGCCTGTGCCGCCGGCCGGTACCGGATCACGGACCGAGCCGGGCGTGTCCCGGTGGCGCAGGGCCTGCTCCGGCCGACAGGGACGGTGCGGGCCGCCGTCCTGGGCGGACCGCGTGTCCGAGCGCACCCCGACGACACCCGGGCCGCCGCGCTCGGTCGGCGTCGGCCGGAAGGCGCGGTCCGGCCGAGTGCCCTTGCTGCGGCACGCCCCAGCCCATCTCGGTGACGCCTCGGTGCCGTTCCGTGTTCATGACGTGCCGGCCCCTTCGTTCATGACGTGCTGGACCCTTCCTGTGGTCGGCGGGACGAGTCGGGGATGTCGGCCAGGCGCCGCGCCCAGAAGGAGCGGTCGATCCAGCGGGCCTCCTGGGCGTGGACGACACGGTGGCCGCGCAGATACGCGCTCCGTGCGGCAGCGACCTGCTCCGCGTATGCGGCGAGGGCGGAGTCCGCGCCGTAGGGGGCGCGACCCAGGCGGGTGTCGACGGCCAGGCCCGCGCCCAGCCCGGTGTAGAGAGCGGTCAGCACGCCCTGGGAGGAGAGCGGGTCGAAGGCGACCGCCGCGTCCCCGGCGGCGGTCCAGCCGTCTCCGTACACCGTGTCGAGGTGTGCTGTGTGCGCGGCGGCCCGGCGGGGCGCCGCGGGTGACGCGGGCGGGGGCCCGTCCCGGTGGACCCATCGGGACACGTGGCGGGTGGCCGACATCCGTCGGTGGAAGTGGCGCGCGGTGTGGGAAGCGGCGGGCAGATCGGCGTCGGTGAAGTAGGCGACCAGGCGCCCGCCCGAGGGCTGGGGGGCGGTGTACCACCAGCCGTCCTCGTCGGACTCGACGAGCGAACGGCGGTCGGTGTCCACCGGGTCCGCCTCCAGAGGCACGTACAGAGCTGTGAGCCGGTCCCCGACCCGCCGCCGGGCCCCGCACCGGACGGCGATCGCGGCGGCGCGGCCGGTGGCGTCGATCACCCAGCGGCAGCGCACCGTACGCTCGCCACCGGACCGATTGTCGGCAGGGCCGGTGCTGCCGCGCAGGACCAGGGTCCAGCCGCCGTCCGGCGTCCGCGCGGGTTCGCGTACGGCCGAGCCCTCGGCGACCTCGGCCCCCGCCGCGCGCGAGGCGTCGCGCAGGCGCCGGTCGAACAACCGCCGGTCGAGGTGCCAGCCATGGCCGTGCGGGTCGTTGATGAAGTCCACGGCCTGCAGGTCGGCCGAACCCCACGCCGAGAGGCTGCCGTAGCAGGGGAGATGTCCGGAGTCGAGAACGCGGTCGGCGACGCCGAGGTCGCCGAGCAGAACCCGCCCGGCGGGCACGAGCGTCTCGCCGACCTTGGGCGGTCCGGTGCCGGCGTCCGCCAGCAGAACCGTACGGCCGGCACGGGCGAGAACGAGCGCGGCGGCGCAGCCGGCGGGGCCGCCGCCCGCGACCACGACGTCGTAGGTGTCCGCGCCGGGAGCGAGTGCGGTGCTCACCGCGCGTCGCGGAAGGGGTCGAGTATCTCGAGATATCCGGCGGTGATCTCGTCCTCGCGGTAGCCGGTCGCCCTGGCGGCCTCGCCGATCACCCGTGCCGCGGACTCGGCCTCGACGGTTTCGGGGGCGGGCCTGCCCTCGGGCCGGATGCCCGCCGCCGCGGACAACACGTGCGGACCCGCCTCGGGCACGTGCAGGTTGACGAGGTTCGCCGTGTCCGGTGCCCGATCGAGCGGTTGTCCCGGGCGCGACTCCACCAGGATCCGTGCCGGGAACTTCCCGTCGCCCACGGTGTAGTCGCGGACCTCGACGATGCCGAGTCTGGACCAGTCCTTGATCATCTGCGTGCGCTGCTGGTTCATGGTGCCGCTGAGGCCGCGCAGCCAGGTCGCCCGTCGCTCGAACGCCTCTTCCCGGGCGCTGTCGTCGCTCCCGGCCGGCGGCGTGTTGACCTTCTCGAAGTCCTCCAGCTTGAGGACATGGTTGGGTACCTGGGCAGGCCAGAAGGTCGGCAGGTAAGGGCTGTATCGGGGCCCCAGGTTGGCCAGCACCTCGTAGCCGGAGCGGCAGCTCGCGGTATCCGCCTGCCAGGGGGCGGCCATCCAGCGAGTGAGGTCGCCGGGCCCCTGCGCGTGCAGGGGGCCGTTGGCGGCGACCGCCTCCTGCGCGGTGAGGGTGGGCCCGTAGTCGGGTTCCGTGGTGCCGGTGGCGCGGTGCAGGATGCGGAAGGGTTCACTGAACATGCTCGCGTGCCTGATCGGCCAGGTGACCTCGCACCCCGGGTGGAACGCGTCGGCGGCGCAGTTCTCCAGGGCCGCCCGGTCCAGCAGCCCCGGCTGCTCGGCGACAGGGGCGTCGTCGACCGTGGGGCGCGGCTGCCGCACGGGTCCGGCCCGGAACGCCCCGTCCGCCCAGCGCTGCAGCATCCAGTCCTGGGTCGGGGACAGCGCCAGGTGCTGGCGTACGGACTTGGGCTTGCTGGCCATGGCGTCGCCGTAGATCCACGGCCACGGCAGTGGGGACTTTCCGTCCCGGTCGTAGTCGCGCAGGGCGGCGTACGTCTGGCGGCGCAGTTCCCGGTTCCGGTCGGACGGATCGGCGAGCCTCTTCCGCATGGCGGGCGAGAGGAAGAAGTGGGGGCCGTTCCAGCCGAACTGTGCCGCGAAACCCTGATTGACCCACTGCAGATCGCAGAATCGGCGGAGTATCGGCTCGATGTGATCGGTGAACGAGATCTGCTGCGGGCGGGTCAGCGAACCGGCCTGGACGAAGACGTCGAAGAGCAGGTCGTGCAGGGTACGTATGGACTTCACGCCGGGGGCGTAGTGCGGAGGCCCCACCACGACCCAGGCCGGGGCGGCGGTCAGATCCCTGCCGTCGATACGGACCTTCGCCGTCACCGGGCCGTCGGACACGTCGTCGTACCAGGTGTTGTTGTTGGCGACTCCGGTGATCGGCTGGTTCTTGTAGGAGGCGGAGTTTCCCCGGCCACCGAGCACCACCAGGCGGCCGTCGGCACGCGTGGAGATCTCGCCGAGGTACACCGCCTTGCCCATGATCTTGCCGGTGTCGAACTTCTGCGTCTCGGTCTTCGAGCCGCGGACGGTCCGGCTTCCGGGGTCGTTGACCAGCTTCTTCCTCTCGGCACCCACGACGTCGGCGTTGCGCAGCGAGTATTGCTCCGCCGCGAGCGTCTTGCCCTCGGGGATGTCCAGCGCCAGATGGAACTGGTACCAGGCGGCCTTCTTGTTGGCCAGATGAACGGTCCACTGGATCTCGGAGACACCCTCGTCGCCCGGCTTCAGTTCCCTCACGACCTCCCCCGCGGCGTTGTAGCCGTATACACGGAAGCGTGCGGCCTGCCTCCGGAGCGCCCCGGATCCGTCCTTGTAGGAGCCGGGGTCCGCTGGTCTCTGGTCCGGTGATTCCGGGCCGATGAAGGGTGCTTCGACACTGTTGCCGACCCGGGCGACACCGATGGCGGGGTGAATCTTCACCTTCACGATCTGACTGTCCATCGAAGAACCCTCCATGGGGGGCCGTGGGGATGCGGTCTCGAACGTAAGACGTGCAATTCCGCCCGGGGGTCACACCACGCAGCAGCCGATCGACGTCCGAACGTCACTGACCTTCCACCGACTGCCGCCGTACACCCGCGAGTTCGTCCCGGTCGGAGGTGTGCGGCCGCATCTGAGGAGATCGCCGGCGCAGTGCACAGGACGCGGTCTCGATCAGCTCACCGCGCCGGCGGGGACCCGACTCGCACGGGATGCCGTACCGTCCCGGCCGCATCGACGGCCTTCTCGCCAGGACCGGCCTCGGGCCTCCGGCCGCCGTGACCTCAGCCATGGAGCAGGACATCGTGTTCGTTCACGGCTGCCTCCCGTGGATCGGACGCCTCTTCGCCGCGGTGATCAGGACTGCGGGCGGCTTCGCCGGACGGGCCCTGCTCTCGGCGGTGTCGGCCGAGCGGGTGGTCCGAAGCGGGTGCACCTGGTCGAGGAGACGCCCTCGCGCGTCAGGACGAGAGCGGGCGCCGGTATGAGGGCGCGCGTACCTGGGGTCTTTCCTCCGCGACAAGTCTGAGCTCACCCATGACCTCCCGCAACAACAACCGCGGGCGAGGTGCGGGAAGGCTCCGGGTCAGGGCTCCACCCGGCGCCAGTCCGTCACCGGGCCGGGGTTCGTGTGGTCCGCAGGGGTGACCCAGAACGCCTGGCCGAGCTCAGCGCTGAAATGGGCGCCTGACCGGCCGTCGCCCGAGGAGCGGCCGGTGAGGCGGCGGACGATCCACGGCGCGAGGTGCTGCCGGGCGAACCGCGCGTGAGCCACCTGGCGGGCGGCCCAGCCGGGCGGCGGCGTCAGGGGGATCGGCGTCCGCCACTCCGGGTCCTGCACCTCGTGGCCGAGCGTCTGCCAGACCGCCTCGGCGACCCGGCGGTGCCCGTCGGGCGTCAGGTGCAGCCGGTCCACGTCCCACATGCGCGGGTCGCCGAGCGACGGGGCGCCGTACAGGTCCACGACGAGGGCGCCGTGCCGGGCGGCCAGCTCGTCGACGCAGGCGAACAGCTCCTCCATCCGCGGCCGGAACCGCTGCAGGACGGGGCCCTGGCGGCCCGGGCTGCGCATCAGGACGAGCTGCTTGCAGGAGGGCGCGAGGCGCTCCACGGCCTCCTCCAGCAGGCCCTTCACCCGGCCCATGTCGCACTTGGGCCGGAGCGTGTCGTTGAGACCGCCGACCAGCGTGATCACGTCCGCCTCCATGGCGGCCGCGACCCCCACCTGCTCGGCGACGATCTGGCCGATCAGCTTTCCGCGCACCGCGAGGTTGGCGTACCGGAAGCCGGGCGTCCGCGCGGCCATGCGGCCGGCGAGGAGGTCCGCCCAGCCCCGGTACGAACCGTCGGGGAGGAGGTCGGACATCCCCTCGGTGAAGGAGTCGCCGACCGTGACAAGGCTGGAGTATGTGGGATTCGTCTGCATGGCGTGGACGATGCTAACGCGTTCACATACCCGGCGGTCGGTCGGCTCCTTCCGCCGACGAACCTCACACGGCCGGCTGCCCGAACAGCTCCCGCAGCACGTCCTCCATGGTCACGATCCCCGCGAGCCGACCGTCCGCGCCCAGCACCGCCGCCAGGTGCGTCCGGCTGCGGCGCATCGCTGTGAGCACGTCGTCCAGCGGCGTCGTCTCCCGGACCCGGGCGATGGACCGCATGTCCCGGACGGAGAACGGCACGTCGCGCGGGGTCGCGTCGAGGGCGTCCTTCACATGGAGATAGCCCACGATCCGGCGCCCCTCGTCGACCACGGGGAAACGGGAGAACCCGGACTCGGCCGACAGCCGCTCCAGCTCCTCCGGGGTGACCCCCATGCCCGCGTAGACGACCCGCTCCAGCGGGAGCACGACGTCTCGGACCGGGCGGCGGCCCAGTTCCAGCGCGTCGCGCAGCCGCTCCTGCGCGCGGTCGTCGATCAGTCCGGCCTCGCTGGAGTCCCGGACCAGACGGGCGAGTTCGGTGTCCGAGAAGGTCGCCGTCACCTCGTCCTTCGTCTCGATCCGCATGAGCTTGAGCAGGGCGTTCGCGAAGGCGTTGACCGTGAAGATCACCGGGCGCAGCGCCCGCGAGAGCGTCACCAGCGGCGGGCCGAGCAGCAGGGCGCTGCGCACCGGCTCGGCCAGGGCGATGTTCTTCGGGACCATCTCGCCGAGCAGCATGTGCAGGTACGTGGCGAGCGCCAGGGCGATCACGAAGGACACCACGTGGCCCGCGCCCTCCGGCACGCCCGCCGCGTGGAACAGCGGCTCCAGCAGGTGCGCGATCGCGGGCTCCGCGACCACACCGAGGACCAGGGTGCACAGGGTGATACCGAGCTGCGCGGCCGCCATCAGCGCGGACACGTGCCGCAGACCCCACAGCACGCTGCGCGCCCGCCGGTCGCCCTGTTCGGCGTACGGCTCGATCTGGCTGCGGCGTACCGAGATCAGGGCGAACTCGGCGCCCACGAAGAAGGCGTTGACGACCAGCGTCGCGAAACCGATCAGCAGCTGGACGGCGGTCATCGCGTCTCCTCCTCGTGCTCCTCGACGGACGGGACCGGCGCGTGCAGCAGTACCCGCGCGGCCCGGCGCCCGGCGGCGTCCACCACGTCGAGCCGCCAGCCGGCCACCTCCACGGTGTCGCCGACGGCCGGGATGCGGCCCAGCTCGGTGGCCAAGAGTCCGGCGAGCGTCTCGTACGGTCCGTCCGGCGCGCGCAGGCCCACCCGGGCCAGCTGGTCGGTGCGGGCCGAGCCGTCGGCCGAGTACAGCTCGCGGCCGTGCTCGTCGGTGCCGACGGGGGCCATGTCGGGCGTCTCGTGCGGGTCGTGTTCGTCCCGTACCTCGCCGACGACCTCCTCGACGATGTCCTCCAGGGTCACGACGCCGGCGGTGCCGCCGTACTCGTCGATGACGACGGCCATCGTGCGCTTGCCCGAGAGCCGGTCCAGCACCCGGTCCACGGTGAGGGACTCGGGGACGAGCAGGGGCTCGCGCAGCAGCTCCGCGACGGAGGTGCGCAGCCGGCGCTCGGCGGGCACGGCGAGGACGTCCTTGATGTGCACGGTGCCGACGACCGAGTCGAGGCCGCCGCGGTAGACGGGGAAGCGGGACAGGCCGGTGGCCCGGGTCGCGTTCGCCACGTCCTCGCAGGTCGCCTGGACGTCCAGGGCCATGACCTGGACGCGCGGGGTCATCACGTTCTCCGCGGTGAGGTCGGCGAGGTTCAGCGTCCGCACGAACAGCTCGGCGGTGTCCGCCTCCAGGGCGCCCTCCCTGGCCGAGTGCCGGGCGAGGGCCGCCAGCTCCTGGGGGCCGCGGGCGGAGGCCAGCTCCTCGGCGGGCTCGATGCCGAGGAGGCGTACGAGACGGTTGGCGGTGTTGTTGAGGTGGGTGATGAACGGGCGGAACGCGGCGCTGAACCAGCGCTGCGGGTTCGCCACCTTCTTCGCCACCGGCAGCGGTGCGGAGATCGCCCAGTTCTTGGGCACCAGCTCGCCGACGACCATCAGCACGACGGTCGACAGGGCCGTGCCGATCACCAGCGCCACCGAACTCGACGCGGAGGCGGGTACGCCGGCCGCCTCCAGTGGGCCCGCGATCAGCTTCGCGATGGACGGCTCGGCGAGCATGCCGACGACCAGGTTGGTGACGGTGATGCCGAGCTGGGCGCCGGAGAGCTGGAAGGTCAGATTCCGTACGGCCTTGAGGGCGCCGGCGGCACCCCGCTCGCCGCGCTCCACGGCCCGCTCCAGGCGGGCCCGGTCGACCGTGGTCAGCGAGAACTCGGCGGCGACGAAGGCGCCACAGATCAGCGAGAGCAGCACCGCCACCAGAAGGAGGAGCACTTCGGTCATCGGGTCACCTCCGTCCCATGATCGGGCAGGGACGGGAGGAACGCGCGATGTCGTGCACCGGCTCGGGTACGTGCGGTACCTGGCCGCGTACTGGGAGGCTCGCCCATGGGCGGACGCTCACAACCTTTCCGTAGAGGCTGGGTGGTCCACCCATGGTAAAGGACCGGCAAAGTGCCTCCCCTCGCCCCGCTGCACGCCTCGACGCATGCCCGGTCTCAGCCCCCGAGCGGCTTCACCCACCGCCGCCACTTCTCCTCGGGCGCGTACCCGGCGGCCCGCCACGCATGCTGGGCCGTCTCGTTGCGTAAGAGCACCATCGCGTCGGCGCGCCGCCCACCGAGTCGGACGAACCGCTCCTCGGCCGCCGTGAGCAGGGCCGAGCCGATGCCCCGGCGCCGTCGCTCGGGGTGCACCGCGAGCCGGTACAGGTGGCACCGCCAGCCGTCGAAACCGGCGATCACGGTGCCCACCAGCTCGCCGTCCCGCTCGGCCAGGATCAGCGTCTCGGGGTCACGGGCCACCAGCCGCTCGACGCCCTCCCGGTCGTCACTGATGCTCGTGCCCTCGGCCGCCGCCTTCCAGAAGGCGAGGACGGCGTCGAGATCGTCGGGCGTCGCGGCCCGTATGCGCAGGTCGGTCATGCGGCGATCCCATCACGGGGGCCCGGGGGCGGTTCGGAATTCCAGAATCCGGACGCGGCCGCTCGGCGGTGTGTCCGGCCGGGTGCGCACGGGCTCCGCGTCCCGCCCGCTTCCGACCCGGCCCGGCACTTCGGGACCGCCACGGAGCCGGGAGCGGCTCCCGTACCGGCTCGGCGTTCGCCCGGGGTGTGCTCTCTCCGCCCCGCCCCGCCCCGGCCCTGTCGGCGGCTCGCCTCCCCACCCGTCGCCGTCCCAGTCGGGCGTCCGGGCCGGCCCGCGTTGCCGCCCCCCGCCCTCGTGTCCCCCTCACCTGCCCTGCAGCGCCTCGACGACCTTCGCGAAGGTTTCCATGTTCGGTTCCAGGACGGTCAGGTACGAGAATCCGTACCGCTCCCGCTGTGCCAGCACCTGGTCGACGATCTCCGGCAGGGTTCCCACGAGGACCAGCGGGAGCTGGAGCGCCTGCTCCTCGGTCATGTTCGGGAGGTGGCTGAGCCAGGGCCGCACGGCGGCGGCGCGGTCCTCGGTGAACTCGACGATCTGGATCAGCAGGTTCAGCTCGGCGGGTTCCTTCCGCCCGGCGGCGAACTCCTGATACCTGCCGACCCGTTCGTCGAGTTCCCCGGCGGTCAGCGGTTCCAGCTTGCCGTTCGCCACCGTCCGGGCGCCCGTGAACGCCGCGATGTCCGCGTGCTCGGCGGTGATCCGCAGCATGCGGTCACCGTTGGCCCCGATGAGCAGCGGCACCCGGGGACGCTGCACCGGCCGTGGCTCGTGCTCCCCGGAACCGAGCAGCTCGTCCAACTCCCGGACCGTGCGGAGCAGATGGTCGACCCGTCCGCCCGCCGAACCCCACGGCAGGCCCGCCTTCTCGTGCTCGGCCGGTACGTACCCGGTGCCGAGCCCCAGCTCCAGACGCCCTCCGGTCAGCGCGTCCGTGGTCGCGACCTCACGCGCCAGCAGCGCCGGGTTCCAGAACCCCGCGTTCAGCACGAACGTGCCGAGTCGCGGCCGCTGGGTCGCCTCCGCCGCCGCGACCAGGGACGGGAACGGGGCCGGCATGCCCAGATGGTCCGGGACCAGGATCACGTCATAGCCGAGCTGTTCGGCGCGGCGGCACTTCGCGCGCCACTCCCCGGCCGACGTGGGGCTGAGTAAGTTGACTCCGAAGCGGAACGGGCGCGGCATGAACTCTCCTCACCTCTACGGGACTTGCGCGGGCACGCCGGTGAGTACACCACCGGTGTGCGCATGCCGCCAGCACATGCGCACGCTACGCGCGGGCGCTCTCAGCGGGCGCTGTCACTCGTGCGCGATCGCCGCCAGAACGTTCATCCGGGACGCGCGCAGCGCGGGCAACAGGGCCGCCACGACGCCGACGACCGCCGAGCCGATCACCACGGCCACGACCGTGCCCCACGGGATGGCCAGCGCCTTCATGCCCTGCAGCGCCAGTACCTGCTGGGCGCACACCCCCCAGATCAGCCCCAGGACGAGCCCGAGGACGGCCCCGAACACGGCGATCACCACCGACTCCAGCCGGATCATGCGCCGCAGCTGTCGCCGTCCCAGCCCGATCGCGCGCAACAGTCCGATCTCCCGGGTGCGTTCCACCACCGACAGGGCGAGGGTGTTGACCACCCCGAGGACCGCGATGACGATCGCCAGGCCGAGCAGCGCGTAGACGAGGTAGAGAAGCACGGCGATCTGGTCCCGGACGAGCTCCTTGTAGTCGGCCTGGTCGCGGACCTGGACCTGCGGGTAGGCGTCCAGCGTCCGCTCCAGGTTCCCGCGCAGTTCGTCGGCGCCGGTGCCCGATCCGGCGTTCACGTACAGCGCGGAGTCCTGCCCGTCGGGCACGTACGTCTGGATCGTGGCCATCCCGAAGTACAGCCCGCCCTGGACCCCGAAGCCGTCGGCGGTGTCCTGGTCGGTGAGCGCGGCCACCCTCAGCTCGGTGTTCTTCCCTGCCGGGAACCGGACGGGGACCGTGCTGCCCACCGTCACGTCGTGGTCCCGTGCGAACTCCGCGTCCATCGCGATGGCTCCGTCGGCGAGCGCGGCGCCGCTGTCACCCTCGGCGTAGGTGACGTTCGCGATCTCGTCCAGCCGGGCGTCGTAGGCCGCGGCGGTCGTCTCGACGCGCTCGCCGTCCGGCAGCCGTACCGCGACCGGGGTGAACCGCTGCCGTACGACGAGGCCGACGCCGTCCGTGGCGCGGACCTTGTCGGTGACCTCCTGCGGGAACGGCTGGAAGTTCTGGTTCTGGATGACGAAGTCGGCGCCGAGGGTGTTGTCGATCTCGTCGTCGAAGGACTTGGCCATCGACGCGCTCGCCACGGACATGCCGGCGACGAGCGCGATGCCGACCATCAGCGCCGAGGCGGTGGCCCCGGTGCGGCGCGGGTTGCGCAGGGCGTTGCGCTGGCTCATCCGGCCGACGGAGCCGAACAGCGCCGGGAAGGCGCCGCCGAGGACCCGGATCACGGGCCGTACGAGCAGCGGTCCGGCGATGACGGTCGCGACGAGCGTGAGGACCAGGCCGAGACCGAGCAGGGACGCCGCGGAGCCCGTGTCGGACGACATCGCGCACCCCGCGAGCGCGGCGGCACCGGCCGCTCCGACGATCCCGCCGGCCACCGCCCGTACCCGCAGCGGCCGCCCCACGCCGGCGATCTCGGCGTCGGAGAGGGCCGCCATCGGCGAGACGGCCGAGGCCCGCCGCGCCGGCAGGTAGGCGGCGACGAAGGTGACGCCGAGCCCGACGACGTACGCCGCGATCGGCGTCCCCACGCCGATCACCATCTCGGTCGACCTCAGGTTCATCCCGAAGGCGCCCATCAGCTCGATCAGCCCGAAGGCCAGCCCGATGCCGGCGGCGAGGCCGAGCGTCGACCCGACGAGGCCGAGGAGCGCGGCCTCGGTGAGCACCGAGCGCCGCACCTGGCGCCGGTCGGCGCCCAGCGCACGCAACAGGCCCAGTTCGCGGGTGCGTTGGGCGATGAGCATCGAGAAGGTGTTCACGATGAGGAAGATCCCGACGAGTGTCGCGATCCCCGCGAAGCCGAGCATCACGTACTTGATGACGTCGAGGAATCCACCGAGCGAGGCGGCCGCCGACTCGGCCCGCTCGTCGGCGGTCAGGTACTCGTACGCCGTCGGCCCCAGCTCGTCGGCGATCCGCCGCTTGAGCCGGTCGTCGCTCACGCCCGGCTCGGCGGTCACGGAGACGCTGGTGGCGGCGTCGGGGTCGCCCAGCAGCCGGGTCTGGGCCGTTCGGGTGTCGAGGTAGACGAGCGCGGCGCCGGGGTTGGTGGTGGTGAAGGTGGCGATGCCGACGACCCGCACCTCGAAGGAGCCCGGCCGGGCGAGCACCGTCAGGGTGTCGCCGATCTCCACGTCCTTGTTCTTCGCGGTGTCCGCGTCGAGCAACGCCTGGCCGTCGCCCCGTGGCGCGCGCCCGCTCGTCAGCTTCACCGGGCTGCGGTCGGTGGGGTGCCAGTTCCTGGCGACGGTGGGGGCGCCCGTGGTCGGTCCCACCGACTCGTTGTCGCTGTCGACGACCGTGACGTTGTCGACGGACGCGTCGGCACGGGCGTCCGCCACGCCGTCGATCCCCGCCACCCGCCGCGCCAGCGAGGCGGGCACGGTCTCGACGGCCCCGGTCGGCAGCTGGCCCGTCAGCTCGTCGTCCTTGGGGCCCACGGTCACGTCGGCCGAGGTGGAGGCGAACAGCCGGTCGAAGGTGCGGGCGACCGTGTCCGAGAAGATCAGACTGCCCGCGACGAACGCCACGGACAGGACGACCGCCAGCGCCGAGAGCAGCAGCCGTCCCTTGTGCGCGAGGAAACTCCGCAGGGTCGCCTTCAGCACGGTCTCAGTCGCCCTTGCCGAAGCCGACGGGCCGATCGGCGGACCCGTCGGCGGACCCGTCGACCGATCCATCGGCGAGCCCGTCGGCGGACCCACTGGCGGGTCCTTCCGCGGACCCGTCCTCCGCGGCGGCCTGGGGCTTGGCCCCGGAGAACAGGCGCATGCGCTCCAGGACCGCTTCGGCCGTGGGACGCTCCATCCGGTCCACGATCCGGCCGTCGGCGAGGTAGAGCACCAGGTCGGAGTGGGCGGCGGCGCCGGGGTCGTGGGTGACCATGACGACCGTCTGGCCCAGCCGGTCGACCGCCTCGCGCAGGAAGCCGAGCACTTCGAGCCCGGCGCGGGAGTCGAGGTTGCCGGTCGGCTCGTCGGCGAAGATCAGTTCGGGCCGGGAGGCGAGCGCGCGGGCGCAGGCGACGCGCTGCTGCTGGCCGCCGGAGAGCTGCGAGGGCCGGTGCCCCAGCCGGTCGCGCAGCCCGAGCGTGTCGATGACGCGGTCCAGCCACTGCTGGTCGGGCTTCCGGCCCGCGATGTCCATCGGCAGCGTGATGTTCTCTGCCGCGTTCAGCGTGGGGATCAGGTTGAAGGACTGGAACATGAAGCCGATCCGGTCCCGGCGCAACCGGGTCAGATCGCGTTCCCTGAGCCGGGTGATCTCGGTGTCCCCGAGCCACACCTGCCCGGCCGAGACGGTGTCGAGCCCCGCGAGGCAGTGCATCAACGTGGACTTCCCCGAGCCCGACGGGCCCATCACGGCGGTGAAACGGCCGCGCGCGATGTCCACGTCGACCGAGTCGAGGGCGAGCACCCCGGTCTCGCCCGAGCCGTACGCCTTCGTCAGGCCCCGGGCGCGGGCGGCGACGGCGTCGGCTTCCGCGCGGCCGAGGGAGTGCTCAGCGGCAGCAGTGGACAAAACGGCCTCCAGGCTCGAACCGGTTCGAATTCCGGGCGCTTCCGGCCGAGCCTAGTGTGATGCGGGGCACATCAGGAATCCCCCCGAAGTCCGATGCGGTCTCCGTCGCAGGTCGGGTTCCCGATCTCTGTGTAAGGGGCACATAAGGCGGACCCTTAGGGGTGGTACGCGGTGAAGGCGCCCTTGCCGCAGCTAGCACTCCGGCGCTAGCGTCGAGTCATGGCCAAGACCCAGCTGAACGTCCGGGTGGACGAGGACACGGCCCGGGCAGCCCGTGAACGAGCCCTGGAGCGCGGGATGAGTGTGAACCGGTACATCGAGGAACTGGTCCGGCAGGACACCGGCGAGGCGGGCCACACCTTCGTCGAGTCCGCCGCCGACTTCATGAAGCAGTACGAGGCGGTCTTCGCCGAGGAGTTCGGCGCCGATCCCGACGGCCGGCGCGAAGGACGTCACTGATCCCTTGAGCCAGCTCCGCATCGACCTCGCCTGGCTCCTCATGGTCGCCGAACGGAAGACGCCCGGAGATCCCCAGGTCTCCGACTGGGGCGCACTCGTCGCGGCCATCGCCCGGCACGAGGCCGAGATCTTCGACGTCCCCGTCTACGACACCCCGTACGCCCGGGCCGCCGCCCTCCTCCAGGTCCTCATGCACGTCCCGGCGCTGGAGCGCTCCAACGCGCTGTTCGCCTCCGCCGTCGCCTACGGGTATCTCGTGGCCAGCGGCGTCAAGGTCGTCACCTCCGCCGAGCAGGTGCGTGAACTCGCCCGGCTGGTCAAGAGCGGCGAGGCCACCGTGCAGGACATCACGCGGGAGCTGCGCCAGTGGAGTCAGTGACGCCGGGCCGCCGGGCCCGGCCCAGCACGCAGTAGGAGCTGGGCAGCCGCGGCCCCCGCTCGGGCACCAGGACCTCCCGGACGGCCCCGGTCTCGAACCCGGCGGCCCGAATTACGGCGACCGGGTCGCGGGACACATGGCAGCCACCGAACAACAGGGGCCACACCGTGCCGTCCAGTGCCCGCTGTGCCGTCCGCATCGCGCGGCCGCCGCCCCGGCCGTGCTCGAAGAACCGCAGCTCACCGCCGGGGCGCAGCACCCGCCGGAC
The DNA here is from genome assembly GCF_055592645.1 of Streptomyces sp. NPDC041108. NCBI lineage: Bacteria > Bacillati > Actinomycetota > Actinomycetes > Kitasatosporales > Streptomycetaceae > Streptomyces > Streptomyces sp. NPDC041108. The sequence continues at coordinate 141,336 of NZ_JBVIYK010000013.1, read as the reverse complement.
CTCGCTCAGCGAGCGCCGTACATCCCGCACGCTGCACAGCACCAGCGACACCACGGCCGCGTCGAACGCCTCGCTTTTGACCGGCAGCGCCTCCGCCGCGCCCGGCACCACGTCCACCGGCACCTCGGCACGCAGAGCGGACTCCAGGGCCAGCCGCCGAAGGGAGTGCTCCGGTTCGATCGCCACCACCTCCGACACCGTGTTCGGGTAGCGCGCGAAGTTCAGTCCGTTCCCGGCGCCGATCTCGATGACCCGTCCCGACAGCCCCGCCAGCAACTCGTCGCGCAGGGGACCGATCCTCGGCTCCGCCGACACGCTCAGCCGGGCGTAGAACCGGGCGAAGAGGGGGTGGTGCACGGCGTCCGTCGTCGCGCGGGCGCGGGCCATGAGGACCTCCCGAAGAGAACGGCAGATACCGCGATTGTCCCCCCGGAAGCACCGGCTCACCCGTCACGGCCGGGACGGGCGGCCGCGATCGGAGGGCTTCCGGTCGTGAAGGGGGCGGAAACGGCTCACCCGCCGCGTGTCCCTGGGGAGGAGACCACGCGACGGGCACGGGGGGTACGAGGTGCGAGGAGCCGGCCGTGGGAAGGTCAGGCGATGAAGGCCCGGACCTGGTCGTAGATACCCTTGTCGTTGTTCATGTCGTTGTGCGAGACACAGCCGACCTCGACGTTCGTCGCGCCGCTGAGGATCGCGGAGGTGTCCGGGGTGAGCGCGTCGTCGCAGTTCGACCAGTAGCTGGCGTACGACACGCTGCCCGGCGTCTCGTCGCCGGAGTTCAGCGAGGTCAGGAACGAGCTGCCGGTGTACATCTCGCCGCAGGACGTGTAGAGCCACCGGCACCAACCGGCCACCGTCGTCCCGTGGTTCACGCCGGCCGTGGAGACGAAGTCGTCCACGTACGCCGTCCCGCCGAGGTTCTTGAGGTAGTAGCGGGAGCTGAGCGCGCCCATCGAGTGGACGACCACGTCCACCTTGGCGGCGCCCGTCGCGGCCCGCACGCTCTCGATCTTGGTCTTGAGCTGCGCGGCCGTCGTGACGTTGGACTGCCCCCAGTCGTAGGACCAGGAGTACAGCTCAGCGGACGTGTAGCCGTCGGCCTTGAAGTACGCGATCCAGTCGTCCCAGCTGCTGGACGAGCTGCTCAGACCGTGCACGAAGACCACGGGGTTGCGGGTCGCGGCCTGAGCGGAGGTCGCGGAGAAGGAGAGCGACAGAAGGAGCGTGGTGGTCACGGTCGCGAGGGCCGTGGCGATACGGCGCATGCGGCGCTGCATGGTGCCTCCTGAAACGGGTGGGGTTCGTCTGGAGTGTCAGCGGGGTCTACGCGCGCCGCATCGGCGAAATCGCCGGTCTTTACTGGTCGGTTAACTCGCAAGTAACGTGATGAGCGTGGTGACCCCGGTGAACCCCCCACGACTTCCGCATCGCTCGCCACCGCCTCCCACGCGCACGTGGCCGAGCCCGGACACAGCGTCGGCCGCCGCGCCCCCGCTGTCCGAGGGCGTGCGCGTACGCCTGCTGCACGCCGCCCACGGCGACCCGCGCGCGGCCGCGGAACTCGCCGCCGCCCTCACCCCACGTCAGCTCACGGGTCTCGACCCGCTCCCCGCCGAACCGCTCGCGCTGGCCCCCGCCCTGCTGCGCGGCCATCGGCGGGATGTACGGGCCCTGCCCGACGACACCCGCTTCCTGCTGCTCCTCGCCGCCGCCGACCAGTACCCGGTCCCCACTCACGCCTACGCGCGGGCCGTCACCGCGGCCCGGCTCGACACTCGCCCCCTGGACACGGCCGAGGCGGCCGGCCTCGCGCACGCCACGACCCACGGCATCGTCTTCCAGGACGCCTGGGTCCGCGTCGCCGTCTACGAGTCCGCGTCCATGGCCGACCGGCGCGAGGCCCACCGCCTCCTCGCCGCCGTCCTCAGCGGCGAGGGCGAGCGACCCGGCCGCTCCTGGCACCGGGCCGCCGCCGCGCTCGGCCCGAGCCGCCGCCTCGCCGCCGAACTCCGCCTGGCGGCACGGGTGGCACGTGCCATCGGCGACCCGGCCCTCGCCTCCGCCCTCGCCGAACGCGCCGCCGCACTCACCCCCGAACCCGCCGAACGCACGCCCCTGCTCGCCCAGGCCGCCGCCGAGGCCTGGCGGTCGGGCGACGGCGACCGGGCCCGCCGACTCGTCGCCGCCACGGACGACGACGCCCTCACGGGACTGCTCGCCCTGCGCGCCGGAAACGCGGCCGAGGCCTTCGACGCCCTGCTCACCGCAACCGTCCGGCACGGTGGCGACCACACCCCGGACAGGGCCGCCCACCTGCTGGCCCGAGCCACCGAGGCCGCCATCTACACGGGGGACCTGCGCCGCTGCCGGGAGGCCGCCGCCGTCGCCGACGGGCTCGGCATCGTGCCGCCCGGTACCCTCGGCGCACTGGCCGCCGCGTTCGAAGGCCGCTACGAGGACGCCCGGGACGTGCTCGAAGCCGCCGCCGGGCGCTGCGGCCCCGGTGGCGACCCCACCCGGCTCATCCACTCCGGGATCGCCGCCCTCCTCCTCGGCGACCACACCCGCGCCTACACCGCCACCGCCCGCGCCGCGGCCTCCGCCCGGGCCAAAGGAGAGACGGTGACCGTGCCGCAGGCCATGGAGTTCCGGGCCTACGCGGAGTTCTGGACCGGGCGGCCGAGGGCCGCCGAGGCCGCCGCCGTGGACGCCCTGCGCCAGGCGTACGCCACCGGGCAGGACAACGGCGCCTGCCATCTCCAGGCCGCCCTCGCCATGTTCGCGGCCGTCACCGGCGACGAACAGGTGTGCCGGGAGCGTGCCGAGGCCGCCCGCGTGCACGCCCTGGAACGCGGACTCGGACTGCCCGCCGCGCTCGCCATGTTCGCCCTCGCATTCCTCGACCTGAGCACCGGCCGGTACGCCGCCTCGGCGGCCCGCCTGCGCGCACTGGCCGGCTTCGGCCCCGGGCACGGGCACCGGGCCGTCCGGCATCTCGCCACACCGCACTACGTCGAGGCGGCCGTCCGCACCGGCGACACCCGGGTGGCCCGCGCCGCGCACGCCGACTACGACCGCTGGGCCCGCACCGTCCGCAGCGCCGACGATCTCGCCCTCAGCGCCCGCTGCCGGGCCCTGCTGGCCACCGGGGAGGAGGCCGTCGAGTACTACCGCGCGGCGCTAGACCTGCACGCCTCCGGCACCCGCGACTTCGAACGCGCCCGCACGGAACTGCTGTTCGGCAGCGCCCTGCGGCGGCTGCGCAACCGCACCGAGGCCCGCGACCGGCTGCACAGCGCCCTGGAGGCCTTCGACCACTTCGGCTCCCCGCACTGCGCGGCCCAGGCCCGCGCGGAACTCCGGGCACTCGGGGAACGCGCGGTCGCGGTGCCGGCCGCGGAGGCCCTCGCCACGCGGCTGACCGCCCAGCAGCTCATGATCGCCCGCATGGCGGCGGAGGGTGCCACGAACCGGGAGATCGCCGCGCGGCTGCTGCTGAGCCCGCGCACGATCGACCACCATCTGCGGGGTGTCTTCTCGCGGTTGGGGATCAGGTCGAGGATCGAGTTGGTGCGGCTGTTGGGGGAGACGGAGACATGAGGCCGCGGCGCGCCCCTTCAGGGGCGCGGGGAACCGCGCGGCCAGCCACGACGATCTCGCAGGCGACCGATGGCACCACCCCTACGGCGCGGCTTCGGCGGCACTGAAGGAAGCGGCGTCCCACACCCCGCCCAGCGCCGGCGCCAGCCAACCCCCCGCCCCCGCCCGGAAATCGCGGGGCGCCGACGCGCCCGCCCCCGCCGGTACCGCCCCCAGCAACGGCGCCCCCGCCACCACCGGCAGGTCCGCCAGGTTGCACCGCGACGCCAGGTCCGGGGCCTCGGGCCAGCTGCCGATCACCACACCCGCCAGCTCCACCTCCCGGGCGGCCAGTTCCCGCGCGGTCAGCTCGGTCGTGTTGAGTGTGCCGAGGCCCGCCGAGGCGACCAGCAGCACCGGCGCGCCGAGCAGCCGGGCCGCGTCCGCCAGGGTGCCGCCCGCCTCGTCGAAGCGGACGAGAAGGCCGCCCGCGCCCTCCACCAGCACCAGGTCGTGGTCGACCGCCAGCTTCGCCGCGGCCTCGGCGACGTCCTCGGGGCGCACCGGAGGAAGCCCGGCGCGCCGGGCGGCGGTCGCCGGGGCCAACGGCTCGGGATAGCGGGCGAGTTCGCGGACCGTCACGGCGCCCGCGAGCCGGGCCACCTCGTCGGCGTCACCGCGCTCGTCCGGACGTACGCCGGTCTGCGCGGGCTTGAGGACGGCCACGGACCGGCCGGACGCCAGGGCCACCGCCGCGACGGCCGCCGTGGTGACCGTCTTGCCGACCTCCGTACCCGTCCCCGTGATCACCAGGACCGTCATGTCATCCCTTTCCGTCATCCCGCCGTCGCCGCCGCGCACACCGCGCGCGCGATCCGCGCCACGTCCTCGTCGCCCGTGACGTAGGGAGGCATCGTGTAGACGAGGTCGCGGAACGGCCGCAGCCACACGCCCTCGCCCACCGCCGCCTTCGTGGCGGCCGCCATGTCCACCGGGTGGTCGAGCTGGACGACCCCGATCGCGCCGAGGACACGGACGTCCTTGACCCCCGGCACCTCGCGCACCGGGGCCAGCCCGTCCAGCAGCCCCGTCTCGATGCGCTTGACCTCCGTGAGCCAGTCCTGGCCGAGCAGCAGCTCGATCGAGGCACAGGCGACGGCCGCCGCCAGCGGATTGCCCATGAAGGTGGGGCCGTGGGCCAGCACCGGCACCTCGCCCCGCGAGATCCCGTCGGCCACCCCGGCGGTGCACAGGGCCGCCGCCAGGGTCAGATAACCGCCGGTCAACGCCTTGCCGACGCACATCACATCCGGCGTCACCGCAGCGTGGTCGGCCGCGAACAGAGCGCCCGTACGGCCGAACCCGGTCGCGATCTCGTCGAAGACCAGCAGCACGTCGTGCGCGTCGCACGCCTCGCGCAGCACCCGCAGATACGCGGGGGAGTGGAAGCGCATCCCGCCCGCCCCCTGCACCACGGGCTCCACGATCACGGCGGCCAGTTCGCCGGCGTGCCGCTCGACCGCCGCGCGCAGCGACTGCGCGTACGCCTCCTCGTACTCGGCCGGCGGCGGCTCCACGAACACCTGGTGGGGCAGGACGCCCTGCCACAGCTCGTGCATCCCGCCCTCGGGATCGCACACGGACATCGGCTGCCAGGTGTCCCCGTGGTAGCCACCGCGCCAGGTCAGCAGGCGCCGCTTGCCGGGGCGGCCGAGCGAACGCCAGTACTGCAGGCACATCTTGACCGCGACCTCGACGGAGACCGACCCCGAGTCGGCCAGGAACACATGCTCCAGCCCGTCGGGCGACAGGTCGACGAGGTGCTTCGCCAGCCGTACGGCGGGCTCATGGGTGAGCCCGCCGAACATGACGTGACTCATCCGGCCGAGCTGCTCGCGCGCCGCCTCGTTGAGCACCGGGTGGTTGTAGCCGTGGATGGCCGACCACCAGGACGACATGCCGTCCACCAGCTCGCCCGAGCCGTCCGCGAGCTTCAGCCGGACCCCGCTCGCCGACTCCACGACGAGCGGTTCCTGCCGGCCCGGCATGGGCCCGTACGGGTGCCACACGTGCCGCCGGTCGAGGTCCAGCAGCTCCGGCACGCTCAGGTCGGACGGCTCAGGCATTGGGCGCGAGGTCGGTTCCGGCGCCCCGACGGCGCACCGCGACCAGGTCCGTACGCGCCTCGCCGGCCGGGGCGTCGGCGGCGACGGACCCGCAGGGACCGCCCTCCGCGTGCGATCCGCAGCCCGCGCCGGCGCTCTCGTGCGATCCGCAGCCGCCCCCCTCGTGCGACCCGCACCCGGCGCTCTCCCCGGACCCGCACGCCCCGCCCGCGGTGACCGCCGCCCGGTGCTCCGGCAGGGTGACCTGGTCGGTGCCCTCCACCTCGAAGCCGGCGTCCGCGATCATCTCCAGGTCGGCCTTGCCCGCCTGGCCCTCGCTGGTGAGGTAGTCGCCCAGGAAGATCGAGTTGGCCAGGTGCAGCGCGAGCGGCTGCATCGTGCGCAGGTGGACCTCGCGCCCGCCCGCGATCCGCACCTCGCTGTCCGGGCAGACGAACCGCACCATCGCCAGGATCCGCAGACAGCGCTGCGGGGTGAGGTTCCACTCCTTGGCGAGCGGGGTGCCCTCGAACGGGATCAGGAAGTTGACCGGCACCGAGTCCGGGTCCAGCTCACGGAGGGAGAAGACGACGTCGACCAGGTCCTCGTCGCTCTCGCCCATGCCCGCGATCAGACCCGAGCAGGCCGACAGACCCGCCGCGTGCGCCTTCCGGACCGTGTCCACCCGGTCGGCGTACGTGTGTGTCGTCGTGATCTCGCCGTACGTCGCCTCGGACGTGTTCAGGTTGTGGTTGTAGGCGTCCGCGCCCGCCTCGCGCAGGCGTTCGGCCTGCCCGTCGGAGAGCAGACCGAGACAGGCGCACACCTCGACGCCCTCGTTCTGGTCCTTGATCGCCTTGATGGTGTCGGAGACCCGGTCCACGTCCCGGTCGGTCGGGCCGCGCCCGGACGCCACCAGACAGACCCGCTTCGCACCACCGGCGAGCCCGGCCGCCGCGGCCTCGGACGCCTCGTCGGGCTTGAGCCAGCTGTACTTGAGGATGCCGGCGGTCGAGCCGAGCCGCTGCGAGCAGTAGGAGCAGTCCTCGGGGCAGAGACCGGACTTGAGGTTGACCAGATAGTTCAGTTTCACCCGGCGTCCGAACCAGTGCCGGCGCACCTTCCCGGCCGCGGCCACCACGTCCAGCAGTTCGTCGTCGGAGGTGCCGAGGACGGCGAGCGCCTCGGCACGGCTCAGCGGCTCGCGCCGGAGCCCCTTGTCCACCAGCGTGTTCAGCAGGTCCATGAGAGCCGATCCTGTCCTACGGGACCGCTCCCGGCCAAGGACGGTTCGGACAACAGAGTGGGATCGACGTGTGGGTATCGCCACATCGTGGGCGGCCGGTCGGCCCGTTAGTGTCTGTGCACTGCCTACAAAAGCTCCCGCCGTGCTGTCCACCGCAGCCCCGGCGCCGAGGGCTGCCCACACCACCCCGGAGGACCCATGGCGTTCGGCTGGATCGACGAGCAGGCGTCGGCACGCCGCCGGGCCGGGCTCGTACGTACCCTGCGCGCCCGTCCGGCCGACTCCCCGCTCCTCGACCTCGCGAGCAACGACTACCTCGGTCTGGCCCGGCACCCCGAGATCACCGAGGGCGCCGCCGAGGCCGCGCGCCGCTGGGGCGGCGGGGCCACCGGCTCCCGGCTGGTCACCGGCACCACCGAACTCCACGGCGAACTGGAACGGGAACTGGCCGACTTCTGCGGCTTCGAGGCCGCGCTCGTCTTCTCCTCCGGCTACGCCGCCAACCTCGCCGCCGTCACCGCGCTCGCCCCCCACGGCTCCCTGATCGTCTCGGACGCGGGCAACCACGCCTCCCTCATCGACGGCTGCCGGCTGGCCCGCGGCACCACCCAGGTCGTCGCCCACGCCGACCCCGACGCCGTCCGCAAGGCCCTCGGCACGGCCGCCCAGGGGACCGCCGTCGCCGTGTCCGACACGGTCTTCTCCGTGGACGGCGACGCCGCCCCGCTGGCCGGACTCGCCGCGGCCTGCCGGGAGTACGGCGCCGGGCTCGTCGTGGACGACGCGCACGGCCTCGGTGTCCTGGGCGACGGGGGCCGGGGCGCGCCGCACGCGGCGGGTCTCGCGGGCGCCCCCGACGTCGTCGTGACCCTCACGCTCTCCAAGTCGCTCGGCAGCCAGGGCGGAGCCGTCCTCGGCCCGGCAGCCGTCATCGACCATCTGGTCAACGCGGCCCGTACCTTCATCTTCGACACGGGTCTCGCCCCGGCCGCGACGGGCGCGGCGCTCGCCGCGCTCCGGCTGCTGCGCCGCGAGCCCGAGCGGGCCGCGCGCGCCCGTGAGGTGGCCAGGGAGCTGCACACACGGCTGACGGCGTCGGGCCATGAAGCGGTGCGGCCCGACGCCGCCGTGGTGTCCGTACGCGCGCCGTCGCCGGATCAGGCGCTGCGGTGGGCGGCGGACTGCCGGGCTGCGGGTCTCGCCGTCGGCTGTTTCCGCCCGCCGTCGGTGCCCGACGGCGTCTCGCGGCTGCGGCTGACCGCCCGTGCGGATCTCACGCAGGAGCAGATCGACCGGGCCGTGGGGATCATCGGCGATACGCGACCGTGAGTCGGCGTCCCGGCCGAGCGTCGCCGTGAGCGGAACCACGAACGCTGTCGGTGGCGGTCACCGCAGCGTGGTGACGAATCCCTCCCAGGTGTCGGGGTCGAACAGCAGGGCAGGCCCCGCCGTGTTCTTCGAGTCGCGTACGGCCACCAGCCCGGCCCAGCGGCCGGATTCCGGACGGGCCGTCTCCACACAGTTGTTCATCCCGGTGCTGCGGCTGCTGCGCCGCCATCGCACATCGGGGAGTTCGGTACTGGTGGATACGTTCCGAGGCAGTGCGGACATGGTGCCTCCTTACGCGCCGGCGGCTAGCCCGGCGATGTAATCCAACGAGTCCTCGGGCGAAAGGGCGTGGATCTGAAGGGCGTTGAAGGCCTCGACATACGCCTTGAGGTCTTCTTTCCGTTCGAGGTAGAGGCTACTCGTCAAGTGGTCGAGAACAACCACATCCAGATCAGATGTGCTCCGAAATGAGAAAATTACGAAAGGGCCCGTGACGCCGATATGCGCCCCGGCAGTGAACGGGAGCACCTGCAGTCTCACTTGGGGAAGCCGCGCCGCCTCGACCAGACGCACCAGCTGCCGGGCCATGACCTCGCGTCCGCCCACCTCGCGCCGGAGAACGCCCTCGTCGAGCACGGCACTCAGCTTCATCGGCGGATTCCCGCGCAGCACCTCCTGCCGCGCGAGCCGCACTTCCACGAGCGCGTCGAGTTTGTCGTCTTCCAGCCCCTCCACCGCCGCCCGCGTCACCGCCCGCGCGTACTCGGGGATCTGCAGCAGGCCGGGCACCACCGAGGTCTCCAGCGTGCGCATGCCCCCGGCCTGCGACTCCAGGCTGATGAAGTCGCGGTACGCCGGCGGCAGTACGCCCCGGTACGCGTGCCACCAGTTGTGCCGCCCGCCGCCGTCCTCGGAGCCGGCGAGGGCCAGCAGCAGGTCCCGTAACTCGGTGTCGTCGATCCCGTACGCGTCCAGGAGCTTGCGGACGTCCGCGGGCTTCACCCCGCTGGCGCCCGTCTCGATCCGGCTCACCTTGGACTGGTGCCAGCCCACCCGACGGGCCGCCTCGATGCTCGTGAGCGCTGAACGGGTGCGCAGGACACGCAACTCGGCACCGAGCTTGCGGCGGCGCACCGCCGGACCGTACTGCATGGGATTCTCCTTCCGCCCGGCGCGCGGCGTCGGGGTGACGACAGAGGATGGACCAGGACCCCACCCAAATACGTTCGGCCGTCGGATAGTTCACCGCTTCGAGCGACAGATATATGCACATCTTGGTGGATCGCCACACGTGACAGCCCAGGTAGTGGCAGTCTGGCGCGAAGCACCAGTCCGGGACCGCAGTCGAACCATCCGCTCCCTGTCGGACACCGGTCCCGTGGGAAAGGGACGCCTCGCCATGGCAGATCACCTGGAAGCATCCGTCACTCTGCCGAGCGATCCCGCCTCGGTGTCCGCAGCCCGGAACTACGTCGCCAGTGTGCTCGCCGAATGGGGCCTGCCGGGCGACACGGGCACCGCGGACACCGTGCGCCTGATCGTGTCCGAACTCGCCACCAACGCCGTCCAGCACACGTCGGGCCTGTCTCCCACCTTCACCGTGGACATCGCGCTCGACCGGGACGAACATCTGCGCATCGGCGTCACCGACAGCCATCCGCGCTTTCCCAAACGCCTGCCGGCCGCCGTCCAGCAGGACAACGGCCGGGGCATGGTCATCATCCGGTGGCTGACCGCCGAATGCGGCGGCAGGCTGAGCGTCAGACCCACACGGGAGGGCGGCAAGACGGTGGCGATCGAGCTTCCGTGGACGGTCCCCGTCCAGCCGGTCACCGCGAGTGGTTCGCCGGAGACCTGACGGGACGGCTCTCCCGTCCGGCGGGTGGCGACGGCGGTGCGGTGCCCCGGCCGGAGGCGCGTCCCACCAGCTTCGGGAGCAGGCCCCACAGCAGGAGGCACGCCAGGAGGGTGCCCGATCCGGCGACGATCCCGGCCGTCCGGCCGAGCGTCACGTCCACGACGAGCAGGACGGAGCCGGTGAAGGCCGGCATCAGCACGATCATCCCGGCGGTGGCCAGCCGGGACGAGACCCGGACGATGGCGGGCTTGGCGTTCTGCTGGAAGAGCGAACGGTGCAGGGCGGCCGGCGCGGTGAAGAGGGTCGCCGCGAGGACGGCCAGCAACAGGGTGGTGACGTAGGTGACACGCTGGAACGTGTCCAGATCCGGAAAGCGCGGGGTGAAGGCCAGCGTCAGCAGGAACGCGAAGAGGATCTGCACTCCGGTCTGGGTGACCCGCAGCTCCTGGAGCAACTCGGAGAAATTACGGTCGGCGCGTTCGAGGGGCGTCTCGTTACGCGCGGTGTTGGTGGGTACGTCGGCCATGACCGTGCGGGTAACCACATGAGTACGGCATACGCCGGCGGGGGGGGCGGCGGACAGCTCCACCGCCCCCGGGCGGTGGGTCAGCGGACCCGGCCGTACCAGACGCTCTTCGTCCAGATCTTCTGCAGCCGGACGACGTCACCCGTCTTCGGCGAGTGCCAGATCTTTCCCTTCCCCGCGTAGATACCGACGTGATAGACGTTCGAGCCCGAGTGGAAGAAGACGAGATCTCCGAGCTTGCGGCTGCTCACGGAGATGTGCTTCGTCTTGTTGTACTGCTGCTGGGCAGTACGGGGCAGCTTCTTGCCCGCCTTCTTGAACGAGTAGAGCGTCAGCCCCGAGCAGTCGAACCTGCCCGGACCCACGGCGCCGTACTTGTAGGGGGAGCCCTTCTTGGAAGCCGCGACCTTGAGTGCCTTCGACGCCACCGTGGCGGCCTCGGCGCCGGATGCGGCGCCCGGGACCACGATGCTGCCGCCGACGGCGGCGATGGTCAGAGCCGAGGCCGTACCGGCCCGGGTCAGCAGCGACGGGACACGATTCAGCGCAGACATGCGCAACCCTTCGTCAGCCGCCTGTGAAGGATGACCTGTCGGATTCGGGCTGGCGAAGTTGCCCGGCCGCTGACGCGGCTTCACCCCAAGGGCTGCTCGGCGCGGTCATGGCGTGACCGTTCCGGCGACCCGTCGTGCTTGGGTCCTCCACTCCTGCCGATGCAATCCTGTCGACCGGTCATCCGGGCGGCGGCAGGACTCGGCGTCCACCCGGATCGCCCCGCCGCTGCGGCGGGGGCTTGTCGTCAGGAAGGGATCTTGGCGTACTCAAGTGCGAAAATCCCAACGGAAGCGGGGATTTGTGGTCTTACTCACCACTCGGCCGTTCGGGTGGACAGGGCGTTTTCCATCGTTGTGTCCCAGTGGTCGAGGAGGTCCGCACCAGCGCCGGAATGCTGTACTCCGCCCATGTACCAGGCATCTTGCGCAACTTCACAGGTCCTCACGACGTATGGGCCGATGGGTCGATCGCGGTAGGCCGACCGGAGGGCGCCGAGCCGGGACCGGACGCCCCGTCAGTAGTACGGAACGCGATGCGCGATCGGTTCAGGCCGGCGAGTCCTCCGCCTCCGGCGGCAGTGCCACCCGGCCGGCGCGGCGCTCCCCGTCCAGGACGCGCAGTGCCCGCGCGAGTGTCGGCGCATGCACCTCGTTCTCCCCGCGCTTGTGCATCAGTTCGAGCGCGTCGCGCAGAGCGGTCGCCTTCGAGACGAGCGCCTGCGCCGCACGCAACCCGCGGTAGGTGTCGCCCGGACGAGCCGGATTGATCCGGCCGATCAGGTCCACCACGTCCAGGTAACGGTCGATCAGCTCCGCCTCGGCGCGGGTGAGCGCGGGCAGCGGTGGCAGTTCCGGGGGCAGCATCCGCGCCTCACCTCGCGCCGGGGAACGGGGGCGAGGGGGGCGCGACAGTGGTCTTGCGGCTCCGGACCACCCGGTCGGCCAGGCCGTACGCCACCGCCGCCTCGGCGTCGAGGAACTTGTCCCGCTCGATGTCGGCACTGACGCGCTCCGGGCTCTGCCCCGTGTGCCGGACGAGCATCTCCTCCATCTTCCGGCGGTTGCGCGTCAACTCCTCGGCCTGGATCGCCAGATCGCCGGCCTGCCCCTCGATCGGGTCGGCCAGGGCCGGCTGGTGGATCAGTACGCGTGCCCCCGGCAGCATCGACCGCTTGCCTGGCGTGCCCGCCGCCAGCAGTACCGCGGCGGCCGACCCCGCCTGCCCCAGGCAGACCGTCTCCACGTCGCAGGTGACGAACCGGATCGTGTCGTAGAGCGCCGTCATCGCACTGAAGGAGCCCCCGGGCGAGTTGATGTACAGCGCGATGTCCCGGTCCGGCGCCTGGTACTCCAGGTGCATGAACTGCACCATCACGTCGTTCGCCGACGTGTCGTCGATCCGCGTCCCGAGGAACACGATCCGTTCCTCCAGGAGCTTCGAGTACGGATCCATCGTCCGGTACCCCGCACTGGTGCGCTCGGTGAACTCGGGCAGCACATGACGGGCCGACGCTCGGCGCTCGGGCATGGGGTGTGCCTCCTCTGATCGACTTCCGTAAAAAATGTACAGGACGTACGTAGTTCGGAGGAGGGGATGAGGATCGGCTGAGAGCGAAAAGATCCTGGCGACGGCGAACGGTCCAGTCGGCGGCGAACGGTCCTGTCGGCGGTGAGCAGTCCCGTCGGCGGTGAACGGTCCCGCCGACGGGGGAGGGTCCCGCCGACGGTCAAGGGCCCGCCGACGGCGAAAGATCTCGCCGACAGCGAAAGATCCCCGCGGAGCGAGGGCTCCGCGGGGATCTCGGGTGGGGCCGGATCCGGCCGGTCAGTTGAGCGGTGCGGGGGCCGGGGTCCCGTAGAAGGTGACAGGCGGCCAGCCGCGGGCGGCGGCGAGCGCGTTCAGGGCTTCCGCGACTTCGAGCGCGGTGATGCGCTGGGCGGCCGGAGCCTCCGTCGTGCCGACACTGAAGCTGACCGTCAGTTCCGTCATCTCGGTACCGGGCATACGGACCGTGCCGCTGAACCTGGTGCCCTCCGGGAAGTCGGCCGCCGCCGTGCTGCCGGTGCGGGTGTCGGCGGCGGTCTCCGCGCTCACCGCCGCCGCGTCCTGGGCGGTGCCGTTCGTCGTGAGGACCGCCCCTGCCGCCGCCGATCCCGAGTACCCGAGCAGCGACCGCCTGGAAAAACCGGACATCGTTCCCCCTGTGTCTGGTTGTCATGGACGCCTCCCGCTGGAGGCCGAGCCCGATCGTACGAACGAGGCGATCGCCCTGGGCCAGAATCGGATCTTCCGCTCCGGGCGGTGGGGGAGCCCCGGTCTAAGCTGGACTCCATGGCCTACGAGATTCCGGTGACGCAAGCCAGGGCTGAGCTCGCCGAACTGATCAACCGCGTGGTCTACGGCGGCGAGCGCGTAGTCGTGACGCGCCACGGCAAGCCCCTCGTCGCCCTGGTCTCCGCCGCCGACCTGGAGCAGCTCGAAGCCCTTCAGGAACCCACGGAGGAGCCGGTGATCAGCTCCGTCTCCCGAGTCCGCGAGGTCTCGCCGACGGCCAGGGAACAGCAGCGCTTCGGCATCGCGGCGGAGCATCGGGGGACGGGGGCTTCCTGACGGGGGTGTGGGGCGGACCCGGCCGGCCCCGCGCCGGCGGCCGACCGGTGAGCAGCCGGCTGGTGATCCTCACGGGGGGGGGCAGGGGCAGGGGCAGGGGCAGGGGCGGAACGCCGGGCCCCTTCGGGATTCGCCCTCGCTCGCGGGTGCGGTGCGGTGCGGTGCGGTTCGCGGCTTCGGCTGTGCCGGGGCCTCGATCGGTTCCGGTGGCGCGTGTGCCGTGACGTGAGTTTCGCGGCGGGTTGTGCCCGAGCTCCACGAAGGCCGTGCGCCCCCGTCCGCTACAGCGGGGGCGCACGGCCGGTTCCGGTGGTGGCCGCGGTCGGCCTCGGGCGGGTCAGCCGGCCGGGACCGGGGCGGGGCCCGGCTCGGTGGTGGTCCGCTCGGCGGGCTTCGGGTGACGCTTGAGCAGGTGGCCCAGCAGGACCGCCGCCAGGCCGAAGGCCGCCCAGGCGGTCAGGACGAGGGTCGGGGCGAGGGCGGCCGCGCCGTCGAAGAAGGACACCGAGCGCAGCAGTGACGCACCCGCACCCGGCGGGAGGAGCCGGCCGAGGTCGCCCGCCGGTTCGGGCAGCAGCTGGGGGGCGGTGGCGGCGCCCGCGAAGGGGTTGCCGACGAAGACGATCAGCAGGGCGCCCAGAGCCATGCCCGGCTTGCCGAGCAGGGAGGCGAATCCGGCCACGGTGCCGCCGACGGCCAGGGTGGTCAGGCTCAGCACGCCGGCCTCGGCCCACCAGTGCCCGCCGAGTACGCCCAGCCAGCTGTCCGTGATCGCGGTGGCGGCGAGCCCGACCAGCACGGCGGCTCCGACCAGCGCACCGGCCGCACGCCCCCGGCGCAGTCCGAGCAGGGTGACCATCGCGCCGGAGGCGGTACCTGCCAGAGCCAGCGGCAGCACGCTCGCACCGAAGGCCGAGCCCCGCGGGTCGTTCGGCGAGGTGGCCACCACATCGGTGGTCGCGACCCGGACCCCCTCCTCGGCGGCCTGCTGGGTCACGGCCTGCTGCAGCAACTGGGCCACCATCGGGCTCGCGGCCGAGGCGGTGAGCAGCTTGGGCCCGGCCTGGGTGACGACCACCGCGCCGTATACGGTCCGGTCCTCGATCGCCTCCCGCGCGGCCGCCTCGTCGGCGTAGCGGTGGATCTCGAAGGCACCCTCCCGGTGCGCCAGTTGCTTCTCGACCTGGGCGACCGCGGTGGCCGGACCGGCCACACCGAGCGGCAGGTCGCGAGGTGCGGTCCGGGCGTTGGGCCACGCGAAGGCCCAGAGCGCGAGGGCCGCGATGATCGGGATCAGGACGATGACGGCGACCGCGCGGCGGTTCGGGGGTACCGAGAGGGCCGGGGCCGATGTGCCGACGGCGGTGGCGGGGGTGGTGCCTGCGCCTGTGTCGGTGGCCTTGGCCGCGGTGGGTGCTGCGGACGGGGCGGACATGGTTCTCCTCGGTGACGAATTGAGGGGTGGGCAGGGAGTCGCCGCGGCGGGTGCTCGACGACAGGGCGGCGGTGCGGCGCTAAAAAGAAGGAGCGTTCGTTTTTCTTGGCTTCACCATCCTCTCGGCGTCACTTCTTGTCAAGAAGGAACGTTCGTTTTACGTTTGGCGTCATGCCCCGCGTATCCCAGGAGCGTCTCGACGCCCGCCGCCGCCAGATCCTCGACGCCGCCGCCCGCAGCTTCGCTCGCAACGGCTTCCACGCCACGTCGATGCAGGACGTGCTGAAGGAGGCCGACCTCTCCGCCGGGGCCGTCTACCGGTACTTCAGCAGCAAGGAAGAACTGATCGCGGCGATCGTCGGCGAGGTCCTCGACGACGTCCGCAGCGCGTTCGAGGACGCGGCGCTGCAGGGCCCGCCCCCGCCGCCGGACATCCTGATCGGCACCGTGCTGCGCCGCATCCTGCACCGGCAGCCGTCGCTGGGGGAGGAGGGGGAGTCCCTGTATCCGAAGCTGATGGTGCAGGTGTGGGCCGAGACGCTGCGCAACCCCGAACTGCACATGATCCTCGCCGAAGGGTTCGCCCAGGTCCGCAGCCCATGGATCAAGATCGTCGAGGCGTACCAGGACGCCGGGATGATGCGGGCCGACATCCCCGCCCTCAGCGTGGCGCGCACGATGGTCGCGCTCGCCCAGGGTTTCGCGGCCCAGAACGCGCTGTTCGGTGACGTACCGGTCCAGGTGGTGGAGCTGGGTGTGAAGGCCCTGATGAGCATGGAGGACCGGGACGGTCGCAGCTGGGCGGGACCGGGGCGGGACCCGAGCGGAGCCTGAGCGGATGGGAGCCGGAACGTGTGCGGGGGCGACGGGACGGCCCGGCGTACGGCGGGGGCGGCGCGCACGGTGATCACGGTCCGGTTAACGTCGCCGAAACGCCGTCCGATTAGCCTGCGGCCACGCCACCAGCGAATTTGCCCGGTGGCGAGGCAACCGGACCCCGCACGGTCCGGAGCGAGGATGTGAGGTGGACGCCGTGCAACTGACCCCGCACGAGCAGGAGAGGCTGCTGATCCACGTGGCGGCCGACGTGGCGGAGAAGCGCCGGGCCCGCGGGCTGAAGCTGAACCACCCCGAGGCGGTGGCACTCATCACCGCTCACCTCCTCGAAGGCGCGCGGGACGGCCGCACCGTGGCCGAACTCATGGCGTCCGGGCGGAAGCTGCTCACCCGGGACGATGTCATGGAGGGCATCCCGGAGATGATTCACGACGTCCAGGTCGAGGCCACCTTCCCGGACGGCACCAAGCTCGTCACCGTCCACGACCCGATCGTCTGAGGGGCCCCGATGATTCCCGGCGAGATCCTCTTCGCTTCCGGCCCGATCGTCTACAACGAGGGCCGTGATGTCACCCGGCTCACCGTCCTCAACGCCGCCGACCGGCCCGTGCAGGTCGGCTCCCACTACCACTTCGCCGAGGCCAACCCGGGCCTGGAGTTCGACCGCGCGGCCGCGCGCGGGAAGCGGCTGAACGTCGCCGCCGGCACCGCCGTGCGCTTCGAGCCCGGGATCCCCGCCGAGGTGGAACTCGTACCCCTCGCCGGCGCCCGTGTCGTGCCCGGACTGCGCGGGGAGACCGGAGGTGCCCTCGATGCCTGAGATCTCGCGTGCCGCATACGCCGACCTGTTCGGCCCCACCACCGGTGACCGCATCCGGCTCGCCGACACCGATCTGCTCGTCGAGATCGAGGAGGACCGTTCCGGCGGTCCCGGACTCGCCGGTGACGAGGCGGTGTTCGGCGGTGGCAAGGTCATCCGCGAGTCCATGGGCCAGGCGCGTGCCACGCGCGCGGAAGGCACCCCGGACACGGTCGTCACGGGCGCGGTGATCATCGACCACTGGGGCGTCGTGAAGGCCGACATCGGCATCCGCGACGGCCGGATCACCGGCATCGGCAAGGCCGGCAATCCCGACACGATGGACGGCGTCCACCCCGACCTGGTCATCGGCCCCGAGACGGAGATCATCGCGGGCAACGGGCGGATCGTCACGGCCGGCGCCATCGACGCCCACGTCCACTTCATCTGTCCGCAGATCGCCGACGAGGCGCTGTCGTCCGGCGTCACCACACTGGTCGGCGGCGGCACGGGACCGGCGGAGGGCTCGAAGGCCACGACCGTCACCCCCGGCCCCTGGCACCTGGCCCGGATGATGGAGGCGATGGAGGCGTACCCGCTCAACATCGGCTTCCTCGGCAAGGGCAACACGGTCTCCCACGAGGCGATGCTGTCGCAGATCCGCGGCGGCGCCCTCGGCCTCAAGCTGCACGAGGACTGGGGCTCGACCCCGGCCGTCATCGACGCCTCGCTGACCGTCGCCGAACGGACGGGCATCCAGGTCGCCATCCACACGGACACGCTGAACGAGGCCGGGTTCGTCGGTGACACGCTCGCCGCGATCGCCGGACGCGGTATCCACGCGTACCACACCGAGGGTGCCGGCGGCGGGCACGCGCCCGACATCATGACCGTGGTGTCCGAGCCGCACGTCCTGCCCAGCTCCACCAACCCGACCCGGCCCTACACCGTCAACACCGCCGAGGAACACCTCGACATGCTGATGGTCTGCCACCACCTGAACGCGGCCGTGCCGGAGGACCTGGCGTTCGCCGAGTCCCGCATCCGGCCGTCCACCATCGGCGCCGAGGACATCCTGCACGACCTGGGCGCCATCTCGATCATCTCCTCGGACGCGCAGGCCATGGGACGGGTGGGCGAGGTCATCCTGCGCACCTGGCAGACCGCGCACGTGATGAAGCGGCGGCGGGGCGCGCTGCCCGGTGACGACCGCGCGGACAACCACCGCGTACGTCGCTATGTCGCCAAGTACACGATCAACCCCGCCCTCGCGCAGGGACTGGCCCGTGAGATCGGCTCCGTCGAGACGGGCAAGCTCGCCGACCTGGTCGTGTGGGAGCCCGCGTTCTTCGGCGTCAAGCCCCAGCTCGTGATCAAGGGCGGACAGATCGCCTACGCGCAGATGGGCGACGCGAACGCCTCCATCCCGACGCCGCAGCCCATCCTTCCGCGCCCGATGTTCGGGGCCATCGGGCGGGCGCCCGCCGCGAACTCGTTCAACTTCGTGGCACCGCTCGCCGTCGAGGACGGCCTGCCGGAGCGGCTGTCGCTGGGCAAGCGGTTCGTCGCCATCGAGTCGACCCGCGGGGTCACCAAGGCCGACATGCGCGAGAACGACGCGCGACCGGAGGTGCGTGTCGACCCGGACAGCTTCGCCGTGCACATCGACGGGGAGCTGGTGGAGGCGACACCGGCCGCCGAACTGCCCATGGCACAGCGGTACTTCCTCTTCTGATGGCGGGGGTGGTGCACGGGATGCACGGCGTTCGACGCCAGAGGTTCGGGGTGCGACGTCCGAGGAGCGGCGGCCGCGATGTCTAGGGCCGCGCTTCTCGTCCTGGCCGACGGCCGGTTCCCCGCCGGAGGGCACGCGCACTCCGGCGGGGCCGAGGCGGCCGTCAAGGCCGGGCTGATCACCGGGGCGGAGGGGCTGGAGTCCTTCTGCCGAGGGCGGTTGCACACGGCCGGGCTGGTGGCGGCGGGACTGGCCGCCGCCGCCGCGCTCGGGGTGGATCCGACGGCCCTGGACGCCGCCGCCGACGCCCGGACGCCGTCCGTCGCCCTGCGGGGTGCTTCACGCAAGCTGGGGCGGCAGTTGATGCGGGCCGCGCGGGCGACCTGGCCGTCGGCGGAACTGGACGCGCTGGCACGGGAGTTCCCCAAGGGGGCGCATCAGCCGGTGGTGCTGGGCGTGGTGGCCCGGGCGGCCGGGCTGGGGGCGGACGACGCGGCGTACTGCTCGGCGTACGAGAGCGTGAGCGGGGCGGCGAGTGCGGTGGTGCGGTTGCTGAGTCTCGACCCGTTCGATGCGACCGGGGTGTTGGCGCGGTTGGCTCCCGAGCTGGATGTGGTGGTGGGGGAGGCGGTCGACGCGGCTCGGGGGGTGGGGCGTGCGGGGGTGGAGTGTCTGCCTGCGGCGTCCGCGCCGCTGTTGGAGATCGGTGCGGAGGTTCATGCGGGGTGGTCCGTGCGGCTGTTCGCGTCCTGAGTCTCCTCGCCCCCGCCGCCCCTACCCGTCCGTCTCAAGGGGCTGCGCCCCTTCGACCCCCGGCCGCGGGTCCGGTGGGGCTTCTCGCGCAGTTCCCCGCGCCCCTGAAAGGCAGGGGCCGCGCCCCGTGCTTTTCCGGCCCGCTGCCGACGCTTTCAGGTCCGTCGCCGATCAGGTTTCAGGCCACGCAGGGCTTGGGCTTTCACGGGCGCGGGGAACTGCGCGACAAGCCCCCCACCGGCACCCGCCCTACGACCGTCCCACCCGCACCAGCCCTACGACCGTCCCGCCCGCACCCGCTCTACGACCGTCCCGCCCGCACCCGCCCTACGACCGTCCCGCCCTCCCCCTCCCGCGACCACCGCCACCATCCGCGGTACACCCAAGGAGTCCACGTATGCATCTCGACCACTCCCACTCCCACGACGGCCCCGCCGCGGTCGGCGCGGACGCGCGGCGGCCCGACGGGACCCGACGGGCCCTGCGGATCGGGCTCGGCGGGCCCGTCGGGTCCGGGAAGACCGCAACGGTCGCCGCGCTCTGCCGGGCGCTGCGGGACGAGCTGTCGCTCGCGGTCGTGACCAACGACATCTACACGCGCGAGGACGCCGAGTTCCTGCTGCGCGAGGCCGTGCTGCCGCCCGAGCGGATCACCGCCGTGGAGACGGGGGCGTGCCCGCACACGGCGATCAGGGACGACATCTCCGCGAACCTGGAGGCGGTGGAGGACCTGGAGGACGAGATCGGGCCGCTCGACCTCATCCTCGTCGAGTCCGGCGGAGACAACCTCACCGCCACCTTCTCCAGGGGCCTCGTCGACGCGCAGGTCTTCGTCATCGACGTGGCCGGCGGGGACGACATCCCGCGCAAGGGCGGCCCCGGTGTCACCACCGCCGACCTGCTCGTCGTCAACAAGACGGACCTCGCGCCGTACGTCGGTTCCGACCTCGCCCGGATGGCCGCGGACGCGAAGGCGCAGCGGGCCGAACTGCCGGTGGTGTTCCAGTCGCTGCGCACGGAGGCGGGCGTCACGGACGTCGCCGTCTGGGTCCGCGAGAAGCTCGCGGCGTGGACGGCATGACGGCGGCCCCGGACGCTGCCGTGGAGAGGGCCCGCGGGACGACCGGTGTCAGGGCCACCGCCCGGCTCGCGGCCCGAGCCGACGGGCGGGGCGGCACGGCCCTGCCCGTGCTGGAGAGCGACGGGCCCCTGGCCCTGCGCCGTACGCGGGGGAGCGGCGACGAGGCCCGGGTCATGCTCGTCGGAGCCATGAGCGGGCCGCTCGGCGGGGACCGGTTCGCCGTCGAGGCGGAGGTCGGCGCCGGGGCCCGGCTGCGCGTCGGGTCGGCCGCCGCGACGATCGCACTGCCCGGCCAGGCCAAGGGCGAGGCCCATTACGGCGTACGGATCGAGGTCGCCGCCGGAGGTGAACTGCGCTGGCTGCCCGAGCAGTTGATCTCGGCGAAGGGCAGCGATCTGTACGTGTCGACGCGGGTGGAACTCGCCGTGGGCGCGCGGCTGGTGTTCCGGGAGGAGCAGGTGCTCGGCCGATCCGGGGAGGAGTCCGGGCGGCTCACCAGCCGGCTCGGCGTATGGTCGGGCGGACGGCCGCTGCTCGACCAGCTGGTGTGCTGCGGGCCGGGGGCTCCCGGGGGCTGGGACGGGCCCGCCGTGCTGGGCGGGTACCGGGCGTTGGGGCAACTCCTGGTCGTACGGCCGGAGTTCGCCGAACGGCCGCCCGGGCCGAAGGTGTTGGGACAAACCGCCGCGCTCACCCCGCTCGCCGGGCCGGCCGTGCTCGTCACTGCCCTCGCGCCCGACGCGCTGAGGCTGCGGCGTGTGCTCGACGACGCCCTCGCCGAGCTGGACGGCTGAGGGGCGGCGGACCGGATCTCCGCGCATCCGCTGAACGGGACTTTCCGCACCGGTTATCGGATTAGTAAAGAACTGTTCGTGCCCCTGTTCTCAGGTACCTGACAGGTACGAGGATCCCCGTGACCATGTCGCATCTTCGCAACGATGTACGGGGAGTTTCCTCTTGAGAGGTATGAGGCCGACCAGAAGGGCGGCAGCGTTCGGCTCCGCCGGACTGCTCGTCACGGCGACGCTGATAGCGGGCGCCGTCGCCGCCCCCGTGGCAAGCGCCGCGGACAGCGCGCGAGCGCAGAACCGCGAGGCCAAGGGCGTCGCCCTCGCCGCCGAGAAGGCGGCGAAGAAGGGCATCGACTGGCAGGACTGCCCCGAGAGCTGGGGCCTGGAGAAGCCGATCAAGTGCGGCTGGGTCTCCGTGCCGCTGGACTACGCCAAGCCGAACGGCAAGCAGATCGAGCTGGCCGTGGACCGTATCGGGAGCACCGGTACGAAGGAGGAGCGCCAGGGCGCGCTCGTCTACAACCCGGGCGGCCCCGGCGGCTCGGGCCTGCGCTTCCCGCGCAGGGTCACCACCAAGGCCCCGCTGTGGGCCAAGACGTCCAAGGCGTACGACTTCGTGGGCTTCGACCCGCGCGGAGTCGGCAAGTCGGCGCCCATCTCCTGCGTCGACCCGCAGGAGTTCGTGAAGGCGCCCAAGATGGACCCGGTCCCGGACTCCGAGGCCGACAAGCTCAAGCAGCGCAAGCTCGCGGCCGACTACGCGGCGGGCTGCCAGAAGCGCAGCGGCGAGATGCTGCCGCACATGACGACGCCGAACACGGCGCGCGACCTGGACGTCATCCGGGCCGCCCTGGGGGAGAAGAAGCTCAACTTCCTCGGTGTCTCGTACGGCACCTACATCGGCGCCGTCTACGGCACCCTGTTCCCGGACCACGTGCGCCGCATGATCGTCGACAGCGTGGTGAACCCCTCCCGCGAGAAGATCTGGTACCAGGCCAACCTGGACCAGGACGTCGCCTTCGAGGGCCGCTGGCAGGACTGGACGAAGTGGGTCGCGCAGAACGACGCGACGTACCACCTCGGCAACACCCAGGCCAAGGTGCAGGCCAAGTGGCTGGAGCTGCGGGCCGCTGCGAAGAAGAAGCCGCTCGGCGGGCTCGTCGGCCCGGCCGAGCTGATCTCCTTCTTCCAGAGCGCCCCGTACTACGACTCCTCGTGGGCGCCCACCGCCCGGGTCTGGAGCAAGTACGCCGCCGGTGACACCCAGGCGCTGGTCGACGCGGCCGCCCCGGACCTCTCCGACACCGCGGGCAACGCGGCCTCGGAGAACGGCAACGCCGTGTACACGGCGGTCGAGTGCACCGACGCCAAGTGGCCCACCAGCTGGCGGAAGTGGGACCGCGACAACACCAGGCTGCACAAGGACCACCCGTTCATGACCTGGGCCAACGCCTGGATGAACCTGCCGTGTGCCACCTGGGGCTCCAAGCAGTACACCCCGCTGAACGTGAAGACCAAGGCGGGCCTGCCGCCCGTCCTGATCGTCCAGTCCGAGCGGGACGCGGCCACGCCGTACGAGGGTGCCGTCGAGCTGCACAAGCGGTTCAAGGGCTCCCGTCTGATCACGGAGCAGAACGCGGGCTCCCACGGCGTCACCGGCCTGGTGAACCCGTGTGTCAACGAGCGTGTGGACACCTACCTGCTCACCGGTGAGGTGGGCGGGGCCGACGTGAAGTGCGCGCCGCACGCCACACCGGCTCCGTAGGCGGGCGCAGTTCCGTGACGTGACGCAAAGAGGGACGGAAGGGGGGGGCGGCCGGGACACCCGGTCGCCCCCCTTCCGCATGTACTCACACCGCCGTCACGCCGGGCGCCCCGCCAGCCACGCGTCCTCCGCCGCGTAGTCGAAGAGGTCCCCGTACACCTCGGCCATCCTCGGGTACGCCGCCCGCCAGTCCCGTCCGCCCGCCAGCCGGCTCTCGATCCACGCGACCGTCTCCGGCAGCGACTCCGCGTACCGGACCACCGGGCGGTAGCCCAGCTCCCGCTCCGCCGCCGACATGTCGCACACCACGGGCACCGGCACGGACCAGGGCGTGTCACCCACATCGGGAGCCGGGGCGGGGCCGTCCACCAGGACGTTCTCCGCGTCGACGCCCATCACCGCGTCGATCGCGGCGGCGATCTCCACGACGGTCGGCGCCTCGGGGTCGACGGCGTTCAGCACCCGGGTGCCGGGCCGGGCGGCGGCCAGCCGGATCAGCTCGGCGATGTTGTGGACGCTCGCCGGGTGGAAACGGCTCTCGCCGCCGTACGCGAGGACCCGGCGGGGCCGGCCGTCCAGGTTGCGCTTCACGAAGTACAGCTCGCGCGGTGTGCGGCAGTGCGGCCCGTGGACGGCGCCCGCACGCAGCAGGGTCGTGGGCAACCGGTCGCCCCCGGCGAGGAGTTCACGCTCCAGGCCCGCCTTGCGGGTGCTGTACGAGGTGTCGTCCGGCGGGATCGTGCGCTGACTCTCGGGGAGGGGCACGGGGTACTCGGGGAAGCCGTCCGGCTCTGCCTGGGTGTCGAAGTTGCGGCCCTTGTCGTCCTCGTACACCGACACACTGGAGACGACGACCGCCGACCCGACCCGGTCGGCCCGCGCGAGCAACTGCCGGGCGTGTGCGGGGCCGTAGGCGACCACGTCGACCAGGACGTCACAGTCGTCGCCGATCGCGGTCGTCAGCGCCGCCTCGTCCTCGCGGTCGGCCGGTACCGCCCGCACCTCCTCGGGCCAGCCCTCGTCCCGGCCGCCGCCCCGCGAGAGGGCCGTCACCGTCCAGCCGTCCCGCGCCAGCGCGCCCACGGCCACGCGCCCGATCTGTCCCGTCGCCCCGATCACCACAGCACGTCGTGTCATGCCCCGACCGTACGGCGCCGGCCCGCGGTCCGCCGGGGTGCTCTGCTATCGGCAGAACACCTCGGCCACCGTCCGGGAGCCGGTCAACTCAGCGGCATGCGCGGGAACCTGCGCTCCTTGGCCGCCGCGGCCTCCTCCGCCTTCACCACGGCCGCGTACTGGTCGACGTACTCCTGGTCGGAGAGCGACAGGATCGCGTACATGATCTCGTCGGTGATCGCGCGCAGAACGGCCTTCTCGCTCTCCATGCCCTCGTAGCGCGAGAAGTCGAGCGGCTTGCCGAAGCGGATGACGACGGGGTGGATGTTGGGGATGACCTTGCCCGGGGGCTGCGCCTCGAATGTGCCGATCATGGCGCAGGGGATGACGGGCACCTTGGCCCGGAGCGCCATGACCGCGACGCCGACCTTGCCCTTGTAGAGACGGCCGTCGTGGGAGCGGGTGCCCTCCGGGTAGATGCCGAGGAGTTCGTCCTTGCTCAGCACACCGAGCCCCTCGCGGATGGCGGCCTGACCGGCCTCCTTGCCGGAGCGGTCGACCGGGATCTGCCCGGCGCTGCGGAAGAAGAACGCCGTCAGCCGGCCCTTGAGACCCGGACCGGTGAAGTATTCGGCCTTCGCCAGGAACGTGATCCTCCGCTTGAGGATCGCGGGCATCAGGAAGTGGTCCGAGAAGGACAGGTGGTTGCCCGCGACGATGGCCGCGCCCGACGACGGGACGTGTTCGAGGCCCTCGATGCGAGGCCGGAAGACCAGTCGCAGCAGCGGACCCAGAAGCACGTATTTGAGCAGGTAATAGAACACGGCGTCTCCCTCGCGCTACCCGATCGACTCTGTGGACGTGTTCCGCCAGGTCACGGAAGACATGCGCGCTCGCGACCCCTCTGTGGGCAGGGCCCGTCCGCGGCCGGGCCCGATCGCGCTCACGCTGACTCCTCGCTGACGTCGCTGACGTTGCGTCAGGCGCATGAGCGCTGGTGGGCCTCGTCCTGCGTGTCGACAGTTGATCGTAGCCCGCCGCGCCATGTCACCGGGAGCACCCGGAGGCGCCTACGTGGTCTCGTGCGGACTTCTGGCCGAACCACGCGGGCGGCGGACGCGGGGTGTGCGGTCCGCCGAACGGTGTCGAACCACGGAGCGGGCGGCAGCAGAGCCGTGCGCCGCACCCCGGTCGTCCGACGGCGGGGGAGTGCCGGCCGGGCGGACCGCGCTCCTGATCCACATGCCGTCACCCGCGTGCTGGCTTAGCGTCTGGATATGGGCGTCAGGTGCTGCGCCGCATGACCGGGTCCGGTGGGCGTCCGGGTGCGGACGATCCGCTGGGCGAGAGCCTGGCGGCGGCGGTGCGCCGCACCGGTGCCCGCTCCGGTGGCGTCTACCTGCTGGATCCGGCGGAAACCACGCTGGGGCTGATCGCGCTGTGCGGCGTACCGGTCGACGCCTTCGCGCCGTGGTGGCGGGCCCCCTTCTCCGTGCACGGCCCCAGCCAGGACGCGATCCGCAACGACCGGCTCGTCTGGGTCAGTTCCCTGGAGGAACTGGCCCGCCGCTATCCGCGCGTCGCGGCGGGCATCCCCTACCAGGTCGCGTTCGCGGTCCACCCGCTCGGCGAGATCCGGCACCGCAGGGGCGCGCTGCTGCTGATGTGGGCGCCCGGACGCTCCCCCCGGCTCAGCCGCCGGGAGCGCGGGGACATCGCCTTCAGCGCCCGCCGTATCGCCCGGGTGCTGGACGCGCAGGCCCTGCCGCCGGTCGTCCCGGACCGGCCCCGCTTCGTCCGACCCCACCGGAACGCCCCCGTCCCGCAGTCGGGACGCGCCGCGGCCGAGATGGTGGAACGTCTGCCGCTCGGCATCCTCGCCCTCGACCTGGGAGGATGCGTCGCCTACGTCAACGCCGCGGCCGCGGACCTGCTGGGCAGACCGGCGGAACGCCTGCTGGGAACCCAGCCGTGGCAGTCGCTGGCCTGGCTCGACGACATCGCGTACATGGACGCGTACCGCACCGCCATGAGCAGCCGCGAGCCCGTCGCCCTGACCGTGGTGCGCCCCCCGGGCCGGCGGCTCGATCTCCGCCTGCACACGGACGACGGCGGCACCAGCCTCCTCATCTCCCCCGACCCCGCGTCCAGGCCCCTCGGCGCGCGGCCCACGCCCGCGCCCGAGTCCGTCTCCGGGCCGGCCGACGCGCAGCCCGCGCTCACCGGAACCCCGTCGCACAGCCGCATCCATCTGCTGATGGCCCTGGCCGCCGCGCTGACCGACACCCTCGGCGTCCAGGACGTCGTCGACCTGGTCGCCGAGCGGATCCTGCCCGCCTTCGGCGCTCACGGCATGATCATGTCCACCGCCGACGCCGGCCGTATCCAGATCATCGGTCACCGCGGCTACGACCCCGCCGTCATCGAACAGTTCGACGGCATGCCCACGGACGCCGATCTGACCCCCGCCGGCCGCGCCCTGACCACCGGCGCCTCCTCGTTCTTCGCCGACCGGGGCGAACTGTCCCGCTTCTATCCCAGAGCCCCGCAGATCACCGACAAGCACGCGTGGGCCTTCCTGCCGCTGCTCAGCTCCGGGCACCCCATCGGCTGCCTCCTCCTCGCCTACAACGAGCCGCACTCCTTCACCGCCGGCGAGCGCTCGATCCTCACGCCCCTCGCCGGGCTCATCGCCCAGGCCCTGGACCGCGCACGCCTCTACGACGCCAAGCACAATCTCGCGCACGCCCTCCAGCAGACCCTGCTGCCCCACGCCCTGCCCACCGTGGCCGGGCTCGATGTCGCCGCCCGCTACCTGCCCGCCAGCCACGGCATGGACATCGGCGGTGACTTCTACGACCTCATCCGCCTCACCGACACCACGGCCGCGGCGGTCATCGGAGACGTGCAGGGCCACGACATCACGGCGGCCGCCCTAATGGGCCAGGTCCGCATGGCCGTCCACTCCCACGCCACCGCCGGAGCCGCACCCGACCAGGTCCTGGCCCGTACCGACCGCGACCTGGCCGACCTCAACGCCAGCCGCTTCGTCTCCTGCCTCTACGCCCACCTCGACCTCGGCCGCAGCCAGGTCACCCTCGCCAGTGCCGGACATCCACCGCCGCTGGTGCGCCACCCCGACAAGCGGAGCCATCCGGTCGACATCCGCCCCGGCCCCCTGCTCGGCATCGGCGTCGGCACCCCCGTCTACCCGCTCACCACGCTGCCCCTGGCTCCGCAGACACTGCTCGCCCTCTACACGGACGGCCTTGTGGAGGACCCCGGCACCGACATGAGCCGGACCATCGCGGACCTCGCCCATCACCTCGGCCGGGCCGGCGACCTCCCGCTGCACCGGCTCGTGGACAGTCTGGTCCGCCACACCCGCCCCACCGGCCGGCACACCGACGACATCGCCCTGTTCCTGCTGCGGCCCACCGCACCGCCCGATCCCGGCCGGAACGCGGTGTCCCGGCGCCTCACATCTGGTGCTCGGGCCAGACGTAGTACGAGTCGAACGGGCCACCACTGATGTGCACGAGCCGGACGAAACTCGCCGACGCCAGTTCGCCACGCGCCAGACGCCCGAGGTTCCGGGTGTCGACGCAGATGCCGTTGACCTTGTAGCCGGGCTCCAGCAGCTCCCGGAAGAACCGCTCCGGGTCGGGGCGCAACGCCTCCCAGTCCCCTTCGTCGAGGTCGATCTCGAACACCTCGAGAGTCTGCGGCTCACCGTCGTTCCTACGGACCGTCGCCATGACCTGTGTCCTCCCGGGCAGCGAAGGGGCTCTCCCCAGCTTGCACGCCCGGCCCTCGACGGCAACCCGACGGCGGCCTTCCTGCGCCGTGCGGGTGCCCCGGCGCCCCTGCCCCCTCGTCGGTCCGGGCCCGGGAGGGT
The DNA here is from genome assembly GCF_055592645.1 of Streptomyces sp. NPDC041108. NCBI lineage: Bacteria > Bacillati > Actinomycetota > Actinomycetes > Kitasatosporales > Streptomycetaceae > Streptomyces > Streptomyces sp. NPDC041108. The sequence continues at coordinate 113,315 of NZ_JBVIYK010000013.1, read as the reverse complement.
CCCCGGGCCACCCGGGGCCGGGCCCGCCCCGGCCGTTCACTCCCGGCCGTGCACCCCGGGCTTGGCCGCCCGCATCGTTCCCCGCGCCCCTGTCCGGGGTGCGGGGCCGGAGGCGGTCTCCCAGGAGCCGCCCTCCGGGCCGTCCGTCAGGAACCCGCCTCCAGGACCTCCCCCAACGTCCCCAGCGCGGAACGGAGTTCCGCGGCGGTGATGGTCAGGGGCGGGGCCAGGCGGATGGTCGAGCCGTGGGTGTCCTTGACGAGGATCCCCGCCGCCATGAGGCGGTGGCTGATCTCGCGGCCCGTGCCGATCGCGGGGTCGACGTCGACGCCCGCCCACAGTCCGCGTGCCCGGAAGCCGACCACGCCCCGGCCGACCAGTTCCGTGAGCCCTTCCCGCAGGACCCCGCCCAGCTCGGCGGCCCGGTGCTGGAACTCCCCGGTGCGCAGCAGCTCGACGACCGCCGAGCCGACCGCCGCCGCGAGCGGGTTGCCGCCGAACGTCGAGCCGTGCTCGCCCGGACGCAGCACCGACAGCACCTCCCGGCGGGCCACCACCGCCGACACGGGCACGATGCCGCCGCCGAGCGCCTTGCCGAGCAGTACGGCGTCGGGCAGGACGTCCTCGTGCTCGACGGCGAGCGTACGGCCGGTGCGGCCGAGGCCCGACTGGATCTCGTCCGCGACGAACAGACAGCCGGTGCGGCGGGTCAGCTCGCGGACCCCGCGCAGATAGCCGTCGTCCGGGATGAGCACGCCCGCCTCGCCCTGGATGGGCTCGATCAGCACCGCGGCCGTGGTCTCGTCGATCGCCGCCTTGAGCGCGGCGAGGTCGTTGTACGGGACCACACGGAAACCGGGGGTGAAGGGCCCGAAGCCGTCGCGGGCCACCGGGTCGGTGGAGAAGCTGACGATGGTCGTCGTACGGCCGTGGAAGTTGTCCGCGGCGACGACGATCGTGGCCCGGTCGGCGGGGACGCCCTTCACCTCGTACGCCCACTTGCGGGCCACCTTGATCGCGCTCTCCACGGCCTCGGCGCCGGTGTTCATCGGCAGCACCATGTCCAGGCCGGTCAGCTCGGCCAGGGACGCGGCGAACCCGGCGAGCCGGTCGTTGTGGAAGGCCCGTGAGGTGAGGGTGAGTGTGTCGAGCTGGCGGTGCGCGGCGTCGATCAGCGCCGGGTGGCGGTGGCCGAAGTTGAGGGCGGAGTAGCCGGCCAGCATGTCCAGATAGCGGCGGCCCTCGACGTCCTCCACCCAGGTGCCCTCGGCACGGGCCACGACCACGGGCAGCGGGTGGTAGTTGTGCGCGAGGACGGGCTCCTCGGCGCGGATGAGGTCGGCCGACGAGCGCGTGGGGGCGGGAGCGGTCATGAGCGGACCTCCATCGGTCACGGGGCGGATCGCACGAACCGGGCGGCGGGTCTCCTGGGTCACGGGCGGATCTCCTGCGTGACGCACTTGATGCCGCCGCCGGCCTTCTGGAACTCCGACAGGTCGACGGGGACGGGAACATAGCCCAGCCGGGTGAGCTGGTCGGAGAGTTCCTTGGCGCGGGGCGAGATGAAGACGTGGCGGCCGTCGGAGACCGAGTTCAGGCCGAACGCCATGGCGTCCTCGCGGGTCGCGATCACCGCGTCCGGGTAGAGCCGGGCGAGGACGGCACGGCTGCCGGGGGAGAACGCCTCCGGGTAGTAGGCGATGTTCCCCGCCGAGCCGTCGCTCCCGTCGTCGAGGACGAACAGCGCGGTGTCCAGATGGTAGAAACGCGGGTCCACGAGCTGAAGACTGATCACCGGGACGCCGAAGAACTCCTGCGCCTGGCGATGGGCCTCACGCGTGGTGCGGAAGCCGGTCCCGGCGAGCAGATAGCGGCCGGTCGGCACCAGGTCGCCCTCTCCCTCGCACACCGACTCGGAGCGCAGCACGTCGTACCCGGCGCTCTCGAACCAGGCGTCGTACGCGGTGGACTCGGGGCGCCGCTCGGGCGCGTGGAACAGCGAGCCGAGGACCCGGCCGCCGAGGACGAGCGCGCAGTTGGCCGCGAACACCATGTCGGGCAGCGCCGCCACCGGCTCCACGGTGTCCACGGTGTGGCCGAGGGTGCGGTAGGCGTGGATCAGCTTCCGCCACTGGTCCTGGGCCAGATCGACGTCCACGGGGGTGTCCGGATGCATCCAGGGATTGATCGAGTACTGCACGGCGAAGTGTCTGGGTTCGCAGACGAGAAAGCGCCGAAGGCGCGGCACACGGCTGTCGGGCACAGAGGGTTTCTCCGCTTCCTGACGGTGTCGACGGGGATGATTCCACGGTAGGAATCGAGCCAGGCGCACGACAAGAAACGAACGTTGCGTGTTCGCGCAGTAATGCTGCGTGTCGATCCGGCTCAGCGCACGTTCGCTGCGTCCTGGGTGGCCCCGGCCTCCGGAGCCTCCGGCAGCAGGTGCGACAGCACCATGTAACTGATCGTCTTCCGGATGAAGGGTTCGGTGCGGATCCGCTCCAGCACCTCCTCGAAGTGCTCCACGTCTATCGCCCGGACGTGCAGCAGCGCGTCCGCGCCACCGGTCACCGTCATCGCCGCCGTGATCTCCGGATGGTTGCGCACGACCTCCGCGAGCCGCCGGGGCGGCGCCGCGCCCTCGCAGTACACCTCCACGTACGCCTCCGTGCGCCAGCCGAGCGCCGCCGGCTGCACGGTCGCCGTGAACCCGGTGATCACCCCGGTCTCGCGCAGCCGGTCCACCCGCCGCTTCACCGCGGTGGCCGAAAGGCCGATGGCCGAGCCGATCTCGGCGAAGCTGGTCCTCGCGTTCGCCATCAACGCCGTGATGATCTTGCGGTCGAGTTCGTCGAACGCCGCGGACTTGCTGCTCATGCGGGCACTGTATCCAGGGAGGGGGCCGGCGGCCCCCGCTGTGACGGGCTCGGCGCGCGCCCGTGTGCAGGCGTACGAATTACTCCTACACTCCACGTTCATGCTGCGCGCGCTCGCCGTCGATGACGAGAAACCCTCCCTGGAGGAGCTGCTGTACCTGCTGAACGCGGATCCACGGGTCGGCAGCGCCGAGGGAGCGAGCGACGCCACCGAGGCACTGCGGAGGATCAACCGTGCCCTGGAGTCCGGGCCCCAGGGGCCGGAGGCGATCGACGTCGTCTTCCTCGACATCCACATGGCCGGCCTCGACGGACTCGACCTCGCCCGTCTCCTCACCGGATTCGCCCGGCCCCCGCTCGTCGTCTTCGTCACCGCGCACGAGGGCTTCGCCGTCCAGGCCTTCGACCTCAAGGCCGTCGACTACGTCCTCAAGCCCGTCCGCCGGGAACGCCTCGCCGAGGCGATACGCCGGGCCGCCCAGCTCCGGGACACGGCGACCGCCACGGCCCCGCCGATCCCCGTCCACGAACCCGATCCCGACGAGATACCCGTCGAACTCGGCGGTGTCACCCGCTTCGTCGCGGTCGCCGACATCACGCACGTGGAGGCCCAGGGCGACTACGCCCGGCTCCACACCCCCCAGGGCAGCCACCTCGTCCGCATCCCCCTGTCCACCCTCGAAGAGCGCTGGCGCGCACGCGGGTTCGTCCGCATCCACCGCCGCCATCTCGTCGCCCTGCGGCACGTCGGCGAACTCCGCCTGGACGCGGGCACGGTGAGCGTCCTCGTCGGCGCCGTGGAACTCCAGGTCAGCCGCCGCCACGCACGCGAGCTGCGCGATCTGCTGATGCGCCGGACCACGGGCTGAGGAGCGGCCATGCCCCACGACCCCGCCGAACGCCGTGTCGTCGTCACCGGAGTGCCCCGCCGCACCCGGCGCGGCTCGGGCCACCACCGCCCCCGCACCGAGATCGACGAACAGACCACCCTCGGCCACACCTACGTCCGCTCCCTCATGCGCAGCCAACTCCGCGCCGCCCTCGCCGTGTTCGCGGTCCTCGTCCTGCTGGTCGCCCCGCTGCCCCTGGTCTTCGCCGCGATGCCGGACGGCGCGGGCCTGGAATGGGCCCTGCTCGGCTTCGGCGTCTACCCGCCGCTGGTCCTCCTCGCCCTCTGGCACGTACGCCGCGCCGAACGCAACGAACAGGACCTCGTCCGGCTCGTCGAGGACCGCTGAGGACAGCCCACGGCCGCGCCGAGGATCGCAATGGAAGCCGGGGCGACGCAAGCAGTGAACCCGTGAACGAGGAGACCGGAAGCAAGGCATGAACGAGAACTACGCCGTCCCCGCGGTCGCCCTCGTCGTCGTGGCGACCGTCTTCGTCGGCGCCTTCGGCCTGCGGATCTCCCGCACCACCTCGGACTTCTACGTCGCCTCCCGCACCGTCGGCCCCCGGCTCAACGCGGCCGCGATCAGCGGCGAGTACCTCTCCGCAGCCTCCTTCCTCGGCATCGCCGGCCTCGTCCTCGTCCAGGGCCCCGACATGCTCTGGTACCCGGTCGGCTACACCGCCGGCTACCTCGTCCTGCTGCTGTTCGTCGCCGCCCCGCTGCGCCGCTCCGGCGCCTACACGCTGCCGGACTTCGCCGAGGCCCGGCTCGCCTCCAAAACGGTACGACGGCTCGCGGGGGCCTTCGTCGTCGGCGTGGGCTGGCTCTACCTGCTGCCCCAACTCCAGGGCGCCGGACTCACGCTCAGCGTCCTCACCGACGCGCCCGCGTGGCTCGGCGGCGTCATCGTCGCCGTCGTCGTCTCCGCCACCGTCGCCGCCGGCGGCATGCGCAGCATCACCTTCGTCCAGGCCTTCCAGTACTGGCTGAAACTCACCGCCCTGCTCGTCCCCGCGCTCTTCCTCGTCCTCGCCTGGCAGGCCGACGGCGCCCCGCGGCACGCCTTCGACGAGCCCGCCGAATTCCGCGAACAGCGTGTCGTCCGTGTCGACGAGACCCTCGACCTGAAGCTCGCCGGCCCGCTCACCGTCACCGTCTCCGGCACGATCGACGGCCGCCGCCACGACGACCGGCGTGTGGACCTGGCCACCGGCACCCACCGCATCGACCGGGGCACCCGGCTGACCTTCAGCAAGGGCGACACCGTCCCCGTCGCCGACCGCGGCACCAACGGCGGCATGTCCACCTCCCTCGCCGCCGGCCGCGAGGAGCGTCCCCTGTACGCCACCTACGGGCTGATCCTCGCCACCTTCCTCGGCACCATGGGCCTGCCCCATGTCGTCGTCCGCTTCTACACCAGCCCGCACGGCGTCGCCGCCCGCCGCACCACGGTCGTCGTCCTCGCCATGATCGGCTTCTTCTACCTCCTGCCCCCGGTCTACGGGGCCCTCGGCCGGCTCTACGCCCCCGACCTCACCCTCACCGGAGACGCCGACGCGGCCGTCCTCCTCCTCCCCGACCGCATGATCGGCGGCCTCGGCGGCGATCTCCTGGGGGCACTGGTCGCGGGCGGCGCGTTCGCCGCGTTCCTGTCCACCGCCTCGGGCCTGACCATGGCGGTCGCCGGAGTGCTCACCCAGGACGTCCTGCCCGCACGCGGCGTCCGGCACTTCCGGCTCGGCACGGTCCTCGCCATGGCCGTGCCGCTCGCGGCGAGCGGCCTGGTCGGCGGACTGCCCGTCGCCGACGCGGTCGGCCTCGCCTTCGCGGTGTCGGCCTCCTCCTTCTGCCCGCTGCTCGTCCTCGGCATCTGGTGGCGGCGTCTGACCCCGCCGGGGGCCGCCGCGGGCATGCTCGTCGGCGGCGGCGCGGCGCTCCTCGCGGTCGCCGCGACCATGGCCGGATACCCCGGCACCGGCACCCTCCACGCCCTGCTGGCCTGGCCCGCCCTCTGGTCCGTCCCGCTCGGCTTCCTCACGATGGTCCTGGTGTCCCTGGCCACCCCCGGCAGGATCCCGGCGGAGACCCCGGCGATCCTGGCGCGCTTCCACCTCCCGGAGGAACTCGTCGGCGGCCGGACCCGGGCGGCTACCAAGGAGATCGAACTGTGGCGCCGCTGACGGCAGGGAGGGACAGGGGCCCTCGGAGGGCCGGCCCCGGGGCAGGGAGGGCCGGGAACGCCTGCCCGGGGGCGAGAAGGCCGGGAGCGGCTGCCCGGGGTCGGGGAGCGACGGAAGGGAACCCACGGGCGGTGAGCGGTGTACCACATGCAGGAGGTGAGCGATGAGCGCTGAAGTGACCGGGTTCCTCGCGGGGTTCTGCGTGGCCCTGCTTCCCGTGCTCGCCGCCGGGTTCTGGCTCGGCCGCCGTACGGCCCGTCCGCGCAACAGCCTCGGCGGACTCGGCACGCCCGTCGAGCACGCCACGTTCCAGACCCTGCACACCGCCACCCTCGCGGCGCCCCCGCTGCGGGCCGGCCTCACCGAGGAGACCGCCCGAAGATCCGCCAAGCGGCTGCGCACCCTGCTCGGCACGGACGCGCTCTGCCTCACCGACCACGAGTCCGTCCTCGTCTGGGAGGGCGTGGCCGAGCACCATCGTGCCGACATCATGGGCAGACTGGCGGGCCCCCTGGAGACCGGCCGGGGCGAGGCGTTCCCGCTGACCTGCGACATCCTCGACTGCCCGGTGCGCTGGGCGGTCGTCGCCCCCCTCACGGTCGACGACCGTGTCCACGGGGCACTCGTCGCCTGCGCGCCCCGCGAGTCCGCCGTGCTCGTCCGAGCGGCCGGCGAAGTGGCCCGCTGGGTCTCCGTCCAGCTCGAACTGGCCGACCTCGACCAGTCCCGCACCCGCCTGATAGAGGCCGAGATCAAGGCCCTGCGCGCCCAGATCTCCCCGCACTTCATCTTCAACTCGCTCGCGGTGATCGCGTCGTTCGTCCGCACCGACCCCGAGCGCGCCCGTGAACTCCTCCTGGAGTTCGCCGACTTCACCCGCTACTCGTTCCGCAGGCACGGCGACTTCACCACCCTCGCCGAGGAGCTCCACGCCATCGACCACTACCTGGCGCTGGTCCGGGCCCGCTTCGGCGAGCGGCTCTCGGTCACGCTCCAGATAGCCCCCGAGGTCCTGCCGGTCACCCTGCCCTTCCTCTGTCTCCAGCCCCTCGTGGAGAACGCGGTGAAGCACGGCCTGGAGGGCAGGACGGTGGCTGCCGCGGGCAAGAGCCACATCAGCATCACCGCCCAGGACGCGGGCGCCGAGGCACTCGTCGTCATCGAGGACGACGGCGTCGGCATGGAGCCGGAGGTGCTGCGCCGCATCCTGGCCGGCGAGACCAGCCCCTCGGGCGGCATCGGCCTCAGCAATGTCGACGAGCGGCTGCGTCAGGTCTACGGCGACGACCACGGCCTCGTCATCGAGACCGCGGTCGGCGCGGGCATGAAGATCACCGCCCGGCTGCCCAAATTCCAGCCGGGCGTACACCCGGACGGGGGAATCCCCTGAGCCTGAGGGGCACGGGTGCGAGTCTCAGGTGCGCGACGCCACCATCCCCAGCGTCAGCAGGCCCAGGAAGACCCATCCGAACCACAGCCAGCCATTGCTGCCGAGCGCCACCGAGTAGGCCGTCACCGCGACCAGCCCACCGACGGTGAGCACCCCCATGGTCTTCGTCGAACCGGGCATCGCAACACCCTTCGTCAGGCTTCTTCTCCCTCCATGGTGCCCCCACTACCGGAAATGACAGTGCAGACGACAAAATGCGCGCCCTTTTTCCAGCCGTCCTCGCTGATCCAGAAGCCGGAAGCGGTGATTCCGGGCTCATGGCCGTACTGCCGTGGCGGCAGGTTCCGCACACAGGCGGCGAGGGCCTGGTCCTGCGCTTTGTCGTAGGTGGTCCCGGGGCTCATCTCGTAGAAGCCGAGAACCTTCTGGCGGTGGCGGTCGTGGCAGGAGACCAGCCTGATCCGGTTGCTGGAGATCGGGTCGAGACAGTCCTGCTTCTGCAGGGTGGCCACGTCCACCAGCACCGTGTCACCCACCGTCCGGTACGCGCCGATCGGCCCGTAGACCGGCCTGCGCTCGCCCAGCAGCAGACAGGCGACCCGGTGCCCGGCGGCGTCGAAACCGTCGGCGGTGGGCAGGACGGCGAAGGTGCGGACGTCCACGAGTTTCTCGCGGGCCTCCACCGTGAGCTGCTCGCACCGGGCGGCGCCGCCCGTCCTGGCGTCCTCGGCGGACGACGCCTCGTAGGAGGCCATCACCTGTCCGTCCATCGCGCGCCCCGCGCACGCGGGCACCACGCGCAGCCGGGCGGCGTCCTCGAAGGGCGTACCGGCCCAGGTGACGTCCACGCAGTCGCCGTCCCTCAGCGGCTCCACGAGCCCTACGGCCCGCCCGTACGGCAGCTCGGTGCTCAGGGTGTCGGCGCTGCCGCCCAGCGCACCCGGCAGCTCCCTCAGGTTCTCCGCGGCCTGCCACGCCCCGCCGACCACCAGGGCCAGCCCGAGGGCGGTGGCCAGTCCCGCGAGAAGGGCCCGGAAGCGGTGCCGGTGCGCCCGCCCGCCGGCACCGGCACCGTCGCCGGTGGCCCGTGGAGGAGGGACGGGCCCCTGGCCTCCGGAGGACCGGTGCTCCGCCGGGGACCAGACGTCCTGCCCGCCGGACCCGCCCGACGGCGCGCGCCACGGTGTCTCGGGCGCGACGTGGGGCACGGCGGGAACCTCCTGCGGTGCGGCCGGTGCGGGCGCGTGCGCCCACCGCGGTCGCGGGCCGAGGACGGGCCCGGTGCGGGGACTGGCCTGGGGCGTGACGATCGCGGAGAGCGCGGCCTCGGCCTCCGCTGCGGTGATCCGGTGCGCGGGATCCTTGGCGAGCATGGCGGTCAGCACCGCCTCCAGCGCACCGGCCCGCAGCATGGGACGCGGCTCGTCCAGGACGAGGGCGGTCAGCGCCGCGATGTCGGAGGCGCGGTCGAAGGGCCCGTACCCCTCGACGGCTCGGTAGAGCGTGCACCCCAGTGAGAACAGGTCGGACGCGGCGGTCGGCGGCCCGCCCTGCGCCCGCTCGGGCGCGAGGTACCCGGCGGTCCCGACCAGGACGTGCGACCCGGTGTGCCGGGTCTCCTGGGTGTCGGGCTGGACGGAGATGCCGTAGTCGGTGAGCAGGACGCGCGCGTACGGCGATCCGGTGCGGTCCGGGGCGAGCAGGATGTTGGCCGGCTTGACGTCCCGGTGCATGATGCCGCGCTCGTGTCCGGCGGTCAGCGCGTCCAGCACGGCCAGGCCGATCCGGGCGCACTCGGCGGGCGCGAGGGCGCCGTGCCGGTCGACGAGCGCCTTGAGGTCGAGGGCGCCCGGGACGTACTCCATGACGATCCACGGCAGCGCGTCGTGTTCCAGGACGTCGTGCACGGTGACCACGTTCGGGTGGGCGCGCAGCCCGGCGGCGTGCCGGGCCTCGGCGCGGGCGCGGGCCACTCGGGCCGTGCGCTCCCGCTCGGCCTCGTCGGGACTGCCGAACACGACCTCCTTGAGCGCCACCTCGCAGTCCAGCCGGCGGTCGTGCGCCAGCCAGACCTGGCCCATGCCGCCGCTGCCCAGCCGGTGCAGCAGGCGATACCGGTCCGCGATGACCCGGCCGACCCCCGACTGCGGTGCTTCTGACTGCATCGGTCACTCCCCGGGGTTCAGATCCGTACGGGCAGTTGGGCCGGGTCCTCGACGGGAAGGCCCGGACACCTCGGTTCTCCCGGCGGGTCCGTCGGGGCCTCGGGCCCGGGAGCGGCCGGCGTTCTGCTCGACGTGGACAGGCCGGACGCCGAGGAGGCAACGGACGGGCTCGGCGTGGGATCGGGCTCCCGTGCCGGCTCCTCGGAGGACTTGGACGGCGACGGCACCAGCGACGTGCCGCCCGTCGACGGGGGAGCGACCGACTCGGTGGGCACCGACCCGCCGCCCTCCGACCCGCCGCCCGACGGCCCACCGTCCGACGGCCCGGTGCCCGACGGTCCTTGGCCCGAGGGGCCAGTGCCTGACGTCGTCCCACCGTCCGACGGTCCGCTGTCCGGCGGGGAGGATCCCCCGCCCACCGGCGGAGTGTTCCCGTCCGTCGGCGTCGACCCGCTCTCCGACGGAGCCCCGTCGGTCGACGAGCCGCCCGTCCCCGACGGCTCGCTCGGCCCGAGCCTCGTGGATCCCGATCCCGATCCCGATCCCGATCCCGATCCCGATCCCGATCCCGATCCCGATCCCGATCCCGATCCCGATCCCGATTCCGATTCCGATCCGGATGTCGAACCCGAACCCGGTCCCGAGGAGCCCGGCTCGGGCCCCGAGTCCCCGGTGCTCTCCTCCGGCGTCCCGTCCGGCAGCTCCACCCGCAGTGCCACCGCGGCGCCGAACTCCAGCTCGGTGCCCGGCCCGGGACTGGACCCCGTCACCGGCGCGTCGCCCGGCGGCAGCTCGTCCCCGGCGACCGTCACCGCCAGGCCCCGGTCCGCCATGGCCGCGCTCGCCTCGCCGAACGTCATCCCCCGCACCTTCGGTACGGCCTGCCGCGCCCGCGCGTCGAACGTCCTGTCGGACTCTCCCGTGGTGCCGACCGCCCGGCTGATGCCCCGGCCCGGGTCCTCGACATCGACGAGCTTGATCTCCTTCAGCTGCTCGGGGGCGGGTTCGACGACGACCAGGGCGGACGCGTCGTAGCCCTCCCACTTCTTGTCGCCCGGGAACTCCACGTCGATGCGTCCGGGGTCCGCGCCGAACGCGCGCAGCGGATTTCCGCAGCTGCACTTCACGGCGGGCAGCCCCTGGTCGTCGACCAGAACCGCGATACCGGCTTCCAGGAGCGCATCGAAGGGAACGGCCTTGCCCTTCTTGTAGTCGTGGTTCTTCACGAGGGTGTCGTGGCGCAGGAGAACGGGGGTGAGCGCGTCGAGATAACGCCCGATGCCGTCGACTTTCACCCCGGTGACGCGGGCCCATTCCTGAGCCTTTTTCTTGTTCTCGGGGGCGGTGAGGAAATCCTCCAGCTTGCGCACGTCGCAGACCTTGGGCTTCTGCGTGCCTCCGTACAGACCGGGCGCGTTTCCCTGCTGCAGCCCGCTGTGCGGCTTCAGGGGCGTCAGCCGGGGCTCGTCCCGGCCTAGCTGTTCGCCCTCGTCGAAGAAGGGGGCGAGGGATGCGACCCCCGCGGCCACCGCCTTCACCGCGAGCAGCGACGGGGCCGAGTCACCGCACCCGCTGAGGAGTATCGCGCCGCACAGCAGGACGGCGATCCTCCGGGCAGTCGATTTCCCGGCCTTTCGTAAATGTGTTCGTGGGCACACGTGAATGGTCATGGCCGCTCCCCCCGGCGGTTTCCCCTGTCGCCCCGCAGGGTGGAAGCGGGGCGCACGCATCATGCTACTGAAAGCAAAAGCCTTTTGGTCAAGGGGAATTGGGGAGAAGCGCGGTCCCGGGGTCGAACAAAGAAAGGGGGCCCCGAAGGGGATTGCGGCTCAGCGACCGCGTGCGTCGAGTGAGGCGAGATAGGCGTTGTACGCCTCCAGTTCCTTGTCGCCGTCACGGTCGGCCGCGCGGTCCGCGCGCCGGGCCTGCCGCTGCTCGGAGCCGTACCACTGGAACAGCAGCGCGAGCAGCACGAGCACCGAGGGGATCTCGCTGAACGCCCAGGCGATGCCGCCGGCCGCGTTCTGGTCGGTGAGAGCGTCGATGCCGAGAGAAGCGGGCGGGTTCTCGTACGTCTTCACCATCGGGGCGGACGCCATCATCAGCGCGATACCGAAGAACGCGTGGAACGGCATGCCGGCGAACAGTTCCAGCATGCGCATCAGATAGCCCGGCCGGTGCGGGCCCGGGTCCACGCCCATGATCGGCCAGAAGAAGAACAGGCCCACCAGGAGGAAGTGGGTCATCATCACGATGTGTCCGGGTGTCGACCCCATCAGGAAGTCGAAGAGCGGGGTGAAGTACAGCCCGTAGAGGCTCGCGATGAACATCGGGATCGTGAACGCCGGGTGCGTGACGATCTTCATGTACCAGCTGTGCAGGAACATCAGCAGCAGCTCACGCGGCCCCTTGCGGCCCCTGCCCGCCACCGGCAGCGCCCGCAGGGCCAGGGTGACCGGCGCCCCGAGCAGCAGCATGATCGGCGCCACCATGCTGACGACCATGTGCTGGACCATGTGCACGCTGAACATGACCATGCCGTAGTCGTTGAGCCCGGTGCACGTCACCAGCATCACCAGTAGCACGCCCGCGACGAACGCGACGGTCCGCCCCACCGGCCACTTGTCCCCGCGCCGCACCAGCCGCACGACGCCCCAGCCGTACAGGGCAAGGCCCGCCAGGCAGGCGACGAGGAAGAACGGGTCGGCCGACCACGCGAGTCCCCGCCCCAGGGTGAAGGGCAAGAGCCCCGTACCGTGCCCGCTGTGGTCCATCCGCCGGCTCCTGCTTCGTGGGGGGTTGTGCGTTCTGTCCGCCCCCCAGAGTAGAACCGCCCCCGGTCGCGATCACGACCGGGGGCGGACCTCACCGCTGAGCCCTCATCGGCACGCTAGAGCACGCACTCCGCCTCGGCGTACCGCTCGTCCGGCACCGTCTTCAGCGTCTCCACGGCCTCCGCGAGCGGCACCATCACGATGTCGGTGCCCCGCAGCGCGGTCATGTTCCCGAACTCGCCCCGGTGCACGGCCTCCACCGCGTGCCAGCCGAACCGCGTCGCCAGCACCCGGTCGTACGCGGTCGGTGTGCCGCCCCGCTGCACATGTCCGAGGATCACCGGCCGCGCCTCCTTGCCGAGGCGCTGCTCCAGCTCGACCGAGAGCTGCCGCGCGATCCCGGCGAAGCGCTCGTGCCCGTAGATGTCCTTGCCGCCCTCGTCGAAGTCCATGGACCCGGCCCTCGGCTTGGCGCCCTCCGCCGCGACGACGATCGCGAACCGCTTGCCCGCCGAGAACCGCTCGGCGACCTTCGTGGTCAACTCCTCGATGTCGAAGGGCCGTTCGGGGACGACGATGGCGTGCGCGCCGGCCGCCATGCCGGAGTGGAGCGCGATCCAGCCGGTGTGGCGGCCCATGACCTCCACGACCAGGACCCGCTGGTGGGACTCTGCGGTGGTCTTCAGCCGGTCCAGCGCCTCCGTGGCGACACCGACGGCCGTGTCGAAGCCGAAGGTGACGTCCGTGACCGCGATGTCGTTGTCGATGGTCTTCGGCACCCCCACGACGGGCAGACCGCTGTCCGACATCAGCCGGGCCGCCTTGAGCGTGCCCTCACCGCCGATGGGAATGATCGCGTCGAGACCGAGTTCCTCGACATGGCTCTTCGCCCGCGCCACACCGTCCCGCAGATGCGAGGGCTGGACCCGGGAGGAACCGAGGATCGTGCCGCCGCGGGCCAGGATGCCGGCCACCGCGTCCAGGTCGAGCTTGAGGTAGTCGCACTCCAGCAGACCTTTCCAGCCGTCCCGGAAGCCGATGACCTCGTCGCCGTGGTCGACGACGGCGCGGTGCACGACGGACCGGATGACGGCGTTCAGTCCGGGACAGTCACCGCCGGACGTGAGGACACCAATGCGCATAGCCCGAATACCTTCTCGACGTGGGCCGGGAACCGGACCACGCTGTCCGGCCGGAATCCCCGCCACCCTACCGGCGGCGGGGGCCCCGGCCGTAGCGGGCGTCCGCCTGCTGGACGCCCCCGCACAGGTGAGCGGAGCCCTGGTCAGACGGGCTTTCACACATGAGCGGGGGCACTGTCGGACGGGCTTTCGTACGGGCACTGAGGAACCGTTTCTCAGGCGCCTCGGCACCCTGCCGTGACGTGCTAGGCGGGCTGCTGCTGGGCCGAGGAGATGCGCTCGTCGCGCAGCGCCTCGAACCAGCGGTCGTCGGTCGGCGGCAGCGCGTTCACGTCCAGCGCCAGCTTCAGCAGCAGGTCCGCGATCTGCGGGTTCCGCGCCAGCACCGGCCCGTGCATGTACGTGCCGAACACGGTGTCGTTGTACGCGCCCTCCGTGCCGTCGCCCGTGCCGTTGCCCCTGCCGAGCCGCACGTTGGCGAACGGGCGGGCGGTGGGGCCGAGGTGGGTGACGCCCTGGTGGTTCTCGAACCCGGTCAGCTGGGGCAGGCCGAGGCGCGGGTCGATGTCCGCGAGGACGTCGCCGACGCACCGCTCGCCCTCGCCGCGGGTCGTGGTCACGTCGAGCAGACCGAGGCCCGGCTCGCGCTGACCGAGATCGTTGACGAACTCGTGACCGAGGATCTGGTAGCCGGCGCAGACCGCGAAGACGATCGCGCCGTTGTCGATGGCCTGGTACAGATGGCGGTCCCGGCGCAGCCGCTCGGCGGCGAGCCGCTGCGGACGGTCCTCGCCGCCCCCGATCAGGTAGATGTCGCCGGAGGTCGGGATCGGCTGGTCGCTGCGCACGTCCAGCCGGGCCACGTCCAGGCCGCGCTGCCGCGCCCGGCGCTCGACGACGAGGACGTTGCCCTGGTCGCCGTAGGTGCTGAGCAGGTCCGGGTAGACCCAGACGACCCGCAGACTGTTGTCGCTCATAAAGTCGGTGCCCCTCGGAGTCGTGGCGTCGTTCGTCGTAGCGTGCTCAGTTGCCCACGCGGCGGCGCAGGTCCTGGAACGCGGTGTAGTTCGCGATGACCTCGATCCGTCCGGGCGGGCACATCTGCACCGCCTGGTCGAGGGTGTCGCACACCTGGAAGTGCTGGTTCGCGACCTCCAGCCGTACCGCCAGGTCGAGCTTGCGGTCACCGAGCACGAAGATCGGGTGGCCGGTCAGCCGGGTGTAGTCGACGTCCCACAGCCAGGAGGTGTCGGTGCCGTCGGCGCCGCGCGCGTTCACCGAAAGGATCACCGGCGACGGCGGCGGGTCGATCAGCGAGAACGTCTCCAGCCAGCCCGCCGGGTTCTTGGCGAGCAGCAGCCGCAGATCGCGCTGCATGAACTGCACCACGTCGTACCGTCCGGCGACCGCCTGGACCTGGTACATGCGCTCCAGGGCGACCTGCGGGGGCACACCGAAGACGGCGGCCGTGGCGGCCGAGGAGGCCGCGTTGGCCTTGTTGGCGCGGCCCGGGAGCTGCAGGTGGATCGGCCAGGCCGAGCCGTGCGGGTCCAGGACGTGATCGCCGGAGAGCGCCCAGCTCGGCGTCGGACGGCGGAAACCGCACTCGCCGCAGAACCAGTCGTCGCCGGGCCGCTGCATCACACCGCCGCAGGACGGGCAGGACCAGGCGTCGTCCTTCCACATCTGGCCGACCGCGACCCAGATCACGTTCGGGGACGACGAGGCCGCCCACACGATCAGCGGGTCGTCGCAGTTGGCCACGACCACGGCCTTGGTGCCGGCCAGGCCCTCCCGCCACGCCTCCGCCATCATGCGGGTCTCGGCGGCGCGGTCGAGCTGGTCGCGGGAGAGGTTGAGCAGCGCGATGCACTTGGGGTCGGTGTCCCGCGCCACACCGGCCAGGTACTTCTCGTCGACCTCGATGACCGCGAACTTCGCGTCCGAGTTCCCGGCGAGGGCCGAGGTGATGCCCGCGGGCATGTTGGCGCCGAGCGCGTTCGAGACGACCGGGCCCGCGGCCCGCAGTGCCTCGGCGATCAGCCGGGTCGTGGTGGTCTTGCCGTTGGTGGCCGAGACCAGGACGACGTCCAGGCTCTGCGCGAGCCGGGCGAGGAGGTCGGGGTCGAGTTTCAGTGCCACCCGGCCGCCGATCACAGATCCGCTACCGCGCCCAGCGGCACGCGATGCCGCCGCGACCGCTTTGCCCGCCGTCACGGCCAGCTTGGCCCGCGGCGTGAGCGGGTCCGAGTTGCCTGCCATCAGTTCTCGATCCTCCTTGCGTACAGCGCCGCGCCCTGTCCCGGCAACGTGTGGACCGAAGCCTATCGAGATCCACTCACGCGCCCGAATCTCGACCGGGCCGTGAGCACCGTCCGGACCGGCGATATCGGGTCCGAACGTACCCTTGCGACCATGCGAAGCGGCTCGATTCCCGGCGCCCGAGGGCGCGTTCTCCCCATGTCACTGCTCGGGGACCCCGTACTGCAGGCGCCCTGTGAAGAGGTGACGGAGTTCGGGCCCGAACTGGAGCGCCTTGTGGAGGATATGTTCGCGACGATGTACGACGCACGGGGTGTGGGTCTCGCCGCGAACCAGGTGGGCCGGGCGCTTCGGGTGTTCGTATACGACTGTCCGGACGACGAGGACGTACGGCATCTGGGTCATGTCGTGAATCCCCGGCTCGTCTCGACCGAGGGGATCGTACTGCGAGGGCCCGAGGGCTGTCTGTCCCTGCCCGGTCTGGAGGCGGGTGTGGAGCGGTACGACGAGGCCGCGGTGGAGGGGTTCACGGTGGACGGGGACCGGGTGCGGGTGTGGGGGAGCGGGTTCTTCGCACGGTGTCTGCAGCACGAGTGCGACCATCTCGAGGGCCGGGTGTACGTGGACCGGCTGTCGGGGTGGCGGCGTTCCCGGGTGCTGCGCAAGGCCGCCCGGGCGTCGTGGGGGCGGTGAGCGCATCGGCGAGCGCGGGTTCGCCGGGGCCGGCCGCCCGGTTCCCCGGGCCCTTGAAGGGGTGCGCCCACCGCGGCCACGCCGGGAAGGGCCTCTAGAAACCCGGACCGCCGACCTTGTCGCCCGCGGCCGCCAGGCGGCCCCACAGCAGGTCGGCGAGGCTGCGGACCAACTCCGCCCGCGTGCAGGGACGTTCGCCGAGCCACCAGTCTCCCGCCGCGTGCATCATGCCGACGATGCCGTGGCCCCAGACGCGGGCGAGGCGGTGGCTGTCGGGGCCGAGGTCGAGGCGGTCCTCTATGACCTTGCCGAGTTCCTCGCCCATGCGGCGCAGGAGCGGGGCGGAGTGCTTGCCGACGTCGAAGCCCTGGTCACCGGGCTGGTCGCCCGGCTGCGCGGTCTCGGCGGGGTGCATGAGGAAGCGGTACACCTGCGGACGGGCCTCGATGGCCGTCAGATAGGTGTCGAGGGTCGCCTCGACGCGCTCCCGTCGCTCCGCGGGGGCGTCCAGCGCGGCCCGCAGGGAGTCGAGGAGGGCGTCGGTGTGGCGCTGGGCGAGAGCGGCGTAGAGTCCGCCCTTGTCGCCGAAGTGGCGGTAGAGGATCGGCTTCGTGATCCCGGCCTCGGCGGCGATGGCGTTCATCGACGCTCCTGGGCCGTCGCGGAGCACCACCCTGTCCGCGGCCTCCAGCAGCTCGCGCCGACGGCGGTCGGCGGACCGCTCCTGGTCGGTCCGCTGCGTGGTGTCCATGAGTTACTCCCCCACATGCTGATGACGGTGACGCCCTGCGCAAACTAACACTGATTGGCACGACCCGATCGAACGGGCTACCGACCCCGACGCGGGAGTTGACTTTTCCTACCGACCGGTAACAGACTCCAGTTACCGCAGGTAACATCTTAGTGCAATGCTGGAGGCGCGTCATGGCCGAGTTCACCATGGAACTCAACGAGGAACAGCGAGAGGTCCGCGACTGGCTCCACGGGTTCGCCGCCGATGTGATCCGCCCCGCGGCCGCCGAGTGGGACGAGCGCGAGGAAACCCCCTGGCCGGTGATCCAGGAGGCCGCCAAGGTCGGCATCTACTCCCTCGACTTCTACGCCCAGCAGTACTTCGACCCCACCGGCCTC
Source organism: Streptomyces sp. NPDC041108 (assembly GCF_055592645.1). NCBI lineage: Bacteria > Bacillati > Actinomycetota > Actinomycetes > Kitasatosporales > Streptomycetaceae > Streptomyces > Streptomyces sp. NPDC041108. Next base: position 95,810 of record NZ_JBVIYK010000013.1, on the reverse strand, counting down.
GGCATCCCCATGGCCATGGAGGAGCTGTTCTGGGGAGACGCGGGCATCGCCCTGTCCATCGTCGGCACCGGCCTCGCCGCCGTGGGCGTCCTCGCCAACGGCACCGAGGAGCAGATCGGCACCTGGATCCCCCAGATGTACGGTGACGCCAACGATGTCAAGGTCGCCGCGTTCTGCTCCTCCGAGCCCGACGCGGGATCCGACGTGGCGTCCATGCGCACCCGTGCCGTGTACGACGAGGCCAAGGACGAGTGGGTCCTCAACGGCACCAAGACCTGGGCGACCAACGGCGGCATCGCCAACGTCCACGTCGTCGTCGCCGTGGTCGACGCGGACCTCGGCTCCAAGGGACACGCGTCCTTCATCGTCCCGCCGAACACACCCGGTCTCTCGCAGGGCCAGAAGTTCAAGAAGCACGGCATCCGCGCCTCCCACACCGCCGAGGTCGTCCTGGAGAACGTACGCGTTCCCGGCTCCTGCCTCCTCGGCGGCAAGGAGAAGCTCGACGAGCGCCTGGCGCGGGCCCGCGAGCGGGCCAAGGCCGGCGGGGAGCGGGTGAAGAACGCGGCGATGGCCACGTTCGAGGCGTCCCGTCCGGCCGTGGGCGCCATGGCGGTGGGCACCGCCCGCGCCGCGTACGAGGTCGCCCTCGACTACGCCAAGACCCGTGAGCAGTTCGGCCGGCCGATCATCGACAACCAGGGCGTCGCCTTCCAGCTCGCGGACATGCGGACGTCCGTGGACGCGGCGCGGCTGCTGGTGTGGCGGGCGTCCTGGATGGCGGTCAACGGCAGGCCGTTCACAGCGGCCGAGGGGTCGCAGTCGAAGCTGTTCGCGAGCGAGACGGCGAAGAAGGTGACGGCGCAGGCGATCCAGATCCTGGGCGGCAACGGCTACACCCGGGAGTACCCGGTCGAGCGGATGCACCGGGATGCGGCCATCTACACCATCTTCGAGGGTACGAGCGAGGTGCAGCGGCTGGTGATCGCTCGGACCTTGTCGGGGATGCCGATCCGGTAGCGCCGAGGGGGTGTCGTGCGATTCGGGGTGCGGGAGCGTCGTGGTTGCCCGCGCCCGCGCGGCGGAGCCGCACATCGACACGGCCCCGCGCCCCTGACGGGGCGCTGCTGTCGTGGGAGAGTCGAGAAGAGAGCGGCGACACCGACGAGGCGACGGGAGCACGTGATGACGGGGACGGCCGTACAGCTGCTGAGGCTCACCGCCGCGGAACTCGCCCCTGACCCCGACGCCAACCCCCTGCTGCCCCTGATCGCCTCCGGCGCGGCCGGCGTCGGCACCCTCGCCGCGCTCGCGCTGGAGCAGCGGCTCGTCATCGCCGCCGACCTGCGGTCCTTCCGCCATCTGGCCGAGCGGTCGGCGGCCGAGGAGCCGGACAGCGCCCCCTTCTTCGAGATGCTCGTGGAGGGGGAGGCGACGGCGGCGCAGCGGCTCGGGGCGTTCGCCGAGGCGTGCGGGGTGGAGGCGGGTCGGGACGCGGCGTACGAGCCGCTGCCGGGCTGCCAGGCCTACCCGTCGTACGTCGCCCGGCTCGCCCTGGGCGCGGCGCCGGCCGACACGGTGCTCGCACTGAGCGCCAACTTCGCTTCCTGGGGCGGCTATTGCGCCACGATCTCGAAGGCCCTCCGCGACCACTACGGCTTCACCGACGAGGCCCGCGCCTTCTTCGACTTCTTCGCCGAGCCCGCACCGGAACTGGAGGAGAGGGCGAGGGCGGCGGTACAGGCCGGGCTGGACGCCGACCGCATCGACGAGGAGGCGGCCAACGGCTACGGCCGACTGCTCCAGAGCTACGAGTCGATGTTCTGGACCACTCTGGCGCGGCCCTGAGGTCGCGCCCCTTCAGGGCGAGGGCCCCGGCCCTCAGTCGGACGCGGCCCCGCTGCTGTGCGCGATGCACGCCACATCGATGCGGTCCGCCAGCTTCGCCAGCTCGATCGTCAGCGCCGCGACCGTGTCCTCGTCGAGTTCCTCACCCGCCTCGACCAGGTGCAGCCACCGGCCGCCCACCGTCCGCAGCAGCTTGCTCACTTCGGCCGCGGACACCTGCAAGGTCCCGCGGTCGTCGACGATCAGAGGCAGAGTCACTTCGCGGTTCACAATGGGGATGGTAGCCGCGGAACGCTCACGCCCCGTGCCACACGGTGGTGATGTTGCAGAACTCCCGGATTCCGTGTCCGGACAGCTCACGCCCGTAGCCGGAGCGCTTGACACCGCCGAACGGGAACGCCGGGTGGGAGGCGGTCATCCCGTTGACGTAGACCGCGCCCGCGTCGAGGTCCCGGACGAACCGCTCCACCTCGGCGGGGTCCTGCGTCCACACGTTGGAGCTGAGTCCGAAGGGTGTGTCGTTGGCGATCGCGACCGCTTCGTCGAGATCGGCGACCCGGTACAGCGTGGCGACCGGGCCGAAGGTCTCCTCCCGGTGGACGCGCATCTCGGGGGTGATGTCGGCGAGGACGGTCGGCGGGTAGAACCAGCCGGGCCCGTAGGGGCGTTCGGCGCCGCACAGGACGGTGGCGCCGCTCTCCACGGCCTCGTCGACCAGCTCCTGAAGGTCCTCAAGGCCCCGCTCGCTGGCGAGCGGGCCCACGTCGGTGTCCTCGTCCAGCGGGTTCCCGACCTTCAGCGCCCTCATCGCCTCGACGAACCGCTCGGCGAACGCGTCGTACACATCGGCGTGCACGATGAACCGCTTGGCCGCGATGCACGACTGGCCCGTGTTCTGCACCCGCGCCGTCACCGCGATCTCCGCCGCCTTGGCCACGTCGGCGGACGGCATCACCACGTACGGGTCGCTGCCGCCCAGTTCCAGGACCGTCTTCTTGACCTCGTCGCCGGCGACCGAGGCGACGGCCCGGCCGGCGGGCTCGCTGCCGGTGAGGGTGGCGGCCTTCACCCGCGGGTCGCGCAGGATGTCCTCGACGGCGCCCGAGCCGACGAGCAGCGTCTGGAAGCAGCCCTCCGGGAAGCCCGCCCGGCGGAACAGATCCTCCAGGTAGAGGGCGGTCTGGGGGACGTTCGAGGCGTGCTTGAGCAGGCCCACGTTGCCGGCCATCAGGGCGGGCGCGGCGAAGCGGATCACCTGCCAGAGCGGGAAGTTCCACGGCATCACGGCGAGCACCGGGCCGAGCGGCCGGCAGCGGACCAGGACACGGGACGCGCCCGAGTCCTTCACGTCCGCGTCGGACGGCTCCACGTCCGTGAGCAGCACCTCGGCGTGGTCGGCGTACCAGCGCATCGCCTTCGCGCACTTGGCGGCCTCCGCGCGGGCCTGCTTGACGGGCTTGCCCATCTCGGTGGTCATCACCCGCGCGACGTCCTCGGCGTCCGCGTCGAGGAGGTCGGCGGCCCGGCGCATCAGCCGGGCCCGTTCCGCGAAGGACGTCGTCCGGTACGTACGGAACGTGGTGTCGGCGGTGGCGAGGCGGTGTTCGATCTCCTCCTCGCCGAGGGCGTCGTAGGTCCGAAGCGTCTCGCCGTTCGCCGGGTTGACCGTGGCGATGGGCATGTCTGACCTCCTGCGTGGGCTGTCCTTCGACCTTCCCGCGCGACGGCGCACGCCGCAACGCGGACTCAGTCCGAGTGCTCCGCGAGACGGTCGAGAAACTCCGCCTGTGCCGGGACCAGCACGGCCCGGGCCCGTTCGACGGTGAGCCACTCCACGCGGTCCAGCTCCGGGAACTCCTGGACATGGCCGGACCTCGGCGGCCACTCCATGCGGAAGGTGCCCGGCACGACGGTCGCGGGGTCGAGGTCCGCCTCGATCGCCCAGACCGTGACGATCTTGCCGTTGGTCTGCCGCACCTCGCCCAGCGGCACGGCCTCCCCCTCGGGCGGCGCCAGCCCCAGCTCCTCCTGGAACTCCCGGCGGGCGGCGTCCCAGGCCGGCTCGTCCGGTTCGTACTCGCCCTTGGGCACGCTCCACGCGCCCGCGTCCTTGTGCGCGAAGTACGGGCCGCCCATATGGCCGAGCAGGACCTCGATGCCGTGCTCGGTGCGGCGGTGCAGCAGCAGGCCGGCGCTGCGCTTGGGTGTGGTCAACGCGTCACCTCGGGGTGTGCGGCGAGCAGGGCCTCGACCGTATCGGCTTCCCCCGGGGTCTTGTCGTCGCGGTAGCGGATCACGCGGGCGAATCGGAGGGTGACGCCGGCCGGGTAGCGGGTGGAGCGCTGCAGTCCGTCGTAGGCGATCTCGACGACGAGTTCGGGGCGCACGGTCACGCCCCAGCGGTGCTCCTGAACGGCCAGCTCCGTCAGCCGTTCGGTCTGCCAGGCCAGCAGCGCGTCGGTCATGCCCTTGAAGGTCTTGCCGAGCATGGCGAAGGAGCCGTCGGCGGTGCGGGCGCCGAGGTGGAGGTTGGAGAGCCTGCCCGTGCGGCGGCCGTGGCCCCACTCGGCGGCCAGGACCACCAGATCGAGGGTGTGCACCGGCTTGACCTTCAGCCAGGACGCCCCGCGCCGGCCCGCGCTGTAGGGGGCCTCCAGGGCCTTCAGCACGACACCCTCGTGGCCGCGTTCCAGGGTGTCGGTGAGGAAGCGTTCCGCCTCGGGCAGGTCGTCGGGACCGGTCACGAGCGTGCGGCGGACCCGCATGGGCTCCGGGACGAGCCGGGCGAGCACGGCGTGGCGCTCGGTGAAGGGGAGGTCCAGGAGATCCTGGCCGTCCACGGACAGCGCGTCGAAGAAGACCGGCGAGACGGGCACCTGGCGGGCCGCCGTCGCGACGTCCAGCCGTGAACCGACCCGGCCCGCCGTCTCCTGGAAGGAGCGGGGCCGCCCGTTCCCGTCGAACGCGATCACCTCGCCGTCCAGGATGAACCGTTCGCCCCGCAACGCCAGCGCGGCGGAGGTGAGTTCGGGCAGGCGGTCGGTGATGTCGTCCAGGGTGCGGGTGTACAGGCGTACGTCGCCCCCGTCGCGGTGGAGCTGGACGCGGATGCCGTCCAGCTTCTCCTCGACCGCGCACACGCCCAGCTTCGCCACGGCCTCGGCGACGGAGGGGGCGCTGTGGGCGAGCATCGGCAGGACGGGGCGCCCGACGGTGAGCCGGAACCCTTCGAGTGCCCGCGGACCCTCGGCGAGCAGCGCCCGCGCCACGGTCTGCAGCGAGCCGGCGAGCATCACCGCCCGCCGTACGTCGGCGGCGGGCGCCCCTGTGGCCCCGGCGAGGCCCTCCACCGCCAGCGCGTCCAGGGCGCCCTGGCGGACCTCGCCGGTGAGCAGGCCGACGAGGTACCGCTGTTCGTCCTCGGTGGCCGCCGCGAGCAGCGCGCCCACCAGGCGTCTGCGTTCGGTCTGCGAACCCGGACCGGTGACGGCCCCGATCGCCGTCAGGCGGGCGTCGACCTCGCGGACGGTGAGGGTCGCGGTGCCGGCCGGTGGGATCCGCTGGTCGAGGACCTTCCAGCCGATGCCCAGGCGGCCCTGGGGCAGGCGGCCCGCGAGATACGGGATGACGATCGGTACGTCCTCCTCCTCGGCGTCCCGGAAGAGGTCGGCGAGCAGCGTGGTCTTGCGGGACCGGGCCGAGGTGGCGGCGATCTCTTGCGACACGCGGGCGAGCCGGGCGAAGAGCATGCGGCCATGGTCCTACGGAGTTCCGCCGGGCGCCTATTGGGGTGTGGGTGCGAGTCTTCGGCGGGTGCGGGTGGGGGTGCGGCTGCTTCGGGCGGAGTAGGTGCGGGGGCGTCGGGCGGAGTGGGTGCGGGTGCGGGGCGTCGTGGCTCGTCGCGCGGTTCCCCGCGCCCCTGGACGGCCCTGGGGGCCGATCCCCGTGCCTGCCGGGGCAGGCTTCGCTCACGGCCCTGGAGCACGCAGCTGTAGTGCCGCTCGGGCGCGGGTCCTACCGAGGGCCGTGTCCTTGCCGGGGGCTCTGTCCTTGCGTCGCCGCGTCCAGGTCGGCCATCAGGAGGTCTCCGTTGATCGTCGCGCCGGCTCGGTAGCCCGAGGAGGCCGCGTTGACGACCTGTTCGGAGAAGCCCATCGCGTTGCCGACGGCCCAGACGCCGGGGACCGTGGTCAGGCCGGTCGGGTCGATCACCGGGTAGGCGCCGAAGGGGGTCTCGTGCAGGTCGGCGCCCAGCTTCTCCAGCAGGCCGGTCCGCGGGACCGGCCGGGGCGCGGTGAAGAGCACCGAGCGGGCGTGGGCCGTGCCGTCGGCGAGCCTGACGCCGGTGAGCCGGTCGTCCTCCACGACCAGGCCCGCCACCGCTCCCGGGACCACCGGCACCCCGGCTGCCGCGAGGCGGCGCAGGTCGTCGTCGGAGAGGTCGCTCTCGGGGGTCTCGTGCAGGAACAGGGTCACGTCCTTGGACCACTGGGAGACCATCAGGGCCTGGTGGACGCTCGTCGGGCTGGTGGCGAGAACGCCGAAGGGCCGGTCGCGGACCTCCCAGCCGTGGCAGTAGGGGCAGTGCAGGACGTCCCGGCCGAAGCGTTCGGCGACGCCGGGGACGGCCGGCAGTTCGTCCTTCAGCCCGGTGGCGACGACCAGGCGGCGGGCGCGCGCGGACCGGCCGTCCGCGAGGGAGACGGTGAAGGTCTCTCCGTCGTCGTCGCGGGTCACGTCCACCGCCCGGCCCCGGACCGGTTCGACGCCGTAGCGGGCGATCTCCTCGCGGCCCACGGCCAGGAACTCCGCGGGCGGCATCCCGTCCCGTGTCAGAAAGCCCTGCATGTGCGCGGCGGGCGCGTTGCGCGGCTCGCCCGCGTCGACGACCAGGGTGCGCCGCCGGGCCCGGCCGAGGACCAGGGCGGCGGAGAGTCCCGCCGCGCCGCCGCCGATGACGATCACTTCGTACTGCTGCTCGGTCATGGTGACCACCTCCACGACGACGGTCGCCCCGAATCGCCGCATTGACAAACGCCTTTGCCGAAACTGCAATAGCGGGATGAGCGACACGAGTGCGGATGCGGGCGGGACGGACGAGGTTCTCGCCGGGGTGGGGCCCCGGCTGCGGCGGATCCGGAAGGAGCGGGAGGCGACGCTCGCCGGGCTGTCGGAGGCGACCGGCATCTCGGTGAGCACGCTGTCGCGGCTGGAGTCGGGGCTGCGCAAGCCCAGCCTGGAGCTGTTGCTGCCGATCGCGCGGGCCCACCAGGTACCGCTGGACGAGCTGATCGGGGAGCCGCCGGTCGGTGACCCCCGGGTGCGCTCGAAGCCGATCCAGCGGCACGGGCGGACGTACTGGCCCCTGACCCGGCAGCCGGGCGGCCTCCAGGCCTTCAAGGTGCTCATCCCCAGGTCGAGTCAGGAGCCGGAGCCGCGCACGCACGAGGGGTACGAGTGGCTGTATGTGATGTCCGGGAAACTGCGGGTCGTGCTCGGCGAACATGATGTGGTGATGGTCGCCGGGGAGGCCGCCGAGTTCGACACCCGCGTGCCGCACTGGTTCGGCTCGACGGGGGAGGGACCGGTGGAGTTCCTCAGCCTGTTCGGGCCGCAGGGCGAGCGGATGCACGTACGGGCGAGGCCCGCGCGTTCGTGACGTACGCGACTCCTCCGGAGCGGTTCCCGGGAGGACAAGCGACCGCTTAGTATGCATGCGACAGTCGACCCCGGTCCGACGAGGACGTCCGAGGCAGTCCGTGGAGGCATCGCATGCAGGCATGGCAAGTGCACGAGAACGGCGAGCCGGGCGAGGTGATGCGCCTCCAGGACGTGGAGCGGCCCACGCCCGGTGACGGCCAGGTCCTGCTGAAGGTGCGCGCCGCGAACGTCAACTTCCCCGATGCCCTGATGTGCCGCGGGCACTACCAGGTCAGGCCGCCGCTGCCGTTCACGCCCGGCGTGGAGATCTGCGGGGAGACCGAGGACGGCCGCAGGGTCATCGCCAATCCGGTGCTGCCCTACGGCGGTTTCGCCGAGTACGCGGTCGCCGACGCCGCCGCCCTGCTCCCCGCGCCCGAGGCGCTGGACGACGCCGAGGCGTCGGCCCTGCACATCGGCTACCAGACGGGCTGGTTCGGACTGCACCGCCGGGCCCGCCTCGAAGCGGGGGAGACCCTGCTCGTCCACGCTGCCGCCGGAGGGGTCGGCAGCGCGGCCGTGCAGCTCGGCAAGGCGGCGGGCGCGACGGTCATCGGCGTCGTGGGCGGCGCCGACAAGGCCGTCGTGGCCCGGGAGCTGGGTTGTGACGTGGTGGTGGACCGGCGGAGCGAGGACGTCGTCTCCGCCGTGAAGGAGGCCACCGGAGGCCGGGGCGCGGACGTGATCTACGACCCCGTGGGCGGCGACGCCTACACGCAGTCGACCAAGGTCGTCGCCTTCGAGGGACGCATCGTGGTCGTCGGCTTCGCCGGCGGGACGATCCCGAGCCCCGGCCTCAACCACGCCCTCGTCAAGAACTACTCGATCCTCGGCCTGCACTGGGGCCTGTACAACACCAAGAACCCGAAGCTGGTCCAGCACTGCCACGAGCAGCTCACCGAGCTGGCGGCCCGGGGCGTCGTCAGGCCGCTGGTGAGCGAGCGCGCGCCGCTGGACGGCGCCGCGGCCGCCGTGCAGCGTGTCGCGGACGGCGTCACCACGGGCCGGGTCGTCGTCGTACCCGCGCCGGAGAACGGAGCCGCCGCATGACCGACGCAGCCGACCTCAGGCGCCGCACGGCCGAGTTGCTCGCCGGGTACCCGCCCGCCACCACCGACCGTCTGGAGTTCCTGCGCGCCCGCTTCGACGCCGGGCTCGCCTGGGTGCACTACCCCGAGGGCCTCGGCGGCCTAGGCGCCCCGCGTTCCCTCCAGGCTGTCGTCGACGCCGACCTGGCGGCGGAGGACGCCCCCGACAACGACCCGCGCCGCATCGGCATCGGCCTCGGCATGGCCGCGCCGACGATCCTCGCCTACGGCACGGAGGAGCAGAAGCGGCGCTTCCTGCGGCCGCTGTGGACGGGTGAGGAGGTCTGGTGCCAGCTCTTCAGCGAGCCCGGCGCCGGCTCCGACCTCGCCGCGCTCGGCACCCGGGCCGTCCGGGAGGGTGACGGCGACTGGGTCGTCGACGGCCAGAAGGTGTGGACGTCCAGCGCGCACGTCGCCCGCTGGGCCATCCTCATCGCCCGCACCGACCCGGACGTGCCCAAGCACCGGGGGATCACCTACTTCCTCTGCGACATGACCGACCCGGGCATCGAGGTCCGGCCGCTGCGCCAGGTCACCGGCGAGGCCGAGTTCAACGAGGTGTTCATCACCGGCGTCCGCATCCCCGACTCCCGTCGCCTCGGCGGGATCGGCGACGGCTGGAAGGTCGCCCAGACCACCCTCAACAACGAGCGGGTCGCGATCGGCGGCATGCGGCTGCCCCGCGAGGGCGGCATGATCGGCCCGGTCGCCAGGACCTGGCGCGAACGTCCCGAACTGCGCACCCACGACCTCCACCAGCGGCTGCTGAAGCTCTGGGTCGAGGCCGAGGCCGCGCGGCTCACCGCCGAGCGGCTGCGCCAGCAACTCGTCGCCGGACAGCCCGGCCCCGAGGGCGCCGGCATGAAGCTCGCCTTCGCCCGCCTCAACCAGGAGATCAGCGGCCTGGAGGTCGAACTCCGGGGCGAGGAAGGGCTGTTGTACGACGACTGGACCATGCGGCGCCCCGAACTGGTCGACTTCGTCGGCCGCGACGCCGGGTACCGCTACCTGCGCTCCAAGGGCAACAGCATCGAGGGCGGGACCACCGAGGTCCTGCTGAACATCGTCGCCGAGCGCGTCCTGGGCCTGCCCGGCGAGCCGCGCACCGACAAGGACGTCGCGTGGAAGGACCTGGCCCGATGACAGCACAGGGAACACAGCCCGACCTCCTGTACACGGAGGAGGAGGAAGCCCTCCGCGCGGCCGTCCGCGACCTGCTGACCGACCACTGCGACGCCGCGGGCGTGATCGCACGGGCCGAGTCCGACGCCCCACACGACATCGCCGCCTGGAAGGCCCTCGCCGGAGGGATGGGCCTCGCGGGACTGCTCGTGCCGGAGGAACTGGACGGGCAGGGTGCCACGCACCGCGAAGCGGCGGTCGTGCTGGAGGAGCTGGGCCGTGCGGTCGCGCCGGTCCCGTATCTGACCAGCGCGGTCGTCGCCACCGAGGCCCTGCTGGAGTGCGGGGCCGACGACCTCCTCACCCAGTTGGCGTCCGCGACCGCGATCGGCGCCCTGGCGGTCTCGCTGAGCGTGGCCGCGGGCAGCGCCTACCAGGTCGTACGGTACGAAGGCGGCGCCCTGCACGGGGAGTTGACCGGCATCGCCGACGCGGCCGTCGCCGATGTGCTGCTGGTGCCCGCCGACGACGGCGGCCTGTACGCGGTGGACGCCGCCGCCGTGACCGTCACCCCGCAGGTGTCGCTGGACCTGACCCGGCCGCTGGCGAAGGTGACGCTCGACGGGGCGCCGGGCCGGCTCCTCGGCGACGCCGAGCCGGCCGTGCGCCGGGCCCTGCGCGCCGGGGCCGGACTGCTTGCCTCCGAGCAACTCGGCCTCGCCGAGTGGACCTTGACCGAGACGGTCCGCTACCTCAAGGAGCGCAAGCAGTTCAACCGGCCGGTCGGCGGTTTCCAGGCGCTCAAGCACCGGCTCGCACAGCTCTGGCTGGAGGTCGTCAACCTGCGGGCGGCAGCCCGCAACGCGGCCGACCGGCTCGCCGCCGGCAGCGACGACGCCGACCTCGCGGTGGCCGTCGCCCAGGCCTTCGCCGCGCCCGTGGCCGTCCACGCCGCCGAGGAGGCGCTGCAGTTGCACGGCGGGATCGGCATGACCTGGGAGCACCCGGTCCATCTGTACCTGAAGCGGGCCAAGGCCGACTCGATCGCGTACGGCACGGCGGGCACCCACCGGACCGCGCTGGCCGAACTGGTCGACCTCCAGGCCCCCTGACGACCGTCCGAGAAGGCCAGGGAAAGCCCGTCCCGCCAGGGGCGGGCTTTTCGTCGGGCGCGCGGCGGCGCCGATGAACGAACCAGGGCGGTCAGGCCAACTCCCGGTACGCCACTGCTCGTACACCCCTTCCGGCTCGCATACTCGCAGGGTCCCTACCGGCCCCACCCGGGAGGCAGCACATGGCCCTCACCACCCGTCGCAGAGCCCTCACCACCCTCGGCGCCGCCCTCGCGGGTGCGGTCGCCCTGCCCGCCACGAGCGCGTCGGCCGGCGAACGCCCGCACCGCCCGCGCCCGTTGTGGCGGGCCCACGCCCACAACGACTACGAGCACCCGCGCCCCCTCCTCGACGCCCTCGACCACCGCTTCGGCAGTGTCGAGGCCGACATCTTCCTCGTGGACGGCCACCTCCTCGTCGCCCACGACCCGGCCGGCCTCGATCCCGCCCGCACCCTCGCATCCCTCTACCTCGAACCGCTCGCCGCCCGGGTGCGCGCCCACCACGGCTCGGTGTACCGGGGCCACCGCGAGCCGCTGCAGCTGCTCATCGACATCAAGACCGAGGGCGCGTCCACGTACCTCGCACTCGACGGCAACTGCGGTGCCACCGGCACCTGTTCACGACCTACGCCCACGGTCGGGTGTACCCGGGGGCGGTGACGGCGGTGGTCTCCGGCGACCGGGCCGCCCGGGCGCCCATGCAGGCGCAGTCCGTGCGGCACGCCTTCTACGACGGACGGCTCGCCGACCTCGTCGACCCGGCGCCCGCGCCCGCCTCGTTCGTCCCGCTGATCTCCGACAACTGGACGCTCGACTTCACCTGGCAGGGCGTCGGTCCGTTCCCCGAGGCCGAACGCGCGAAGCTGCGCCGGATCGTCGCGGCGGCCCACGGGCGGGGACAGCGGGTCCGGTTCTGGGCGACACCCGATCTGGCGGGCCCGGCCCGGGACGCGGTGTGGGGTGAACTGGTCGCGGCGGACGTCGACCACCTCAACACGGACGACCTCGCGGGGCTCGCAGCGTTTCTGGAGGCTCGTGGGTCGGTGCAGACCACTCGTTCGGCGGACACGTCAGCCGCCCGGACGAATACCCCGTTGCGTCACACTTGCGGCCGAATGCCGTGAAGTGGGCGTGGCGGAGGAGGTTGACGATGGCCATTTCCATCTCTGTGGTGGTGCTGCTCGTGATTCTGACGGTGGTCTTCCTGCGCAACGGTGCGTTGAAGATGTCGCACGCGGTGGTGTGCGTGCTGCTGGGGTTCTCGATGGCCGGTACGAGTCTGGCGCCGACGATTCACAATGGGTTGACGGCCACGGCGGAGATCGTGAGCAGCCTGGAGCCGTGAGCGGGGACGCCTGACAACTCGGGGGCGCGGGACCGTCGGGGACCCGGGGCGCCTCGTCAGGCTTTCGTGAAGATGCCGATCCCGTTCGGGACGGCCCGTTCCGTGCCGTCCGCCGGGTGGTTGCGCACCGTGACGGTGGTCGCGCCGGGAGCGCGGGCCACCAGCGTGGAGGAGCCGCCGCCGTCGAGGCTGAACGCGTCGGTGGAGCCCAGGCCGCGCATGGCGGAGGCGACTTCGGCGATGGTCAGCCCCGTGCGGTAGGCGGCGGCGCCGTCCAGGGCCAGGAGCAGCAGACGGTGGCCGCCGTCGGCGACACCGGCGGCGGTGCGTACCGCCGAGGTGGTGTCGTCGAGGCCGGGCAGCGGCCCGCCGCCCCGCAGGACCGGGTAGCCGCCCAGCGCGAAGGCGTACGGCGTTCCGGTCGAGGAGACCAGGACGTGCTGGACGTCCACCGTGTCGCCGGGGGAGAGCTTGCGCAGCCGCCGGGCGCCCGCCTCGCGTCCGAGGAGGACCGTCGAGCCCTCCGCGATGGCGCCGCTGCCGGGGGTGCCGGCCGAGCCGACCACCCGGCCGTCCTCGACCAGTACCTCGTGGGTGTCGGTGCTGCACGGCGCCGCCCGGTCGGTGTCCGTGCCGCAGACGGCCCGCATCCGGGAGACGCTGCCCCAGTCCGAGGTGAACGCCCCGACGGAACCCACCGGCAGGGCGTACTGGTTGAGGCCTCGCAGCGGGAGGTCGCCGTCGGCGGTGGTGACGGAACCGTCGAGGGCGATGCTGTCCAGGCGGGCCGTGCCGTCGGTCGTGACGCCGAGCACGTCCCTGGTGCTCGTCCCGGGCGGCAGGGCCGGACCGAAGCGCTGGCCCCTCGGTACGGCGGCCTTGAGCGCGTGTCCGGCGGCGATCGCCGGGCCGACCGGCGCCCCGGTGGCCGCGACGCCCGGGTGCTGGGTCTCGGTGTTGTTGAAGAAGTCACCGTTGACCCCGGCCACGGCGCCCGCCGAGGTGGCCAGCCGGGACACGGTCGCCCGCGCTGCCACCTTCCCCGGGTACAGCAACCCGACGCCCACCTGCCGGTTCCGCAGGTCGACGCTCAACAGATGGGCGTGGGTGACGCCCTGGGCACCCCTGATGTCGAAGTGGCTGTACTCGACGCCCGGCGCGACGGCGACGGCCCGGGGCGCGGCGGTGGCCGGTGCCGCGCCCACCAGGGCCGCGCCGGCCAGCACACTCCACGCCGAGAGAACCGTCAGTACCCTTCGCAGCCGTCCAGCACGACGCGTCACGGCGCCCCCTGATGTCTCGTCAACCGTCCCAGGACTCAGGGGAAGTGCACCAGACGACTACCGGCCGGGCGGTGCCTCGGCTCCGACGACGCGGGAACGGGTGAGAAAACGCACCCCTTCGGGTGCCTCCAGGGAGAAGCCGCCGCCCCGGCCCGGTACGACGTCGACGATCAGCCGGGTGTGGCTCCACACCTCGTACTGGCTGCGGGACATCCAGAACCCGACCGCCTCGTCGACCCCGTCCACGGTCAGTTCCGCGAGGAGGACGTCCGAGTCCCCCGTCCGGAACTCGCCGTCCGGGTAGCACATGGGGGCGCTGCCGTCGCAGCAGCCGCCCGACTGGTGGAACATCAACGGGCCGTGGGCCGCCCGCAGCCGCCGTACGAGATCGGCGGCCGCGGGGGTCAGCTCTACGCGCGGGACGACATCCATGGCCGCAGTGAACGCCTCGGCAGGTTGCGAGGACGTTGCGTGCGCCGGCCCCGTCCCGGTGTTCAGGCGCCCGGTGTCCAGCCCGCCAGCCAGTCCGAGACCTCCTGGTCGGACGCCTGGGCGTCGCTCAGGTGCGGACGGTCGGTGCTCGGACCGCCCGATCCCGGCCCGGTGTTCCTGTACTCGGCGAAACGGTCGTCCTTCCAGGAGAAGCCGCTCATGTCGGTCCACGGCGCGGTCCGGATCGCGGCGCTGAGGCTGGTGTTGCGGACCGTGGTCTGGGGGTCGAGCGAGGCGTCACCGCCCGCGTGCCAGGGGCGGCCGAGGTGGAAGCTCCGGTCGGACACGTCACCGTTGACGGTGGAGTTGGTGATCAGGAAGCCCTTGCGGTTGGCGGCGGTGCTCGGTGCGGTGACGTAGCCGGCGGAGGTGCCGTTCCAGCGCTTCTTCAGGGTGATGACCGACCTGTCGACGACGGCCGTGGCCCTGCCGAAGATGAAGTCGACGTTGCCGATGACGTAGGAGTTCACCACGTAGACGCGGCCCAGCCTGTCCTTCGACGCGGTGTCGAGCAGCAGGGTGTCCTGGTCACCGGTCACGATGACGTTGTCGAGGAGCACCTTGTCGGCCGCCGTGCGCAGCGCGACCGCCTGGTGGTCCTTGAGGGAGTGGTTGGCGGCCTCGTCGAAGTCGTTGGAGAGGGTCAGGTTGCGGGCCTGGAAGTCGTCCGCCTCCACGGCGACGGTGGCGCTGCCGCCGGTGCCGTAGGTGCCGCCACCCGGTTTGGACGTCCCCGCCGCGTTGTTGTAGACGATGGTGGTGTCCTTGCGGCTGCCGCCCGAGCCCTGGATGGTGACGTGCGGCTTGTCGGAGGGGACCTTGACCAGTTCCCGGTAGGTGCCCGGCTTGACCGAGATCACCACCCGGGAGGCGTTGTTCGCGGGCACCGCGTCGACGGCCTTCTGCACGCTGGCGAACTGGCCGCTGCCGTCCTTGGCGACGGTGAGGGTGGTGGCCGTGGCGGCCTTGGCCGTGCCCGTCGTGCCGAGGGAACTCCGCGGGCCCGCACCGGACTTGAGCAGCGCCGGTACGTCGGCGGCCTTGTCGAGTGTGTAGCTGTAGTACGTCTTCGGGTCGAAGGCGGTGCCGCCGCTCTCGTTGCGGCCGGAGGTGCCGGAAAAGACGTTGCCGCGCTGGACCAGGGTGGCCGTCGCGTCCTTGGTGACGGGGTTCCTCACGCCCTGGAAGTAGCTGTTCTCCAGAACCATCTTCGTGTTGCCGCGCGCGTAGTTGCCGTACGAGGAGGCGATGTCCGTGCCGGACACGTCCTCCAGGAAGTTGTTGTACAGATGTGCGTGGGCCACGTTGTCGGTGGACGGGTTGCGCTGTTCGGTCTCGCGGAACCAGTTGTGGTGGATCGTCAGGTCGGCGGTGGTGTTCGTGGTCCAGCCGATGCCGAAGGTCTTGTTGTTCCGGCTCAGCTTGTTCCACGACACCGTGACGTAGGTCGTGTCCTTGCGGCTGTCGATGAGGCCGTCCGCCATGTGCCGCAGATCGTTGTGGTCGATCCAGACGTGGTGGGCGCCGTCCATCTGGATCGCGTCGAAGTCGTGGTCCTTGTCGTTCCAGGTGCCCTGGTAGGAGTCACGGATCGTCAGGTTGCGGATGATGACGTTGTGGACGCCCGAACCGAGGAAGAAACCGCCGCCCACGATGTGGCCCGAGGTGCCCGAGCCGACGATCGTCTTGTCGGAGGCGACCTTGATCTCCCTGCCCACCGGGTTCATGTCGATCGTCGCCGCCACGACGATGACGTACGGCTCGGCGGCGGTCGCGTACTTCTCCAGGTCGGCCAGGGTCCTGACGGTGACCGTCTTGCCGTTCCGGCCGCCGTAGGTGCCGTTCTGGCCCAGCGCGTCCACCGAGGCGAAGCCGTCGGCGGTCGCGGTGGCCCAGGCGGGTGCCGCCGCCGCGGCCCGGGGCTGCGCGTCCTCGCCGAACACTCCGAAGACCGTGCCGTAGGCCATGGTTCCGGCGGCGATCAAGGTCAGGGGGACACCGGCCACGAGGGCGGTGCTCCTTCTGCGATGGCGGGCCTTGCCGCGGTTCTCGCTCATGCGTCGCTTCCGTTCCGTGTGGGGGGAGGGGCCGTCAGCCGAGCAGTCGCCGCCGGACGCAGGGAGGTTGCCGCCCTCCGGGGCGGGATCCGGCCAGAGAACGGGAACGGCGGACCGGTGCCGGGGACGGCCGGAAATCGACCCGGCGAGCGGGGTGGAACGGTCCAGATGCGCCGGACCGGACCCGCCATGGCCGTTGACACGTGTGCGCAGGTCAGGATCAGGCCGTCACAGCAGTACATCGATTGCGTTGTTCACTTGACTACCGGGCGTCACACGCGATTGGCTCCGCCCAGCGAAAGTCAGCCAGTCGCCGCACGTCATCGCGGTGATGACGGTGGCCTCGCTCTCCCCGACCTCCCACCCCGGTCGCACAGCGAGGTGCCGCGTCCCCATGAACCCCCCTCCCGCGCCCCACAGGTTCCTCACCGCCTTCCGTGCCACGGCCCTCGCCGCCGCCCTCTGCCTGACCGTCGTCGGCTGCTCCGTCTTCGGCGGCTCGCAGGACGGCTCGGACACGGACGCGTCGGGCGCCTCGGGCGGGATGAAGGTCGCGCTGATCACGCACAGCGCCGAGGGGGACGCCTTCTGGGACCTGGTCCGCAAGGGCGCGGAGGTCGCGGCCGCGAAGGACGGCATCGAGCTGACGTTCGTCAGCGACCCCGACCCCGCGGGACAGGCGAAACTGGTGCGGGACGCGATCGCCGACAAGGTCGACGGCATCGCGGTGACCCTCGCCAAGCCGCAGGCCGTGCGCGGTGCGATCGCCGAGGCCCGCGCCGCGGGCATACCCGTGGTGGGCCTCAACTCCGGCATCGGCGCCTGGCAGGCCCAGGGCCTGCTGGGCTTCTACGGCCAGGACGAGAGCGTCGCCGGCCGGGCGCTCGGCAACGAACTCGACGCCCGCGCCGCCAAGCGCGCCCTGTGCGTCATCCACGAGCGCGGCAACGTCGCCCTGGAGGCCCGCTGCGCCGGCGTACGGAAGACCTTCGGCGGGCAGACCGAGAACCTGTACGTCGACGGCACCGACATGGACGCGGTGACCGACTCGATCGCCGCGAAGCTCCGTCAGGACCCGTCCATCGACGAGGTCGTCACGCTCGGGGCGCAGTTCGCGCTCGCCGCCGTGGACTCCGTGGGCGAGGCCGGCAGCAAGGCCAAGGTCGCCACGTTCGACCTCAACAAGGATCTGGTCAAGGCCGTACGGGACGGGGACATCCAGTTCGCGGTCGACCAACAGCCCTACCTGCAGGGCTATCTCGCGGTCGACGGGCTGTGGCTGTACCGGACCAACGGCAACGTCAGCGGTGGCGGCGTCGCTCCCGTGCTCACCGGCCCCGCTTTCGTGACCAGGAAGAACATCGCCGGCATCGCCGAGTTCGCGGCGAACGGGACCCGCTGACGTGACGGACCCGGGCCACCGTGCGCCCCGGGCGCGGCCGGAGTCCGCCGGCCGCCGCGCACGGACAAACGGAACCTTCCGTTCGGGCACGGCCGAGCCACGCGCACCAAGTATCCGGAACGGTCGTGTAACGGCGACGCCAAACTTCCCACCACCCCTGCGACGTGCTCTCACTTGTACGGATAACATCCTGCGCATCCCCTGTGCGCCCCACTGACAGGTGTCCACCCACCGATTCCGGACCGCTGTCGCCCCGCCCCCGCTCCCTTCCGCTCCCCGCCAACCGCCCAAGGACGACGATGCCCCCACGGACCGGCGCCCGGCGCCGTCTCGGCTCCATACGTCTCTCGCTGATCCTCCTGGCTCTGATCCCCAGCGTCACTCTGGCCGTGAGCTGGGGTGTGACGACGACCCAGATGTTCTCGGAGGGCCTGCGGCTGCGGACGCAGACCGGTCTGAGCAAGTCCACCGGCGCCATGGGAACCGAGGCGACGCTCGCCCTGCAGCGCGAGCGTGCCCTGTCCGCCGCCTACATGGCGGCCCCCGGCAGCTCGACGGACGCGCTGAAGCGGCAGCGCCGGGAGACCGACCGGGCGGTCGCCAAGCTGGACCGCCGCGCGAGCGAGATCGACCGCGCCCCCGACCGCATCGGCGACCAGCTGTACTCGGTGATGGGCGCCTCCAACAGCCTGGAGTACTACCGGGACCAGGTGGACAACCCCACCGACATCACGCCCGAGCAGGTCCTGGAGCACTACGGCTCGATCATCGACGGCCAGATCCACGCCTTCCAGCAGCTGACCCAGGTCGACGACGGCGACCTCACCTCGCAGGCGGGCCCCCTCGTCACCATCGCGCAGGCCGCGGAGCTGGTCTCCCAGGAGGACGCGATCCTCACCCTCAACTGGCCCTCGGGCCGCCTCGACGAGCCGACCCGGAACGGTTTCGCCCAGGTGGTCAACGCCCGCCGGTGGCTCGTCGACAACCAGCTCGTCCCCTCGCTGGAGGGCGAGGTGAAGACCGAGGTCGAGCGCATCGTCCAGGGCGGGGACTGGCGGGCGCTGCAGTCCGTGGAGGACGAGGTCCTGTCGGCCCGCACCACGGGCGACGGCGCGTCCCGCCGCACCCAGCTGCCGCAGTCGCAGGCGCGCTGGGACGCCGCCATGACGAAGCTCTCCACCCAGTACGAGAAGCTGATCCGCGAGCAGACCCAGGGCCTGCTGGACCGCAGCGGCGAGGAGGCGCGCGGTCTGCTGATCACGGCCGGCTCGCTGAGCGCCGGCGGTCTCGCCGCGCTGCTGCTGTGCATCGTGATGTCCTGGCGCATCACCCGCTCGCTGTCCCGCCGGCTCACCGGTCTGCGCACGGCCACCCTCAGCCTCGCCGAGAAACGGCTGCCTGACATCGTCGCCCGCCTCGACCGGGGCGAGAAGGTCGACGCGGACGCCGCCTCGGCGCCCCTGGACTACGGCACCGACGAACTCGGCCAGGTCGCCAAGGCGTTCAACGCCGCCCAGCGCACCGCCGTCCACACCGCCGTGGAACTCGCCGACACCCGGCGCGGCTTCCAGCGCGTCATCCTCGGCATCGCCCGGCAGAGCCAGAACCTGGTCAACCTCCAGCTCACCAAGCTCGACCAGCTCGAACGCCAGCACCAGGACCCCGAGATCCTCAAGGGCCTGTACGAACTGGACTCCACCGCGAGCCAGTTGCGCCGCTACGAGGAGAACCTGGTCATCATCAGCGGTGAGCGCCCCGGCCGCAGCTGGACCGAACCGGTCGCGCTCATCGACATCCTGCGCAGCGCCGTCGGCGAGGTCGCCCAGTACCAGCGGGTGGAGGTGCACGCCGACGACGACGTGTGGATCGCCCCGCCCGCCGTGGCCGACGTCATCCACCTCCTCGCCGAGCTCATCGACAACGCGACCTCGTACTCGCCGGCCCCGAGCCCGGTCAGCGTCCGCGCCGCGACCGTCGCCAAGGGGCTCGCCCTGGAGGTCGAGGACCGGGGACTGGGCATGTCCGAGGAGGACTACGCCACGTTCAACGCCCAACTGGCGGTGCCCCCGCAGTTCGACGTGGTCGCGCTCGCCGACGACCTCCGGCTCGGCATGTTCGTCATCGCCCGGCTCGCCACCCGGCACGGCATCACCGTCACCCTGCGCCCCTCGCCGTACGGCGGCACCACCGCGATCGTCCTGATCCCCGACGAGACGGTGGTCCGCGAGGCACCCGCCGACGAGGACGGCCCCGAGACCGCCGAACCTCCCGCGCGCAGCTCGCTGGTGGCCGCCCGGGTCGCCACCGCGCCGGCCCCCGGCCCGGACTCCGCGACCGTACGCCGGGAGCCGGACGGCCCGCCGCGCGAGCGGACCGCGTCGAGCGGGACGAGCGACAACTCCCTCGCGAGCTCCGACACGTGGACCGCCGGCACCGCCCAGGGCGCGAACGGAACCCGGTCGGCCGCCGAGAGGAAGTCCGGGGCCGGGAAGAAGGGCGGCCTGATGCCGTTGCCGCGCCGGATCCCGCAGACCAGTCTGGCGGCCGAGCTGAAGGAGGAGTCCGGACCCTGCCCCGACGGCGACGCCGACGACTTCACTGCCGAGCGCGCGGCGTCCTCGCTCGCCGGCTTCCAGCGCGGAACCCTCCGGGCCCGTGACGACGACGCGGAATCCGAGTACGCCCCGGGGGAGGAATCCGCATCCGAAGAACCGGGGGACCGCGTCCCCGCCTCCGGCACCTGACGGCCCACCGACTCCCCACGCAGACCGCTCTTTGAAGGACACACAGATGACACGCCCCATCCCCGCCACGCACAGTCAGCTCGACCAGCTGCTCACCGGACTGGTGGACCGGGTCGCCGAGGTCGACCACGCCGTCGTGCTCTCCGAGGACGGACTGGTCGTCAGCAAGTCCACCGCTTTCCTGCGCGACGACGCCGAGCGGCTCGCGGCGACCGCGTCCGGCCTGATGAGCCTCAGCAAGGGCGTCAGCATGGACTTCCGCGGCGGTCCCGTGCGCCAGTTGCTCATCGAGATGGGCAACGCCTTCCTCATCCTCACCAACGCCGGCCCCGGCGCCAACCTCGCCGTGCTGACCCGGCAGGGCGCGGACGTCGGCGTGGTCGCGTACCAGATGAACATGCTGGTGAAGAAGATCGGTGAGCACCTCAGCGCGGCCCCACGCACCGGTGCCGTCGCGGCCGACAGCGGCGAGTGAGGTGAACGGAGGCGACGCGGCGGGCCGGCTGGTCCGCCCGTTCACCCTGACGGGCGGCCGGACCCGGCCCGCCCGCGGCGACTTCACCCTCATCACGACGGTGACGGCCGTGGACCCGCAGCCGGCCGGCGGCGCCCGGCCCCAGCCGGAGCACGCCCGCATCCTCAGACTGTGCGCGAGACCGATCGTGGTGGCGGAGCTGGCGACCGGCCTCGACCTGCCGGTCAGCGTGGTCGCCATCATGCTCTGCGATCTGCTGGAAGCGGGCCGGATCAGCGTGCGCCAGCCGCGCCTGATCTC
Source organism: Streptomyces sp. NPDC041108 (assembly GCF_055592645.1). Lineage (NCBI taxonomy): Bacteria > Bacillati > Actinomycetota > Actinomycetes > Kitasatosporales > Streptomycetaceae > Streptomyces > Streptomyces sp. NPDC041108. The sequence goes on along the minus strand of NZ_JBVIYK010000013.1, from coordinate 74,840 downwards.
CCGCACCCCCGACCTGGACCTGCTGAAGAAAGTGAGGGACGGTCTTGGCCGGCTCTGACCCCCAGGGGATCTCGGCTCCCGACACGGTGAAGATCCTCGTCGCCGGAGGGTTCGGCGTCGGGAAGACGACCATGGTCGGCTCGGTCAGCGAGATCGTCCCGCTGCGCACGGAGGAACCCCTCACGACGGCCGGTCTCGACGTCGACGACCTCGACGGCATTCCCGAGAAGCACGCCACCACGGTGGCCCTCGACTTCGGCCGGATCAGCATCGGCCAGGACCTCGTGCTCTATCTGTTCGGCACGCCCGGACAGCAGCGGTTCTGGTTCATGTGGAACGACCTCGCGATCGGAGCCCTGGGCGCCGTCGTCCTCGTCGACGTGCGCCGTCCCGAGTCCAGCTTCGCCGCCATCGACTTCTTCGAGCGCCGCAAGATCCCGTTCGTCATCGGCGTCAACGGCTTCCACGGCGAGCACCCCTACGAACCCGACGTGATCCGGGAGTCCCTGGCGCTGCCGGAGAACACTCCTGTCCTGCTCTTCGACGCCCGTGAACGCGCCTCCTGCCGCGACGTCCTGGTCGCCCTCCTGGACCAGCTGATCGCCGCGTCGGCCCGCTGAGACCCCGGGTCCTACGGGCGGACCTCCTCGCGGACCAGACCGGCCACATGGTCGGTGATGGTGTCGAGGATGTCCGCCCAGGCCGTGTCGTCGCCCAGGACCAGGAAGTTGAGGGTGAGACCGTCCGTCATGGCGGCCAGATACCGGGCCAGCACCGGGACGGGCACCGTCAGTTCGAACCCCATGGTCCCGCGCAGCTGCTCGATCAGATCGGCGTAGGTGACGCGGTACATCTCGTACTGCTGCCGCGCCAGGTGCTCGAAGCCGGGCTCCCGCAGGGCGTACTGGGTCAGCTCGTAGGTGAGCATGTGTTCGCCCGGGTGGGCGGACACATGGTCCCAGTACGCCTGGAAGCCGGCCCGGACGGTCTCCCTGAGCGTCTCCCTCGGCCGGATCGCCTCCCGCACCAGCGACACGTAGTGCCCGGTGATGGTGGTGATGACGGACTCGATCAGCTCCTGCTTCGACTCGAAGCAGTAGTGGAAGACGCTCAGCGACACGCCCGCCTCGGCCGCGATGGACCGGGTCGTCGTCCTGGGGACTCCGTCCCGGGTCATCGCGCGGATCGCAGCCTCGGTGAGTTGTCTGCGTCGCTCGGCCGACGGCAGGCGTGCCATGTGGATCCCTTTCCCCCGTGCGATGCGGTCAGCTGCTGTAGACGCCGACCTCGTAGAGGGAGTAACCCCAGTCCGTACCGCGGTCGGTCCCCAGCATGCGAACATATCTGGCCGTCACTCCGGAGAACTTGGCCGTGTCGAGGCCGCCGTCACCCGAAGTGGTGGACCACACCGTCTTCCAGGCCGAGCCGTCGGTGGAGACGTCGATCTGGTACGCCTTGCCGTAGGCCCGCTCCCAGTCCAGGGTGACCTTCCGGATCGTGTGCGAGGTGCCGAGGTCCACCTTCCACCACTGCGAGTCGCTCCAGTCGCTGGCCCAGCGGGTGCCGCCGTCGCCGTCCACGGCCCGGCCGGGCTGGTAGCTGGTGACGGGGTTCGACTCGGACGCGCCGGCCGTCGCCGTCTTCCCCCTGGCCAGGTTGACGCCCGCCTGGTGGCTCTCGGAGGAGCCCCAGGTGTCGAGGTAGGACTCGGCGCCCTTGAACAGGTCGTCCACGACGCCCTGGCCGCCGACGAGCCGCACGTCCTCGATCCAGTCGGGGATCATGCCGACATGGGCCGCGCCGTCGGCGTTGTAGTCGAAGGTGCGCTGACCGGTGGTCTGCTTCTCGACGGTCGAGCCGCCGTCGACGCTCTTGAAGGGGTACTTCACCGGGTTGGAGGTGTTCGCGCCGCGCGGGGCGGGGTGGTCGCCGATGCCGTTGAAGTCGGTGCCGTAGCCGTAGCCCACGTCGTACTTGGTCCGCAGCGCGTCGGTGCGCGCGGCCTCCTTGCCGAACTCCTCGGAGCCGTGCATGTACTGGGCCACGAAACCGCCGAGGGAGTAGACCCGCTCGGTCCAGTTCAGGTCCATCCAGCTGTGCGAGGACAGGACGCCCGGGTAGGACGCGGCCTCGAACATGTCCAGGACCTGGCCGGTGGCCTTGACGCTCATGTGGTCGATCTCGAGCATCATCTTGCGCTTCATCATGCCCTGCACGGCGTACTCGCCGAGATCGGTGAGCCCTCGCACGTTGCACTGCGCGTTGTCGTCGTACTCCGGCACCTCGGTGCCCTCCGGCAGCTCCTCCTCGGCCTTCGTCGCCGCGTCACCGATCGGGTTGTCCTTCTGCGGGCCCTTGCACTTCTCCGTCTGCCAGAAGGTGCCCGTCGACAGGAACTGGCCGACGTTGATCGCCGTCCCGAGACCGTGCTCGTCGAAACGGACACCGCACAGCGCGTTGTCGAACTTGTGGCACAGGAACATGCTGCGCACGCCCAGGCCGTACAGCTCGTCGAGGCCCTTGTCGATGTCCGCCTTGCTGCACTGGGCGATGTCGAGGATCTGCTTGCAGCCGAACGGCTCGGAGGTCTCCACACCGAGGACGACGGCGAGCTTGCCCTGCTTGACGACCTCACGGGCCTGCGCGCTGTCGGTGACGATCCGGAACCAGCCCTTGCCGGCGCCGCCGTACTGCTTGTCGATGTAGTCCTGCAGGTCGTACGTCAGCTTCGCCTGCAGCCGGATCGAGGTCATCTCGTCGCAACTGCGGTCCTTGAACGGGTAGACCGAGCAGATCATCCCGTTGGTGACCAGGTCGTTGACCAGCACCCGCTGGCCGCCCCGCCAGGCGCGCTCGATCCAGGCGTAGTAGTTGGCCTGGTGCGTCATCGAGTCGTACGCCGGCCAGTCCTTGAACGTCGGGTAGCCGACCGGGTCGTGCTTGCCGTCGCCGCCGTGGGTGATGTAGTCGAAGATCGCGAGGCTGCCGTCGGGGTAGTGCTCGGGACAGTCCTTCAGCGCGTCGGCGATGCCGGACGTGGAGAAGACCTTGCCGCAGATGAGCCGGCCGCCGAACGCCTCGTTGGAGAACAGGTGGTTGTGGGCGTCGACGAACCCCCGGACGTCACCGGCCGAGTCGGTGCCCTTGAACGGCTCACCCGTCACGTTGATCTGGGAGTCGGGCGACGGCCGTGAGGTGGGCAGCCACCAGTCGCCGGTCGCGGCCGAACTCGACGACGGGCTGATCAGCATGCCCATCGTGGTGAGGAACAGCGCCAGCACCATGAGGGGTTTGCGTCTGTGGTGGGCGCGTGGAGTCCTGGTCATCACTCACGTCCTCGGTCAGGGGGATGCACGGTCGATCGGCCAGACCGTTCCGGGACGCGGTGAACACCCACGACGCCATAGTCCGATTGTCATGGCTGGCACAAGCGATGTGACGAGAATCGCCACTGGGGTGATCCGAGTCAATAGTCCGGGACGGTTGACCTGATGCCACTCGGTGCCGTAGGGGACGTGAACACTTCGTCAACTTCCGGAGCCTTCGCGGAGGTTGCTCCCGCCGCGGACGGGAGTCGTCCGGCATGGCGTCGGGGAACGGCCGGGCTCGTGCTGTCCGCCGCGCTGCCCGGGCGGTCCGCCGCGCTGCCGTGCTGTCCGTGCTGTCCGTGCCGTGCTGTCCGCGCTGCCGACGCGTGGGCCGTCCGGCCTGCACGGCCCGTATGGTCTGTACAACCCGTATAGCCCGTCTGGCCCCTGCGGCCCTGAGGCCTTGCGGACCCGGGGCCCCGGGTCCCCTCCGGTCAGGAGAGCGTATGGACCGACTGCCGGGTCACCAACTGCGTGCCCAGCACCACGTGGTCGTCGAGGCCGATCAGGGAGACGTCGCCCGGGACGTCGAGGCCGGCCTCGCGCAGCGCGGCGAGCGCCCCCGTCGCCACCATGTCGGTGCCCGCGAAGACCGCGGTGAAGTCCAGGCCGCCCGCCCGCGCCTCCCGGGTGCGCTGATGGCCCGAGACGCGGGTGCACGGGCCGGGCGGCTCCAACTCCCCGGCGTGCGCCGCCCCGTGCGCGCGCAGGGCGTGCAGGAAGCCTCCCGGCACTGGACGGCGCTGCTGAGCCCGGGGGCTTCGCCCAGGAGCAGGATGCGCCGGTGTCCGGCGGTCAGCAGATGGTCGGTGGCCTGGAAGGCGCCGCCCTGGTTGTCGTACCGCACCACCGTCGCCGGCGGATCGCCGGGCAGCGGCGGGCGGTCCACCAGGAGGAGATGCGGTGAGCGATCACTTTCGCCTCGCCCCGATCGCTGATCAGGCGCGGGAGTCGGCCGCCGTGACGGTGGCGGCGGCTCCTTCCGGGCTGTCGGCGGGCCCGGGTACGGCGGGGAGCGGGGCGGGGGCGCGGCGGCGGCCGGCCAGCCGACAGCCGAGGCACTCCGCGTGGCCGCCGCGCGCGGAGAGGTCACGGACCCGTAGGCTCCACTGATCGCGGGGGCGGGGGCCGGGCGGCTTGCCCCAGCCCGCGAGGTGCAGGCCCCAGGTGACCAGCAGGGCCAGCACCGAGACGACGGCGCCCAGGGCGAACCCGGGGGTCCAGCCGCAGACGCCCAGACCGAGGAACGCTGACCCCGTGGTGCCGATCGCGGTGCCGGTCCAGCCGGCGATGGTGTGGCCCTCGTCGTGAAGACTCACGTGTACTCCCTAGAAGTGCGCCGCGTCGCGCCACGGCATGCCGCGGCCACGCCCACGGCGCCGGACTATGATGTCTTAGTAAGTAAGGAATATAGCTTGCCCCGGAGGCAACTTCAATGGAGCCCGAACGCCACCCCACCGTCCCGGAGGCGATCAGCGCCATGGACGGCCTGATCGCCACGATGATCGTCGGCCAGCAGGAGTTCGCCCGGAGATTCGGCCTGAGCGTCACCGACCTCGTGTGCTTCGCGTACGTCATGGAGGCCGGGGACACACCGGTCACCGCCGGCGATCTGGCGCAGCGCGCGCATGTCACCACGGGGGCGGTCACCGGCGTCCTCAACCGTCTGGAACGCGGCGGGTTCGTGACCCGGCAGCCGGACCCCGCCGACCGCCGACGCGTCCGCGTGGTCGCGGTCCCGGACGTCGTCGAGCGGGTGGTGGCCGTCTACGGCCCGTTCTACGCCCGCCTCGCCGAGCTGTTCGCCCGGTACTCGACAGACGAACTGGCCCTGCTCACCGACTGGTTCGGGCGTGCGGAGGAACTGGCCCGGGGATATCTGGACGAGTCCCGATAGAGCCTGTCTCTTTTTGGGGCTTGCGGTGCGCACGGTGCTGGATTCGCCCACGGCCCGACTCGTCGGAGCCTCAGTGTGGAAACCCGGGGCTATGCCGGCGGGGGGGGGGGAGGGAGCGTACGCGGAGGTGTGCGCGCAGATCGGAGTGGAGCCCAGGTCTGAGAGCTGGGCTCTGTGGAACACCTGGAGCGATGGGGAGCTGATGGTGACCATGGTGGTGTCGGCTGTCGAGACGACCGAGGGGCTGTTCGAGAGCTGGTCACGTGGCAGAGCCGTAGATCTGTTGGTGTAGGGCATCACCAGCGGTATGCGACCGTGCTCGAAACGTGTGGCGGGGGCTGAGGGGAGACACCTTGTGGGGCGTCGACCGCCGTCACAAAGGCGCCGTGAACTCCCCGGCCGTGCTGAAGTCGATCCGGGTCGCTCACCCGGACGGCGCCCCGAGCTACGTGATCATGGACAACCTCTCGGCCCACAAGGGCACCAAGATCCGCGCCTGGGCGAGGAAGAACAAAGCGGAGCCGTGTTTCACGCTGACCGACGCCTCCTGGGCCAACCCCGTCGAGGCGCACTTCGGGCCGCTGCGGCAGTTCACCCTCGCCAACTCCCACCACCCCAACCACACCGTCCAGACCCGGACTCTGCACGCCTGCCTGCGCCGGCGCGACGCCAACGCCCGCCACCCCGACCTCCTGGCCGCCCGACGCGAGGAGTGCGCCCGCATCCGCAGCGAGGAAGGCGTCCGCTGGGGCGGACGCCCCCTCGCCGACGCGGCCTGACCGATCTTCTCGGCGGGGGTTCTACTCGTGAGGCTGCCAGGTGTAGCGGACGTCCGGCTCATGTTCCTCGTTGCGCAGTCCGTCGGTGTGCTCGACTGCGATGAAGCCGTGCCGCTCGTAGAAGCGTTGGGCCGGTCCGTTGACCTGGAACGTCCACAGTCCCAGTCCATCGGGCCGCTGCTGCTTGGCCAAGTCCATGAACCGGTCGCCTACACCCCGACCGCGCCAGGACGGATCGAGGTAGAGCTGTTCGAGTTCCTCGCCATCGAGTACCAGGAGCCCGATCACGGAGCCCTCGGCGACGGCTACCCAGGTCTCGCACTTCGGCACGACCACGTAGGAAAACCAATTCCGCACCTCGTCGTCGCCGTGCGCGCGGCGCACGGTCGGCAGCGCAGCGGTGAAAGAACGCAGCCAAACGTCGGCAATGTCGGCCGCATCAGAGTCATCCGCACGCCGAAACACAAGCTCACTACTGTTCACGGAGCGCGACTATCGCAGATGAGTGATCTTGACGCATCCGGATTTCGAGAGTGCTGTCCTCCCGGCGAACCTATGCGGTCAGAGCAGTAGACGAGTAGACGAGTCGAAGCCGTCGGTGTTGAAGTTGTGGATCGCGCCCCTGCGGATAATCCGCAGCAGCCGCCGGCCCTCGTCGTCGTCGATCTCCCGGACCTGCACTCGTTCCGCCACGTGATCATTCTGGCCGTCCGGTTGCCGCGCCGGGCGACACCGGCCTGTTGACCGGACCACGGGAGGACACGCCGGGCGGGAGCGCATCCCCGCTCGGGCGTCGACGGCTTCTACGGCTGGGCGGTGGCCTCGGACTGCCGCTTCGCCAGGATGTGCTGGTTCCCGCCCGGAGCCGGCCGGGTGGTCAGTCCAGTGCGGGGCGTGTGCGGCGTGCGGTGTGTGCGGGCCGCCCGACCGCGGCGTACCAGACCAGGGCCGCACATATGAAGGCCGTCGCCGCGGAGACCAGTGACCTTGTGAGGGTGTCGTTCCGTGCGCCGGAAACGAGGGCGACGGCCAGTGCCAGCGTGAGGGTGATGACGGGCAGCGCACGGCGGCTCCGCGTGGCGCCTGGCACGGCGGCCGGCGGCAGCAGCCAGGTTGCGAGGCCGTAACAGGCACAGGCCAGCAGTGTGGCTCCCAGCACTTCGCTGGGCCGGTGGCCGCCCATGGTCGCGGTGGCGGCGGCGATGCAGGCGAGCCACAGCACACCGGCCGTGGCGACGTAGGGGCGGATGCGGGGGGAAACCACGAGGACGGCGGCGAGAGTCAGCGCCGCGGGGATGACCGTGTGCCCGCTGGGAAAACCCTGATCAAGGAGATTCTCGGGCGCGCCCACCAGATCGGGGCGGGGCATGGTCGATTTGAACACCTCCTTGCCTCCGACCGTGAGAATGACGACCCCCAGCGCCGCGCACCCCTGCCGCCAGCACCGCCGCACCAGGGTGAGGACCACGATGACGGCCAGGCCCGCAATCACGGTGGGCTTGGCGCTCAATTCCATCGGCGGCAGGGGCGTCGAGCCGTAGGCCGATCCTGACAGGGGGTAGATCCATGCTTCTTCGCCGCCCTGTACACCGAGACCGAACAGGGTGTTCTCAGCTCGTTGCCCCCACGGGGTGCAGACGGCGAGCAGGTAGACCGTCAGGACCCCCAGGGTGTACAGCAGAGCCGACTTCCACGGCCGCGTCGTACGCGACGGGCTGCGGTCGTCGGGGGCCTCGGGGGCCTGCCTTGAGGCCCCCGGACGGTGCGCGGGCAGGGACTGAGAATGGTGCTGAGTCATCGCTCTGTTTCTTCCGTTGGGGGGTTCGGTCACGCACGTCTTGCGGCATGGCGTGGGCCGCCGGGCTCGGTCGGCCCACCGGGGGTCCGCTCCTATTCGGCGAGTGCCTGCCCCTGTCGGCGCTGGGCGGCGATCGCCAGGGCGGGGAGGGGTGCGATCAGCAGGATGAGGACGACCAGGTCCGGAAAGGACTGCATGAACGCGTCCGGCCGGACGACGATCGCCTGCATGCGGACGATCGCGAACGCCGCGACGGGGATCAGCCACCGGTGGTCGCCGGTGGCGGCCGTCGCCACCCACGCGGCGATCAGCGCGGCGACTTCGAGGACGAACAAACCGCGCTGGAAAGCCGGACTGACCGAGATGATGTGCATGCCCCCGGCCACGAACATGGCGAGCACGACGGGGGCCAGCCAGCGGTACGAGCGGCGTCGCAGACGGCTGGGACGGCAGAGTGCCAGCACGGCGCACGCGGCGCACAGTGCCCCCGACAGCACCAGGTCACGTGCCGTTATCGGGGCGCCAAGACCGTAGTAGCCCAGGCCCGCCTTGCCCTCGTCGCCGAAGAGGGTGCGGCCGTGGGACGTGGCGCCGGCCCAGATCATGGCTGCCGCGGCCGGCAGCGCGATCCATGCTCTGCCGCGCAGCAGGGCGATCAGGCAGCCCAGCGGGAGCAGCCCGTAGGGCAGCAGCCGTATCCGTGTGGGACCTTCGGCCCACGGGTACCAGCCGGAGAAGCGGAAGGCGATGGCGTGCTGTCCGGGGTCGATGTGCAGTGCCCAGTGCCACACATCCTGCAAGTACGGAACCAGCGCCAGCGCGGCGAGGGCCAGGGCGGCCAGATGGATGCCGTCCAGCCACCACGGCCGGGCCGTGTCGTCGACGACGGCACGGGCGCGGGCCTGCACCCCGGCGCGCATCAGGGCCGCAACTTCCCGCGGCGGGGGCCAGGAGCGGCCGGGATACGCCTCGGACAGGCAGGCCAGCACCTCCTCTCCCTGCCGGGAACGGTAGGGCTCGGGATAGGCCGCAAGCAGGAGACGATTCATGCCGGGGCCGCTCCGGCATCCCGCGAGTGTCCGATGACGACGGCCGCGGCCTGCTGCATCCGCAGCGCCTCCCGGCCGAGCGCCTCGGTGCCGTCCTCGGTGAGCCGGTAGTACCGCCGCGCCCGCCCGTCCACGATCTCCTCATGGCCTGCGGCCACCAGCCCGGCCCGCTCCATCCGCTCCAGCGCGCCGTAGAGAGTGCCGACAGCGATCCGGAGCCGCCCGTCGGTGGCCTGCTCGGCAGCCTTGATGATGCCGTAACCGTGCAACGGACCATCCATGAGTGCGGCAAGGATGAAGTACTGCGGTTCCGTCAAGGGCGGATTCTGTCTGCTCATGCATCGAGCATATATCGAGCTACGAGATATATCTGCCAGCCTAGGATGATCACCGGCAGCACCTCCACGCCCGCGGCGCGAGCGTCACCCTCTCCCGGCTGGCGGGCGCAACGGCGATCTCCACGTCGCCGCATCATCCGGCGAAACAAGCACGCCGCCGACGAACGCCTCCGCGAGGTCGTGAACAGGGCGAACGTTGCCTGATGCGGCACCAGCTCACGGGGTCGCTCGCCAGAGCATGCAGCCGTCGCCGGCAGATGGGTGCGCATCCGAGGGTGGGGAATGCTTCGTGGATGTCGTCGCGTATCTCCAGCGGATTCTCAGGCGGCGGAACCAGTGCAGGTGGGCGAACGCGCGCCCCACGACCCGGCGTCGGGTTCGGAGGCGGAGCAGTGCTCGGTGTCGCGTCGGGCGATCACCGGCTTCGCACCGAGGTCCCGGACCAGTCGGCGGTACGTGTCGTGGTCGTAGCCGCGGTCTCCCGGCACCACGTCCGGGCGGCGCCCAGGCACCGACCACCCCCGGCACCCCGGCCGCCTCCGCGGTGACGGCGACCTCCGCCCCCCTGTCCTGGACCGCCGCCACGGACGACTTCGGCGTCATCGGCTACGACATCGTCCGGGTGAGCGGCTCCACCGAGAGGGCGGCGGCACCCCCGCCGGGAACTGCTCGGTGACCTACCGGGCCACCAGCGAGTGGCCCGGCGGCTTCCAGGGCGAGATCGTCATCCGCAACACCGGCATCACCGCTGCCAGCGGCTGGACCCTCGCCCTCGCCTTCGCCGACGGCCAGACGGTCAGCAACATGTGGGGCGGGACTCCCACACAGAGCGGTGGATCGGTGAGCGTGAAGCCGCTTCCTGCATCTCCGCCATCCCGCCCGCGGGCTCGGTGACGGTCGGGTTCGTCGGCACCAAGGGCGCCAAGAACACCGCGCCGACCGCCTTCACGCTCGACGGGGCCACGTGCGCGAGCAGTTGCCCCCCGGTGAGGTGACCGACCCGGACGAGGTGACCGGCGGGGGCCACGCATGGCCCCCGCCGGCCGGGTCAGCCCCGCACCAGCTCGATCCGGTACTTCCTGGTCTGGGAACCGTCCTCGCTGCGGACCGTGACGACGGCCGAGGCCCCGCCGGATGGGCCGGTCCGGTCCACGGTGACGGTCGCGTACGGGTCGCGCGCCGTCGCCGTGACCTCCGCCCGGCCCGGGTCGTCGGTGACGACCCGGTAGTCGGTGGTGCCGGGGTCGAAGGAGCCGACCGGCTTCCCGTCGACCTCGACGGAGGAGGCGGCGGCGTCGGAGGAGACGCCGGGGGCCTTGGCGTACACCTCGATCTCGCCCATGGTGATGTAGCCGCCCTGCCGTGCGGTCATCACCACCCGCACACCGGTCACCGGGCCCGCGTCGAGGGGGACGTCGATCACCGGGGTGCCCTCGGTGCCGACCGTGACCGGCCCGCCGGCGTCGGTCCACGGGCCGTCCGCCGTCGCCCTGACCTGGACCTTCAGGCTCTGCGGGAAGGAGACGTTGGTGCCGTCCCGGTGGAAGTGGGCGACGATACGGCTCAGGTCGCGTGCCTTCGGCAGACCGAAGGTGATGGTGTCGGACGGGTTCTTGGTGCCCGACCTCCAGTTGGACCAGGCCTTCTCGGCGGTGTTGCCGTTGCGCAGCCGCTCGGCGGAGTAGCCGCTCTCGGTGTAGGTGGCGGCGACGGTGACGCCCGTGTCGGGCGCGATGTTGGTCTCCGAGGCCCCCGTGACCTGTACGCGGACGGTCGCGTCGACCGTGGAGCCGTCGACGACCTTCGCCCTGCCGGTCAGGGTCACGACGCCCTTCTTGTCGAACGCCCCGTCGGCCGCCCGGTCCCAGGTCACCGGGAGGGCGGTGCGGCCGCCGTCCCGGCCGACGCCGGTGACCGTCCCCGGAAGTTCCGGCTCGCCCCCCTCGTAGGTCTTCGCGCGGCCGGGGACGGTCGAGGCGATCGTGTCGACGGTGACCAGGGCCTCCGCGGGGATCCTGCGGCCGAGGACGTCGGTGGCCTCACCCTTGACGCGTACGCTCCCGGACTTGCGCCACTTGCGGTCCGACGGCAGCTCCCACACCACGGGCAGGGAACCCCGGGCACCGTCGCGGACCACCGGGGTCACCGTCTCGGGCAGCTCCGGCCGCAGACCCGGGACGGTGAACGCCTCCGCCCGCTCGGTGCTCAGCACGGTCTCGTCGCTCACGGCCCAGAGCTGATTGGCCGCCGAGGTCGGGGTGTACGTCGACACCTTGGCGCCGTCGGCCGACGACTGCCCGGTGACGTCGAGGAGACGACCGGTCGAGGCGTTCACCAGCGTCCAACTGCCGTCCCCGGTGGTCGACATGAGCCACTGCGCGGCGGCGGGGACCTCACCGGCGGCCGCCTCTTCGAGGACGGCCTGGTCGTCGCGCACGGCGAGCCGCCTGCCGGTGTCCGCGTTGGTCAGGGCGTAGCGCTCACGGTTGCCGGTGCCGGAGGTCAGCTGCTCCACCGACCACAGCTGCCGGGCGCTCGCGGCGTCGGTCGTGCGCAGGACGACACCGGTGCCGTCCGTCGACGGGGTGAAGGACTTGCCGCTCTGCGTGCCCTGGAGACGGTAGACATGACCGGGCTGGACGAGTGCGGCGTCCTTGTCCGCGCCCCGGACGCCCTCGACGAGGAACGTGGTCACCGACTTGGCGGGGACGTCGAGGGTCGCCGAGCGGTCGGTCACCGGGACCGGGGTGCCCTTGACCAGGGCCCCGCCCGCGCTCGTCACGACGGGGGTGACGGTGGCGCCCGCGTCGATCTTGCGGAAGCGCGTGAGGTCCAGGGTGACGGAACGGGCGGTCGTGCCGCCGTTCACGTGGACCACGGTGGCCGAACGGCCCGACCTTCTGACGGCGGCGACGCTGGACGGGTCGTCGACCTTCACGAAGTGGTCGCCGGGCCGGATGTGATGGGTGAAGTTCCGGATGGTGTCGAACTTGGAGTTGGCCCGGATCGGGCAGGTCTCCAGGGTGTCCGTGGCCGTGCAGTTGAACGGGACGTGGATGCTGCCCCAGTTCTTGCCGGCCGCCGCCTGCGGCAGCGCGTCCTCGATCGGCTGCCAGAACACCCAGGCGGAGGGCTCCAGTTCACGCATGTCGTCGACCATGCGGCCGGCGATGCCGAGGCCGGGCTCCATGCTCGTGAAGTCGCTGCCGGTGCCCCAGGTGCCCTCGACCTCGCTCATCCAGAGCTTCTTGTCCGCGCCCTTGGCGATGTCGCGCGCGCTGGTGCGCATGCCGGTGCCGTAGGTGTGCACGTTGAGCTGGGGGAGGGCCGCCCGTGCGGAGGCGTCGTAGGCGTTCCAGTTCTGCGTGAAGACGGTCGGGTTGGTCTCGTCCATCGCCGAGATCTCGGCGTCGGTCTTCGCGCCACGCAGTGCTTTCTCCAGGGCGAGGAGCACCTTCTGCTGGAGGGCGGGGCCCGCGTGGGCGCCTTCCTGACGGCCGCCGGTGGGCTGGCCGTTCGCGCCGATCTGGGTGCCCCAGTAGTTGGTGTTGGGCTCGTTCAGCGGGGCGATGGTGTCGAAGTCGATACCGTGCCGCTTCTCCATCTCCTCGGTGACCCGCACCAGATAGGCGGCGAACTCGTCGACGCGGTCCGCGCGGATCTGGTCCGTGTTCGCGTCGAAGCCGCCGGAGACGTAACCGCTGACGGTCTGGAACCAGGGCGGCGAGTTGCTGAACGCCTCCCACTTGGTGATCTTGTCCTTGACCTGGTCCACCCACCAGCGCTGGCCCGGGTCGGCGTTCCAGTCCCAGTGGTCGGGGTCGTCCGGGTCCCACCACTCCATGTCCTGGCGGGTGGTGCCCGCCGGGGCCTTCCAGAAACCGTCCATCGTCGCGCCGGTCTTCATGTAGTCCTTGCGGACGTCCGGGGCGTTGCCGCCGCCGATGTTGTAGCGCGCGATGTTGAGGCGGAGCCCGTCCTCACCGAACAGCATGTCGACGAGACGTCTTCGGATGGGCTCGGGGTAGCCGCCCGTGGCGTTGGCGAACCAGACGAGACTGGTGCCCCATCCCTCGAACTCCTGCTGCTGGTACGAGGGGTCGATCCGGACGGTGACGGAGTTCCGCGCCGGGACCGTCGCGTCCGCGGTGGCCGGCGGGGCTGCCGTCAGACCGGCGCCCAGCACCAGGGGGACCATGGGCGCCAAGGCCCTGACGATGCGATGTCGTGGGGTCACGACACTCCCTTCCACAACACGAGGCGAACGCCGTTTCGTTGACATGCCCAAAACACGTGCTTAGCATTCAGGAAACTGAAAGCGCTTTCTAGTCCTCGTTCTTCATGGATTCGCCCGACCAGCCGCACGGCCCAGGAACGTCCCCACTCGTCCCGGGAGAAACCGTATGAGGTCGTCACCTGCCGTCGGCGTGTTCCCGCGGTGCATCGACACGGCGGGCCCGCTCGTCATCCGTGTGCGGGGCACCGTCGACATCACCGGCGAGCGGGGTGTCCGGCCGAACAAGACCGTCATCGGCGTCGGTCCCTCGGCCGTCCTCGACGGCGGCGGGCTCGACTTCCACCGCCCCTGCGACGTCATCGTGCGCGACATCAGGCTCACGGGCGCCGAGGGCACACCGTCAACGTCGGCCAGGACGCCGGGAGACCGAAGGCCGCGATCCACCAGGACTTCCCGCGGAACAACGCGTTCACCGGCCCCGGCACCTGCGAGACCGACGGCACGGTGACCGGGCCGCGCACCTCCTGCGCCTGCACCCTGGACCCCGCCGCAGACGTCCCGGCACTCGTCGGCGCCGGGGCGGTCACCGGAAAGCTCGGTGCCTGAGCAACTCCTCCTCCCCCGAAGCACAGGAGAGACCTCGATGAACTCATCGCGCACGAAGGTGATCGTGGCCGCGCTGGCGGCCGCGCTGCTCGCCGGACCCGGTGTCGCCCAGGCGGCGCCCCAGGCCGCGCCCGTTCCCCGGACGCAGGCCGCGGCGGCCACCATCAGCTGGACCCTCGTCCGGGCGGCCAATCCGACACGGGACCAGCTGACGGCGTACAACCTGATCACATCGGCCATGAACGCGGCGGTCGCCCGCTACAACAACCTCAGCGATCTCGGCAAGAACATCACCGTCCGCTACGAGCCCGGCGTCCCCACCGCCGACGGGAACCTCAACGGGACCATCCGCTTCGGCAGCAACCGCAGTTACATGAACGAGCGGACCGCGCTGCACGAGATCGCGCACACCATAGGCGTGGGCACCAGCTCGGGCTGGTCGCGGCTGGGCGGCAGCGGCACCTGGACCGGCGCGCGGGCCACGGCCCTGGTGAGGCAGTACGACGGGTCGAGCGCGAAGATCTCCACCGGAGGCGGCCACTTCTGGCCCTACGGGCTCAACTACGACAACGAGTACTCCGCGACCGCGGCGGACCGGCACGTCCGGATCGTCGCCGCGATGGTGACCGACGGGCTGTAACCGTGCGGGCGGCAGCGGGAGTTGGTGCCTGATGACAAAGGCGCCGGCCGTGGCTGCGTTGTTGTGAGCACGGGGCGGTGGGGCCGTCGCGGCGGTCCTACCGTCCCAGCATGAACACGAGTCGCAGGAAAGGAAAGACCCTCAGGGCGCTGCGGGGCGTCGCGCCGGCGGTGCTGCTGACCGTCGGGGCGCTCACCGGAGCCGCCCCCGACGCGCGGGGCGCGCAGACGCGGACCGAGACGGCCGTCGCGTCGACCAGCCCGGTCCGCGGCGTGACGGAGACGATGGTTCGGGTGCGGGCGCCGCTGCCGGCGTCCTTCGGAGCCCGACCGGCGGCGTGCGACTGGCTGTCGTACCTGCGCTACCGCTCCTCCGGCGGACCGGCCGCCTCGGCCGACGCCGACCGGATCCTCGTCGCCCAGCCGGGCATCCTGGAAGGCGCCGGCGCCTTCGACAGCGTCGCCCGCAACACCGTGGCACGCGCCGCCGCCGAGGGCCGGCACATCGAGTTCTGGGCCCTGGACCGCCGGTCCAACTGCCTGGAGGACCGCACCGGGGTGGCCTCCGGCGACCAGCACACGGCCGTCGACTACTACTACCGGGACAAGCCGGTCGCGGGCCGCACCTTCGACGGTTTCCTCGGCAACGGCGACCTGGGCTGGATGGCGCGGCTCGGCATCGAGCGGACCGTCCGCGACCAGTACGACCTGCTCACCGCCGAACTGCCCGACCAGCGGGTGCGCGCGCGGAAGGTGCTGTGCGGCGGGCACTCCCTGGGCGGTGTCGTCACCGGGTACTTCGCGACCGCCGACTTCGACGGCGACCGGACCACCACGGCGGACGCCGGACACCGCCAGTGCGCCGGCTACTTCGCCCTCGACACCACCGTCACCACCACCCTCGCGGACCTGAGCGGCAGCATCCCGGACGACACCGATCTGCCCGACATCGGCCTCGGCCACGGCGCCGTGCAGGCCGGCCTCGACAGCGGACTGCTGCCGCGCTCGCTGTCCGCGCCGGTGCTCCTCAACCCGGAGACGATGACGCTGCTCGCCATCGCCGGAATGGGCGCGCTGGAGGACCCGGACGGCGAGGCGACCCTGCCGAACCGCCTTCCCCGCAACACCAACATCGACGTCACCAACCGGTTCCTGTTCTCCGAGGACACCCCCACCTTCCTCTCCGGCACCCCGGCGGTGCGGGACTTCCGGCTCACCAACGAGGCGGTCCTCGGTGCCCTGATGGACGACCACTCCGTACCGCTGGCCTTCCTGCAGAGCAGCGTGGGCTTCTTCGACGGAGGGCCGGTCGTCGACAAGAACTTCCCCGCCGCCAACGGGAACGGGGCACAACCGGCCCTGTTCGGCGGCGAGTACAAGGCGATCCCCGACCGGCCGGGCGGGCCGCTCTACACCTGGCGGAACTACGACCGTGTCGGCGACGCCGACGACCCCGGGTACCGGTCCGCCGACGGGACGCCGTTCACCGGCGCGGGCAAGGAGGTCACCGACATCCAGGAACTGGCCCGCAGCATGGCCCAGCAGCCGCTGGACTTCACCGAGCAGTACTTCCCGACGAAGCTGGTCACCGATCTCCAACTGGCAGCCTCGCCCCAGGTCAAGCGGCTCGTCGTCCACCCGGACGGGCTCACCGCCCACCCGACGCTCACCGTGCTCGCGGGCGACGGGCTGCTGGCGGGCCGTGTCCCGGCCGACCTGGACCCCGTGATCGCCGACGGCTACCAGCACCTGGACGTGCTGACCGCCGCGCCCACCCAGAACGACGGCCGCCCCGAGCCCGTCTCCACGAGCCTGACGGAGTTCGCGCGGGACCCCGCGTAGCCGGCGCCCTCGTCGCCCCCATGGAAGGAGGGCCCGGGAGGGTGTCCTCCCGGGCCCTTCGCCCTGTCCGGGCGGTCCGTGGGTCAGACCTTGGTCGCGGCGAAGGCCGCCGCCGCGTCGGCGTTCGCGCGGTAGCCGAGGTGGGCGCCCACGTCGCCGCCGCCGTTCTCGCAGACCGGGTCACCGGCCGCGCAGAAGTCGATGGTGCGGCTCTGGTAGGTGCCGGTGACGCTCTTGCCGATCGCGCGGATCGGGTTGCCGAACAACAGCACCGCCGAGACCCTCGGTTCGAGCGCCGCCGGAATGGTGGCCACGATGGGACTGCCGACCACCGCGCCGGCGCTGCTGATGCCGATGGAGTTGTCGACGACGTTCGCGCCCTGCGAATAACCGACGAGAACGAAACGCTGGTTCGGACAGGAGGCGGCCTGGCTCCGGACATGGTTCACCAGGTCCGAGTTTCCCTGCGCGGCCGACGTGGGAGAAAGGTCGGCGGGATAGTTCACCTTGTAGCTGGACAGCGATTTGCCCGCGATTTTCTTCTGCAGAGCCGAATACACGGGGTCGCCGACGATGAAGCCGAGAGTGCCCGGCTCGAACGTGCCGCGAGCCGAGACGACGTCGATGTCCGTGCAGGCGGCGGCCGTTGCGGTGGGGGCCGAGACGGCCAGACCGGCCCCGCCGACCAGCGAGAGCGCGGCGAGGGACAGGCGGATACGCATGGGGATCCTTTGAGGGTCGGGCGCGTGGAAGCGCCTGTGGAAAAGGACGTCCCGAAGGTATTCGCGGAGTCGGTCCTGGTGTTATGTACGGGAATTCAGTATTCACGTTCGTTTTTGTGCCGAGTTGAGTCGCCCGAGTGAGTCATCCGAGTCGAGCAGCCCGAGAGGGGCCGACGGAGACGGGCAGCCCGAGATGGGCCGACGGATATGGGCCGGCCCGGGGGAGTGGGTATTTCTATGCGGTGGACGTGTCGTCGTCCCGCAGTGCCTCCGCGCGCAGGGCGAGGATGAGGTCCAGACGGGTGGCGGGGTCGTGCAGGGCGTCGCCGAAGAGTTTCTCCAGCTGCCGCAGGCGGTAGCGGACCGTCTGCGGGTGGACGTGGAGGCGGGCGGCGACGTCGGGCACGTTGCTGCCGCCGAGGAGCCACGCCAGCAGGGTCTCGGCGAGCCGGCCGCGCGGCCCCTCCGCGACCGTGTCCAGCGGGGCCAGCACCTGTGACCGGAGCCGGGCGAGCATCGGTTCGTCGCTGTGCAGCAGCAGCGTCGACAGATGGTCGCAGCAGCGCACCACGCCCTGCCGGGGCAGGATGCCGCGCCCCATCAGCCCGAGCGCGCGGGTGGCCCACCGCAGGGACCGGGCGGCCTCCGTGAGCGGAACCGAGGGCCCGATCGCCGCCGGCCGCCCCCGCAGCGCGAGCGTGAACGCCCGGCCGCCGAAGCCGCCCGAACCGTCCGGGTCGGGCACGAGCATCCGTGGTGGCCGGGACTCCATGTCCACCAGCGCCCCGGCGGCCGCCAACGGACGCTCCTCCCGCTGGTCGGGCGAGGCCGCGAGGACGACGACCGCGACGTGGGTCGGCACGGACCAGCGGGCGCCGTGCGCCAGGTCACGCACCGCCTCCGGCGACACCGGCTGCTCGCCCAGCAACAGGGCGAGCAGCCGCCCCCGGCGCCGTTCCAGCTCGTCCGTGCTGCGCAGCTGCCCCTCCGCGTACCCCGCCGCAGCGGCCTCGGCCACCTCGTGCACCGTCCGGAACGCCAGTTCGCCCAGTCCGGCCATGACCGAGGAGTCCAGCCCGAGTGCCTCCGTCGCGCGGCCCAGCAGCCGCCAGGCGTGCAGCCCCCCGACCCGCAGCGCGGACTGCAGTGTTTCGAGGCTGTGGCCCTGCAGCGCCTCGCCGCGTCCCAGCTCGTGGTAGATCGCGGCGATCGAGTCTCCCCGGGCGCGCGGATCGGCGATGTGGTCGACGAACAGGGTGAGCGCCTGCACGACCCCCGACCTGAGGAGTGCGCGGCTCGCCTCGTCGGCCGACCGGGCGGCGTACTCCGGGACCTGTCTGCGCACCTCCGCTTCCACCTCGTCGGCGACGGACTCCAGTTCGTCGCGCAGCAGCCTGGCCAGTTCGGGCGGCACAAGGGCGGCGCCGGGACCGTTCGGTACGCCGTACGGCGGAGTGGGGGCAGCCACGGCGGACCCTCCTTTCACCCGGAAGCGGCTCACCCGCGGGCCGGTGCCCGTGGGGCGAGGGGCAAGTCCTGAGTAGGACGTACGCCCCCCGCGCTCCGTTCCGTGCCCCGACGGCACCGGCCTCACGCCGGCACCCCCAGCGCACCGGCGAGCATCGGCCACGAGGCGCCGAACTCCCGCTTCCAGTAGGCCCAGCCGTGTCCGCCGCCGGCGTAGAAGTGCGTGGTCACCGGCACCCGGAGCAGGGCGAGCGCGTCCGTGAAGGCGTGGGCGGACGGCCAGAGCAGGCTCTCCAGCGCTTCCGGGAGCCAGTCGCCGAGCCCGCCGACCACTCCGCTGCCGCTCGACACGTACAGGGCGGTGCCGCGCAATCCCGCCGCCCGGGAACGCGGGTTGAAGTCCCGCCAGGTGAGAAGGTTGAGGATCGGGTTGCCCCACAGCGACCGGGGGGCCAGGTTCTCGCGGCTGACGATGGCGTCCATCAGGCTCGGCACCCCGGGCGCCATGGTGTCGAGGATTCCGCTGTACGAGGCCGCCGCCGCGTACCTCCCCGGGTGCCGTGCCGCGTGCGCCATCGCGCCGTAGCCGCCGGTGGAGACCCCGGCGACCACCCTGACTCCGGAGGCGCGATAGTCGCGGGCGAGCAGCGCCGGGACCTCGGAGACCTGGAACGTCTCGTAGTCCGGGCCGTCGCGCCAGGCGGTGGGAATGCCGGTCGGCCCGGCGTCGGGCATCGCCACGATCAGCTCCCGGCCCGCCGTGAACGCCTCGATGTCCGTCTCCCGGGTCCACGACGTGTAGTCGTCGTGGGCGCCGTGGAGCAGATACAGCACGGGGTAGGTCCGGGCGGGCCGCGCGTCGAAGGAGGAGGGGAGGATCAGCCGGACCGGGGCGTTCCGGCCGAGGGCGGCGGAGGGGAAGGAGAGGTCGAGGGTACGGGCGCCGAGGCGGGTGACGGACCGGACGCCGGGTACGGGCGCGGTCCGGGCGCCGGGTGCGGTCCCGAGGGTGGCAGCGGCGGCGGAGTTCTCGGTGGTCGTCCCGACGAGGGCGGCCAGGGCGGTGGCGGCGGCCGCCCTGGTGACGGAGCGACGGGACCACCCGGTGGTGTCGCTCCGTCGGCCGGTGCGGGTGCTGTGGTTACTGGGGTCGGTCATGGCGGCTCTCCTCGGATCGGTTCAGCGGGTCTCCCCGGCGAGCAGCCACCGCAGATGGGCGGCGATCTCGTCGACGTTCGGCGGGTCGAGCAGCGAGAGATGGTGACCCGCGACCCGGACGACGGTCAGGCGCGGGCACACCTCGTCCCAGCCGAGCGCCTCGTCGTCCCGCTCGTACGCGGGGTCGCGCACGGTGTGCGGGGCGGGCTCGGTGGCCCGGTAGAGCACGACCTGCCCGTCGTACCGGTCCGGCCGGTGCGCCTCGCCGATCCGCAGGTCCACATAGGAGGCCCGCTGGTGGTCGAGGACCGCCGACGGGACGTCGGCCGCCTCCCGCAGCTTCCGCAGCACGGCATCGATGCGCTCGGCGTCGTCCTCGGTCGCGGTCAGCTCGTCGTACGGCAGGTCCAGTTCGACCCCGTACGTGTCGGCGACGTGGTGGGCGAAGCCGGTGAAGTGCGCGCGGATCCGCTCGGCCTCGGTGCTCTCGGGGCGGGGGAGCGGACGTACGGAGTCGAGGAGCGCCACCAGCCGTACGTCACGCCCCGCGGCCGTCAGCAGACGTGCCGCCTCCTGGGCGACGAAGCCGCCGAACGACCAACCGCCCAGCAGGCAGGGCCCGTCGGGGTGCACGGCGGCCACCGCCTCGGCGTACCGGCGTGCCTTCTCGACGACCGTACGGGCCTCGTCGACCCGCTCCAGCCCGTACACCGGGCGTTCCCCGCCGAGCCGTTCCACGAGCGACCGGTACACGTCGGTGGTGCCGCCCGCCGCGTGGACGAGGAAGAGCGGGGGGTACGGACCCGAGGGGTGCAGGGGGTGGAGCAGCGGGTGGGAGCCGGGGAGTCCGTGGGGCCGGCGGCGGGGAAGAGTGCCGGAGGAGCGGAGAGGCCGGGGCGGCGGCTCCTCCCGTGCCGGCCCGTCGGCCCGCGGTGCCTGTGGGGAGGGGGTGAGCCGGATGTCCACGGCAGGAACCGGCCGGGGCGGGGACGTCGGAAGGGCTTCGGCCGGTACGGCCGTCACCGGTGCCTCCCGCCGACCGTCCCCGGTGGCGGGCGTCGCCCCGCCCGGCAGCGCGCGCTGGATGCGGGCCGCCGTCGCCTCGACCGTGCCGGCGCCCAGCAGGTCGCGCAGGGGGAGCGGGATGCCGAACTCGCGTTCCAGGGCGGTGCGGATACGGACGGCCATCAGGGAGTCCAGGCCCAGTTCGGCGAGGGCGGTGGCCGGGGTGACGCGGGCCGGGGGGTGTCCGGTGACGGAGGCGATGTGGTGGCGGAGCCGGTCGGAGACCGAGGAGTGGTCCGCCGTCCGCCCCTCCTCCGGCCGCTGCCGAACGGGCACCATGCGCGACTCCGCCGTGAGATGCCCCCGTACGGCGGCACCGGCACCCACGACCGGGGCGGTGGACGGCTCCGGCGCCGCGCAGCCCGCCCTTCCGTCCGTCCACCAGTGCCGTGTATGCCGCCAGCGGGGTCCGGGCAGGTCGATGACGCGGCCCGGGGGCAGAGGGAGCCGCAGCCCGGCGGTGTGCAGGACGCCCACCTGGGCGAGGAAACCCGCGGCGGTGTCGGCGTCGCGGTGGAGGGTGCCGAGGGCGAGGGCCTCGGGCGCGGTGTCCGTGATCGCCCGGGGCAGGACCGGGTGGGGAGAGAGTTCGACGAACGCGGTGTGGCCGTCGGAGGCGGCGGCGGCGACCGCCCGGTCCAGGCGCACCGGTCTGCGCAGATTGGCGGCCCAGTGCGCCGCGTCGAACACGCAGTCGCCGCGCGGGTCGTCCAGCACGGTGGAGTACACGGGGACACGCGCGAGCCCGCCCCGGATGTCCGCCAGCTCCGCCGTCAGCACCGGCAGCAGCGGCTCGACCTGCGGCGAGTGACCCGCCCCGACCACCCGCATCGCCCGCGCGACCCGCCCCTCGGCCTCCAGCCGGCGCACCAACCGGGCCACCGGCTCCTCCTCCCCGGTCACCACCTTCTGGCCGGGCGAGGAGTGCACGGCGACATGAACGCCCGGGAAGTCCCGTGCCAGGGCGTCGAGTTCGTCGTCGGCGAGGTCCACCACCGCCATGGCCCCGCCCCGCAGCCCGCTGAGCAGCCGGGCCCGTACGGCGACCACACGAGCCCCGTCCGACACCTCCAGCGCGCCCGCGCACACCGCGGCGGCCACCTCGCCCAGGGAGTGCCCGATGACGGCGGCGGGCTCGGCGCCGTGCGCCCGCCACAGCTCCGCCAGCGCCAACTGCATCCCGAAGAGCACGGGTTGGGCGACCTCCAGGCGGTCGAGGCCGCCGCCGGTGGCCAGGTGGTCGTACAGCGAGAACCCGCACTCGGGGGCCAGCTGTGCGTCCAGCTTCTCCACGGCCGCGGCGAAGGCCGGTTCCTCGGCGAGGAGTCGGCGCCCCATGCCGGGCCACTGACTTCCGTACCCGGAGAACACCCACACCGGACCGGGCCCGAGGCGGTCCCCGTCGCCCACCACGACCGACGCGTGCGGCCGCCCACCGGCCAACGCGCGCAGCCCGTCCGCCAGTTCGGCCGGATCACCGGCCACGACCGCGGCCCGCACCTTCCCCCGTCCCGCCCGTCCGGCGAGGGTGCGTGCCACGTCGGCCGGGTGCGCGGCGCGCCCCTCGGGCGTGCCCAGCCAGTCCGCCAGCCGGGCGGCGGTGTCGCGGAGCCGGGCGGAATCGGCGTCGGAGAGGAGGTGCAGGCGGGCGACGGGCTCCTGCGCCGGGGGCGGGAAGGCGGCGTCGGGCGGCCACTCCTCCAGCACCGCGTGGGCGTTGGTGCCGCCGAACCCGAACCCGGAGACCCCGGCCGTGGCGGTACCGCCGTACCGGGGCCACGGCTCGGCCTCCGTCACCACCCGCAGCGGCGCGTCGTCCTCCAGGGAGCTGCCCCCGGTGCAGTGCAGCGAGGGCGGGATCAGGTCGTGGTGGAGCGCGAGCACCGTCTTCACCAGGCCGGCGACGCCCGCGGCGGACTCCAGGTGGCCCAGGTTGCCCTTCACGGAGCCGAGCAGCAGGGGCTGGTCGGGGTCACGGTCGCGGCCGAGGACGGCACCCAGCGCGCCCGCCTCGATCGGGTCGCCGAGCGGGGTGCCGGTGCCGTGCGCCTCGACGTGGTCGATGTGCGTGGGCGAGAGGCCGGCCCGTGCGCAGGCGGTGGTCAGCAGGGCCCGCTGGGCGGCCGGGTTGGGGGCCAGGAGGCCGCCCGAACGGCCGTCGGAGTTGACGGCCGTGGCACGCACGACGGCGAGGATCCGGTCGCCGTCCCGCTCGGCGTCGGAGAGCCGTTTCAGGAGCACGGCCGCGCACCCCTCGCCCCGGCCGATCCCGTCGGCGACCGCTGAGAACGGCTTGCACCGCCCGTCGGGCGCGAGAGCGCCCGCCCGCCGGAACGCGACCGTGACGGCCGGGGAGAGCACCAGATTGACCCCGGCGGCGATCGCGAGGTCGCTCTCACCCGTGCGGAGGCTGACACAGGCGTGGTGCACGGCCACCAGCGACGACGAACAGGCGGTGTCGACGGCCATGCTCGGCCCCCGCGTGTCCAGGACGTACGCCAGCCGCCCCGCCGCCACGCTCAGCGCCCCGCCGGCCGGCGCCCAGGGGTCGACGGCGGCCGGATCGGCGCCGGTGAGCTGCCCGTAGTCGGACGCCGAGACCCCGACGAAGACACCGGTGGCGCTGCCCGCGAGGGACGCGGCCGGGACGGCGGCATGATCGAGCGTCTCGTGGACGACCTCCAGGAGGATCCTCTGCTGCGGGTCCATCACCGCGGCCTCGCGCGGGGTGATCCGGAAGAAGTCCGCGTCGAACCCGGCGATGTCGTCCAGGTAGCCGCCGAACGGGAGCGCGTCGGTCGGCGGGTACGGCGTGAAGTCCCGCCAGCGGTCCTCCGGGACCCGCCGGATCGCGTCGACGCCGTCGAGCAGCGCCCGCCAGTACTCCGCCGGCCCGCGCACACCCCCGGGCAGCCGGCAGCCGACCCCGACCACCGCGACCGGTTCGCCGGGCGACGCGATCGCCCCCGGAGGCGGGGCCGGCACGGGGGCGAGGTCCGTCCGCGTACCGCACAGCAGCGCCACCAGCGCGTCCCCGGTGGTCGCCTCCCACAGCAGCGTCGCCGGCAGCTCCAGGCCCGTCGCCCGGGACAGCTCCCCGGTGAGTGCGACCGCCTCCCGTGAGGACATGCCGAGATCCGCGAGCGGCCGGTCCATCGGCACGTCCGCGACGGCCGTGCCGCCCCAGACGGCCACCCGCTCGGCGATCAGCCGCCGCAGCGCGCCCTCCGCGCCGCCCGCGCCGTCCCCGACGGCCCTCATCCCGCGACCCCCGCCGCATAGGCACCGGCCAGATAGCGTTCACGGGTCAGCGTCCGCGAGACCTTCCCGCTGGACGTACGGGGCACCGTGCCCGGCGGGACGAGGACGACGTCGGCGAGCCGCAGCCCGTGCCGGGCGGAGACGGCCGCGCGCACGGTCCGCACGAGGGCCGGTACGTCGAGGTCGGCGACCGGCACACCGCGCGCGTGCTCCGCGACCACGACCACCCGCTCCCCGGAGCCGCCCGGCACGCCGAACGCGGCGAGCCGGTCCCGGCGTACGGCCGGATGCGTCTCCTGGGCCGTGGCCTCCACGTCCTGCGGGTAGTGGTTGCGTCCGTCGACGACGATGAGGTCCTTCAGCCGCCCGGTGACGATCAACTGCCCGTCCAGAACCGTCCCCAGGTCACCGGTCCGCAACCACACGCCCGCCTCCGCCGTGACCTCGGCCGGCACGGCGGCGAAGACGCGCCGCGTCTGCCGCTCCTGGCCGCGGTACCCCCGCCCCACGTTGGGCCCCTGCACCCAGATCTCGCCGACCTCGCCCTCCGCCGTCGCGGCCCGCGACACCGGGTCCGTGATCCGTATCCGCTGGCCCGCCGGCGCGCCGCAGCCGGCCAGCAGCACCGCCCTCGGGTCGTCGGGCCGCGCGGGCAGCGCCTTGCCCGCCGCCAGGGCGTCACGGTCGAGCGCGAACGCGCGCAGCGGCTCCCGGGGACGGGCGGCGCTGACGAAGACGGTCGCCTCCGCCAGCCCGTACGACGGACAGTGCGTCCCCGCGGCGAGCCCCTGCGCGGCGAACGCGGCGTGGAAACGGTCGGCCGTGCCGGGGCGCACCGGCTCGCTGCCGTTGATCAGCGCGTGGACCCCGTCCAGCCGCAGCCCGGCCTTCTGCGCCTCGGTGACCGTCGAGGCGCAGTAGTCGTAGGCGAAGTTGGGCGCCGCGCTCAGCGCGCGCGGGTGCGCGGTCAGCAGCCGCAGCCAGCGCGCGGGTTCGTGCAGGAACGCCACGGGATCCATGAGCACCGACAGCAGCCCGCGCACCACCGGGGCCGCGACACTCAGCACCAGCCCCATGTCGTGGTAGAGCGGCAGCCAGCCCACGAAGGTAACCGGATGCGCGTCGGCACCGTAGGCGGCCAGCGCCTGGCGGGCGTTGGCGACGACATTGCCATGGGTGATCTCCACGCCGGCCGGGGTGCGGGTCGAGCCGGAGGTGTACTGGAGGTAGGCGACGGCGTCGGCGTCGGGCACCGAGGGCCGCGCCTCGCCGGCCGCGGCGTCGGGCACCTGGTCGACGGCGACGACCTTCACCTCCCGGCCCGCGCACGCCTCGCGCACCTCGGCGAGGACATGGCCCGTCGTGACGACGACCGCCGGGGACGCGTCCGTGAGGACCGCCGACAGCCGGTCGCCCTGGCCGGGCAGACCGGGCGGGTGCAGCGGTACGGCGACCAGGCCGGCGGCGAGCGCCCCGAGGAAGGCGGTGACGTAGTCCATGCCCTGCGGGCACAGCACCGCGACCCGCGCCCCGGGCTCGGCCTCCGCCGCGAGCCGGGCGGCCACGGCCCGCATCCGCAGGTCCAGCCTGCGCCAGGTCAGGGTGCGGTGGACGCCCCGCGAATGCGGAGCCGGATGGTCGACGAAGGTGAACGCCCGGCGGTCGGGGGTGGTCTCGGCCCAGTGCCGTACATACTCCGGCAGACTGCGGAACACGGGCGCGAGCGGGGGGCGTCGGCTGTCCATCGGGCATGGCTCCTCACGTCGCGGGGACGACTTGCGGTGGTTCACGGGGACGGCTCACGGGGTGTCGCGGGGGCGGGGCACCGGCCCGACGGCGGCGCGGTGCGCCGGGGCGTGGGCCCGCTCAGAGCGGGATGTTGCCGTGGCGGCGCTCCGGCATGGGCGCGCGCTTGCCCCGCAGGGCGCGCAGGGCCCGGCAGATGTGGGCGCGGGTGTCGCGCGGGGCGATGACCGCGTCGACGTAACCGCGCTCCGCGGCCAGGTACGGGGTCCCGTACGTGCTCTCGTACGCGGTGACGAGGCGGGCGCGCAGGGCCTCGGGGTCGGCCGCGCCGGCGAGTTCGCGGCGGTGCAGGACACCCACCGCGCCCTCGGCGCCCATGACGGCGATCCGGGCGGTGGGCCAGGCCAGGTTGATGTCGGCGCCCAGGTGCTTGGACCCCATCACCGCGTACCCGCCGCCGTACGCCTTGCGCACCACCACCGTGACCTTGGGGACGGTCGCCTCGGCGTACGCGTACAGGAGTTTCGCGCCGCGGCGGATGATGCCGGCCTGTTCCTGGCGGACGCCGGAGAGATAGCCGGGGACGTCGGCGAAGGTCAGCAACGGGATGCCGAACGCGTCGCAGAACCGTACGAACCGTGCGGCCTTCTCGGAGGCGTCGATGTCGAGGACCCCGGCCGCGTGGAGGGGCTGGTTGGCGACGACACCGACCGCGGAACCCTCGACCAGGGCCAGCGCGCAGATGATGTTCGGCGCGAACAGCTCCTGGATCTCCAGGAGTTCACCGTCGTCGACGACCGCGCGCAGGACGTCCCGCATGTCGTAGGTCTGCGCGAGCCGGTCCGGCACCACCGCGTCCAGCCCGAGACCGGCGGGCGCGGCCCCCGGCGCGTACTGCGGGGGCTGCTCCGCGTTGTTGGCGGGCAGGTACGACAGCAGGTCGCGGACGGTGTCGAGGGCGTCCACCTCGTCGGCGGCGAGGAAGTGGGCGTTGCCGTTGACGGTGTTGCTGGTGCGGGCGCCGCCCAGTTCCTCGGCGCTGGCGCGTTCGCCTGTGACCGTCTCGATGACGTCGGGCCCGGTGACGAACATGTGCGAGGTGCCGTCCACCATCACGGTGAAGTCGGTGATGGCGGGCGAGTACGCGGCCCCGCCGGCGCACGGGCCGAGGACGACCGAGATCTGCGGGATCACGCCGGACGCCCGCACGTTGCGGCGCACCAGTTCGGCGTAGAGGGCGAGCGAGGTGACGCCCTCCTGGATACGGGCGCCGCCGCCGTCGTTGAGTCCGATGACGGGGCAGCCCGTCTTCAGGGCGAGATCCATCAGCGCGATCGTCTTCTCGCCGAAGGCCTCGCCCATGCTGCCGCCGAACACCGTGGAGTCCTGGGCGAAGACACAGACGGGCCTGCCGTCGATCGTGCCGTGCCCGGTGACCACGCCGTCGCCGTACGACCGCCGGCCGGCGCCCTCGGCGGGGCGGGCCCGCACGAACTGGCCCGTCTCCGTGAACGAATCGGGGTCCAGCAGCAGATCGATGCGCTCCCGGGCGCCGTACTCGCCGCGTCTCCTCGGCCCGGCCGGTGCGACCGCCCGGATCCGGCGGCCCTCCAGGTCGGCGATGCGGTCGGCGGTCCGGTCGACCGTACGGTCGCCGACCTGGTCGGCGACCTGGTCGGCCTCACGGCCGCCGGTCCGCTCCACCGACCGCCTGTCCCGGGATGTCGTCACCTCTAGCGTCACAGCCACCTCCGAAGTGGCTTCCGAATATGGCAGCGGAGGAGGGCCGGACCGGGGCGATCACCGTTCTGTGTGCGGGAGATGAGTCCCGGGGGGCCACGGTTCGTCCGTGGGTGACAAGGCGCGGGTTCCGCCGGAGCGCGGGAGCCCGTCGGCCCCGGCGGAAGACGGTCCGCCGCGCCCTGGCGACCGCCACCGGGAGACCGCCGCTCAACCCCGCCGCGCGAGAAGCCCGGCGTACCGGGCGACGCCCACCGCCGAGTCCGGCGGCCGGGGGCGTAGGTGGCGGCCACCGTGAATCCGGCCGCCGGGGCCCGGCGTGTCAACTCGGCGCCCAGGAAACCGCTGCCGCCGATGACGAGGAGCCTCATGCCGTGAAACGTGGACGGCGCGGACCGGGCGGACCGGCGGTTCGCCGGGTCAGGACTCCTTTGCCCCCGCCGCTCAGCGCGTCGCGCATCCGGTCGACGAGGCCGAGGCCCGGTGCGAGGATCTTGTTGGCCGGGGGCTTGGTGGGGGCCGACGGGTGGGGGCGGGTCGGTGCCAGCTTCTTGGCCCGGCGGACCTTGTCGCCGAGGTCGTTCAGCCCCTCGGCCGAACAGGACTTCGCCAGCTGCGGGAAGAGATTGCTCTCCTCGTCCCGGACGTGGTGCCGGATCCCGGCCATCAACTGGCCGATCAGCCGGTCGAACTCCGGGTCGTCGGCGGCACACCGCTCCAGATCCTTCATGGTGCGCTCGGCCGCCGTGTGATCCGCCAGTTCCCGGTCGGCGACCGCGTCTCCGTTGCGTACGTGCCGGCGTACCGCCGGATAGAGATACGCCTCCTCCGCCACGGAATGACGTACCAGCTCGATGGTGACGAGGTCGGCGTACTCCTTGCGCCGCGAGTCACCGGAAGGCAATTCCTCGATCTTGCCGAAGAGTTCCTCCACCTCCCGGTGGTCGGTCTTCAGTTCCTCGACGACATCTCCACCGTGTGCCATTTCCGTCGCTCCTCACCCGCACGCCCCGGCCGGCCGTACCGGACCGGATCTCTGTGGAGGTCAGTGAAACCCTCGCGGACCGTAATGCGTCGTATTGACGTCCCGGTGAGTCAGTGCGCCGAGGAGATGTGGCCCAGGACACGCCCGTTCCGTGTCCTGCGCCATTTTCCGGCCGGACGGCGCACGACTACGTTGTGCCACGCGTTCCCCCCAGCTCCCACGGACGGCCCAGAGTGCTCGCAGACCTCTCCCCGCTGATAGCGGCGACAACCCAGTGGCTGACGCGTGCCTACCCGGCCGGCGGCGGAGCCCTGGACGGCGCCCTCTGCGAGGCTCAGGCCCGCCAGGCCGTCACGGTGGCCGCCTGGCTCCGCTATCCCACGCCGACGGACGCCGCGCTCGTCGGGATGGCCGGACCGGGCGGCACGGCCCGGCTCGACTGGATCACCGGCTTCGACGAACACCTCACCCCCGACGAGTACGCCTGGCGCACCTGGGTCGACGAGGTCGTCGCCAGCTGGGCGGCCTGTCTGCTCGCCGACCCCGCTCTGGCCCACGCCGCCGTGGCCGCCCTTGCCGGCTCCCCCCACACCGCCGGTTCACCCGCCGCGTTCCGCCGCCTCCTCACCCCCGACGAGCTCGACCGAAGGGCCGCCGCGCTGCTGCGCCACCCCGACCTCCTCGCCCCCGTCGCGACGCTGCACCACGCCGACCTGGTCCACACGCTGAGGCCGGGGCGGGCGCTGACGGCCTGAGCCCGCGCGGCACACCGCCGGCCTCCCCGCTACCAGCGCAGCGGCAGCCCCGCGAGATGGCCGTCCAGCAGCCCGGAGACGATCCGGTGGTCGTGCAGCGAGGGATGCCAGTCGCAGCCCAGATGATCGAGGCCGGGGTCGTCGTAGTACCAGTGGCTGATCCGGCGGTCCCCTCGCCGGCGGCGCTCCTCGACGATCCGCCGGGTGGCCTCCGCGAACGCGGTCGTGTTCCAGAGGCGGGCGGCGGCGACCACGAGGAACGTCCCGCGCCCGTAGCGGGCACGCAGCTTGTCGAGGAACCCGTGATAGGCGCTCTCGTAGGCGGCCACCAGGTCGGCCGTCGTGCTCCAGCGTTCCCCGGGATTCAAGGGGGTCGAGAAGTCGTTGATCCCGAGTCCGATCACGACGACCCGCGGGCGCCAGCTGTCCGGCTTCCGCCAGACATCACCCTCGACGTTCAGCAGGGCCCGGTCGTAATAGGTGCGGAAATCGGTGCCCGGTTCACCGCCGTTGTAGTTGCGGACCATTCCCCGGCCGGAGAAGGCGTTGATCTGGAAATCGGCGTCCAGCTTCCGGGCTGTCAGCGCGCCGAACGTCAGATCCGCGTTGCTGTTCCGATTGACCCCGCCGTTTCCGGAGCAGTCCTGGGTGGTGGACATGTTTCCGTAACCGGCGGTGTACGAGTCGCCGATGAATTCGATCTGTCTGTCGCGCGCCCGGGGCCTCGCGAGAATCGCGCCGCCGGCGGCCGCGACGAATCCGCCGAACCGGCCGGCTGCCCACGGGCTCTCCGTCCGCTTCACGATCCGCACGCGATGCCGGGTGTCGGCCAGGCCGTCGATCCAGGAGACGGTCCGGCCCGGGGTGACGAGGGTGGCCACCGTCTCCCCGTCGACCTGGACGTCGTAGTCGTTGTCGGCGTCGTCGAGGACCACTCCGATCCCGGTCCCGCGGAACCTTCCCTCGAAGGAGATGCCGGGCCAGCTGTACCGCACGGACCCGTCCGCGGCCCTTTCCACCCGGCCGACCGTGTGGAACCGGGCCGTCGGCGACTCCGCCCCGGCGGTGCGCGCGGCGGCTGGTGCGGGGGACACGACGGTGGCGGCGAGGCCGGCGGCGCCGGCCGCCACCACCGTCCGTCGGGACAAGTGGCGAGGTGTGCGCATGGTCGTCCCTTCGACGCAGCGGTGGGGGTGCGTGGGGGCGTGAGGCATGGGAGCGCTCCCGCGAGGGTGCGCTATCGAAGGTGGCCGTCACACCCACCGCCGTCAACCCCTCGCGACGGCATCCGCACCGTGCGATGCGCGGGTCATGCGCTGCCGCTGCCGCCGCTGCTGTCACCGCTGCCGCTGTCGCCGCTGTCGCTGCTGTCGGGCTTGAGGCTGCTCAGCGTCCTCGGCGGTGGCTGGCGGCCCTCAGCTCGCGGCGCAGACGGTCCGGGGTCCAGTTCTCGCTGACGGCCTGCCACAGGACGTCGGCCTGGGAGGCCGGGGCGAGGCCGCCGACGGGCGGGTCGAGATCCAGGTCGGTGGGGAAGGGGTAGCCCTCGGCGGTGGCGGCGACGACGCGGCGCAGCCAGTCCTCGGAGGCGCCCTCGGACCTGCGGTGCGCCAGGACGGGGAAGACGGCCTCGGCCATCGCCTCCCGGTCCACGGTCTCCATGGCGCGACCGAAGGCGGACGAGATCTGGAGCAGGTTGGCCATCCGGCGGACGTCCGACGAGCGGTTGTGCCCGGCGGCGTGGAACAGCGCGGGGTTGAAGAACGCCGCGTCCCCCTTGTCGAGGGGGAGTTGGACGTGGTGGGCGTCGAAGTACGCGACGAACTCCGGCAGTCGCCAGGCCAGGTAGCCCGGCTCGTACTTCTGGGAGTGCGGGAGGTAGAGAGTGGGCCCGGACTCGACGGGCATGCCGCAGTGGGCCACCGCGCCCTGGAGGGTGAGGACGGGGGAGAGGCGGTGGACGTGGGCGGGGTAGGCGGCCGCCTGCCGCTGGGAGAGGAACCCGAGGTGGTAGTCGCGGTGCGGGCTCTGGGCGGCGCCGCCCGGGTTGACCACGTTGACCTGCGAGGTCATCTGGTAGGCGGGGCCGAGCCAGGCTTCGGCGATCAGGGCCAGGATGTCGTTGGCGTAGTAGTCGGCGAAGACGTCCGGCGCGCGCACGGCCATCTTGTCCAGCGCGCGCCAGACGCGGTCGTTGGCGCCGGGCTTCGCGAAGTGGTCGCCCCGGGCGGTGCCCGCGGCGCGCTCCTCCTCGATCAGGTCCCGGAAGACGGCGGACGCCCGGTCCACGACGGCCGGATCCGTGAACGCGCCCTTGAAGACGACGATGCCGGGGCCGTCCATCAGGGTCCGGGCCAGCTCGGCCTGGACGTTCCGGCGGCCCTCCGGTGTGGCTGTGAGGGCACGGAGCCGGGTGCTGTCGTAGAGCGGCACATCGTGTTCGATCCGGTCGGCCGAGGGATGGTCGGCGGGGTCGGTGCGCTGCTCTACGAGCGTGCGGAACGTGTCGAGATCACAGTCCGCCTCGGTCGGCCAGACTCGTTGCGCCGCGGCGATGGGGAGCATCGAGGTTCCTTTCGCAGCCTGGTTTCCCTGCCAGTCTGCGCAGCCGGAACCCATCATTCAATGCGCGGAAACCCATCAAAAACACGTCACGGACCGGGGGTGGGGGTGCGACGAAGGCCACGCTGGCGGTGATGTGGGTCACACCTCGGGGTCGATCAGTTCCGCCTCCGGCGGGGGTCGACAGGGGGACGGCGGTGCCGAGTGCCCTGCCCCGGGTGAAGGAGTGCGGACGACATGGACCGTGAGCGGATTCTGCGATGGACCGAGGCGGAGCGGCTGGGCGTCGCCGACCTCCTCGACGGTCTCGACGGGCACGAGTGGCAGGAAGCCTCGCTCTGCGCCGGGTGGACGATGCACGATGTGGCGGCCCACCTGACCCTGTCGACCCGCACCACGCTCCTCGGCACGATCAGAGGTGCGATCCGGGCGCGGGGCGACTGGAACCGGATGGAGTTCGACCTCGCCCGGGAACGGGCGGTCCGGTTCGGGCCGGCCGAACTCGTCGCGCAGATCCGTGAGACGGCTGGTTCGTCCCGCCGCGCGCCTCTGGCGGCGCCGCTGGACCCGCTCGTCGACTTCCTCGTCCACGGCCAGGACATCGCGCGTCCCCTCGGGCGTGAGCGTCCGATGCCCACGGAGCGGGCCACCGCCGCGCTCGACCACGTCGTGGCCAGTCCGTTCCACGGGGCGCGCAAACGGCTGAGGGGCGTACGCCTGGTGGCGACCGACGCGACCTGGGCGACGGGCGCCGGCCCCGACGAGGTCCGCGGGCCGGTGGCCGACCTGCTCCTCCTGGCGACGGGGCGGCCTGCCGGGCTGAAGGGTGTCACCGGCCCGGGAACGGACAGGCTCGCGGCCGTGCTCTCGTAGGCCGGTGACGGCTTCCGGCGGTTCGGCGCGCCCCGCCCCGGCGGTCAGGCGCACCCCGGCATGCCCTCACTCCCGTGGTTCGGTGACTCTCGGGACGTTCGTGGCGTCGGTGACTCTCGTGGTGCCCGTGACTCTCGGGACGTTCCTGCCGCCGGTGACTCTCGTGGTGCCCGTGACCCTCCTGCCGCCCGTGTCGTCCCACGAACCACCGCAGCGTGCGACGTACCGTGGCCGCGCCGATGACGGTCGACCCGATGGTGGCGCGATGTGCTGGAGTGCGACGGCCGACCTCGTGGCCGGTACCGGTGTCGCGGCCGTCGGGGCGGCCTGTGTGGCGCTGGTGCGCGACGTGCGGGATCTGCCGCTCGCCGCACTGCCGCTGCTGCTGGGGGCGCACCAGATCGTGGAGTCGGTGGTCTGGTCCTCGGGCGGGGGAGGCGGGGCGGCCACCGTCGCCTGGGCCGTCGTCGCGCTTCCGCTGCTGGCCGTCTGGGTGCCGTTCGGCGTGTGGTGCGCGGCCCCGCCCTCCGCTCGCAAACGGCTCGTCGTGCTCCTCGTCATCGGTGCCGCGACCGCCGCGCTGCTCACCCGCGGCCTCGTCGACGGGCCGGTGACGGCCGAGATCCGCGGCCACACCATCGGCTACACGTTCGCGCTCTCCCACCCGGTGCTCCTCGTCGTGGGCTACCTCCTCGCGACGGTCGGCTCGCTGCTCCTCTCCGGTGACCGGCGGCTCACGGCCCTAGGCATCCTCGCGGCCGTCGGCGCCGCGGCCTGCTGGACGCTGTGGCGGCTGGAGTTCGTCTCCACGTGGTGCGCGTTCGCCGCCCTGTGCTCGGTGCTGCTCCTCGCCTGGGCGCGCGCCCGCCCCGGGCCGTCCCCGCCGCTGTCCCGACGACCGGCCGCGGGGCGCCGGGAGCGTGCGCGAGGGGATTGACGGGTGCGAGCCGCGTGGCGCGGCGTGGCACGTCCGGGCCGAGGAGACGAACCGCAGGGTGCCTGCCGTTCCGCGGCCGTGCGCCCGCCGGGACGGTGCGTCAGAGCACGGCGAGGCGGTCCACCAGCAGCTCGGCCCTTCGCTCGGACTCCTCCGGCGGCAGCCGTCCCGCTCGTGTCAGGGTCGCCAGGCCGTGCAGGGACGCCCAGAACACCTCGGTGAACAGCCCCGGGTGGACGCCCTTCCCGGCGACTGCGTCGAGGCTCTCCAGCAGTGCGGCGAAGGCGTCCTTCAGCGGCTCCGGGGTGTCCTCCTGCGCGAAGGCCAGGCCGCCGTCGAGCTGGAACATCGCGTCGTAGACCGCCGGGTTGCGCTCGGCGAAGTCGAGGTAGGCGCGGGCGAGCGCGGTGACCCGGGCGCGAGGGCCGTCCGCGGCAGAGGCCGCGGCCCGCAGCGCCACGGCCATCTCGGCGGCGCCCTGGAGGGCGACGGCGCCGATGATCTCGCGTTTGCCGCGGAAGTGGCTGTAGAGGACGGGCTGGCTGTATTCGATGCGCTCGGCGAGCCGACGGGTGGTGACCGCGTCCCAGCCCTGCTGCTCGGCGAGTTCGCGGGCCGTCGCCACGATGAGGCGTTCGCGGTCCGCCCGTTCGCGTTCCTTGCGTTCCTGTACCGACATGACCCGATCCTAGCACCGCTAGACAATCGAGCGGCAGTAGAGCTAGCGTTGGCACGTCACCTGTCAATGCTAGATCCCGGGGGTCGTCATGTTCCATGCTCTGCAGGTCTTCACCACCGTGGCCGTCGGCGTGATGGTGGGGGTGGAGTTCTCCGTCGCCTTCGTCATGAACCGGATCTTCGACGCCCTGCCGGAGGACAGCGGCCAACTCGGCCGCGCCCACGGGGGCCGGATGCTCGGTGCCGTGATGCCGGTCTGGTACGTCACCTCACTCGTCCTCGTCGCGGTCTGGGCGGTGGCCGGACGGCAGCACCACGGCGCCGGCCTCGTCGTCACGGCCGGCGCGCTGCTGCTGCTCAGCGTGATCATGTCGGTCCTGCTGCTCGTCCCGATCAACAACCGGAGCAAGACGTGGACCCCCGACAACCGGCCCGCCGACTGGAAGCAGCAGGCGAACCGCTGGGACCGCCTCCACCACGTCCGCGTCGCCGTGATCGTCGCCGCGTTCGCCGTGCTGGTCGCCGCCCTGGTCTGATACGTCCGGTCGCCGGGCGTGGGCCGCCGGGCCCGCGCCCGGCGATCATTCCCACCACCACTCCGACGACCGGGACGGCACTCCGGCCACCAGGGCGGTGCCCTGGGCCGACCCGCCGACCCGCCGACCCGCCGACCCGCCGACCCGCCGACCCGCCGACCCGCCCACCCGCCGCCCCGCCGTTGCTGTCGAAGACCCCGTTCGGTCATACGGAGGGAAAATCTGCGCGGATCCGCCGACTGCCCGGACGGAGCGGCGAGATAAAAAGGGACATGACTGAACGCGAGGGTCCGGCAGGTGGCGTGGACGACGTCGATGAGGTGACGCGAGCGGTGCTCACCGCGTCGCGGCTGCTGGTCGCGATCTCCGCACGGTCACTCGCCGCCGTCGAGGAGCGGGTGACACTGCCGCAGTTCCGGATGCTGGTGGTGCTGTCCATGCGGGGCGCCACGAAACTCGTCGTCCTCGCCGACCAGCTCCAGGTCGCCCCGTCCACCGCCATGCGCATGGTCGACCGGCTGATCGCGGCCGGACTCGCCGACCGCCGGACCAACCCCGACAACCGCCGCGAGACCCTGCTGCAGCTCACCGATGAAGGCCGGCGCGCCGTCGAGGACGTCATGGCGCGCCGGCGTACCGAACTCGCCACGGTCGTCGAGCGCCTCGCCCCGGCCCAACGGGAGGCGCTCGTCGCCGCGTTGACCGCCTTCAACACGGCGGGCGGGGAGCCCGCGGCACCCGCGGCGGACGACTCGGAGACGTATCCGCTCGGCTGGGTCGACACCTGGATGGGCCGGGGCGCCTGAGCGCTCCGCCGGGCCGCGCCCCACCCCCACGGGAGGGCGGGGCACTGCGCCGCACCACCGCCCGCGGAGTCGGCCGTCGGTCCCCCCGCGGCTGCTGTTGCGGGCTGGCCTGGTTGTTGAGGGTGATGCCCAGCTCGGGCGCGATCTTGCGGCACAGCTCGTCGAGCCCTGCGTGTCCGACGACGAGATGCGCACCCGCCTCCTTCATCTCCGCCGTCGTGCCGCGCTGCCTGGCCATCTCACCGAGCGGGTACTCCCACGGCGGAGCGCACCTTGATGACGAAGTCCCGGTCGGCCTCCGTGAGCGGCCCGTACTGGGTGCTGGCGATGATCCGGTCCGGGGTGGCGGTCGTCTTCTCGACGCCCACCAGGGCGGGGTAGGCGAGCGCGGCGAATGAATCATTGCTCTAGGTAAAATTTGCAGTGGGCTCAAATTGAGGGGTCATGGAGGGGTTCGGTGCCGGAGATCCCGGGCCGTGCCGGGCGGGGTGCGGGGTGCGGGGTGCGGGGTGCGGGGTGCAGGGTGCACGGCCGGCGGTGCGGGTGGCTCCCGATGACCGCGCGGGGGCCCTGGGCTGATCCCCCGCGTTCCCCGCGCCCGCTCCACCGCCCGCTCCACCGCCCTCTCCGGCCCGTCATCACGGGTGAGTGACCCGCGAACCGTGACTCGTGTTGCTGATGCCCGTATCCTCGTCAATGCCAGATATTTCCGATTAGCGGATTGTCCAGGGCGCGAGTGAGGCAAGCGTGGTGCGGTCCGACGGCGAGCCGATACTCACGGGACGTGCGAAAGACGGCACGGGCCCCGCCCTTTTTCGTGACCGGAGTCCCGCCCTGTTCCGCGAGCGGTTCCTGCAGGGTGAGTCGCTGGAGACGGGTGTCCGCACGTCGATCCTCAGCTCCTGGCAGCGGTGCCGGTCCCTCGGGCTGTCCCCCGACCGGTCCGACCTGCCCTTCCGGGACGACTTCGACCGGGACGACCGGATCGCCCGCGCGGCCGTACCGGTCCTCGACCGGCTGGAGTCCAGATTCGCCGGCAGCGCGATGAACATCTCCGTCGCCGACGCGAACGGCACGGTTCTGCTGCGTCGCTTCGGGGAGGCGTCGCTGGCCAGAGGGCTCCCGGACATCCAGACCGTCCCCGGGTTCGTGTTCGCCGAGCAGTTCGCCGGCACCAACGGCATCGGCCTCGCCCTGGCCGAACGGCGGCTCATCCGGGTCTACGGCGCCGAGCACTTCGCCGAACGCTCCCAGGCCAGCGCCTGCCGCGCGCTCCCCGTGCGCGACCCGCTCAGCGGCCGTATCGAGGGCGTCCTGTGCTTCGGATATCCGCGCGGCTTCGAGCATCCGGCGCTGGACGGCGTGATCCGCAAGGCGGCCGCGGCCATCGAACGGCGGCTGCTGGGGCAGAGTTCCGTGCGGGAACGGTCCCTGCTGCGGGCCTACCTGGACGCCAGGGCCGAGGCCGGTGCGGGCCCCCACCACAGCGTCGGTGTCGACGAACTGGTCCACGGGCTGCGCCCCGCCGACCGGGCCACCCTCCTGGAGAAGTCCGCAGAACTGATCTCCCGTGCCCAGCGGGCCGCCGTCGACGTACCCCTGACCGACGGCCGACGGGTCACGCTCGTCAGCCGCCTCGTGACCAGCGCTTCCGGAGTGGAGGGCATCGCCGTCGAGGCCGTACTGCCCGGAGCCCCGCGTCAGGAGGTCCTCGCCGCGCTCCGCCCGGCCGAACTCGTGCCGGCCCTCTCCGTCGACCCCGCGCGGGGCGTCGGCGCCGCCGGCACTCCGACGGTGCGGCCCCGCCACGGCGGCCCCCTCACCGTGACGCCGGGGCCGCTCACCGCCGTACCCGCCCCCGGGCGTCAGCACGACCCCGCACCACCCGAGTACGACCCCGCATCACCCGCCAGGACCGCCGCGGCCGTCGACGGCATCACCACCGACGGCTCCCCGCCCCCCGGCCGCGGTCTGCTGATGGTGGGCGAGCCCCACGTCGGCACCTACGCCCTTGCGGCCCGCCGCCGGCTGGAACTGCTGTCCGAGGCCAGTGCCCGGATCGGAACCACCCTGGACGTGCGCCGCACCGCCCGGGAACTCGCCGAGACGGCGGTCCCGCGCCTGGCCGACTACGTCACCATCGACCTCGCCGAACCCGTGCTGCGCGGCGAGGAGGCGGCCGACCCGCGCGACGACCTGCGCCGCACGGTGGTCCACGGCATCCGCGACGACCTTCCGTTCAGTCCGGTGGGCAAGCAGGTCGACTACGGCCCGGCCGTTCCGCAGCTGCGTTCCCTGACCGGGGGAGAAGCGGTGCTGGAGCCGGACCTGAGGACGGCCGCCGGCTGGCTCGCGCAGGACCCCGAGCACACCGACCGGCTGCTGAGGCACGTCCACTCCCTGATCGCCGTCCCCCTGGTCGCCCGTGGCGTCGTCCTGGGCGTCGCCGCCTTCTACCGCGCCCAGGACCCCGCCCCCTTCGGCGACGACGACCGCTCGCTGGCCCAGGAACTCGCCACCCGAGCCGCCCTGTCCATCGACAACGCCCGGCGCTACACCCGCGAACGCACCATGGTCCTGGCCCTGCAGCGCAGCCTGCTCCCGCAGGGGCTCCCCGACCAGGACACCGTCGAGGTGGCCCACCGCTATCTGCCCGCCGAATCCGACGTCGGCGGCGACTGGTACGACGTCATCCCGCTCTCCGGCGCACGGATCGGACTCTTCGTCGGCGACGTCGTCGGCCACGGCATGCTCTCCGCGGCGACCATGGGCCGGGTCCGCACGGCCGCCCGCAGCTTCGCCGAACTCGACTTCCCGCCGGACGAGGTCCTCACCCACCTCGACAACCTCGTGGGCCGGCTGGACCGGGAGGACCCCGTCTCCGACGGCGGCGGCATCATCGGCGCGACCTGTCTCTACGCCGTCTACGACCCGACATCGCAGCAGTGCACCCTGGCCCGCGCCGGCCACCCGCCGCCCGCCCTGGTCGGCCCCGACGGCACCGTGTCGTTCCCCGAACTGCCGGCCGGACCTCCCCTGGGCCTCGGCGGGCTGCCCTTCGAGTCCGTCGACATCCACCTGCCCGAAGGTAGTCAGCTGGTTCTGTACACCGACGGACTCATCGAGGACCGCGACCGTGACGTCGACGTGGTCCTCGACCAGTTGCGCGGCGCGCTGGCCCACCCCGAGCGCACCCCGGAGGAGACCTGCCGGGTCGTCCTGGAGACCGTGGCGCCCGCCCATCCGGGCGACGACATCGCCCTGCTCGTCGCCCGCACCCACGCCTTCGACCCCCGGCGGATCGCCACCTGGGAGCTGCCGGCGGATCCCGCCCGCGTCAGCGAGGTGCGCGCCGCCGCCCAGCGGCAGATGGCCGAATGGGGCCTCGACGACGCCGCGTTCGCCGCCGAACTGATGCTCAGTGAACTGGTCACCAACGCCATCCGCCACGCCACCGGCCCCATCCGGGTACGGCTGCTCCACGACCGCTCCCTGATCTGCGAGGTCGCCGACACCAGCAGCACCGCTCCGCATCTGCGCCGGGCGGCCACCACCGACGAGGGCGGGCGGGGCCTGTTCCTCGTCGCCCAGCTCTCCCAGAGCTGGGGCACGCGCTACACCCCGGAGGGCAAGGTCATCTGGGCCCAGTGCGGACTCGACGGGGGCTGACGCGACCGGCGCCGACCGACGACCAAATGTCGCATAGGAAGCGATATGGGTGGTTAGTATCGCTGCCGGAAGCACACGCCGGAAGAACTCGCCAGGCCGACCCCCGGAGCTGTCCGTGCACGACGCTCACGACACCTCTGCGCAGCCGGCCCCGCCCGGCGGGCCGGAGCCGCTGGTCCGTGTCCGGGGCCTGACCAAGCGCTTCGGCGGCACCCTCGCCCTGGCCGGCGTCGACCTCGACGTCCACGCCGGCAGCGTCCTCGCGCTCCTCGGTCCCAACGGAGCCGGGAAGTCCACCCTCATCAAGATCCTCGCCGGCGTCCACCACGCCGACGCGGGCCGGATCACCGTCGACGGGCACCCGCTCGCGAGCCACACCGCGACGCCCCGCATGTCCTTCATCCACCAGGACCTCGGTCTCGTCGAGTGGATGACGGTCGCCGAGAACATCGCCCTGAGCACGGGATACGCGCGCCGCGCCGGACTGATCTCCTGGCCACGCACCCGCGACCGCTGCACCGAGGCCCTCGCACTCGTCGGCGGCCACCTCGACCCCGACGCGCCCATCGCCCGGCTCACCCCCGCCGAGCGGTCCCTGGTCGCCATCGCCCGCGCCCTGGCCACCCGGGCGAGACTCATCGTCCTCGACGAACCGACCGCCCGCCTGCCCGCCGCGGACTGCGCCCGCCTCTTCCGCGTCCTGCACAGCCTGCGCGACCGGGGCCACGGCATCCTCTACGTCAGCCACCGCCTCGACGAGGTGTACGAGGTCGCCGACAGCTTCGCCGTCCTGCGGGACGGCCGTCTCGTCAGCCACGGCTCGACCGCGGGCCACAGCCCGCTGCGCCTGGTGCGCGACATCACCGGCGAGGACCCGGCCGGTCTCCGCCCCGCCCCGCCCCCGGCCGCCCCCCGCCCCGCGCCCGCCCCGGCCGGCGCCCCGCCCCTCCTGGTCCTGGACGGCGTACGGACTCCCGGCGCGGGCCCGGTCGACCTGGAGCTGAGAGCCGGGGAGGCCCTCGGCCTGGTCGGGCTGCCGGGGGCCGGGCACATGGAACTCGGCCGGGCCCTCGCCGGTGCCCGGCCCCTCCTCGGGGGACGGGTCCTCCTCGACGGCGCCCCGTACCGCCCCCGCGGCGTCGCCGAGGCCGTCCGGCGCGGGGTCGCCCTCGTGCCCGGCGACCGGCAGCGGGAGGGCTGCCTCCCCGAACTGACCGTGCGGGAGAACCTGTTGGCCAACCCGCGCGCGGGGGACGGGCCGACGCCCCGCTGGCTCGGCCCCCGCCGCGAGCGCGCCGAGGCCGCCGCCCTGATCGACAGGTTCTCGGTGCGGCCGCGCGACGGCGAGGTGCCCGTCGCCGTCCTGTCCGGCGGGAACCAGCAGAAGGTGATGCTGGGCCGCCGGCTGCGGACCGGCCTGCGGCTGCTGATCCTGGAGGAACCCACGGCGAGCGTGGACATCGGAGCCAAGGCGGCCGTCCACCGGCTGCTCGGGGAGGCACTGGCCGACGGCCTCGCGATCCTCCTCATCTCCACCGACTTCGAGGAGGTCGTGGGCGTGTGCGGGCGTGCCCTGGTCCTCGTCCGCGGGGCCGTGACAGCCGAACCGGCCGGGCCGGCTCTGACCGTCGCGGCCCTGACGCGGGCGGCCTCGGCCATGCCCCCCGGCGGAACCGCGACGGCCCCATGACCGCCCCGCCTTCCCCGTCCGCCCCGCGCCCGCGCCCGTCGAAAGGCACCGTCTCGGGCACGCGCACGGGCGGGCACGTCATCGGCGCCTACGGCCTCCTCGGTCTGACCGTCCTGCTCGTCCTGGTCTTCTCCCTGGCCCTCCCGCGCACCTTCCCCACCCTGGACACCGTCGACTCGATCCTGTCCACCCAGTCGATCCCGGCCGTCCTCGCCCTGGCCGCCATGGTCCCCATCGTGACCGGCGCCTTCGACCTGTCCATCGGCTACGGACTCGGCCTGGCACACGTCATGGTGCTGTACCTGATCGTCGACGCCGACTGGCCCTGGCCGCTCGCCTGCCTCGCCGTGACCGTCGGCGGAACGGTCGTGGGAGTCATCAACGGCGTCATCGTCGAGTTCGGCCGCATCGACTCCTTCATCGCCACCCTCGGAACCGGCAGCATGATGTACGCCGTGACCGGCTGGGTCACCGACGGCGGCCGGATCGTCCCCGGCCCCCAGGGCCTCCCGCCCGCCTTCACCGACCTCTACACCTCCACGTTCCTCGGCCTCCCGGTCCCCGCCTTCTACGTGCTGGCCCTCGCTCTCGCCCTCTGGCTGGTGCTGGAACGGCTGCCGATCGGCCGCTGTCTGTACGTCGTCGGATCGAACCCGCGCGCCGCCGAGCTCGTCGGCATCCCCGTCCGCAGATACACCGTCTGCGCCTTCGCCGCGTCCGGTCTGATCGTCGGCCTCGCCGGGGTGCTGCTCGCCGCCCAGCAGCAGATCGGCAATCCGAGCGTCGGCCTCGACTATCTGCTGCCCGCCTTCGTCGGCGCCCTCCTCGGCTCCACCGCGATCAGACCCGGCCGCCCCAATGCCCTGGGCACCCTCGTCGCGGTCGCCGTCCTCGCCGTCGGCCTCACCGGCATCGCGCAGATGGGCGCCGACTTCTGGACGGTGCCCCTCTTCCACGGCGGCACCCTGCTCCTCGCCGTCGGCCTGGCCGGATACGCCGCCCGCCGCCGGATGCGCACCGGCGCCTTCGCCGCCCGCGACGCACCCGCCGGCCCTGCGGAGCCGCCACCGGGCGGCACTCCATGACCGCGGCCGCGCGCCGCCGCGCCCTCCCGCTCGCCCCTCCGCGAGGAGCACTCGTGCACCACTCCCACCACGGCCCGCGCCGACGCAGGACCGGCTTCGGCGCGCCCAGGACCCGGTACGCGGCGGCCGCGCTGCTGACCGTGACGACCGCGCTGCT
This sequence comes from Streptomyces sp. NPDC041108, assembly GCF_055592645.1. Classification (NCBI taxonomy): domain Bacteria; kingdom Bacillati; phylum Actinomycetota; class Actinomycetes; order Kitasatosporales; family Streptomycetaceae; genus Streptomyces; species Streptomyces sp. NPDC041108. The sequence goes on along the minus strand of NZ_JBVIYK010000013.1, from coordinate 32,395 downwards.
CGCCGGCTGCGAACGCGGGTCGTCCGGTGATCCCACGGAGTCCGCCTCCGGACCGAACGGCTGTCCGAGGGCCTATGCCGAGGCCCGGGCCGCCGTCGGCCGGGCGGAACGGACCGACGTCCCCTGGAACGGCCCGGCCACCGGCCCGAAGGCCGTGACCGGACGCACCCTCGTGTACGTCGCACAGACCATGACCAACCCCGGGGTCGCGGGCGCGGCCGACGGCGTCCGGGAGGCCGGGCGGGTCGTGGGCTGGAACGTCCGGGTGATCGACGGCGGCGGCACCCCCGCCGGCATCCAGGCGGCCATGAGCGAGGCGGTGACCCTTCGGCCCTCCGGCATCGTCGTCGGCGGCTTCGACCCCGACGCGACCTCGCAGCAGCTCGCCCGTGCCGAGAGGGCGGGCATCCCCGTCATCGGCTGGCACGCGGTCGCCGCACCCGGCCCCAGCCGGCGCCCCGCCCTGTTCACCAACGTCACCACCCAGGTCGAGGACGTCGCCAGGATCAGCGCGCAGTGGGTCGTCGCGACCTCCGACGGCGACGCCGGGGTCGTGATCCTCACCGACGCCTCGATCCCCTTCGCCAAGAACAAGTCCGACCTGATCAGAGAGGAACTCGCCACCTGCGCGGGCGTGAAGCTGCTGTCGTACGTCAACATCCCGATCCCCGACGCGAGCAGCCGCACGCCCCGCGAGGTCTCCTCGCTCCTCTCCCGCTTCCAGGACCGCTGGACCCACTCCGTCGCCATCAACGACCTGTACTTCGCCGACGCCGCGCCCGCCTTCCGCGCGGCGGGCAAGGACGGCTCGGGTCCGCCCTTCAACATCGGCGCGGGAGACGGCGACCCCTCCGCCTTCCAGCGCGTCAACAGCGGCCAGTACCAGGCGGCCACCGTCCCCGAGCCGCTCACCCTCCAGGGCTGGCAGATCGTCGACGAGTTCAACCGCGCCTTCTCCCGCCGCCCGGCGAGCGGCTATGTGGCCCCGGTCCACATCAGTACGGCCGACAACAGCGAGGGCGCCACGAGCTGGAACCCGTCGGGCTACCGGGAGGGGTACCGGAAGATCTGGGGCAGGTGAGGGCGCCGGCGGGCCCCGGCCGCACGGCCCGCGCGGGGCGTGGCCGCCGTGCGGGTCACAGGCGCAGGACGATCAGGGCCGTGTCGTCGGTGTTGCCGGACAGCGGCAGGAGATCCGCGAGCAGGGCGTCGGCCAGGGTCTCGGGGTCGTGCTTGCGGTGGTGGGCCAGGGAGTGGGCGAGGCGCTCCAGGCCCGTGTCGATGCCTTCGGTGCGGCGCTCGATCAGTCCGTCCGTGTACAGGACCAGCGTGGAGTCCTCGACGAAGGACGTGCGGGCCTGGGGCCGGGCGGCGTGGGTGGGCCGGGCGGCGAGCGGCGGGTCGGTGGCCTGGTCGAGGAAGGTGACGGTGCCGTCGGGGCGCACGAGGGCGGGCGGCGGATGGCCCGCGCAGCTGTAGGTGATGGTGTGGCTGTCCCAGTCGATGAAGGTCGTCACCACCGTGGTCGACTCGGCGCCCTCGACGGAACGGGCGTACAGGTCCAGGGCCTCCAGTGCCTCGGCCGGACCGCCGGAGACGCGGGTGGCCCCGCTCAGGGCGCTGCGCAGCTGCCCCATGGCGCAGGCGGCAGCCAGGCCGTGGCCGACGACGTCGCCGACGGCCACCGCGAGGCCCTCCCCGGGCAGGCCGACCAGGTCGTACCAGTCGCCGCACACGTTCAGCGCGCCGATGGCGGGGCGGTACCGTACGGCCGCGTCGTGCTGCCCGGTCGGGCAGGGCGGCGGCAGCATCGCGGCCTGCAGGGCGAGGGCCACCTCGCGCTCGTGGGCGTGGGCCGTGCGCAGCCGTTCGTTGACCTCCTGCAGTTCCCGGGCGCGGGTGTACAGCTCGGCCTCCAGCACCTGGGCGCGGGTGTCGCCCCCCGGGCCGCCCCGGGCACGGATGAGTTCGGTGACCTCCTCCACCCGGTGGACGATCAGGACCACTTTGCCGTCGGGGCCGAGGACGGGCGCGTTGACCGGGCTCCAGTAGTGCTCCTGCCACGAGCCGGGAAGCTGGGGGTCCTCGATGTCGTAGCGGAGCAGTGCCATCGTGTCGCGTTCGCCGGTGGACACCGCGCGCAGCATCGACTCCCGGGTCTCCCGCATCCCGGCCGCCGCCGGTTCGTTCGGGTTCTCGGGGAAGACGTCGAAGATGTAGCGGTTCAGCAGCTGCTCGCGGGAGCGTCCGGCCAGCCGCAGGAAGTCGTCGTTGGCGTCGACGTACACGAGATCGGGCGTGAGCAGCGCCACCATGCCGGGCAGTGCCCGGAAGACCTCCGCATAGTCGATATGCGGTTCCCTCATGTCCAGCCTGCCTTGGCGCCGAGCGTCGGTGTGTCGTTCCACGATAGGCGTGAACGAGCCACCTGACGCGGTAGATCCGCAGTATCGGTGACGAACTCCGTGCGCTCCCGCGACCGCGGACCTCTCCCGTCACTCCGGCACCACCTCGCTCCGTCCGTCCGCGGGGCCTGTGACCGGACGCGCGCGTCCGGTCACAGGAAAGGACCGAAAGAGTGAAGCCCGGAGCGGGCCCGTGCTGCGGGGCCGGCCCGCGGAGCCGGGGCGGGTTCCCCCGTCGCCCCGGATCCGAGTGCCGGACGCCGCCCGGGGTCAGAAGATGCCCGGGCCCGGGGTCAGGACGCCGGACGGGTCGAAGCGGTGCTTCCACTCGGAGAACTGCGACCACATCGAGCCGTAGTGCGCCTGCCAGTCGGCCGCGGTGAACGCGCAGGCGCCGTGCGGGTAGCGCACCCCGCCGACGGCTGCGGCCTCCTGGTAGAAGCGGTAGTTGCGCTGTGTCATCCGCGTCGCGAACTCGGGGTCGGGGCCGGACCGCGCGGCGTCGGTCAGCACGCTGACGAGCCAGACCCAGGGGCCGCCCGTGTCGCCGGGGAGCCGCAGCAGCGGTCGGCCGTAGCTCGAACGCAGCATCGGGAAGATCAGCCCGAACCCGGTCGGGCCGAGGTCCTCGGCGCTCAGCGACGGGAACACCGACGCGACGTAGTCCTCGACCGCGTCGTCCGGCAGGAACAGGTCCGACCACGGCTTGACCTTCGCGTCCCAGTCCAGATTCGCCGCGAAGGAGTCGTACATGGTGGTGACCAGGGAGATGTAGTCGAGATAGGGGGAGTCCTGGAAGACGGCCGTGGCCGCGGCGGGGCTCAGTCCGCGCAGCAGACGGGACGTGTCGGGGGTGTCGCCCGGGTTGTGGAAGACGGTGGCCCACAGGGTCAGGGGCTGCGCGGTGCCCGGCTGGGGGATGCTGCCGAGGGAGTCGAACTCGCCCCGGTTCGCCAGGACGCGGATGTCCCGGAAGAACGTGGGGATGTCCTGGTACCCGATCCGGTACGTGCGGGCCAGCTGCTTGGCGGGCACCAGGTCGACGGTGGCCCGCGTGATCACACCGCACTGCCCGAGTCCGGCGAGCGCGGCCTCGAACAGGTCGCTGTTCTGCGTGCCGGAGCACCACCTCAGCCGGCCGTCGCCCGAGACCACCTGCAGCTGCCGGGCGTGGTCTACCTGTGCGCCGGCCCGGTAGGCGGACATCATCCCGATGCCGCCCATGGACAGGGTCCCGCCGATCGTCGTCCCGAGGTAGCTGGTGATCGAGACCGGGGTGAGGCCCTGCTCGAAGGCGGCCTCGATCAGGTCCTGCCACAGCACGCCTGCGTCGACGTCGGCGCCGTCCGTGCCGATCGAGTGGATCGTGTCCAGCGACCGCATCTCGATGACCAGGCCCCCGCTCACCAGCGGCTGGCCGAACATCGCGTGGTGCGCGCCGGCCGGCGCCACCTCGATGCCGTGGTCGGCGCAGAAGGCGACCATCTTCCGGACGTCCTGGACGGACCCCGGCCGGAGTACCGCGCACGGTCTCCGGAACACGATGTTGCCCTGGTCGTGCGCATTCGCCGTGAGGGACGCCGCGTCGAAGACGAGGGTGCCGTCGAGCGGGGGCACGCCGACGAGGGCGGAGTTCTCCGCTGCCGCCGCCTCGGTCACCCACTGGCGGGCGACCAGGTCGAATCCGGCCACGAGTGTCACGGCCCCGGCTCCGAACCGGGTCAGGAACCGACGCCTGCTGACGCCGTTGTGTTCTGTGTGTGACATGACAACCTCCGTGATGTCGACGCGGCGGATCGTCGGCACGCCGCCGCGGTTTCGTGGTTTCTTCTCGGCGCGGAATCAGCCGAGCGAGTCGCGCGGGCGCACGGCCGCGCACCGCGACGAGCGTCCCGGCCCGAGTCCGGAGCCGGGTCGGCGGCCTCCACGCACAGCGATCTCCCCCTGACGTTCCGCTTACCGTCCATCATGACTTCCGGGAGGCTTCTCGCGCGACGGTCGGGATCATCAACTGCGGTCGGATTCAGGGCTGGTGGGCGACTGCACGAGTCAACACCGCCCGGGCGTGCGTCAGTCGTCTGCGGCAATGCGGCTTGTGCCCGTGTTCAGCACGTTCCGGTTGGGCTCAACTGTCGCCAGATGTACTCAGGCTGACACCCAGTCATCAGGTTGAGTGATGATACGATCACGGCACTTACCGAGTGGACGGATGGGTGCAAAAAGAGCATTCGTCGTCTTTGGTGAATTCCTCGCGACAACCCTGGAATGGCTGACCTTCGGTATGTGTGAATTGACAGGAATTCAGTAGCTGGCTATCGGCCGCCTGAAGAGGGTCTCATGACGCAATACATACAAAACCCGGCGCTGTGGGCGCTCGTTGTCGTAACCCTTGTCGCCGCCGCCCTCATCGTTCGCCAGCGACGGGCGGCGCGCACGTTACGGCAGGAGATCGCAGGGCTCAAGAACCACTACGGTGAGCTGGAGAGCCAATACTCGGAGTCCGTCCGCTCGGCACAGCAGGAGGCCGAGGGCGAGACGAGGACCGCGCTGAAGTCCGCCATGCGGACCCTGCAGGGCCTCGCCGCCGAACAGCAGCGCATCATCTCCGGACTGCAGCGCAAGTACGGAGACTCCGTCATGCTCCAGGACCTCCTGGAGATCGACCACATGAACGCGCAGTTCGGCCGGCGTGCCCAGTCCATCGCCGTGCTGTGCGAGGGCTGGCTCGGCCGGCACCGCGACGTGGCCTCGGTCTACGACGTGGTCCGCAGCGCCCAGGGCAGGATCCGCCACTTCCAGCGGGCCCACATCCTGTCCAAGGTCGACTTCGGCGTCACCAGCCGGGCCGTCGAACCGGTGGCACTGGCCCTCGCGGAGCTGCTCGACAACGCGACCAGCTACTCCAGCCCGGACACGGTGGTCGAGATCAACGTGCGCTCCGTGCCCAAGGGTGTCTGCATCATCGTCGACGACGCCGGTGTCGGCATGAACGAGGAGGAGAAGGCCAGGGCCGAGAAGCTCCTCACGAGCGAGCGTGCCACGGGCGTCTCCGGTCTCGGCAACCCGCCGCAGTTCGGCTTCGCGGTGATCGGTGTGCTCTGCGAGCGGTTCGGCTTCACGGTCTCGGTGGACTCCACCTCTCCCTACGGAGGAGTGCGGGCGGTCGTGCTGCTGCCCGACGAACTGCTCACCGACATGCCGGTGCCCAAGCAGCCGGCCGAGTCGGTGGAGCCGGTGGCGCCGCGGGAGGAGCCCGCGGCCGTCGAGACGCGCACCTCGGCGTACGAGAGCACGCCCGAGCCCGCGCTGCCCATCGGCACGACCGAGGACGGTCTGCCCAAGCGGCGGCGCAAGCGGCCGATGGCCCTGGTCTCGACCGGCCCGACCGCCGCGCCGGCCCCGAGGCGCCGCAGCGAGGAGACGGCAGCGATCATGGCCGCCTTCAAGCAGGGCACGGACGCGGGCCGCGCCACACATCCGGAGGGGGAGCGGCCGGGCGGAACCCGTGACGCGAGCAGCGAAGGGCACGAGGTCCCATGAACAACGATCTTTCCTGGATGCTTGACAGCGCCTTGGAGATCCCCGGAGCCCTCCACGCGGTTCTGGTCTCCTCCGACGGGCTGCTGAGGGCACGCTCGAAGGACGTGGACAAGGACGACGCCGACAAGGCCGCCGCCGCGATGAGCGGCATGCAGTCGCTCAGCCGGTCCCTGGCGTTCTTCTGCTCCCGCTCCGACCTGCGCTGGCAGCAGACCCTCGTCGAGTTCGACGGCGGCTGGATCTTCCTGATCTCGGCCGGGGACGGCGCCTACCTCGCCGTGTCGGCCTCCTCCGACGTCGACATGGCGGACATCACCTTCCGCATGCAGCAGCTCGTCCGACAACTGGGCAAGGTCATGACCGCGCCGCCCCGGGAGAGCGTGGTACGGCCATGACCGAATCCGACAGGCACGAGCACGAAGCCGCCGAATTAGTACGCCCGTACGTCATCACCGGCGGCCGCAGCCTGCCCGGCGAGAGTCAGTTCTCGCTGATCACGCTGGTCACCGCGGTCGTCGACCAGCAACAGCGGCCCGCCCGCCTCTCGCCCGAGGAGCAGAACCTGCTGGGGATGTGCGTCGGCGGTTATCTCTCCGTCGCCGAGATCTCCGGGCACCTGCACCTGCCGGTGGGAGTGGTCAAGATCCTGCTCGCCGCCCTCTCCGAGGCCGGCTACCTCGTCACCCGCCCGCCGGCGGCGGCGCGTGCGCCCGTCGCCAACCTGCAGATCCTCGAGGAGGTGCTCCATGGTCTCCAGTCCAAGTTTGGATGAGCGGGCCTACGTTCCCGGCGGAGAGACGCAGACCGCCGTGAAGATCCTGGTCGTCGGGCACTTCGCGGTGGGCAAGACCACGTTCATCGGGTCGATCTCCGAGATCTCGCCGCTCTCCACCGAGGAGACGATGACCCAGGCGGGCGAGGCGATCGACGACCTCAAGGGCGTCCAGGGCAAGACCACCACCACGGTCGCCATGGACTTCGGCCGCCTCACCGTCAGCGACCGCGTCGTGCTGTACCTCTTCGGCACCCCCGGCCAGCAGCGCTTCGTACAGATGTGGGAGGACATGGCACGCGGCGCCCTCGGGGCGCTCGTGCTGGTCGACCCCGAGCGGCTGGCCGACTCGTTCGCCGTGATCGACCTGATCGAGCAGTACGGACTCGACTACGCGATCGCGGTCAACCACTTCGACGGCACATCCATACGTGATGCCAGGGCACTGCGCGAAGCGCTCGATCTGCTCGACGACACCCCGATCGTCACCTGCGACGCGCGGGACGAACGGTCGTCGGCCGAAGCACTGATCACGCTCGTCCGCTACTTGATGGACCGCGCCCGTTAGGAGCAGAGCAGACATGACCCCCGACCCCACCTTCCCCGCACCCCCGCCCGGCTGCCCCGCCCACGACAGCGGAATGCGGGTTCCGCTGTACGGGCCGGAGTACGCGGCCGACCCGCAGGCGTACTACGCGTACATGCGGCACTACGGGCAGACCGCTCCGGTCGAGATCGCGCCCGGCGTCGACGCCACCCTCGTCACCGACCACGCGACCGCGCTGCGGCTGCTCCAGGACTCCGGCAACTTCCGCAAGGACGCGCGCCGTTGGCGTGACGTCGCCGAGGGCAAGATCGGCCCGGAGAGTCCGGTCGTACCCATGCTGGGGTACCGCCCCAACGCCATGTTCACCGACGGAGCCGAGCACGCCCGGCTCCGCCAGGCCATCACCGACAGCCTGGCCAAGGTCGACTCCCGCCGCATCAGCGAGATGACCAAGCGGGCTTCCGACTACCTTCTGGCCCAGGTGTCCGCCCGCGGGTCCATCGACCTGATGAACGACTACGTCAAGCAGTTGCCGCTGCTCGTCTTCAACGAGCTGTTCGGCTGCCCGGCGGACATCGGCGACCGGGTCGTCTTCGGCATCTCCGGGGTCTTCGAGGGCGTCAACGCCGAGAAGGCCAACGCGGTGCTGGGCCAGGCCGTCTTCGAACTGGTCGCCCTCAAGCGCGCCAGGCCCGCCGACGACGTCACCTCCTACCTGATGCGGCACGAGGCACGGCTGACCGACGAGGAACTCGTCCACCAGCTGATCCTGCTCCTCGGCGCCGGCGCCGAACCGCTGCGCAACCTCATCGGCAACACCCTGCACCGCCTGCTCCTGCACGACCGCTACGCCGACGGCGGCCTCATCGAGGAAGCCATCGACGACACGCTGTGGGAGAACCCGCCCATGGCGAACTTCGCGCCGCACTACCCGGCCATCGACCTGGAGTTCGGCGGGACGAAGATGCGGGCCGGCGATCTCGTCCTCATCAGCATGACGGCGGCCAACACCGACCCGGCGCTCGCGACGGCCCGTCAGACGGGCGGCAGGCGGGCCCACCTGTCCTGGAGCGCCGGACCGCACGCCTGCCCCTCCAAGGAACTCGCCCGGCTGGTCACCATGGTGTCCATCGAGAACCTGCTCAACCGGCTGCACGACATCGAACTCGCGGTGCCCGCGGACAGCCTCACCTGGCGTCCCGGCCCCTTCCACCGCGCGCTCGCCGCACTTCCCTGCCGCTTCACCCCTCAGGTGATGCAGCGGCCCGCCCCGCCCCGCGCGGAGACGGCCGCTCGCGGCGAGAGCGCCCCGGCGGGCCGCAAGCAGGAGCGAGGTGTGTGGGGTTCCTTCCTGTCCTGGTTGAAGGGGTGACGCACGCAACATCCTGTGACAGAGGGCACTGCATGAGTATTCAACCAACGGGGTAGTAACGCGGCGGCAATTCGTGGTGACCAACGAACAAAGGGAGGTGTCGTGGACCACATATCCACCGGCGCCGCTTCTGCTCGACATCCGGACATTTCCCGCCGCTCCCGACGGCACACCGCTTTAACCCACGTGGAGGCCACGAGGGGCGAGATCCGCCACCGGTCACCACGACACGAGATACCCGCCGAGGTCGGCGGGTATCTTTCTGTGTCCATCTCTACCCAGGGCACCCCCAGGGAGAAACCCTCGTCCGCGACCCCGCCCGCCCCCTGCGAGCAGCGGCGGGAGACCCGGTGAGCGCCATCACGTCCGGCACCGGGAGGACCCGGCCGGACCGGACGCTCGGCGAGCTCGTGACAGGCCAACTGCGGCGCCTGTGCCAGGTGTCGGGGCTCGGCCCGTCCGACACCGAGACCTACGCGCACGTCCTGTCCGACTCCCTCGGAGCGGCGGCCGAACGGTCCCTGGACCTGCCGGCCCCCTCCCGGAGCTTCCTGTCCGACGACTCCACCCCCGTGGAGTTCTCGCTCTCCTTCGCCACCGACGCGTCCCCCCGGCTGCGGGTGCTGCTCGAACCGGGCTGCGGCGCCGGCGACCTCCGCGAGGACGGCCGCACCGGGCTGCGTGTCGTCCGGTCCATGGCGGGGCGCTGGGGATTCGACACCGGGCAACTCGACGCCCTGGAGGACCTGTTCCTGCCCCCCGACCCGCAGGGCCCGCTGGCCCTGTGGATCGCCCTGGAACTGCGCCCGGGCGGCGTGCCCAAGATGAAGGTGTACCTCAACCCTGCGGCGTCCGGCCCGACGAGGGCCGCCGGGACGATCCGGGAAGCGCTCGACCGCCTCGGCCACCGGCACGCCTTCGACGCGCTGCCCCCGGCCGACGGGCACCCGTTCTTCGCACTCGACCTGGGCGACTGGGCGGCGCCCCGGGTGAAGATCTACGCCACCCATCACGGGCTGCCGGTGACGGACGTCGGCGGTCTGTGCCGGATGGAGTCCGGCCCCGACAGCGCGACGCTGGAGGAGTTCCTCCGCACGGCGGGCGGTTTCGCCGACGGAGCGGGGCGGACGCCGGCCCCGGAGGCGCGGTTCGACCGGCGCCCCGTTCTCACCTGCCACTCCTTCACCCGGACGACCGGCGGCCCCACCGGCTTCACCCTCCATGTCCCGGTCAGGGACTACGTCCGGGACGACGCCGAAGCCCTCCGGCGGGCCGGAGCGGTCCTCGGCCGCCAGGGGCTGGGCACCGACACGCTCTCCCGGTCGCTGGCCGCCCTCACCCCCCGCGCCCTGCGGGACGGCGCCGGACTCATCGCGTACGTGGCCCTGGCCCACGAGCAGCACCAGCCGCCCCGGGTGACCACGTACATCTCGTCGGAGGCCTATGAGGTCCGGCCCCCGAACACCCCGTCGGCGGACCCCACCGCCCCGTCCCACGCAGGGCACGCGTCCGTCCGACGCCACGGCAACGACCAAGTATTCCGCAGTACTTCAGGAGCAAGGATCAGCATGGAGCCGTACCGCATCAAAGTCGTCGAGCCCATCGCGCTCACCACTCGGCAACAGCGCGAGGCGGCGCTGGAGCGGGTGCACTACAACCTGTTCGACCTGCGTGCCGAGGAGGTGACCATCGACCTGCTCAGCGACTCCGGCACCGGAGCCATCTCCGCCGCCCAGCTCGCGGCGGGCATGGAGGGCGACGAGTCCTACGCGGGCTCGCGCTCCTTCTACCGTTTCCACGAGACCGTGACCGAGCTGACCGGCTACCGGCACATCCTCCCGGCCCACCAGGGGCGTGCCGCGGAACGCATCCTGTTCAACACGCTCCTCGAACCCGGCGGCATCGTCCTGTCCAACACCCACTTCGACACCACCCGGGCGAACGTGGAGCTTTCCGGATGTCAGGCCCATGACATCCCCTGCGCCGAGGCTCGTGACCTCGACAGCGAGCGGCCCTTCAAGGGCAACATCGACCTCGACACACTCCGCACCACCCTCGAAGGACCGGACGGCGCCCGCGTCCGCGTGGTGATCATGACCATCACCAACAACGGAGGCGGCGGCCAGCCCGTCTCGATGGAGAACCTCAAGCAGACCGCCGAGATCTGCCGCCGGCACGGCGTCCCCATGATCCTGGACGCCGCCCGGTTCGCCGAGAACGCCTGGCTGGTCACCCGCCACGAAGAGGGCTACCGCGACCGCACCCCCCGCCAGGTCGCCGAAGAGGCGTTCCGGCTCGCCGACGGCTGCGTCATGAGCGCCAAGAAGGACGGAATCGTCCACATCGGCGGCTTCATCGGACTCAACGACCCCGAACTCGCCGAGAAGTGCGAACGCCTCCTCATCGCCACCGAAGGCTTCGCCACCTACGGCGGACTCGCCGGCCGCGACCTCGACATGATGGCCACCGGCCTGCTGGAGGTCACCGAACCCGCCTACCTCGCCGAACGGGCCGACGTCGCCTCCCACCTCGCCGACCGCGTCCGCTCGGCAGGCGTCGACATCCTCGAACCCCCCGGCCTGCACGCCCTCTACCTCAACGCCGGACGCCTGCTCCCGCACATACCGCCCCACCACTACCCGGGCCACGCCCTCGCCTGCCGCCTCTACCTCGAAGGCGGCATCCGCTCGGCCGAACTCGGCTCCCTCTACCTCGGCGAGGAGGACGAGGACGGCAACCCCACCAAGAGCGCGCCCTACGAACTGGTCCGGCTGGCGCTCCCACGCCGCGTCTACACCCGCAGCCACTACGACCATGTCGGGCGCACCCTGGAACAGATCGCCAAGAACGCGGAATCCGTCCACGGCTACCGCATCGTGGAACAGTCCCCGATTCTGCGGCACTTCCGCGCCAAACTGCAGCCGGTGAGCAGCTGATACGCCCCCCGGGCGCGCCTGACACCGACGCCGGCCCCGACGCCCGCCCCAGGTGACGGGCCGCCCAGCCGACCCCGACGCCCCGACGGAGTGACCCCACCCTCCGCCGGGGCGTCGCCCGTCGCCGACGAAAAGAACGAAGCCGAAGACGATGACCACCGGGATCCACCCTGTCGACCACGAACTCGTCCGGGCCGCGACCGACGTCGCGCGCACCCGGTGCCGGGGCGACAACCACACCATGGCAGCAGCGGCCCGCGCCCGGGACGGCCGCGTCATCACGGCCGTGAACGCCTACCACTTCACCGGAGGCCCCTGCGCCGAACTGGTCCTCATCGGCGCGGCGGCCGCGCAGGGGGCCTACGAGCTGGACACCGTCGTCGCCGTGGGCGACCGCGGCAGGGGAGTGGTGCCGCCCTGCGGCCGATGCCGCCAGGTCCTCCTCGACTACTTCCCCTCCCTCCAGGTCATCGTCGGGTCGGGCGACCACATCCGCTCCGTCCCGATCACGGACCTGCTGCCGGACAGCTATGTCTGGGCCGACCATCAGCTCGACGCCGAATAGACATCCCCACCGGCCGGTCCGCAGGGGCGCCCGAACCGGGTTTCCACCCGGCCCGGCCCCCCTGCGCGGACCCCGTGCTCACGCCGTCAGCGCTGCAGTGTCAGCAGACCCGGACGGTAGGGCAGGAGGCCGTAGTCCCCGCTGGAGTTGGGGCTGCGCCCCTGGTAGAGCAACTGCAGATTGCAGGGGTCGACGGTCATGGTCTGATCGGCGCTGGAGCGGATCAGTTCGCCGTGGCTGATGTCATTGGTCCAGGTGGCTCCGCTGTTGGCCTTGCCGGCGAAGGGATTGCTCTCGGTCGTGGCCTGGGGGGTCCACGAGCCGTTCAGGCTGGTGGCCGTGAACGAGCGGAAGTAGCGGCCCTGCGAGCCGATCGCCTCGACGATCATGAGGTAGCGGTTCTGGCCCTGCAGCTTGTAGACCTGCGGGGCTTCGAACAGGTTGTTCCGCGTGTCGCTCATGACCACGGTGGAGGTCGTGCCGAAGCTGCCCGGGAAGTTCCCGATCGGCATGCTCGCCCGGTAGATCTTGCCGTTGTCACCGGCGAAGAACAGGTACATGTTCGTCCCGTCGCCGATGAGCGTCTGGTCGATGGGTCCTGTCCCGGAGTCGGAGATGCTTCCGGAGAAGAGCACCTGCTGGGACGACCAGCCGTTCGGGTTGGTGGGGTCGCTCGACGTCCGGTAGGAGAAGGCGGTCCCGCCCCACTGGTAGGCGAGCACCCAGATGTTCTTCGGCGCGAAGTAGAAGAGGGTCGGCGCGACGGTGGAGGTCGACATCGTGTTCTGGGCGGCCGAGGCCATCTCCGACCAGTTGGTGAACAGGCCGAAGTTCATCGACCCCCAACGCGTCCCCGTGTCGTGCGTCGTCGCGTAGACGAGCTGCCTGCCGTTGTAGGGGGCGACGGTGAAGTCCTTGAGCGAGACCCATCCCGACCTGGGCTGCGCCAGCGCGCCCGTCGACGTCCAGCGGTAGGCCGACGGAAGGTCGCACGGGCCGGAACCACCGCCGCCGACCTTGACGAGCTGCCACTGCTGGTTGGTGCCGCCCCAGTCGTCGTACTGGACCACGTTGGCGTTGTCGGCGGTGCCGGCGCCCTGTACTTCGAGGGCCTTGTTGCTGTGGCGCGCGATGAGCCGCACGTAGCCGTCCGAGCTGTCGGCCAGCCGCCACTGCTGGTTGGTGCCGTTCAGGTCGGCCCACTGGACGATCGAGCCGCCGTTCGCGGTGGAGAGGTTGTGGACGTCCAGCACCTTGCCCGAGTGACGGGACTTGACGCGGTAGTAGCCGCCGCCGGAGTCGACGAACTGCCACTGCTGCTGGGCCTGGTCGTTCCTGGTCCACTGGGTGATGCGGGCGCCGTCCTCGGTCGCCCGGTTGTAGACGTCCAGGGCCTTGCCGCTGTTGCGGTTGACCAGCACGTACGAGGCGTTGGGGTCGACGGTCGCCGCGGCGGCGGGCTGGGCGCCGAGGAAGGCGGCCACGAGCAGCAGCGGCGAGAGGACCGCGAGCAGGCGTCTTGGACCGACCGGGGACGGGTGGCGGAACCACATCAGAGGGCCTCCTTGGGGGGCGGGGTGAGGCGACGCCGATGAATCAGCGGAGCGGCTGTACCGGGGAGCGGGGATCGGGCAGCGGAGAACGCTTCGAAACATTCGAAGAACAAGCCGAACCTTTGACGCCACAAGCTAGGAATGGGGACCTCTTCGGTCAAGGGCTGTCGCCGATCTGTCTACAAACAGCTCCTCGCGGCACCCGGGAGCTCCGCGACAAGGCACGCCGACCCAAGGGGAATGGAGAGAAGGAGAGTTGAGTGATCGAGGTTCGGTCGCTCGATGTGTTTCCGAAAGATTCGATCCGGCAGCGGAAACTTTCTTTGTGATGAGTATTGACGATTCACTGTCAATCCCTCAATCATCCCTCTCTGAGTGACCGACCGTGGTTCGGGATTCCGGACCGCGTCGCCCTGAATGGCTGTGCCGCACGGCCGATCCCGCGCAGCCGCACGCGGATCCGCTGATCAGTCCTTCGAAGCACCAGCGCCACCCCGTTTCCGTGCCGGTGAGCTCGCACCACCGCATCCTGGCTGTTCGCGCAGCCGTAGAGACGACCGATGCCACGTGGCGGCCGACCGGCGAGCCGCGAGGGAGCACCCCCATGTCCGTATCGCCCCACCCCCCGCCGGCCGTACGTCCCCCGACGGCCGACCGACCGGCTGCCGTCCCGTGATCGCCGGGGGCGGTGAGGGGTTCCCCTGCGCCTTCGATCCTTCCGTGATGTCCACGATGTCCACCTTGTCTGGAGGCACAGTCATGGGCTCGTACGCCCTTCGCGGACCAGACGTCCGCCCAAAGATCCGCGGCTTGCTGCTGACACTGCTCGTCAGCGTCCTCGGTACGGTCGCCGCGCTGATCGCGCCACCGGCCGCACACGCCGCCGAGAGCACGCTCGGTGCCGCCGCGGCACAGAACGGCCGCTACTTCGGCACCGCCATCGCCTCCGGCAGGCTGGGCGACTCGACGTACACGACGATCGCGAACCGTGAGTTCAACTCGGTGACGGCCGAGAACGAGATGAAGATCGACGCCACCGAACCGCAGCGAGGCCAGTTCAACTTCGCCGCCGCCGACCGCGTCTACAACTGGGCCGTGCAGAACGGCAAACAGGTGCGCGGCCACACCCTGGCCTGGCACTCCCAGCAGCCCGGCTGGATGCAGAGCCTCAGCGGCAGCGCCCTGCGCCAGGCCATGATCGGCCACATCAACGGCGTGATGGCCCACTACAAGGGCAAGATCGCCCAGTGGGACGTCGTGAACGAGGCCTTCGCCGACGGCAGTTCCGGAGCACGGCGCGACTCCAACCTGCAGCGCACCGGCAACGACTGGATCGAGGTCGCCTTCCGCACCGCGCGCGCCGCCGACCCGGCCGCCAAGCTCTGCTACAACGACTACAACGTCGAGAACTGGACCTGGGCCAAGACCCAGGCCATGTACGCCATGGTCCGGGACTTCAAGCAGCGCGGCGTACCGATCGACTGCGTCGGCTTCCAGTCGCACTTCAACAACGACAGTCCCTACAACAGCAACTTCCGCACCACCCTGCAGAACTTCGCCGCCCTCGGGGTCGACGTGGCCATCACCGAACTCGACATCCAGGGCGCCTCGGGCACGACCTACGCCAACGTGACCAACGACTGTCTGGCCGTCCCGCGCTGCCTCGGCATCACCGTCTGGGGTGTGCGCGACTCCGACTCCTGGCGACCGGAGCACACACCGCTGCTGTTCAACCGTGACGGAAGCAAGAAGCCCGCCTACACCTCGGTCCTCAACGCACTCAACGGCGGTACCCCCACGCCCCCCGCGGACGCCCGACCGGTCAAGGGCGTCGGCTCGGGCCGCTGCCTGGACGTGCCCGGCACCAGCACCACCGACGGTACCCAGCTCCAGTTGTGGGACTGCCACACCGGCACCAACCAGCAGTGGACGTACACCGCCGCCGGCGAGCTGAGGGTCTACGGAAACAAGTGCCTGGACGCCGCCGGCACCGGCAGCGGCACCAAGGTCCAGATCTACGGCTGCTGGGGCGGCGACAACCAGAAATGGCGCCTCAACTCCGACGGGACCATCGTCGGCGTCCAGTCCGGCCTCTGCCTCGCCGCCGCCGCCGGCGGCACCGCCAACGGCACCCTGATCCAGCTCTCCTCCTGCTCCAACGGCAGCGGCCAACGCTGGTCCCGCGCATGAGGGGATCCGTCACCGACGAAAGGGGTAACCGATGAAGACCGACGGTGCGGCCCACCCCGCCGCTCCCGCACGACACCGCTGGTGGTCCCGGGTCGCCGCGCTGGTGGCGGCGACCCTCGCGATCGGCATGCTCGCCGTCGTGAACCCGGCGCCCGCCGAGGCGGCGACGGTGGACACCAATGCCTGGTACGTCCTGGTCAACCGCAACAGCGGCAAGGCCCTGGAAGTCACCGGTGCGGCCACCGCCGACGGCACGCGGGTGAGCCAGCGCACGCGCAACGACGGCACCAACCAGCAATGGCGGTTCACGGACTCCGGCGACGGTTTCTACCGCCTCAAGGCCCGGCATTCGGACAAGGTCCTCGACGTGGCCGGCGCATCCACCGCGGACGGCGCCGCGATCCAGCAGTGGGCCGACCACAACGGGGCCAACCAGCAGTTCCGCCTGGCCGACTCCGACGCGGGCCACGTCCGGCTGATCAACCGCACCAGCGGCAAGGCGGTGGAGGTACAGGGCGCCTCCACCGCCGACGGCGGCAACGTCGTCCAGTACACCGACTGGGGCGGCGCCAACCAGCAATGGCAGATGGTCAAGATGTCGTCCGGCGGCGCGGGCGGATGCGGTAACGCCCCGACGCTGGCGAGCGGTACGCACACGATCCAGAGCGGCGGCAAGAGCCGAAGCTTCATCCTCAGGGTTCCCGCCAACTACGACAACAGCCGCCCCTACCGGCTGATCTTCGCCTTCCACTGGCGGGGCGGAACCGCCGGCGACGTCGCCTCGGGCGGCACCAGCGGGAGCGCCTGGTCCTACTACGGCCAGCAGGAACAGTCCAACAACAGCGCGATCCTCGTCGCTCCCCAGGGCCTCGGAAACGGCTGGGGCAATGCGGGCGGTGAGGACGTCACCTTCGTCGACGACATGCTCCGACGCATCGAGGGCGGTCTCTGTGTCAACCCGGCACAGCGCTTCGCCACGGGGTTCAGCTGGGGCGGCGGGATGAGCTACGCACTCGCCTGCAGCCGGGCGAACGTCTTCAGGGCCGTCGCGGTCATCTCCGGCGCCCAGATCAGCGGGTGCGACGGCGGCTCCCAGCCCATCGCCTACCTCGGCATCCACGGTGTCGGCGACTCCGTCCTCAACATCGCACAAGGACGGTCCCTGCGCGACAGGTTCGTCGGCAACAACGGTTGCACCCGCCAGAACCCGCGCGAGCCCGCGTCGGGCAGCCGCACCCACATCACGACCGCCTACTCGGGCTGCCGTGCCGGATACCCGGTCCAATGGGCCGCGTTCGACGGAGGCCACACTCCCGGCCCGGTCGACGGCTCCTCGGGCGACAGCGGCGTCACGACCTGGACCAAGGCAGAGATCTGGAGGTTCTTCGCACAGTTCTCATGACACGCCCGCACCAAGGGGTGGAGCCAGGCCGAACCTGGCTCCACCCCGTCGATGTCCGTCCGTCCCGGACGAGGCCCGTCGTCCCGAGCCGTCGTCCTCAGTCGTCTTGAGCCGTCGTCCCGCGTCCGGTCCGGATCTCGTCCTCGGCGTCCGGGGTCACGACGAGGCGGGCGACTGAGGGGAGCGGAGCACGAGCAGGGTGATCTCGCTGGGCGCGAAGACACGGAACGGAGGGCCCCAGAAGCCGGTGCCGCGGCTGGTGTAGAGGAGGGTGCGGGTGCCGTGGCGGCTGAGGCCGGCGAGGGCGGGCTGGTCGAGGCGGACCAGGTGGTGGAAGGGCCAGATCTGACCGCCGTGGGTGTGCCCGGAGAGCTGGAGGTCGATACCGGCGGCCGCTGCCCGGTCGACGAACTTGGGCTGGTGGGCCAGGAGCAGGACGGGCAGGTCGGGGTCGGTGCCGTGCAGGGCTCCGGCGAGGTGGGCGCCGTGGCCCGCCAGGCCGGAGGACTCGGCGGTGACGTCGTCCACGCCCGCGACCACGAGAGTGTCGCCTCCGCGTTCGAGCAGCAGATGACGGTTGCGCAGCGGCTCCCAGCCCAGCTCGTCCATCAGATCGACCCAGCCCTGGGCCTCGCTGTAGTACTCGTGGTTGCCGGTGACGTAGACCCGGGCCCGGGTGGCCCGCACGGTACCGAGCGGGACGGCCTGGGCGCGGCGGCGTTCGGCCGTGCCGTCCGCGATGTCGCCGGTGTGACAGACCAGATCGGCCTCCAGCGAGTTCACGGTCTCGCACACCCGCGCCGACCAGCGGGCGCGATCGAGCGGGCCGTAGTGGGTGTCGGTGATGAGGACGACGCGGGTCCCGTCCAGCCCCGCACCCAGCCGCGGGAGCTGCACGTCGAGTCGGCGTACGCGTGGCACGCGGCGGGCCTCGGCGTACCCCCGGGCGAGCAGGACGGCGGCCACGCCGACGACGGCCCAGGTGACGATCCGGGCCCGCTCCTGGCCCTCCCCGACGCCGGCCACGCTCAGCGCGAGCCGCAGCAGGACACCGAGCAGCACGGACCAGGTGAACAGCACCCAGCTGACGCCCAGCAGGGTGTCGCCGACGATCGCCGCCCGGTCCTGTTGCCGCCGGCCGTGGCCACGCGCCATTGCGAGCGGCATGCCGACGAGACCGAGGACGAACAGGACGGTGCCGACGAGCGTGACGGGCAGTGGCCAGTGCTGGCCGGCGTGCAGGAGCACCCAGCAGGGCACGACCCACAGCAGGACGGGGGCGATCAGGGGGAGGTACCGCATCAGACGGTGCAGCCGGCTCGGCCGAGGAGCCTGCGTCGCGCCTTCGGCGGATCGGGTGTCGCTGGCGTCGCTCATGCTTCCCCCTGCCGGCCGGGCTGTTGTCCCGCGCAGGGTATCCGGTCGCCGCCGGGCGGGCCGAGTACCCCGTCAGGCGGTCTGCCGCCCGCTTCCCCTCCACCTCGACGCGCTGGACGAGACCGTGAAGTGGGGCGGCGAAGCCGCCGAGGCGGTCGACACCCGCATCGGAGTGCGGGCGGCCTGCGACGATTTCGCCCGCCTGCTGTCGCACCCCCGTCCGTACGCCTCCGGGCCGAAGGACAGCCGAAGGACAGGTGACGGCTCATGGAGCCAAGTCGCCGACGGGCCTGCGGAAGCACAGGACGGACAGCTGCATTCGTGAGCCCGTGACGCGAGCCGGGCTACGATCTGCGCTCCGCAGCCGCGGGAAACTTGGTATGCGCAGCCGACGGAAGCAGGTAACGTCTGGCTCATGTTCTTCCAGACGCCGATTTACGAGTGAGAGCGTGATGGGCCCCTGCTGACGTCCTTCGACGTCGCCGTGCCCGTCCCCCACCGATGAATCCGTAGATCACTTCACACCACTCAGGGAGAACCCGTGAGCAAGAACATCAACAACCCCGTGGGCATGGGCGGCGGCCAGCGCAAGAAGCTGTCCCGCGCCGAACGGCAGAACAACGGTCCGCACCGCAACCTCGACCGCCAGACTGCGGCCGAGCAGAAGGCGGAGCTGGTGCGCAAGATGCGTGAGAAGGCAGGCACAGCCGAGGGCGCCGGGCAGACGGGCGACACCACCGCACAGAGCTGACGCACCGCCACCGCAGGGTGGCACCGTACGGCAGCAGGGCCCGGACCGCGACACGCGGTCCGGGCCCTGCTGCCGTACCGAGCGCGGCCCGCCCCGCTCAGCTTTCCGCCGAGCCCGCGCGTCTCAGCCCGGACCTGGTCCGGGCAGGGATACGGATCCGGGCTGTGCGACGCGGAGGCGACCCGCTCCCGCACGGCGCTCGCCGCCCGGGACGGGGGCGGGCGGCTGCTCGGCGTGTTCGCGAGGGTCAGCCGGCCCGCAACACGTCGAGTGCTGTGAGTGCCACGTGGAGCTCGGTGCGCTGGTCGCCCGATTCGAGGTCACGGGCGAGGAGACGCTCGATGGTGCGCAGCCGTTGGTACATGGTCTCGCGGGAGAGGCCGCCCCGACGGGCGGCGGTCGTCTTGTTGCCGGCCGCGTCGAGGTAGTGGCGCAGGGTCGTCAACAGGTCGGTGCCGTGCTGGGTGTCGTGGTCGATGAGGCGCCGGAGCTGCCGTTCGGTGTACTCCTGGATCCGGGCGTCCCCGCGGACGGCGTACAGCAGGCGGCGCAGGCCGATGTCGGACAGCTCGTGGAAGGAGCGGTCCGGCGGGAGGGGCTGATGGGGTGGGGTGGCCTCGGCGACGCGGGCCGCCTCGCGGAACGAGCGAGTGGTCTCGGTGAGGTCCGTGACCTCGGAGCCGACACTCACGACGGCTTCCGGGGCCGAGTTCAGTACCGAGCCGGACAGACGCTCCACGAGGGGGCGCCAGGTCTGGGAGGCGCGCAGAGCCAGCAGGATGCCGAGGCGGTCGGGGGCCAGTTCGCCGACCAGGGCCGGCGCGCCTGCCGATCTCAGCTCCTGCAGCAGACGGGACTCGATCTCGGTCACCCCTTCCCCTGCACGCAGGTCCACCAAGGTGGCGACGAAGTGGCTGCGATCGATCGGCAGGCCCAGTGCGGAGCAGCGGGCGCGGGCGTCCCCCGCGGAGCGGTGGCGCTGTTCCACCAGGTCGCGCAGGGCGTTCCGGTGCGCGGTGCATTCCCATGGAGTGGAGTGGATGAGGCGCGCGACGGTCAGGGCCATCGCGGTCCTCTCCAGCAGGGTGATCTCCTCCGGCCCGAACGCCGCACCTTCGGTGCGCGCCGGGAGCATGGCCACACGACCCCAGCGCTCGCCCCGGTACTCGACGGAGGCGGTCAGCCAGCCTCCCGGACCGCGTACCGCCGTGCTGTCGCCGGGCCCGGTCGCCCTGGAGAGCCGTTCCCAGTCGGCGAGTGCCTCCTCGACCGTGAGCCCGGACGGCTCGCAGATCAGGGCCTGGTGGACCAGGTTCTCCAGGACGACCGTGCGCCCACTCATCTCCGCCGCCGCTCGCACCACGTCCTCCGGCCCGGCACCGCGCAGGGTCAGGGTGGTGAACGCCTCGTGGATGCGCTGCGTACGGCGCATGGCCTCCGCCTGGTTGCCGAGCAGGAGCGCGTGCACGACCTGAGTGACCTCCAGGAAGTTGACGTCCTTGGCGAGGGTGACGAGGGGCAGGCCACGACGGCGGCAGGCGTCGACGAGGCTCTCCGGGGGGCGGTGGTAGCGGCGTACGAGTTCGATGACCAGGGCCGCGGCGCCGATGTCGGCGAGTTCGTCGACATACCGGCGTACGCCGGCCGCGTCCTGCGGCAGGGGCATTCCGGTGGTGAGGACGAGTTCGCCGCCCTTGAGGAACGACGCGGGGTCGGTCAGCTCGGTGATGTGGACCCACCGCACGGGTCGGTCCAGGCCCGGCCTGCCGGTGACGACCTGGGGCAGTCCGGCGGCCAGGACGGGGAGCGCCAGGACATCGGCCACGGTGAGCGGACGGGTGGGCCCCTGGCCGGCCGGGTGGTTGTCGTTCACGGTCTCTCCATGAGGGTCCCTGCTCGAACTCGGCCCGGAGCCCGAGGGAGTGCCCGGCCACTGTGACAAGCGTCTCTGACCTGCGCAAGAGCGGTCCGTGAGTGATCGGTGCCTGGCGTGCCCACCGAGGAGGCTGACACAACGTCCGGATGTCGCGTTCCGGCCGGACAGATCGCGCGTTGGCGCACCCTCCGCCCGCGGGGATGCTCGGGGGACCGCAGCTGACCGAACACCGAGGCCGGGAGACGAACATGACCGCACTGTCGCCGCACCTTCGCCAGGCTACGCCCGTGGTGGCGGCCCGGGGCGAGGGCGTCCACCTCTTCGACCAGGACGGCCGCCGCTACCTCGACTTCACCGCCGGCATCGGCGTC
This sequence comes from Streptomyces sp. NPDC041108, assembly GCF_055592645.1. Taxonomy (NCBI): domain Bacteria; kingdom Bacillati; phylum Actinomycetota; class Actinomycetes; order Kitasatosporales; family Streptomycetaceae; genus Streptomyces; species Streptomyces sp. NPDC041108. The sequence goes on along the minus strand of NZ_JBVIYK010000013.1, from coordinate 10,738 downwards.
ACCAGCACCGGCCACTGCCACCCCAAGGTCGTGGCGGCGGCCCAGGAGCAGGTGGGCTCGCTGATCCACGGCCAGTACACGACGGTCATGCACGAGCCGCTGCGCCGCCTGGTCGACAAGCTCGGCGAGGTGCTGCCGGTCGGCCTGGACAGCCTGTTCTTCACCAACTCCGGGAGCGAGGCGGTGGAGGCCGCGCTGCGACTGGCCCGCCAGGCCACCGGGCGCCCGAACGTCATCGTCTGTCACGGCGGCTTCCACGGCCGTACGGTCGCCGCCGCCTCCATGACGACCTCCGGTACTCGTTTCCGCTCCGGTTTCTCCCCGCTGATGAGCGGCGTGGTCGTCACCCCCTTCCCGTCGGCCTACCGCTACGGCTGGGACGAGGAGACCGCGACCCGCTTCGCCCTGAACGAGCTGGACTACACCCTCCAGACGATCTCCTCGCCCGCCGACACGGCCGCGATCATCGTCGAGCCGGTCCTCGGCGAGGGCGGTTACGTCCCCGCGAACCGCACCTTCATGGAGGGCCTGCGCGAGCGGGCGGACCGCCACGGCTTCCTCCTCGTGCTCGACGAGGTGCAGACCGGTGTCGGCCGTACCGGCCGCTTCTGGGGACACGACCACTTCGGTGTCACCCCGGACATCCTCGTCACCGCCAAGGGCCTGGCCAGCGGCTTCCCCCTGTCGGGCATCGCTGCCTCCGAGGAGCTGATGACCAAGGCGTGGCCCGGCTCGCAGGGCGGGACGTACGGTGCGAACGCCGTCGCCTGCGCCGCGGCGTGCGCCACCCTCGACGTCGTACGCGACGAGAAGCTCGTCGAGAACGCCGAGGCGATGGGCAAGCGGCTGCGCCAGGGCCTGGAGGCGGTCGCCGACCGCACGCCGGGCATCGGCGACGTGCGCGGCCTCGGCCTCATGCTCGCCACCGAGTTCGTCACCGAGGACGGCAGCCCCGACCCCGAGACCGCCGCCCGCGTGCAGCGTGCCGCCGTCGACGAGGGCCTGCTCCTGCTGCAGTGCGGCGCCTGGAACCAGGTCGTACGCATGATCCCGGCGCTCGTCATCGACGAGACCGCGGTGGACGAGGGCCTGCAGGCGTGGGCGACCGCGGTCGAGGCCGGCACATCGGCAGCGGCACGGCGATGACGGACACCACCACGGCCCTGGAGCCGCTGGTCGTGCGGCTCGCCGAGGCCGCGCCCGGCCTGCGGGTGGAGACCGGCCCCGGCTCCACCGGGCCCTACGCCTACGACGCCTCCAACTACCGGGTCCCGCCGAGGGCCGTGGTCTTTCCCCGCAGCGCCGACGACGTCGTCGCGGTGCTGCGGGCCTGCCGCGAGACAGGCATCCCCGTCACCGCGCGCGGCGGCGGCACCAGCATGGCGGGCAACGCCGTCGGACCCGGCGTCGTGCTGGACTTCTCCCGGTACCTGACCCGGATCCTGGACATCGACGTCGCGGCGCGTACCGCGCGCGTCGAGGCCGGGGTGATCCTGGACGCGCTGCGGTCCGCGGCCGCCCTGCACGGGCTCACCTTCGGACCCGACCCCTCCTCGCACAGCCGCTGCACCATCGGCGGCATGATCGGCAACGACGCGTGCGGCAACCGATCCGTGCGGCACGGGCGCACCAGCGGCCACATCGAGGCGCTGGAGATCGTGACGGCCGACGGCGTGCGGGCCGTTGCCGACCGCACCGGACTGCGGGCCGCCGACCCGGACGACACGGACGCCGTCCGGCGTGTCGCCGGTCTGGAAGCAGACCTGCGTCGCCTGATCGACGCCAACCTGGCGTCGATCCGCACCGAACTGGGCCGGGTACCGCGCCAGGTCTCCGGCTACCAACTGCACCACCTGCTGCCCGAGCACGGCTTCGACATGGCCCGCGCACTGGTGGGCACCGAGGGCTCCTGTGCGGTCGTCACCGCGGCGACGGTCCGCCTCGTGGCGACCGCACAGGCTTCCACCCTGCTGGCCCTCGGCTACGACGACGTGGTCGACGCCGCCGAGGACGTCCCCGAGATCCTGCGCTGGAACCCCACCGCCGTCGAGGGCATGGACGAGGCGATCGTCGCCACCATGCGCGCCCGGCGCGGTCCGGACTCCGTCACCGGCCTCCCCGAGGGGCGTGCCTGGCTGTACGTCGAGCTCGACGGCGAGGACCAGGCGGCCGTCGACGCCCGCGCGGACGAACTGCTGGACGTGCTCAGAGCACAGGGCCGGATGACCGGTGGGCGGGTCGTGCACAGCCCGGCCGAGCGGCGCTCGCTGTGGCGGGTCCGCGAGGACGGGGCAGGGCTCGCCGCCCGGCTCGTCGACGGCTCGGAGTCCTGGCCCGGCTGGGAGGACGCGGCCGTCGCGCCCGCAGACCTGGCCGCCTACCTGCGCGACTTCCGTAAGCTGCTGGCCACGCACGGCCTGACCGGCGTGCTGTACGGCCACTTCGGCGCGGGCTGCGTCCACGTGCGCATCGACTTCGACCTCGCCACGGACACGGGGCGGGCCGCCGCCCGCCGGTTCCTCACGGAGGCCGCGGCCCTGGTCGTCGAGCACGGCGGAAGCCTGTCGGGCGAGCACGGCGACGGGCGGGCCCGGGGCGAGCTGCTGGAGGTCATGTACAGCCACCGGATGATCCGGACGTTCGCCGCCTTCAAGGAGGTCTTCGACCCGGAGGGGCTGCTCAACCCCGGCGTCATCGTGGCCCCGGCTCCCCTCGACGCCGACCTGGCGCTGCACACACCCTCGAAGGTGCTGCCCGTCGAGACCCTCTTCTCCTTCCCCCACGACGAGGACGGCTTCGCGGGAGCGGTACGCCGCTGTGTCGGTGTCGGCCGCTGCCGCAGCGACGCGGGCGGCGTGATGTGTCCCAGCTACCGGGCCACGGGGGAGGAGAACGACTCGACCCGGGGCCGGGCCCGTCTGCTCCAGGAGATGGTGCGGGGCGGAACCGTCCAGGACGGCTGGCGCTCCACGGAGGTGCGGGACGCCCTCGATCTGTGCCTGTCCTGCAAGGCATGCTCCAGCGACTGCCCGGTCGGCGTCGACATGGCCACGTACAAGGCGGAATTCCTGCACCAGCACTACAAGGGCAGGGTCAGGCCCCGCTCCCACTACTCGCTGGGCTGGCTCCCCCTGACGTCCAGGCTCGTCGGCTTCGCGGCCCGCCCGGTGAACGCGCTGCTGCGCGGGCCCGTCGGGAGGCTGCTCGCGCGCCTCGGCGGAGTGACCACGAAACGCAGGATCCCCGCTTTCGCCTCCCGGCACGAGGTACGCCGGGCCCTGCGCACGGCAAGGGCCGGTGAGCCGGCGAAGGCCTTGCTCTTCGTCGACAGCTTCACCCGCGCCTTCCGCCCCGACGTGGCCGGGGCGGCGAGCCGCGTACTGGCCGACGCCGGCCTGCCCTGCACGGCGGAGGACGACCTGTGCTGCGGCCTGACCTGGGTGAGCACCGGACAGCTGTCCGTGGCGCGCCGCATCATGGCCCGTACGGTCGCCCGTCTGGACAACGGCGACGACCGGCCCATCGTCGTGGCCGAGCCCAGCTGCGCCGCAGCGCTCAAGCGTGACGTGCCCGAACTCCTCGGCACCGACGCCGCCCGGCGCGTCGCGGCCCGCGTCCACACCCTCACCGGAGCCCTGACCGACCTCGCCGCCCCCGGCTGGACGCCCCCGGAACTGCCGGACCACGTCGTGCTGCAGACCCACTGCCACGAGTACGCCACGTTCAAGGGCCGCCACCCCCGCGACCTGCTCGGCCGCCTCGGCGTACACAAGGTCGACGAGGCCGAGGGCTGCTGCGGGCTCGCCGGCAACTTCGGCTTCGAGGAACAGCACTACGACACCTCGATGGCCGTCGCCGACCTCGCTCTGAAGCCACGCCTCGACGACATCGGCCCGCGGACACCGGCCGTCGTCGTGGCCGACGGATTCAGCTGCGCCACCCAGATCGACCACCTCGCCGGAGACCGGGGCATCCGCGCCCTGCACCTCGCGGAACTGCTCGACCCCGCCGCCGACCGACCCGGACAACCAGGAGAGAACTCATGACCGACACACCCACGCAGTTGTTCATCGGTGGCGCCTGGGTGGACGCTGCGGACGGTGCCACCATGCCCGTCGACGACCCCGCCACCGGCGAGATCCTCTGCCATGTCGCCGACGCCGGTTCCAAGGACGCGAAGCTCGCCGAGGAAGCGGCCGTGCAGGCCCAGGCGGAGTGGGCGCGTACGGCGCCCCGAGTGCGCAGCGAGATCCTGCGCCGGGCCTACGAGATCATCATCGAGCGCACCGACGAGCTCGCCCACCTGATGACGGCCGAGATGGGCAAGCCGCTCGCCGAGGCCAGGGGAGAGGTGGCGTACGCGGCGGAGTTCTTCCGCTGGTTCTCCGAGGAGGCCGTGCGTATCGACGGTGGCCTTGCCACATTGCCGGACGGCCGCAACCGCATGCTGCTCTCCCGCCGCCCGGTCGGCCCCTGCCTGCTGATCACCCCGTGGAACTTCCCGCTGGCGATGGGCACCCGCAAGATCGGTCCGGCGGTCGCCGCCGGCTGCACGATGGTGCTCAAGCCCGCCCCGCAGACCCCTCTGTCCAGCCTGGCTCTCGCCGCGATCCTCAAGGAGGCCGGGCTGCCGGACGGCGTGCTGAACGTCGTCACCACCTCCCGTGCGGGGGAGGTGTGCGAACCGCTCCTGCGCGGCGGGCGGATTCGCAAGCTGTCCTTCACCGGTTCCACTGCCGTGGGGCAGTTGCTCCTCGCCCAGAGCGCGGAGGCGGTCGTGCGGACCTCGATGGAGCTGGGCGGGAACGCGCCGTTCATCGTCTTCGAGGACGCCGACCTGGACAAGGCCGTGGACGGCGCGATGGTCGCCAAGATGCGCAACATGGGCGAGGCGTGCACGGCCGCCAACCGCTTCTTCGTGCACCGCTCGGTGGCGGAGGAGTTCGGACGGCGGCTGGCCGAGCGGATGGCCGCGCTGGTCGTCGGTCCGGGCACCCGGGACGGCGTAGACGTCGGTCCGCTGATCGACAGGAGGGGGCGCGGCAAGGTGGAGGAGCTGGTCGCCGACGCGGTGGAGCGCGGGGCGAGGGTGCTCGCCGGAGGCCGTGCACCCGAAGGTCCCGGCAACTTCTACCCGCCGACCGTGCTGGCCGACGTCGATCCCGCCAGCCGCCTGATGGACACGGAGATCTTCGGCCCGGTCGCCGCGATCCTCACCTTCGACGACGAGGACGAGGTGATCCGCCGTGCCAACGACACTCCCTGGGGACTGGTCGGCTATGTCTTCACCGAGGGCCTCGACCGTGCCCTGCGGGTGAGCGAGCGGCTGGAGGTGGGCATGGTGGGGCTGAACACCGGTCTCGTGTCCAACCCCGCCGCACCGTTCGGCGGCGTCAAGCAGTCGGGGCTGGGCCGCGAGGGCGGCCGGGTGGGGATCGACGAGTTCCTGGAGTACCAGTACCTCGCGGTGCCCGTGAGCTGACGGCGGTCATGCCCTGACCGCGCCGCAACACGCACCGCGACGGGCCGCCCCCGTGCCCGGTTTCCACGCCGCCGGGCACGGGAGGTCGGCCATGCCCTCCCCTCGGCGAGGGCCTCGTCGACCAGCGCCTCCATCACAGCTCCCGCGGGCCGATGGAGGCGCTGGTTGCCGAGGCCACGGCTACCAGGTCGGGAGCCCGGGCAAGAAAGAAAGTCCAGGCAGAAAGAAAGTCCAGGCAAGGAAGAACATGTCGCTCCTGAAGACCATCGACACCCATCCCTCCTTCGAGCCGCACCGGTCCGGTCCGCCCCCGGAACGTCTGATCTCCGGCGACCCCGCGTTCATGACCTGGCCGCAGGACGTCGCCCGCGGCGAGATGATCCATACGGGGATCTGGGAAGCGACGCCCGGCGAGACGCGCTCGATCAAGGGGGATACCTTCGAGTTCTGCCACATCCTCTCCGGCATCGTCGAACTCACGCCGGCCGGTGGCGAGCCGGTGGTCTACGAGGCAGGTGACAGCTTTGTCATGAAGCCGGGCTTCGTCGGTGTCTGGAAGACCGTCGAAACCGTGCGCAAGATCTACGTGATCGTGAAGTGATGCCGTCGCGCGACGCCCTCTTCCGCGTCGGCACGCGGCCGTCGGCCGGGGTGAGGAACCCGCGGCCGGAGCCGGGACCGCCGTCAGGCCAGATGCCGGGCGGTGATCTCCGCCGCCGTCTCGGCGACCAGCCGACCCAGCTCGGGCAGCAGGCCGGGCTCGAAGCGGGAGTCGGGCAGGGAGGCGGCCACGGCGGCCAGCGGTGTGTCCTCACCGTCGAGCACGGGTGCCGCGATCGCGCAGACCCCCTGCAGGTACTGGTTGTGGTTGACGGCGTAGCCACGCTCTCGCACGCGGTGAAGCTCCGCCCGCAGTTGCCCCGGCTCGGTGATGGTCTCCTCGCCGTAACCCTCCAGCGTTCCCGCGGTGACCTCTGCTATCTCGGACTTCCCCAGATGGGCGAGGACGGCGTTCCCGGCGGCGGTGGCGTGCAGGGGCGAGGTGTCGCCGATGGCGTGGAAGGTGCGTACGGCGTGGTCGGAGTCGACGCGGTCGACGACGACCATGCATTGCAGGGCGTCGGGTACCGACAGGTGGATGGTCTCGTTCAGTGTGTCCCGGAGGCGAACCATGGGTTCACGGGCTGCGGCGAACAGGCTGGAGCCCTGTAGGGCGGCGGGTCGTACGGCCAGGACGCGGGCGCCGATCTCCCAGCGGGTGGTGTCCTTGCGGTTGGCGCGCAGCCAGCCGGCTTCGGCCAGTGTGACCAGGGTCCGCTGCACGGTGGACTTCGGCAGCCCGAAGATTTTCGTCAACTCTCCTACGGTCACGGGCTGATGCTGGGCGACCGCCTCCAGGACGCGCAGCGACCTGGTGACGCTCTTCATTTCCATCCGATGCCCCCTCAGACCTGTGGATTCATGTTTCTCGCCTCGTGACTCCCTCAAGGAGTCATCTGCCGATCGTGCCGGATAATAGCATAGCGTTCCACAATATGGCACGATTGGGAGGGTGTGGAGGTGCATCCCGATTCCCCGCGGCGATGGGCGGCGGTAGTGCTCTGACCGTCCCTGCCGTGCCGCGTGGTGCGGCCGCCCTGCGTCCGGTCTTCCCCCGGTCGGGCGCAGGGCGGTGGCTGCCGTGAGGCAAGGCTGAGGGCCGGCTTGCGCGCTGAGGCGTGCGAGCCGGCCCTCGACCGACGGTCTGCGGGGTGTTGTCCGCCGTTCAGGCGCCCAGGCGGCGCTGTGAGATCTCCGCGGCCGTGTCGGCGACGAGGCGGCCCCACTCGGGCGCGCGTTCGCTGTCGAACCGTGCCTCGGGCATGGAGGCGGCCACGGCTGCCAGCGGAGTCCCGTCCTCGTCGAGCACGGTGGCGGCGACGGCGCAGACGCCGGGCCGGTACTGGTTGTGGTTGACCGCGTAGCCGTCGGTGCGGATCCGGTCCAGCTCGGCGCGCAGTTCGTCGGGCTGGACGGGGGTGGTGTCGCTGAACCGCTCCAGCCCTGCGGTGATGAGCTCTTGGACATCTCGCTTCGGAAGGTGGGCGAGGATGGCGCGTCCCACTGCGGTGGCGTGCAGGGGCGAGGTGTCGCCGATGGCGTGGAAGGTGCGTACGGCGTGGTCGGAGTCGACGCGGTCGACGACGACCATGCATTGCAGGGCGTCGGGTACCGACAGGTGGATGGTCTCGTTCAGTGTGTCCCGGAGGCGAACCATGGGTTCACGGGCTGCGGCGAACAGGCTGGAGCCCTGTAGGGCGGCGGGTCGTACGGCCAGGACGCGGGCGCCGATCTCCCAGCGGGTGGTGTCCTTGCGGTTGGCGCGCAGCCAGCCGGCTTCGGCCAGTGTGACCAGGGTCCGCTGCACGGTGGACTTCGGCAGCCCGAAGATCTTCGTCAACTCTCCTACGGTCACGGGCTGATGCTGGGCGACCGCCTCCAGGACGCGCAGCGACCTGGTGACGCTCTTCATTTCCATCCGGTTTCCCCCTGTTAATCCTCGAAATTTCTGCTGGACACCCTCTTGACTCCCCTCCGAGGGCGCTGTCATTCTCTGTGCCAGATTCTAGCACAGCATTCCACATAGTGGCACGGCATGGCGGGGGGATCCCTCGCAGGGAGCCGGATTGCGAGACGCGGCGGTTGCGAGCCGCAGGTCCACAAGGAGGGCCTGGCTCCCGCTCAAACCATCCCGAATCGAACAGCCTCACGTCGAAGGCTCAGCATGCGCCTCGGCGATACGAAAGGAAAGTCCTGTGTCAGCTGCCAGGAAGCGCGTCGCGGTGGTCGGCGTCGGAACGATGGGCAGCCAGGCCGCCTGGCGGCTGGCGGCCCGCGGCGCCGAGGTCGTCGGCTACGACCGCTACGCACCCGGCCACGACCGAAGCGCCGCCGGCGGTGAGACCCGCATCTTCCGCAGCGCGCACTTCGAGGACTCCCGGTACGTCCCCCTCCTCAAGCACGCCGACGGCCTCTGGGAGCAGCTCCAGCAGGAGACCGGCCGCGAGCTGCGCCGCCTGACCGGATGCCTGCTCATGGGGCCGACCAGCCACCAGCAGATGGCCACCGTCCTTGAGTCCATCGCCGAGCACGACCTCGACCACGAGGTGCTGGACGCCGAGACGCTCGCCAAGCGATTCCCGCAGTACCGCATCGAGGACGGCGACGCGGCCGTACTCGACCGCCGCGCCGGGTTCATCCGCCCCGAACTGACGATCCAGACCGCCGCCCGCCGCGCCGAGCAGCTGGGCGCCGTGATCCACCGCTACAGCACGGTCCGCGAGATCGTCCCCGTCGCGGGCGGCGTGGAGATCCGCACCGACTCCGGCAGCGAGCGCTTCGACACCGCCGTCGTCACGCCCGGCCCCTGGGTCAACGACCTGCTGCCCGACCTGCCGTGGGAGGTGGAGATCCGCCGGTTGGTCAGCGCCTGGTACGTGCCCACCGCCCCCGACGCCTGGTTCGGCGAGGAGCGCCCGGCGTTCATCCGTACGGCACCCACCCACTGCTACGGCCTGCCCTCCCCGGACGGCATCTCGGTCAAGCTCGGACTGTCCCGCGCGCTGCACCGGCTCACCGACGACCCCAACCAGCTGGACCGCACCGTACGGCCGGACGAACTGGAGATCTTCTCCGAGCTGATCGGGCGTTACCTGCCCGACCTGCACCCGGACCCCACCCGTCTCTCCGTCTACATGGAGGGCTACACCGAGAGCAGCCGCCCCCTGGTCGGCCCGCTGCCCGGCGCCGAGAACGTCATCCTGCTCGCCGGCTTCTCCGGCCACGGATTCAAACTCTCGCCCGCCTTCGGCGACATCGCCGCGGACCTCGCGCTGGACGGCGCCTCGCCCCAGCCCATCGACTTCATCTCCACCGTCGGCCGTGCGGAGGCATGACCATGAACGACACCACGCTCTCCGTGGGCACCCTGGTCGCCGAGCCGGGCACCAAGGTCCGCGGCCACGTCCCCGCCGACCTCGGCACCCTCACCGCTGACATCCCGCTGACCCTCGTCAACGGGACCCGTCCCGGCCCCCGCGTCGTCATCACCGCAGGTGTCCACGGCGGCGAGTTTCCGCCCATCGACGCCGTGGTGCGACTGGCGGACGGGCTGGAGCCCTCCGAGGTGCACGGACAGGTGATCATCTGTCCGGTCGCCAACCCTCCCGCCGTGTACCGGGGCAGGCTCAACATCTCCCCGGTCGACGGGGTGAACCTCAACCGCGTCTTCCCCGGCGACCCGGTCGGCGGCCCCACCGAGCGGCTGGCCGCCTGGCTCTTCGCGAACCTGATCGACGGCGCCGACGTCTACATCGACCTGCACTGCGGCGGCATCGACCAGGTCCTGCGGGACTTCGTCGGCTACCGCATCACCGGTGATCCGGACCTGGACAAGGCGACGGCCGAACTGGCAGGCTCCTTCGGCATCGAGGACGTCATCCTCGGGCTGACGCCCGAGGGCGGCAACAGCCACGCGGCCGCCGCCCGCCGGGGCATCTCGGCGGTCCTCGTCGAGGTGGGCGAGCTGGGCCGGCGGGACGAGGCCACTGCCCTCCGCCGCGTCGACGGCCTGCTGAAGGCCCTTCGACACCTGGGCGTCCTCGACCAGGACGGTTCCGCCCCGACGCCGATCCGCGCATGGGTCTGGTCCGCCGGCGTCACCGCAGAGGCCACCGGTCTGTGGTACCCGGAGTACTCCTTCGACGCCGACGTCATCGGCGATGTCTCCGAGGGCGACCTCCTCGGCCGCATCGTCGATCCGGCCGACGGCACGGAACACACCCTCCACGCCCCGGCCGACGGACGGATCTTCTACGCCATGCACGGCCTCACCGTCGCCCCCGGTACCGAACTCGCCGCCCTCGCCATCCCGTGGGACCCCGACACGGCCGCGCGGGCCGACACCCTCCGGGCACCCGGCCTGGGTGCCGGATCCGACGAGGCGGATCCCCGCTCCTAGACCCCCATTCCAGCCGCCCCCCTTTCCCACTCCCCAGCCGTCCCTTCCCACGGCCGGCATCACCAGGAGGCACCAAATGAAAGACGCCCGAATAGACCGCAGACTGTTCCTGCGAGGAGTAGGCGGAGTCACTGCCGGTATCGCCGCCGCGACCACACTCAGCGCCTGCGGTACCGGCTCCAGCCGGACGGCCGGCGGCAGCGGCGGCAAGGGTTCCAAGACGGTGGTCGTCCGTGACAGCGGCGGTTCCTACGGAG
>NZ_JBVIYK010000012.1:0-284929 GCF_055592645.1 Streptomyces sp. NPDC041108 | reverse complement strand
TCCTTGGCCAGCCGCTCGACCTCGTCCATGTCGACCAGACCGGCGTCGTCCACGTGGTAGGCGACCACGTCGAACTGCTTGCCGGAGAAGTTCAGCCGCATGCCGTGGGTGAGGTGGCCGCCGTGGGCCAGGTCCAGGCCGAGGATGGTGTCGCCGGGCTGGGCCAGGGCGAACAGGGCGGCCTGGTTGGCGGAGGCACCGGAATGCGGCTGGACGTTGGCGTACTCCGCGCCGAACAGATCCTTGAGACGGTCGATCGCGATCTGCTCGGTGACGTCGACGTGCTCGCAGCCGCCGTAGTAGCGGCGGCCCGGGTAGCCCTCGGCGTACTTGTTGGTCAGGACGGTGCCCTGCGCCTCCATGACCGCCACCGGAGCGAAGTTCTCGGAGGCGATCATCTCCAGGGTGGACTGCTGGCGGTTCAGCTCGGCGTCGACGGCGGCGGCGACCTCGGGGTCCAGCTCGTGCAGGGGTGTGTTCAGAAGCGACATGCGTACGACCTCGTCTTCTCAGCCGGCGGTGTGGGCGGCGTACTCGTCGGCGGAGAGCAGATCGTCCGGCTCGCCCGCGACGCGTACCTTGAACAGCCAGCCACCCTCGAACGGGGCGGTGTTCACCAGCGACGGGTCGTTGACGACGTCCTCGTTGATCTCGGTGATCTCACCGGAGACCGGCGAGTACAGGTCGCTCACCGACTTCGTGGACTCCAGTTCGCCGCAGGTCTCGCCCGCGGCGACCGTGGAGCCCACGTCGGGGAGCTGGGCGTAGACGACATCGCCGAGCGCGTTCGCCGCGAACTCCGTGATGCCGACCGTCGAGACGCCGTCCTCGGCGACCGACAGCCACTCGTGCTCCTTGCTGTAACGCAGCTGCTGGGGGTTGCTCATGGCCTGAATTCTCCTGTACGCGGGGGAGTGATGGTGAAGGGGGGACTGCTGAAACCGCTGTTGAACAGCGCGGATGTGCCCAGGGTCACGCTCGGGGTCCGCACGACGCCGCTTCCGAACGACTACGTATACGACCACGTACACGGCCGCGGCCGCACGACTACGGCCGCACGGCTACGAAGGTGTCACTTCCGCCGCTTGTAGAACGGCAGTGCCACGACCTCGTACGGCTCGTGGCTGCCCCGGATGTCCACGCCCACACCGGCGGTGCCCGGAGCGGCGTGCGAGGCGTCGACGTACGCCATGGCGATCGGCCTGCCCAGCGTCGGGGAGGGCGCGCCGGAGGTGACCTCGCCGATCACCTGACCGCCCGCGACGACCGGGTACCCGGCGCGGGGCACCCGGCGGCCCTCGGCGACGAGTCCGACGAGAACGCGCGGCGGGGCCGAGGCGGCACGCTCCGCGGCGGCCGCCAGGGCCGTGCGTCCGACGAAGTCGCCCTCCTTCTCGAACTTCACGACCCGGCCGAGCCCGGCGTCGAACGGCGTCAGCCCGGTGGACAGCTCGTGCCCGTACAGCGGCATGCCCGCCTCCAGGCGGAGCGTGTCCCGGCAGGACAGCCCGCAGGGCACCAGACCGGCGCCCTCGCCCGCCTTGGTCAGCGCCTGCCACAGCTCGACGGCGTGCTCGGGCTTCACGAACAGCTCGAAGCCGTCCTCGCCGGTGTACCCGGTGCGTGCGATCAGCGCCGGGACCCCGGCGACCGTGCCCGGCAGTCCCGCGTAGTACTTCAGACCGTCGAGGTCGGCGTCGGTGAGGGCGGCCAGGATGCCGGGCGACTCGGGGCCCTGGACGGCGAGCAGCGCGTACGCGTCCCGGTCGTCCCGCACCTCGGCGTCGAACCCGGCGGCACGCTCGACGAGCGCGTCCAGCACCACCTGGGCGTTGGAGGCGTTCGCGACGACGAGGTACTCCGTGTCCGCGAGCCGGTAGACGATCAGGTCGTCGAGGATGCCGCCGTCCTCGCGGCAGATCATGGTGTAGCGGGCGCGGCCGGGCTTCACCCCGCCGATGTGGCCGACCAGCGCGTGGTCGAGCAGCGCGGCCGCCTGCGGGCCGGAGACGGTGATCTCGCCCATGTGGGAGAGGTCGAAGAGACCGGCCTTCGTGCGGACGGCGAGGTGCTCGTCACGCTCGGAGCCGTAACGCAGGGGCATGTCCCAGCCTGCGAAGTCGGTCATCGTCGCACCGAGCGAGCGATGCAGGGCATCGAGCGCGGTACGGCGCGATCCAGCGGTGGGGCTACTGCTCATCGGTTCTGCTCCCAGGGCATGACAGGCGAGGACGATCCTCCCCATCTGTCATCGGAACCTGAGAGGTTCACCGCGACCGCACGTACCGGTGATCGTGGTTTGCACCTTGGGTGGAGCCGTCCTCCGGCGAAGGGAGGTGCGGCCCGCTTTTCAGATGTGCCTCGCCCGCGCGGTATCTGGGCCTGAGAGATTCAAGGGAGGGACTTGCTCCTTCGGCGCCCCAGCGAGACTGCTGGGAGCTCTCCCGCGCGGATTCAAGCGGCCGGTATGCAGTTGGCGCGCACATCATTGCACGCATCGACGCGGCGCGGCAGGGGGACCTTCACTGGTGGGGGGCGACGAGCGGGAGCGGACACACCGGTTCGTAGCACTCTTGTGGCAGGACGAGGACTGAACCAGGAGGGATCGGGCATTACCTTCTCTTTACAGTCTGTGGGGATGGGACTCCATACCCCCGGGGAGGACGATCACGGTGAACAGGACCACGGCGTACGCGACGACGGGCATCGCGGCCATGCCCAAGCAGCCCCTCGCACCGGCCGGTGAGGCGTGCGGCCCGTTCCCGAGGGCGGTCGTCCGCGACCTCAGGGAGCGTGCCGGGCGCAGCCCGCACGGACTGTCCTTCGGGCCGCGCGACCTGGTGGTGGTGACCGGGCTCCCAGGCAGCGGAAAGTCGACGCTGATGCGGCGGAGCGTGCCGGGCGCGCGGATCGACTCCCAGGACACCCGCGACCGCTTCGACGCGCGCTTCGCCCGCCACCTGCCGTACGCGGCCTACCGGCCCTTCGTGCGCCTCGCGCACTACGCGGGACTGCGGCGCGCCCTCCGCTCGGGGGAGGGCGTCGTCGTGCACGACTGCGGGGCCCAGGCGTGGGTACGGAGCTGGCTCGCGCGGGAGGCCGGACGGCGGGGCGGCACCCTGCATCTGCTGCTGCTCGACGTGACCGCGGACGAGGCGCGGGACGGCCAGCGGGAGCGCGGGCGGGGGGTCTCGCGGTACGCGTTCGCCCGGCACCGCGGTGCCATGACCAGACTGCTGCGGGCCGTGGAGCAGGGGCGGCTGCCGCAGGGGTGCGGGGCGGCGGTGCTCATCGACCGGGCGGCGGCGGACGTCCTCAAGCGGATCGACTTCACGGGGTAGCGGGGGGTTCCCGAAGGGCGCGCCGGCGGCCCGGAAGCAATTAAGGTGCAGGGACAACAGCATCACGGAGCAAAGCGGTAGGCAGCAGATGGACTTCCCGGCGGACTTTCCGGCACAGGCGCATCCCCACGGGCACGGCGGGTGGCCCGGCAACGAGCTGGAGGAGGTGCTGTCCGCGTCGCTCGGTGTGCCCCAGGCCGGGGCACGGATCGTGGAGGTGCTGGCCCGCAGTTTCGTCTGGGTGCCGCTCCCGGAGGGGGGCGGCCCGAGCAGCGGTCAGCTCGACCTGCCCACGATGGAGTTCGACGGCCAGGCGTACGTGCCGGTGTTCACGTCCGAGGAGCAGTTCCGCCAGGTCGTCGGCAACCACATGTCGTTCACGATCGCCCCGGCCGTCGAGTTCGCGCGCGGCCTGCCCCCGCAGATCGGCCTCGCCCTCAACCCGGACGGTGTCGTGGGCATGCCGTTGCCGCCGCCCGCGGTGGCCGAGCTTTGCCGGGCCGGACGGACCCCGCTGGACGGCTCGGCGAACGGCGCCCGCGTACGGCTGTTCGAGCCGGACTGGCAGGACGATCCCGTGGACTTCCTCGCGGCCGCCTCGGCGGAGTTCGCCGCGACCGGGGTGGTCCTCTCCGCCCGCCGCTGCCTCGCCACCATCGAGACCGCCGACCCCGTCATGTTCATCGGGGTCGAACTGACCTCCTGGGAGGCCGACCGCGGTCTCCCCCTCGCCGCCCTCGGCCGGGCCCTCGCCGGGACCCCCGTCCCCTGGCCCGTCAACATGGTCTTCCTGGACGTCGCCCAGGACCCGGTGGGCGACTGGCTCCGCGAGAAGGTGCGGCCCTTCTACCAACAGGGGTACTGATCAGAGCGCCCCGAAAGGGCGCGGGGAACGGCGCGACCAGCCACGACGCACCCGCACCCCGCGACGCACGACAACGCCCGAGCCCTGACCGGCTCAACCGGCGCACCACCTAAGCTGTCTCCTATAACCAGGGTCCAACACGAAGGACGGCCAACGTGAGCGGCAGCATCGCCACCGGGCAGGTCGAGCACATGCTGCGGCAGGTGACGCCCGGGCGTTACGACGCCTACGAGGCGCTGCTGCGTGCCCTCGCCACCCCGTCCTCCGGCCAGATCTGGATGCTGCTCTGGCACGGCCAGGGCGGCTCCCCGGACGCGCAGTACGGGAACATGGAGGTCGACGGGTTCAACTACGCCCCGTGCGTGACCTCCGCCCAGGAGCTCTCCGCCAGTGGCTGGAACCGCAGTTACGAGGTCGTCGACGGCCTCGACGTGGCCCGCACGCTCTACCCCGACCACTACGGCCTCTGGCTGAACCCGCACGCGCCGGGCGGCGGCGTCGGCATCCCCTGGCTCGATCTGCGCCGGATCGCCACCGGCCTGGAGCGGCAGCCCGCCGGCCCGCTCCGGCTGTCCGAGCCGGCCATCGAGATCCCGCAGTTCTACGGCCTGCTGACCCAGAACGCGCACCGCACACCCGCCGTGCGCTCGCTGCGGCGCGCCTGGGTGCAGCCGGCGCTCGGCGCGCCGTACCTGGCGATCGGCCTCGACGTGTACGACACCTCGCCGCCGGCCGTGGACTCGGTGCGCGCGATGATGCAGCAGTCCATCGGCGCCGTCCCGGACGGCCTGCCCGTCTCCACGGTCGCGATGTCCGACGAGTACGACCCGGTCGCCATGTGGCTGCGGGCCGGCGCCCGCCCGTTCTACGACCGCGAGGCCCACGCGGCCCCGGCCCAGGCTCCGGCGGCGGGCGGATACGGCTACCCGAGCCGGTACTGACCCGCCGCGCCACCGCTCCCTCCCGCCCCCACCGCTCAACAGAGCGTCACGTCCGGATAGCGGAACCGTGCTGGCCACATCACGGTTGCGCATACATTCGCCGCCGGGTCTGGTGCCTGATCGCGCGGCCGTTGAAGACTCCCCCAGAGCGATGGGGGGAGCCGGCGAACGCGCTGTTCATACGGTGAAGTTCTCTGCCATACCCCTCCCTCGTACTCAGCAGTAGTCACAGAGCAGGCGAGACAGCAGTGGTGACGGACCGCACCGCAGACCCGGGCGGCCGCCAGGCACAGTCGGCAACCACCGGCACGGGCAAGCACGAGGGACGATGACCGCACCCATTGAGACGACCGGATCGCAGGCCGAGGCGCAGCCCGAAGCCGTGCTGGAAGGCGTCGAGGCCAAGAAGATCGAGGGCCGTTCGCTCGGCCAGATCGCCTGGACCCGCTTCAAGCGCGACAAGGTGGCGGTCGCCGGCGGTCTCATCGTCGTCCTGCTGATCCTGATCGCGGTCCTCTCCCGGCCGCTGCAGTCGCTGCTGGGGCTGGACCCCAACGCGTTCAACCAGGACCTCATCGATCCCAACACCTCGCTCCCCAAGGGCGACTTCGGCGGGATGAGCTGGGACCACCCGCTCGGTGTCGAGCCCAAGTTCGGCCGCGACATCCTCGCCCGCATCCTGGAGGGCTCCTGGGTCTCCCTGGTCGTGGCCTTCGGCGCGACGATCCTGTCCAACGCCATCGGCGTGGTGCTGGGCCTGGTCGCCGGCTACTACGGCGGCCGGGTCGACACGATCGTGAGCCGGCTGATGGACACCTTCCTGGCGTTCCCGCTGCTGCTCTTCGCGATCGCCATCTCCGCGACGCTGCAGGGCGGCGCCTTCGGTCTCGAAGGACTGCCCCTGCACATCTCGGTGCTGATCTTCGTGATCGGTTTCTTCAACTGGCCGTACATGGGACGCATCGTGCGTGGTCAGACCCTGGCGCTGCGGGAGCGTGAGTTCATCGACGCCTCGCGGGGGATGGGCGCCGGCGGCCCGTACGTCCTGTTCAAGGAGCTGCTGCCCAACCTCGTCGCGCCGATCATCGTCTACTCGACCCTGCTCATCCCGACGAACATCATCTTCGAGGCGTCGCTCAGCTTCCTCGGCGTCGGGATCCAGCCGCCGCAGGCCTCCTGGGGCGGCATGCTCAACCAGGCGGTCGACTTCTTCGAGGTCGACCCGCAGTACATGATCGTTCCCGGCCTCGCGATCTTCATCACGGTGCTGGCCTTCAACCTCCTCGGTGACGGCCTCCGGGACGCCCTCGACCCCCGCAGCCGCTGACGTCTGCGGCCGCGCACGGCTGTGGCGCGTAGTCCCACACAACTGTCCAACTACGAAGGAGAAACCGACCATCATGCGAAGGTCAGCAATGGCCGCTGTCGCGGTTGTGAGCAGCGCCGGCCTGCTTCTGTCCGCCTGCAGCAAGGCAGAGGACGGCACGGATGACGCCCCCAAGGGCGCCGGTGCCAACGCGGCGACCAAGGGTGTCGTCAACGAGTCCACGGCGAAGGGCGGCACGGTCACCTACGCCAGCTCCGACGCCCCCGAGTCCCTCGACCCGGGCAACATGTACTACGCGTACGGCTTCAACTTCAGCCGCCTCTACGCGCGTCCGCTGATGACGTTCAAGCCCGGCGCGGGCGAGGCGGGCAACGAGCTCGTCCCCGACCTGGCCGAGAGCGCGGGCACGCCGAGCGACGGCGGCAAGACCTGGACGTACAAGATCCGCCAGGGCGTCAAGTTCGAGGACGGCACCGTCGTCACCTCGAAGGACGTCAAGTACGCGGTCGAGCGCTCGAACTTCGCGCGTGACGTGCTCTCCTCGGGCCCCAACTACTTCCAGCAGCTGCTGGCCGGCGGGGACAAGTACAAGGGCCCGTACAAGGACAAGGACGAGGCGGGCATCGCGTCCATCGAGACGCCGGACGACAACACCGTCGTCTTCAAGCTCAACAAGCCCTTCGCCGACTTCGACTATCTGGCGAGCATGCCGCAGACGGCCGCGGTGCCGCGGGCCAAGGACACCGGCGTCGACTACACGAAGAAGGTCGTGTCGACCGGCTCGTACAAGTTCGAGAAGTACGAGGAGGGCAAGCAGATCGTCCTCGTCCGCAACCCGGAGTGGGACGCCAAGACGGACCCGCTGCGCAAGCAGTACCCGGAAAAGATCGTGGTGAACCTTAAGGTCAACAAGGCCACCATCGACAAGGACGTCATGTCCGGCGACACCATGATCGACATCCAGGGCACCGGTGTCGACGCCCAGACCCAGGCCCAGGTCCTCAAGGACAAGGACCAGCTGGCCAACACGGACAACGCGCTCGGTGGCCGTCTCGTCTACACGGCGATCAACACCAAGGTGGCGCCGTTCGACAACGTCGAGTGCCGCAAGGCCGTCGAGTACGCGATCGACAAGACCGCCGTGCAGACCGCCATGGGCGGCCCGATCCGCGGTGACATCGCCACCACCGTCCTGCCCACCGACGTCTCGGGCTACGAGAAGGCCGACACGTACGCCACCCCGGACAACAAGGGTGACGTCACCAAGGCCAAGGAGCACCTGAAGGCCTGCGGCAAGGAGGGCGGCTTCAAGACCTCCATCTCGGCCCGCACCGACCGTCAGGGCGAGGTCGACGCGGCCACCGCGATCGTCGAGGCGCTGAAGAAGGTCGGCATCGAGGCCGACATCAAGCAGTACCCGTCGGGCAAGTACTTCTCCGACTACGCGGGCGTGCCGAAGTTCAACAAGAAGAACAACATCGGCCTCATCATGATGCAGTGGGGCGCCGACTGGCCCACCGGCTACGGCTTCCTGCAGCAGATCGTGCACGGCAAGGCCATCGGCCAGGCCGGCAACACCAACCTGTCGGAGCTGGACGACCCCGCGATCAACAAGCTGCTCGACGACGCGATCGGCAACACCGACGAGGCCGCCCGCACCGCCGCGTACACCGAGGTCGACAAGAAGGTCATGGAGCAGGCCGCCATCGTGCCGCTGACCTACTTCAAGGTCCTGCTGTACCGCTCGCCGTACGCCACCAACCTGGTGTCGTCCTCGGCCTTCAGCGGTCAGTACGACTACCTCAACATCGGTGTCAAGGAAAAGAAGTAGCCCCGGAAGGCAGGTGAAGGCATTGGCGCCCGCGGGTGAGCACACCCGCGGGCGCCGGCGCCGGTCCTCGTGATCTCGTACATCATCCGCCGGACGATCGCGGCGGTGATCCTGCTGCTCGTCGTCACCGCGGTCACCTTCGGCATCTTCTTCATCCTGCCGAAGCTCGCCGGACAGACCGCCGACCAGCTGGCACAGCAGTACATCGGCAAGAACCCCTCGCCCTCGGACATCGAGGCGGTCAAGCGGAACCTCGGCCTGGACCAGCCGGTCTACGAGCAGTACTGGAACTTCATCAAGGGCATTGTCTCCGGTGCCACGTACGACCTGGGGCCTTCCACCGTCCGCTGTGACGCCCCCTGCTTCGGCTACTCCTTCAAGGACCACCTGGAGGTCTGGCCGCAGCTCACCGGCCGGCTGCCGGTGACCATCTCCCTCGCCTCCGGCGCCGCCGTGCTGTGGCTGCTGGGCGGTATCACGGCCGGTGTCATCTCCGCCCTGAAGCCCGGCTCGTTCTTCGACCGGGCCGCCATGGGCGTGGCGCTCGCGGGCGTCTCCCTGCCCATGTTCTTCACCGGCCAGCTCGCCCTGCTGCTGTTCAGCTACCAGCTGGAGATCTTCGGCCGGACGTACGTCCCCTTCACCGAGAACCCCTCGCAGTGGGCCAACACCCTCTTCCTGCCGTGGTGCTCGCTCGCGCTCCTCTATTCGGCCATCTACGCCCGGCTCACCCGCTCGGGCATGCTGGAGACGATGAACGAGGACTACATCCGCACCGCCCGGGCCAAGGGCCTGCGCGAGCGCAACGTGGTCGTGAAGCACGGTCTGCGCGCCGCGCTGACCCCGCTGGTGACGGTCTTCGGCATGGACATCGGTCTGCTCCTCGGCGGTGCCCTCATCACCGAGACCGTGTTCTCCCTGCACGGCATCGGCGAGTACGCGGTCCAGTCGATCAGCGCCAACGACCTGCCCCCGATCCTCGGGGTGACCCTGCTCGCGGCGTTCTTCGTCGTCTTCATGAACCTTGTGGTGGACCTGCTGTACGCCACGATCGACCCGCGGGTGAGGCTCTCGTGACCGAACTGTCCAAGACCGGGGCCGCCGTCGGCGAGCCCGCACGCGCCGGGGACGCCCCCGAGGCGTTCCTCGAAGTGCGCGACCTCAAGGTGCACTTCCCCACCGACGACGGCCTGGTCAAGTCCGTCGACGGCCTCTCCTTCCAGCTGGAGAAGGGCAGGACCCTCGGCATCGTGGGCGAGTCCGGCTCCGGCAAGTCGGTGACCTCGCTGGCGATCATGGGCCTGCACCGGCTCGGCGCGCGCGGCAAGAACGTGCAGATGTCCGGCGAGATCTGGCTCGACGGCAAGGAACTCGTCGGGGCGAGCCCCGACGAGGTGCGCCGGCTGCGCGGCCGCGACATGGCGATGATCTTCCAGGACCCGCTGTCCGCGATGCACCCGTACTACAAGGTCGGCAGCCAGATCGTCGAGGCGTACCGGGTCCACCACGACGTCAGCAAGAAGGTCGCCCGCAAGCGCGCCGTCGAACTGCTCGACCGCGTCGGCATCCCGGAGCCCCACAAGCGCGTCGACGGCTACCCGCACGAGTTCTCCGGCGGTATGCGCCAGCGCGCCATGATCGCCATGGCCCTGGTCAACAACCCCGAACTGCTGATCGCCGACGAGCCCACGACCGCCCTGGACGTCACCGTCCAGGCGCAGATCCTGGACCTCATCCGCGACCTGCAGAAGGAGTTCGGCTCCGCGGTCATCATCATCACGCACGACCTCGGCGTGGTCGCCGAGATCGCCGACGACATCCTCGTGATGTACGGCGGGCGCTGTGTGGAGCGCGGCCCGGTCGACGACATCTTCCACCAGCCGCAGCACCCCTACACCTGGGGCCTGCTCGGCTCGATGCCGCGCATCGACCGCGCCCAGACCGACCGGCTCATCCCGGTCAAGGGCCAGCCGCCGAGCCTCATCAACGTGCCCTCGGGCTGCGCCTTCAACCCGCGCTGCCCCTACGCGGACGTCCCCAAGGACAACATCACCCGCACCGAGCGCCCCGACCTGCGCGAGGTCGGCGGCCGGCACTTCACCGCCTGCCACCTGTCGCAGGAGGACCGTACGCGGATCTGGACCGAAGAGATTGCGCCGAAGCTGTGAGCGAGACTGAGACCCGGGCCGCCGTGCCGGCCCCGCGCGCCGACGCCGACGAGAAGCCGCTGCTCAGGGTCGAGGGCCTGGTCAAGCACTTCCCCATCAAGAAGGGCCTGCTCCAGCGGCAGGTCGGGGCGGTCAAGGCCGTCGACGGCATCGACTTCGAGGTGCGCCGGGGCGAGACCCTCGGCGTCGTCGGCGAGTCCGGCTGCGGCAAGTCGACCATGGGCCGGCTCATCACCCGCCTGCTGGAGCCGTCCGGCGGCAAGGTCGAGTTCGACGGCACCGACATCACGCATCTCAAGACCGCCGGGATGCGCCCGCTGCGCCGCGACGTCCAGATGATCTTCCAGGACCCGTACGGCTCGCTGAACCCCCGGCACACCATCGGCACCATCGTCTCGGCGCCGTTCAAGCTCCAGGGCGTCCAGCCCGAGGGCGGGGTGAAGAAGGAGGTCCAGCGCCTCCTGGAGCTGGTCGGCCTGAGCCCCGAGCACTACAACCGGTACCCGCACGAGTTCTCCGGCGGCCAGCGCCAGCGCATCGGCATCGCCCGCGCGCTCGCCCTCAAGCCTCGGATGGTCGTCGCGGACGAGCCGGTCTCCGCGCTCGACGTGTCCATCCAGGCCCAGGTCGTCAACCTGATGGACGACCTCCAGGACGAGCTCGGCCTGACGTACGTGATCATCGCGCACGATCTCTCGGTGGTCCGCCACGTCTCCGACCGCATCGCCGTGATGTACCTCGGCAAGATCGTGGAGCTGGCCGACCGGGACTCCCTGTACACGGCGCCGATGCACCCGTACACCAAGGCGCTGCTGTCGGCCGTGCCGATCCCGGACCCCAAGCGGCGGGGCGCCAAGAGCGAGCGCATCCTGCTCAAGGGCGATGTCCCCTCGCCGATCGCGCCGCCGAGCGGCTGCCGCTTCCACACCCGGTGCTGGAAGGCCACCCAGGTCTGCACGACCACCGAGCCGCCGCTGGCCGAGCTGAGGCCGGGGCAGCGGGTCGCCTGCCACCATCCCGAGAACTTCGAGGACCAGCAGCCGCAGGACGTCGTCCTGCTGACGGCCGCGAAGGAGGCGGCCGAGCTGGTACCGGACACGGTGAAGAAGACGGAGGCGCCGCCCGCGGAGCCCGAGCCGCCGACGGCGACCGAACCGCCCGCCGAGGCGGAACGGTCCGCCGCGACGGAACCGCCCACCGCGACCGAGGCCGCCGAGGAGCCGGAGGCCGCCGAGGAGCCGGAGGCCGCCGAGAAGACGGGGGCCGCCGAGGCGCCAGAAGCCGCCAAGGACCCCGGCGACGCCGACGACAAGTAAGCGAGAACGAGCCCCCGCCTTGCAATAGAAGGCGGGGGCTCGCTGCTGCGTCACAATGTAGGGGTGTCTCCCTATCCGCTCGACCTGATCGGCATCTTCGTCTTCGCGATCTCCGGTGCGCTGCTGGCCGTCCGCAAGAACTTCGACGTCTTCGGCATCGCCGTCCTCGCCGAGGTGACCGCGCTCGGCGGCGGGCTGTTCCGTGACCTGGTCATCGGCGCCGTGCCGCCGGCCGCCTTCACCGACCTCGGCTACTTCGTCACCCCCCTGCTCGCCGCCCTCCTCGTCTTCTTCCTGCACCCGCACGTGGAGCGCATCCAGGCCGGGGTCAACGTCTTCGACGCGGCCGGCCTCGGTCTGTTCTGCGTCGCGGGCACGGCGAAGGCGTACGACTACGGCCTCGGCCTGACCGCCTCCCTCGTCCTCGGTCTCGCCACGGCGGTCGGCGGCGGTGTGCTGCGGGACGTCCTCGCCAACGAGGTGCCCTCGCTGCTGCGCTGGGACCGCGACCTGTACGCCGTGCCCGCGATGGTCGGCGCCGGGATGGTCGTCCTGTGCATCAGCCAGGACGCCCTGACCCCCGTCACCTCGGCCCTCGCCGCGATCACGGCCTTCGTGCTGCGGCTGCTGGCGATGCGGTACCACTGGCGGGCGCCACGGGCCTGGAACCGGCGGTCGGCGGCGGTCGAGGAGGGATGAGGCCGACGGGGGAGGGATGAGGCGACCGGACCGGCTCAGGTGAAACGTCACCGCAACACATAAAGCTACCGCTTAGTAATGTCCTGTTGTACGGTTCACCCATGCCCGAAGCAGCTTCCGTACAGGCCACCGTCGGCGACAGCGAGTTCGACCGGGACACCGCGGTCACCCGCCGGGGACCCGGCGTCTACGACATCGACCTCTCCGCCGGCTGGACCATCATCGGTGCCGTCAACGGCGGCTACCTCCTCGCCGTCCTCGGCCGCGCCCTCGCCGACGCGCTGCCGCACGGGGACCCGTTCACGATCACCGCGCACTACCTGACCGCCTCCCAGCCGGGCCCGGCGGTCGTGCGCACCGACGTCGTACGCACCGGCAGGACCCTGTCGACCGGCCAGGCATCCCTCTTCCAGTACGACGACGCCGGCCGCGAGATCGAGCGGATACGGGTCCTCGCTTCCTACGGCGACCTCGACGCGCTCCCGGACGACGTCCGCACGACGGCGACGCCGCCCGCGATCCCGCCGATCGAGCAGTGCTTCGGCCCGCAGGACGCGCCCGGCCCCGTCCCCGGAGGCTCGGCGATCGCCGACCGGCTGTTCCTGAAGCTGGACCCCGCGACCCTCGGCTGGGCGCTCGGCGCGCCCTCCGGCAAGGGCGAGATGCGGTCCTGGTTCGGGCTCGCCGACGGCCGTGACCCCGATCCGTTCGCCCTGCTCCTCGCGGTGGACGCGCTGCCGCCGACCGCCTTCGAGATGGGCTTCACGGGCTGGGTCCCGACGGTCGAACTGACCGTCCACGTCCGGTGCCGCCCGGCGCCGGGCCCGCTCCGGGTCGCCATCACCACCCGCAACCTCGCCGGGGGCTTCCTGGAGGAGGACGCGGAGGTCTGGGACAGCGCGGACCGGCTGGTCGCGCAGTCCCGGCAACTGGCCCGCGCGAGGCTGACGGACTGAGGCAGCCGGGCCGGTGCGTCGGGGAGGGCTTTGCCGTTCGCACAGGGTTGGCACAGCGCGAACCCAAGAGAGCCCCGAGCCGCGTTGATTCGATGCCGCCCACGAACTCTTCGTCGTTCCTGGAGCTGCCTCTCATGAAGCGCGCACGTCTCGTCCCCGCCGTCGTCCTGCTGACGGCCGCACCCCTCTTCCTGGTGGCGTGCGGCTCCGGCGACTCGTCGTCGTCCACCTCGAACAACGGCGACTCGGGTCAGCAGAGCTGTCGGACTCCATAGGGCGCCCCCTCCGGTCGGCCCACCGCGAACGGGCAGGCGCCGTCGGGCGCACCCTCCGGCGCTCCCTCGGACCGGCCTTCCGGCGCGCCGAGCGGCGGACCCGGCGTCGGCGGCCAGAACGGCGGCGGCTGCGGCGGCCTCGGCGCGGGGCGCAGCCGACCGCCCCAGACCCACCCCCGACACCCGAGGGCGGGGCCGGACGCAAGCGCAGCACCACAGCCAGTGGCGCCCGCTGTGCAAGCCGGGGACTTCAGTCCCGGGTCGTTGGCTCCAGCCAGTGGCGGCAGCCGATGCTGATCAGCCGCATGCGGCGGCTCGCCAGCCGGGTCACCCGGACGCGTTCCTCCTCCGGAGCGTCCAGGGCCGCCAGGAACAGTGAGGCGGTCACCAGCATCTGATCGACGTACAGCCCGGCCAGCATCAGCCGGTCGTCGTCGGTCCACCCGGCGGTCTCCGGCCGATTGGCCAGGTCGTCGCGCACCTCCTCGGCGAACCGGGCCAGTTGCCCCTGGATCGCGTCCCGCACCGGCTGGACCCCGCTGTGCCGTTCGCGCGCGATGAACCTGACGTGTGCGGGGTACACGTCCACGTGGCGGGCGATCAGATCGACGGCACGCTCGATGAGTTCGTCGCTGTCGCCCACCGCCGACATCAGATCTCCGACCACCGAGTGCAGACTGCCGAGCACCTCCTCGACCAGCGCGACACCGAGGTCCGCGGTCGACCGGAAGTGCCGGTAGAACGCGGTGGGGGCGACGCCCACGGCCCGGGTGACCTCGCGCAGTCCGAGGCTGCTGAGGCTCTGCTCCTCCAGCAGACCGAGCGCGGCGTCCATGAGCGCCTGCCGGGTCCTCTGCTTCTGGACCTGCCGGATGCCGAGGGTGTGACTCATGCCATGTAGTTAACAAGTGTTCTCCGTAAATGCAAAGCCGGGTGACGCGCTAGACTTGGAAGTCAGTGAACAGTTGTAACCACAACCGTTCACCCAAGCGTCACCGGACCGACCGAACCGACGAACCGAAACGAGAGGCGGGTCCCTCATGTTGTTCCTGGTCGCCGCACTACTGCTGCTGGGTGTCGTCCTCGGCACCGTCGCCCATGTGCCGATGGCCGTCTCGTCCGCCCTGGCCGCCGGGATCGCCCTCTGGCTGGCGGTCTTCGCCTACCGCGAGCGCCACGCCCGCCGGAGCCGCACCACCGACTGACCGGTCATCACCCGCTCACCGGTCGCACTCACTGGCCCGTCACCACCCACCGTCCGGCCACCGTCGCCCGGCCGTCCGCCGCGACTCGCCGTCCGCCCGCCGAAACGACCGTCCCCCGAGAGCCCGTAGGGAGCAGACCGACCATGCAGCTCACCGCCGCACGTCAGCAGACCGCAACGACCACCACCACCCGCACCCGTACCGGTGGCCGGGACGCCGACGGCATGGCCGTCGCCTCCTTCGTCCTCGGCCTCCTCGGGCTGCTCGTCCTCAACCTCTTCCTCGGCCCCATCGCCATCGTCCTGGCGGCCGTCGCCCTGAAGCGCGGCACGACCCGACGGGGCCGCGCCCTCCTGGGCATGGGGCTGGGTGTCGCCGACCTCGTGGTCCTGGCCGCGCTGATGCAGAGCACGGACACGGTGTCCTGGAGCTTCTGAGGCAGGGCCCCGTGCCTTGTCGGCCATGATCCGAGAGCACCTCGAGGGCACCCGGACAGGGCCCCGTAGAATCGGCTCACCATGGCTTACCTCGACCACGCGGCGACCACCCCGATGCTCCCCGAGGCGGCAGAGGCCCTGACCGCCCAGCTGAGCGTCACCGGCAACGCCTCCTCGCTGCACGCCTCCGGCCGCCGAGCGCGGCGCACCGTCGAGGAGGCCCGCGAGACCCTCGCCGAGGCCCTCGGAGCCCGGCCGAGCGAGGTGGTCCTCACCTCCGGCGGAACCGAGGCCGACAACCTCGCCGTGAAGGGCCTGTACTGGTCCCGCCGCGCCGCCGACCCGGCCCGCACCCGCGTCCTCGCCAGCCCCGTCGAGCACCACGCGGTCCTCGACGCCGTCCACTGGCTCGGCGAACACGAGGGCGCCACCGTCGAGTACCTCCCGGTCGACGCGCACGGCAGGGTCCACCCGGACACCCTCCGTGAGGCCCTCGCCCGCAACCCCGACGACGTGGCCCTCGCCACCGTCATGTGGGCCAACAACGAGATCGGCACGATCATGCCGGTCCGTGAACTCGCCGACGTGGCCCAGGAGTTCGGCGTCCCGCTGCACGCCGACGCGGTCCAGGCGTTCGGGCAGATCCCGGTCGACTTCGGCGCCTCCGGTCTCGCCGCCATGACCGTCTCCGGCCACAAGATCGGCGGCCCGTACGGCATCGGCGCGCTGCTGCTGGGCCGCGAGTACAGCCCCGTCCCCGTCCTGCACGGCGGCGGCCAGGAGCGCCACGTCCGCTCCGGCACGCTCGACGTCCCGGCCGTCGCCTCCTTCGCGGTCGCCGGACGGCTCGCCGCCGAGCAGCACGAGTGGTTCGCCCGGGAGATCGGCGCCCTGCGCGACGCCCTGGTCGAGGCGGTCCGTACGGCGGTGCCGGACGCGATCCTGGGCGGTGACCCGGCGCCGGGGGGACGTCTCCCGGCCAACGCGCACTTCACCTTCCCCGGCTGCGAGGGCGACTCCCTGCTTCTGCTGCTCGACGCCCAGGGCATCGAGTGCTCCACGGGGTCCGCCTGCACCGCAGGTGTCGCCCAGCCGAGCCACGTCCTCCTCGCCACCGGCACCGACCCCGAGCTGGCCCGCGGCACCCTCCGCTTCTCCCTCGGCCACACCTCCACGGAGGCGGACGTCGAGGCGGTCGCCAAGGCCATCGGCCCGGTGGTGGAACGCGCCCGCAACGCGGGCCTGAGCTGAGGAGCGCCCGCCCCGTCAGGCGGAAGCCGATGCCTCGGCGGCCGCCGCCGCGCGGACCAGCTTCATGTAGCGGTCCCAGTCCCAGCCCTCGCCGGGGTCGGTGTGGTCCGTCCCCGGCACCTCGACATGGCCGAGGATGTGCTCACGGTCGAGGGGGATGTCGTACCGCGCGCAGATCCGGGCCGTCAGCCGCGCCGACGCCTCGTACATCTCCGCGGTGAAATCCTCCGGCTTCTCCACGAAGCCCTCGTGCTCGATGCCGACACTGCGCTCGTTGTAGTCGCGGTTGCCCGCGTGGTAGGCCACGTCCAGCTCACGGATCATCTGGGTGACACGGCCGTCCTTGCGGACGATGTAGTGCGCGGCCGCGCCGTGCTCCGGGTCCCGGAACACCTTGACCGCACTGGCGAAACTGCCCTGGGTGACATGGATGATCACCATGTCTATGCCGAAGTCGTCCGGCCGGTCCGCCAGCCGCCAGTTCGCGTCCGAGGCCTCGATCCACTTCGCGCCCGCGTAGTCGACCTCGCCCTCCTTGCGCGGCTTCGAGACACCGGGCACCCGCCACCAGGCGCGCATCAGCTCGTCCTTGGCCACCACGGCCGTACCGACGGCGGCCACGGCCGTGCCGATGAGCAGCGCCCGGCGCCCGACGCGCCGGCCCGTGGCCCCGCCGCCGGAGGCGCTCGCGCCGCCACCCCCGGAACCGTTCTTCGAAGCCCTTCTCTTTCCCACGAGATCGTCAACGGATATGCGCGGGTTCCGGTTCCCGGCGCCCCGTACCCTGGAAGGGTTATGACTGAGATCTCGCAGCGCCCCCGCCCCCTCCGTGTCCTCGCCGCCATGTCCGGCGGGGTCGACTCCGCCGTGGCCGCCGCCCGCGCGGCGGAAGCCGGGCACGACGTGACGGGCGTCCACCTGGCGCTGTCCGCCAACCCGCAGTCGTTCCGGACCGGCGCGCGCGGCTGCTGCACGATCGAGGACTCCCGGGACGCCCGCCGTGCCGCCGACGTCATCGGCATCCCCTTCTACGTGTGGGACCTCGCCGAGCGCTTCCGCGAGGACGTCGTCGAGGACTTCGTCGCCGAGTACGAGGCCGGACGCACCCCGAACCCCTGCCTGCGCTGCAACGAGAAGATCAAGTTCGCGGCCCTGCTCGACAAGGCCCTCGCCCTGGGCTTCGACGCCGTCTGCACCGGCCACTACGCGCAGGTGCTCGTGCGCGAGGACGGCACCCGGGAGCTGCACCGCGCCTCCGACATGGCCAAGGACCAGTCGTACGTCCTCGGCGTGCTCGACGACCGGCAGCTCGCCCACGCGATGTTCCCCCTCGGCGACACCATGACGACGAAGGACGAGATCCGCGCCGAGGCCGAGCGCAGGGGGCTCGCCGTCGCCAAGAAGCCCGACTCCCACGACATCTGCTTCATCGCCGACGGCGACACCCAGGGCTTCCTCGCGAACCGGTTGGGCCGCTCCGAGGGCGACATCGTGGACGAGTCCGGCACCGTCCTGGGCACCCACGAGGGCGCGTACGGCTACACCATCGGCCAGCGCAAGGGCCTGCGCATCGGCACGCCGGCCCCCGACGGCAAGCCGCGCTACGTCCTCGACATCTCCCCGGTGAACAACACCGTGACGGTCGGCCCGGCCTCCTCCCTCGACGTCGAGGCCCTGACCGCGATCCGCCCCCGCTGGTGCGGCGCGGCCCCCACCGGCCCCGGCAGCTACACCGCCCAGCTCCGCGCCCACGGCGGCGAGACCGAGGTCCGCGCGGAGCTGGTCGACGGCACCCTGGAGGTCACCTTCACGGAGCCGGTCCGAGGCGTGGCTCCCGGCCAGGCGATCGTGCTGTACGACGGCACGCGCGTGGTGGGGTCGGCGACGATCGCCTCCACCACACGCGCGGGGGCGGGTGTCTCCTAGGACCTTTCCGGACGCGGGCGCGCCACGATCGTCCCTCCCCGGGTAGCCGTGCCCGCGTGCGCGGCGCAGGCTGCTTGGTGAGCTTCGAGCTCTTCCAGGAGGCCCTGGCGGGCCGCAGGGGGACGTAGGAGGTCGCCATGACAGCCACAGATCCGGCAGGACAGGCGGGAAACCCCTCCCGTGACCCCTCCCCGGACACGTCGCAGCATCCGGATCCGTCAAGGGGCGCCGCTCGCGATCCGTCAAGGGACGCCCCTCGCGGTCCGTCACGGGAGGCGCCTCGCGGTCCGTCAAGGGACGCGCCTCGTGACCCGTCCCGCGATCCGTCCCGTGATCCGCTCCGGGACGCGTCGCGGAACCGCCGGAGTCTCGGGCACCGGATGCGGTACGCCCTGCGCCACCCCCGGCGCGTGCCCGCGCACGCCCACCGGGTGGCGCGCGACACCTGGCTGCGGCTGAGGCACCGCGACCACATCGCCTACTACCGGGCCGTCATGGCCGCCGACACGGCGCGCAGCCCGGAGGCGGCCGTCGGGCACAACCCGTCCGTCGAGAAGTGGGAACGCATCGGCCGGATGCAGTTCGACTACCTCCTGCGGCACGGTCTGCAGCCCCGGCACCGGATGCTGGAGATCGGCTGCGGGAACCTGCGGGCCGGGCGCCTGTTCATCGATCACCTGGACACCGGGAACTACTACGGCATCGACATCTCGCCGGCCATCCTCATGGAGGCCCAGCGCACCCTCGCGCGGGAGGGCCTGCAGTCCAAACTCCCCCACCTCGCGCTCGTCGCCGACCTCACGTTCGCCTTCCTGCCCGCCGGCCACTTCGACGTCGTCCACGCGCACAGCGTGTTCTCCCACTCGCCGCCGCACGTCATCGAGCAGTGCCTCGCGCACGTCGGCCGGGTCCTCGCCCCCGGCGGCTTCTTCGACTTCACCTTCGGCCGCACCGAGGGCGACGAACACCAGGTGCTCCACGAGGACTTCTACTACCGCACCGAGACGCTCGTCGAACTCGCCCGGCGATACGGCCTGTCCGCCCGGCTCATGGACGACTGGGAGGACCTGCCCCATCGCCAGTCGAAGATCCGCGCGACCCTGGCGGAGGAAGCCGGCGGGCGCGGGGGACCGGATGTCGGCGCCGCACCCTAACGTGGACGCATGAACATCTGCGTCTTCCTCTCCGCCGCCGACCTCGCCGACCGGTACACCCGCCCCGCGAGGGAATTCGCCAGGCTGATCGGCAAGGGCGGGCACACCCTGGTGTGGGGCGGTTCGGACGTCGGGCTGATGAAAGTGGTCGCCGACGGCGTGCAGGAGGCGGGCGGCAGACTGCTGGGCGTCTCGGTCGAGTTCCTGGCGGCCAAGGCGCGGCCCGGCACCGACGAGATGGTGGTCGCGCGGGACCTCGCCGAGCGGAAGCGGGTGCTCCTGGAGAAGGCCGATGCGGTCGTCGTCATGGTCGGCGGGACCGGCACGCTCGACGAGGCGACGGAGATCCTGGAGCTGAAGAAGCACGGCCACACCGAGATGCCGGTCGTCCTGCTCAACACCGCGGGCTTCTACGACGGCCTGAAGGAGCAGTTCCGGCGGATGGAGGACGAGGGCTTCCTGCCCCGTCCGCTCACCGACCTGGTCTTCTTCGCCGAGGAGCCGGTGGGGGCGCTGGCGTACCTGGAGGAGAGCCGGGGCGTCGCCTGAGCCGTTTCCCGTCCCCCTCCGGTGATGCGAGCATGACCGCATGGCTACTCATGTGATCACCGGGGCGGGTTCCGGCATCGGGGCGGTCGTCGCCCGACGGCTGCACGAGCGCGGGGACGACCTCGTGCTGCACGCACGCGACGCGGGACGCGCGAAGGAACTGGCCGCGGAGTTCCCGGGGGCGAGGACGCTGGTCGGCGATCTGGCGGACCCGGACAAGATCTCCTGGGCCTTCTCCCACCAGAGCCTGCCGGACCGCGTGGACTCGCTGCTGCACATCGCGGGTGTGGTCGACCTCGGCCCGGTCGGCGAGCTGACCCCCAAGACCTGGCGCCACCAGCTCAACGTCAACCTCATCGCCCCCGCCGAACTGACCCGCCACTTCCTGCCCCAACTCCGGGCCGCCCGTGGGCACGTGCTGTTCGTCAACTCCGGCGCGGGCCTCAACGCCCACGCCGACTGGTCCGCGTACGCCGCCTCCAAGCACGGGCTCAAGGCGTTGGCGGACTCCCTGCGGTGGGAGGAGCACGGCAACGGGGTCCGGGTGACGACGGTGTACCCCGGCCGCACCGCCAGCCCCATGCAGGCGAAGGTGCACCAGCAGGAGGGCAAGGAGTACGACCCCGCTCGCTGGATCGCCCCCGAGTCGGTCGCCACGACCATCCTCATGGCGCTGGACCTGCCCCGAGACGCCGAGGTGAACGACCTGACGGTCCGACCGGGCGCGTGAGGGCTCTGCCGGACGGGGTGCGGGTGCGGGTGCGTGGGGGCTGGTCGCGCAGTTCCCCGCGCTTGTAGGGGCGCGGGGAACTGCGCGAGAAGCCCCACCGGACCCGCACCCGACGAGGCACCCCATGCCCGCCGACGCCGCGCAGGGAGCCGTACGCTTCGGGGCGTGAGCGAAGACTTCAGTTTCGGCCCGGCCACCGGCGTGGGGTCCCTGCCGGGCGGGGACGCCCGAGAAGCCGCCAAGACCGTCACCGGCACCTTCGCGTGGCCGGAGACAGGCATGGCACACCTCCCCGAACTCCCCGCCAGAGGCCCCGGCGCCGACATGATCGGCAGAACCGCCGGCCTGCTGGTCGAGCTGTACGCGCGCGTGGAACCCAGCGGCTGGCGGCTCGGTGACCGCCCGGGCCGCGACACCCGGCGGGCCCGCTCGTGGCTGGGCGAGGACCTGGACGCCCTGGAGGAGTTCACCCAGGAGTACACGGGCCCGCTGAAGGTCCAGGCCGTCGGCCCCTGGACACTCGCCGCCGCCCTGGAACTGAGGAACGGCGAGGTGGTCCTCTCCGACCCCGGCGCCTGCCGGGACCTCGCCGGCTCCCTCGTCGAGGGCCTGCGCCAGCACCTCGCCGAGCTCCGGCGACGCGCCCCGCGAGCCCAGCTCGTCCTCCAGCTCGACGAACCCTCCCTCATCGCCGTCCTGCGCGGCCAGGTCAAGAGCGCCAGCGGCTACCGCACCCACCGCGCCGTCGACCGTCAACTCGTCGAGGCCACGCTGAGGAACGTCATCGACGCCGCACAGGGGGCGGTGATCGTGCACTCGTGCGCCCCCGACGTCCCGTTCGCGCTGCTGCGCCGCGCAGGCGCCGCCGGGATCTCCTTCGACTTCACCCTGCTCACCGAACGTGACGACGACGCGATCGGTGAAGCGGTCGAAGGGGGAACCAGGCTGCTGGCCGGTGTTGTGCCGACCACGGAGGGGGCATTGTCGGACCCTGCCGGTAGCGTCATGGGTGTCAGGACGCTGTGGCGCAGGCTGGGACTGCATCCGGGGCTTCTCGCGGAAGCGGTCACGGTCACGCCGACGTGCGGGCTCGCGGGGGTCTCCCCGGCGTACGCGCGCGCGGCGCTCGCGCACTGCGTCAAGGCGGCGAGATCTCTCGCGGACAACCCAGAGTAACGGGAGGACGACACGGTGGCCGGCGACAAGGACACACAGCCCACATCGGTACCCGCCGAGGCAGCGGTGCCCGCCGAAGCACGCGAGAAGCACGCGCGGCTCGCCGAACAGATCGAGGAGCACCGCTTCCGGTACTACGTGAAGGACGCCCCTGTCGTCAGCGACGCGGAGTTCGACGAACTCCTGCGCACCCTGGAGGCGTTGGAGGACGAGTACGGCGAGCTGCGCACCCCGGACTCGCCGACGCAGAAGGTCGCCGTCGAGTACGAGACCGACCTCGCCGAGGTGGAGCACCGCGAGCGCATGCTCTCCCTCGACAACGTCTTCGACGACGAGGGTCTCGCGGCCTGGGCCGAGCGCGTCGCCAAGGACGTCGGCACCACCGACTACCACCTGTTGTGCGAGCTGAAGATCGACGGCCTCGCGGTGAACCTGACCTACGAGGACGGCAGACTCACCCGCGCCGCCACCCGCGGCACCGGCCGGACCGGCGAGGACATCACACCCAACGTCAGGACGATCGCGGAGATCCCGCACCGGCTGAAGGGCGACCGCGTCCCCCGGCTCGTCGAGATCCGCGGCGAGGTCTACTTCCCGATGGAGGCGTTCCAGGGCCTCAACGAACGCCGTGTGGCGGCCGGCGAGAAGCCGTACGCCAACCCCCGCAACTCCGCCTCGGGTTCGCTGCGCCAGAAGGACCCCAAGGTCACGGCCACCCTGCCGCTGCACATGGTCGTCCACGGCATCGGCGCCCTGGAGGGCTTCGACGGCGGCTTCACCCGCCTGTCCGAGGCCTACGACCTCCTCAAGTCCTGGGGCCTGCCCACCGCCGAGCACAACAGGGTCGTCGACGACCTCGACGGCGTACGGGAGTTCATCGCCCACTACGGCGAACACCGCCACTCCGTGGCGCACGAGATCGACGGCGTGGTCGTCAAGCTCGACGAGATCCGTCTGCAGGGGCGTCTCGGGTCGACGGCGCGCGCGCCCCGCTGGGCCATCGCGTACAAGTACGCGCCGGAAGAGGTCAACACCAAACTCATCGACATCAAGGTGGGTGTCGGCCGCACCGGCCGGGTCACGCCCTACGCCCAGGTCGAGCCGGTCACCGTGGCCGGCTCGGAGGTCGAGTTCGCCACCCTCCACAACCAGGAGGTCGTCAAGGCCAAGAACGTGCTCATCGGGGACACGGTCGTCATCCGCAAGGCCGGTGACGTCATCCCCGAGATCCTCGGTCCGGTCGTCGACCTGCGCGTCGAGGGGGAGACCCGCCGGTTCGAGATGCCGACGGAGTGCCCGGAGTGCGGGACGCCGCTGCGCCCGATGAAGGAGGGCGACATCGATCTGCGGTGCCCCAACGCCCGCAGTTGCCCCGCCCAGTTGAGAGAGCGCGTCTCGTACCTGGCGGGCCGGGAGTGCCTGGACATCGAGCACTTCGGCGGTGTGGCCGCCGCGGCCCTCACCCGGCCGCTGGAGCCCGCCGACCCGCCCCTGGTCGACGAGGGCGACCTCTTCGACCTCACGGTGGAGAAGCTGCTCCCCATCAAGGCGTACGTCCTGGACGCGGACAGCGGTCTGCCCAAGCACGATCCGAAGACGGGCGAGCCGAAGGTCGTCACGGTCTTCGCCAACCAGAAGGGCGAGCCCAAGAAGAACACCCTCGCGCTGCTGCAGAAGATCGAGGAGGCCAAGAGCCGTCCGCTCGCCCGTTTCCTCAACGGGCTCTCCATCCGCCACGTCGGACCGGTCGCCGCCCAGGCCCTGGCCCGCGAGTTCCGCTCGATCGACCGGATCGAGCAGGCCACGCAGGAGGAACTCACGGCGGTCGACGGCGTGGGTGCCATCGTCGCGAAGGCCCTGGAGGAGTGGTTCGCCGAGGACTGGCACCGCGAGATCATCCGTAAGTGGAAGGCGGCCGGTGTCCCCCTGGAGGACAAGGGCGCCGGCGAGGACGAGGGACCGAGGCCCCTCGAAGGGCTGACGGTCGTCGTGACCGGCACACTCGAACACCACACGCGCGACGGGGCCAAGGAGGCGTTGCAGAGCCGGGGCGCCAAGGTGACCGGCTCGGTGTCGAAGAAGACCTCGTTCGTCGTGGTGGGCGAGAATCCGGGCTCCAAGCACGACAAGGCGATGCAGCTCAAGGTGCCCGTCCTGAACGAGGACGGCTTCGCCGTTCTGCTCGAACAGGGGCCGGACGCGGCAGCGGAAGTCGCGCTCCCGATCGAGGAGTAGGGGTTGAAGGCCACCCGTTCGGCGCATACCAGATGCATACGGGTGCCCGGTCGCATTCGGGCAACCGACGTCGACCGCCGCCCGTGAAAGCCTTGTGCGGCCTACTGTTGAGGTGTGCGCCTGCCGTGCCCGGACGCACGGCGGGTTTTGTGGACGCGGTGCCGTTGAGGTCGTCGAGAGCAACGGGCCGCGTGGCGTGGGCACCGCCGGCTGTGAGAGGGACGGGTATGGAACCGACCGAGAGCGTCGCCCCGGACTCACGGCTGCGCCTGCGCCGGGTGTCCGGGGCCTGGCGACGGGGGCGCTTCCTGCTCATGGGGGGACGCCCGTTCGAGGGAAGCCGGGAGGACGCCTCCGGGCGGACGGTGGTGGGGTCATCCAGGACCGGTACGGCATGGCCGCCGGGGCGTGCGGGCGCGAACGCACCCGGTGCGCTCGTACCCGGTCACGCGCAACTCACCTCCGGCACCACGGCCGGTACGGGCGGGGCACCCGGAGTCACCGGCGCGCTCGGTGAGGGCCGCGGACACGGACTGCCGGGCCAGGACGCCGACCGGCACCTGGCCTGGCCCACGCTGCCCGCCGTGATCGTGGGCCTCGCCGGTGCCATTCTCGGCGCCGGCTTCTACCGGGCGTTCGCCGGGCCGCACGCGCTCTTCCCGGCCGGCACGGTCGGCTGGTCCCTCGCTCTCCTGACCGGCATCATCGTCGGTCACCTCGTGGCCATGGGCCGCGCCCGCTGGTGGGGCGGCACCGGCTCCGGCGCCGCCCTCACCCTCGCCGTCCTGCTGCTGTACGGCTGGGTGGCCGCCGGGATGGTCAGCCTCACCGTCGTCGTCCTCGTCGGTATCGCCCGCCGGGGCCGCTGGCGCCAGGGCGTCCTGCACGGCGCGGTCGACATCCTCGGCATCGGCGCCGGCGCGCTCGTCCTGCGGGTCTTCGGCCGCGTCCCGTCGGTGGAGCGGCCCTGGGACCCGGACACCTGGGACCTCTACTCGGCGCCCCAGGTGGCCCTGGTCGCCGTCGCCTATCTCGTGGTCAGCCGTGTGCTGCTCTGGCATCTGGCCGCACCGCGCGGCGGGCTGCCCACCGTCGCGCGTACGGCCCTGGTCAGACAGGGGCTCGTCGCCGTCGCGCTCCTCGGCATCGCGCCCCTCGTCTGCGTCGTCGCCCTGGCCAAGCCCCTGCTGCTGCCGCTCTTCGCCATCCCCCTCATCGCGCTCGACTCCACCCTGTGGATAGCCCGCGCCCGCGCCGAGGAACAGCTGCGCGACCCGCTCACCGGCCTGCCGAACCGGCAGTGGCTGCTGGAGCGGACCTGGACCGCGCTGGACGACGCCGAACGCATCGGGGCGCGGTCGGCGCTGCTGCTGATCGACCTCGACCGCTTCAGGTCCGTCAACGACACGCTCGGGCATCTCGCGGGCGACCGCTTGCTGTTGCAGATAGCGGATCGGCTCCGGGCCGCCCTGCCACGCGGAGCGGAGGCCGCGCGGCTCGGCGGCGACGAGTTCGCCGTACTGCTGCCCGTCGCCGACTCCACGACGTCCGCGTCGCGGGTCGCCCGCAACCTCGTGGCCGCGCTCGGCTCACCGCTCGACCTCGACGGGCTCACCCTCGTCCTGGAGGCCAGCGCCGGACTCGCCGTCTTCCCCGACCACGCGCTCGACGCGGAGGGGCTGCTGCGGCGGGCGGACGTGGCGATGTACCAGGCGAAGCGGGACCGTACGGGCGTCGAGGTCTACGAGTCCAAGCGGGACTCGAACACCCCGGACCGGCTCGGTCTGCTGGGCGACCTGCGACGCGCGCTCGACGCGCACGAGGTCGAGCTGCACTACCAGCCGAAGGTCCGCTTCGACGGGCAGGTCGCCGGCCTGGAGGCCCTGGTGCGGTGGGTGCATCCCGAGCGGGGCAAGGTGCCGCCGGACGAGTTCATAGCGATCGCCGAGTCCTCCGGACTGATGCCGCATCTGACGGAGTACGTCCTGGAGACCGCGCTGGGGCAGGTGGCGCGGTGGCGGGCGCAGGGGCTGCACGTACCGGTGGCGGTGAACGTGTCCCCGCGTGACGTCCACACCCCCGGCTTCGCCGGCGCGGTGGCCGCGCGGCTCGCCCGCCACG
Organism: Streptomyces sp. NPDC041108; assembly: GCF_055592645.1. NCBI lineage: Bacteria > Bacillati > Actinomycetota > Actinomycetes > Kitasatosporales > Streptomycetaceae > Streptomyces > Streptomyces sp. NPDC041108. The sequence goes on along the minus strand of NZ_JBVIYK010000012.1, from coordinate 258,426 downwards.
GGGTTCCGGCCGGGGCGTTGCAGCTGGAGATAACGGAACACGTGCTGCTGGAGGACCCCCAGCGCGCCGCGGACACCCTCGCCGGGCTGACCGGGCACGGCGTGAAGATGTCGCTGGACGACTTCGGCACGGGGTACTCGTCCCTGGTGCATCTGCGGCGGCTGCCGGTGAGCGAGCTGAAGATCGACCGGTCGTTCGTGGCCCGGCTGGCGATCGACAACGAGGACGCCGAGATCGTGCGCTGCACGGTCGATCTCGCGCATTCCCTGGGGCTGCTCGTCGTCGCGGAGGGCGTCGAGGACGACGAGACGTGGGAGCGGCTGCGGGATCTGGGGTGCGACGCGGTCCAGGGGTGGCTGGTCGCCGCCGCGATGCCGGCGGAGGAGGCGACCGCGTGGTTGCGGGCGCGGGGGTCCCGGGGCTGGCAGCGGCCGGCCGCGGCGTTGCCCGCGGCGACGGCGGACGAGTAGGGGCGCCTGACGGCTCGGGATGCAGGTTGAGGGCCTACGGCCCTTCCGGGCCGGAAAAGCAGGGGCGCGGCCCCGCGTTTTCAGGGACGCGGGGAACTGCGCGAGAAGCCCCGCGCACCCGCACTCGCCCGATTACAGTGCACCCCGAGTCATGAGGCGCCCATGCCCAGCGGCGCGGCCAACCCCGCGCGCCCCATAGGATTGGCGCCAAACCACACACACTCACCCCAGAGGATCGCTGCATGCCTGGCATTACGCGCGAGGAGGTCGCCCACCTCGCCCGGCTGGCGCGTCTGGAGCTGAAGCCCGAAGAGCTCGAACACTTCGCGGGTCAGCTGGACGACATCATCGGCGCGGTCGCCCGCGTCAGTGAGGTCGCCGACCAAGATGTACCACCGACCTCGCACCCGCTCCCGCTGACGAACGTCATGCGCGCGGACGAGGTCCGTCCGTCGCTCACCCCCGAGCAGGCGCTTGCCGCCGCCCCGGCCCAGGAGCAGCAGCGTTTCAAGGTGCCGCAGATCCTGGGGGAGGACTGATCACGTCATGACCGACAGCATCATCAAGCTCACCGCGGCCGAGATCGCCGCGAAGATCGCCGCCGGTGAACTCACCGCCGTGCAGGTCACCGAGGCCCACCTGGCCCGGATCGAGGCCGTCGACGAGAAGGTGCACGCCTTCCTGCACGTCGACCGAGAGGGCGCCCTCGCCCAGGCCCGAGCCGTCGACGAGAAGAAGGCCAGGGGCGAGAAGCTCGGCCCGCTCGCCGGTGTTCCGCTCGCGCTCAAGGACATCTTCACCACGGTCGGCATCCCGACCACCGTGGGCTCGAAGATCCTGGAGGGCTGGATCCCGCCGTACGACGCCACGCTCACCAAGCGGCTCAAGGACGCCGACGTCGTCATCCTCGGCAAGACCAACATGGACGAGTTCGCCATGGGGTCGTCGACGGAGAACAGCGCGTACGGCCCGACCGGCAACCCCTGGGACCTCACCCGCATCCCCGGCGGCTCCGGCGGCGGTTCCTCCGCCTCCCTCGCCTCCTACCAGGCACCCCTCGCCATCGGTACCGACACCGGCGGCTCCATCCGCCAGCCGGCCGCCGTCACCGGCACGGTCGGTGTGAAGCCGACGTACGGGGCCGTGTCGCGGTACGGCATGGTGGCGTTCTCCTCCTCGCTCGACCAGGGCGGCCCCTGCGCCCGTACGGTCCTGGACGCGGCGCTGCTGCACGAGGTCATCGCCGGTCACGACCCGCTCGACTCCACCTCGATCGACGCCCCGGTCCCGCCGGTCGTCGAGGCCGCCCGCAACGGCAGTGTCGCCGGGATGCGCGTGGGTGTCGTCAAGCAGTTCCGCGGCGAGGGCTACCAGGCCGGTGTCGTCCAGCGGTTCGACGAGTCCGTCGAGCTGCTGAAGGAGCTGGGCGCCGAGATCGTCGAGCTGGACTGCCCGTCGTTCGACCTGGCGCTGGCCGCGTACTACCTGATCGCGCCGAGCGAGTGTTCGAGCAACCTCGCCCGCTTCGACGGGCTGCGCTACGGCCTGCGGACCGGCGACGACGGCTCGAACTCCGCCGAGACGGTCACCTCCCTCACCCGTGAGGCCGGCTTCGGCCCCGAGGTGAAGCGCCGCATCATGCTCGGCACGTACGCGCTCAGCTCCGGCTACTACGACGCGTACTACGGCAGCGCCCAGAAGGTCCGTACGCTCATCACACGGGACTTCGAGAAGTCGTTCGAAAAGGTCGACGTCATCGTGTCGCCGACCACGCCCACCACCGCCTTCCCGATCGGCGAGCGCGCCGACGACCCGATGGCGATGTACCTGGCGGACCTCTGCACCATCCCGACCAACCTCGCGGGCAACGCCGCGATGTCCCTGCCCTGCGGCCTCGCGCCGGAGGACGGGCTCCCGGTCGGACTGCAGATCATCGCCCCGGCGCTGAAGGACGACCGCCTTTACAAGGTCGGCGCCGCCGTCGAAGCCGCCTTCGTGGAAAAGTGGGGGCACCCGCTTCTCGAGGAGGCTCCGTCGCTGTGAGCAACGCCCTGTCCAAGGCCAAGGACTTCCAGAAGTCCAAGTCCGGTACGTACGTGTCCATCGCCACCACCGCCTTCGGCGCGTGGGGCATCGCCAAGCGGATCAAGAAGGCCCGTGTCGAGCAGGACACGCTCCGGCTGATCGACGCGTCCGTGGCCGCCATCGGCATCGTCACCGGTCTCGCCGTCCTGTACCGCGAACTGAAGCGGCTGGGCGACGACGACGTACTGCTGGGCTGAGGCGTCGCGCCGGGACCGTCCCGCACGGTCCGGTCCCGGCCCCGTCCGCACCGCCCCCCGGGGCGGGCGGTCCGCCTCCTCGGGGCGGCCACCACGACCAACGACAGACGCGATACGCCAGGGAGGTGGCGCAAGATGATCACGCGAATGGAGATCGAGGGGTTCCGGTCCTTCCGTGACGCGGCGTTCGACCTCTCGCCGTTCACCGTCCTCGTCGGCCCCAACGGCTCCGGCAAGACCAATCTTCTGGAGGCGGTCGACCTGGCGTCCCAGTTGTGCAGGGACGCCATGCAGAACAGCTGGGGCAGCGACGGGAAGTCGATCTTCTTCTTCGCCGATCTGCGCCCTGGAGACGAGCGCCGGGGCCGGGTGCTCGACCTCTTCCACCGGGACGGCGACGGCTCCACCACCGGCCGGATCCGGCTGGTCCTCTGCTTCCTGCAGTCCCACCGCGAGGGCCTGGGCCATCTGCGCCTGGAACTCCGCGCGGAACTGGGCGACGGACGCTCTCCGGGCGTCGAAGGCCGGGTCACCCTGCTGCCGGAGGCTCCGGCGGACTGGGAACTCACTCCCGCCCAGCGCGCGCACATCGCCGAGACCGCCAAGCAGGGTACCCACGCCTTCCACTCCCTCCCCGGCGGGCGCTGGAACTGGCTGGTCCCCGAACCCGCGCTGATGCGCACCCCCGCGGACCTGACGGACGAGCGCCGACTGGCGCGTGACGGCCACAACCTCGCGGCCGTCCTCGGCCGCCTGCTGACCGACCCCGACCGGGACCGGCACCGGGAGCTGCTGCTGCGCGCCGACGCCGCGGCCGTGCTGCCCGGCCTGGTCGACCTGCGGCCCACGCCCGACCCGCACAGCGGCGTGTGGGATCTGGAACTGCTCTACCGCGACGCGCCGCCCGTACCCGTCCGGCTGGCCTCGTACGGGACCCTGCACGTGCTCGCCCTGCTGACCGCGGCCCATGCGGGGCTCACGGTGCCGCTCCGGAGCCGCTCGAAGTCCTCCGGCCACGGACCCAACCGCTTCTCCACGCTGATGATCGAGGACGTGGAGAACGGACTGCACCCGGCTCTGGTCCGGGAGCTGGTCCGACGGCTGCGGCGCTGCACCGGAGAGGGACAGACCCAGCAGCTGATCGTCACCACCCACTCCCCGGTGGTGCTGTCCGCCGTGTACGACGACCACCCCGCGGACGTGTTCTTCGTGGACACCGTCAGCCGCGTCGGCGGGGGCGGCGCCCCCTCCCGGCACAGCAGGGTGCGGCCGCTGGCCGAGTCGGGCCCGCGCGGCACCTATGTACCGCCCCGGGAGGCACGCAGGTACCTGGAGAGCGCGGTGGCGAGCGGAGCGTGACCCGTTACCTGACCCTGGGGCTCCTCGCCGAGGGCCCCGAGGACGAGATCTTTCTGTCCGCGCTGGCGATACGCCAGCTGACCCGGCTGGCCGCGAGGGCATCGGTGCCGTTCGACGTCGCCGACACTGTTCAGCGCGGGGAGGCCGGTACCGCGCGCACGGCGCACCCGCGGCTCTGTGCGGAGGCGCAGGACCTGGCCACCACCTGTGACCTGCTGCTGGTGCACAACGACCACCGTGAGCGGGGCAAGATCGACAAGCTTCGGCAGGACGCCGCACCGCCCTGCGACTGCCGTATGGTCGGGATCGTGCCCGTGCGGGAGACAGAAGCGTGGCTGCTCGCTGACTGCGGCCTGCTGCGCTCACTGCCGGGGGCGGTGACCTCTGCCCTGCCGTGGGCCGGCGAGCCCACGGGCGCACAGGTCGAACGGGTGCCCGACCCAAAGGCTCTGCTGGCCACCGTCCTGCCCGGCTACGACACCCGCACGCTCGCGGAGCTGCTCGGCCAGCGAGTCGACCTCGACCGTCTCCGCACCCTTCCCGCGTACCAGCGGTGGTGCGCGGAGCTGACCACCGCACTGAAGGAGTTGCACTTCCTGTGACCACGACCGACCTCGTGTCGTACGAGGACGCTCTCGCGTCGTACGACCCCGTCATGGGCCTCGAGGTCCATGTCGAACTCGGCACCAAGACCAAGATGTTCTGCGGCTGTTCGACCGAACTCGGTCAGGGCGCCAACACGCAGACCTGCCCCACCTGCCTCGGCCTGCCCGGCGCGCTCCCGGTCGTCAACGCGATCGGCGTCGAGTCGGCGATCAAGATCGGTCTCGCGCTGAACTGCGAGATCGCCGAGTGGTGCCGGTTCGCCCGGAAGAACTACTTCTATCCGGACATGCCGAAGAACTTCCAGACCTCCCAGTACGACGAGCCGATCGCCTTCAACGGCTACCTCGACGTCCAGCTGGAGGACGGCGAGACCTTCCGTGTGGAGATCGAGCGCGCCCACATGGAGGAGGACACCGGCAAGTCGACGCACGTCGGCGGTGCGACGGGCCGCATCCACGGCGCCTCGCACTCGCTGCTCGACTACAACCGCGCGGGCATCCCGCTCATCGAGATCGTCACCAAGCCGATCGAGGGCGCGGGCGAGCGCGCTCCCGAGGTCGCCAAGGCGTACGTCCGTGAGCTGCGCGAGGTCATCAGGGCGCTCGGCGTCTCGGAGGCCCGGATGGAGATGGGCCAGATGCGCTGCGACGTGAACCTGTCGCTGCGCCCGCACGGCCGTGAGAAGTTCGGCACGCGCTCCGAGACGAAGAACGTGAACTCGCTGCGGTCCGTCGAGCGTGCCGCGCGCTTCGAGATCCAGCGGCACGCCGCCGTTCTCGACGGCGGCGGGACGATCATCCAGGAGACCCGGCACTTCCACGAGGACACGGGGTCCACGACCTCGGGCCGTGTGAAGGAGGAGGCCGAGGACTACCGGTACTTCCCCGAGCCGGACCTCGTGCCGGTGGCCCCCTCGCGCGAGTGGGTCGAGGAGATCCGCGCCGCGCTGCCCGAGCTGCCGCTGGTCCGCCGCAACCGGCTCCTCGCGGAGTGGGGTGTCTCGGGCACCGAGATGCAGGCGATCCTCAACGCCGGCGCCCTGGACCTCATCGTCGCCACCGTCGACGCCGGGGCCGACGCCGCCTCCGCCCGCAAGTGGTGGATGGGCGAGCTGGCCCGCAGCGCCAACGAGTCCGGCAAGGCGCTGGACGAGCTGGCCATCACGCCGGCGCAGGTCGCCCGGGTCACCGAGCTGGTCTCGAAGGGTGACCTGAACGACAAGCTGGCCCGGCAGGTCATCGAGGGCGTCCTCGCGGGCGAAGGCACCCCGGACGAGGTCGTCGACAAGCGCGGTCTGAAGGTCGTCTCCGACGAGGGCGCCCTGACGACGGCCGTCGAGGAGGCCATTGCCGGCAACCCCGCCATCGCGGACAAGATCCGCGGCGGCAAGGTGGCCGCGGCCGGAGCACTGGTCGGCGCGGTCATGAAGGCCACCCGCGGTCAGGCCGACGCGGCCCGCGTCAAGGAGCTGATCCTGGAGAAGCTGGGCGTCACCGAGGGCTGAACGCACGGCGGGTCCACCGCGTATCCCCGAGGGCGGCACATCACGGCGATGGGTCGCCCTCGGGCATGCGCACGGCGGTGACGCGGGGTGACAGAGTGCCGGCGTTTGTCCTGTGAGGTGGCTCCCATCCCATGTGAGGAGACCCTCAAAGGGGCCAAACGATCACATTGTGGTGCAACAGTTGCCAGGAATTGCTCATGCCTCCCCCCTCAGGAGCACGATCCGTGGCAGCCCTTGCGCGCTGGTGTGTCCGGCACCGCCTAGTCGCCCTCCTTCTGTGGCTTCTCGCCTTCGCGGGCACGGCCGCCGGAGCCGCCCTGGCGGGAGCCGCGTACTCCAACGACTACAAGACCCCCGGAACCGAGTCCAGCCGCGCCACCGAACTGCTGAACGAGGGATTCCCGGGCGTCAGCGGCGACAGCGCCACCGTCGTCTGGCACACGGACAAGGGGTCCGTACGAGCCGCCGCCGTCGAACAGACGATGACCCGGACTCTCGGCCACATCGCCGGCCTGCCGGGCGTCGCCGCCGTCACCGACCCGTACGACGGCGCCGACGGCGGCCGGATCAGCGAGGACGGCCGTACGGCGTACGCCACCGTCACCTTCGACAAGCCGGCCGAGGACGTGGGCAAGGCCCAGGCCGAGGCCGTTGTCGACACCGCGAGGGCCGCCGGGAGCGACGGGCTCCGGGTGGAGCTGGGCGGCACCTCGATCGGGCTCACCGAGACGTCCGGCGGGCATCTCGCCGAGATCGTCGGCGTGCTCGTCGCCGCCGCGGTCCTCTTCCTGGCGTTCGGCTCGCTCGCCGCCAGCCTGCTGCCGATCGCGACCGCCCTGGTCAGCGTGGGCACCGCCTACGCGGGGATCACGCTGCTCGGGCACGCCATGACGGTGGCCGACTTCGCGCCCATGCTGGGCACCCTGATCGGCCTCGGCGTCGGCATCGACTACGCGCTGTTCATCGTGACCCGGCACCGCCGGGGCCTGAAGCGGGGCCTGTCCGTCGAGGAGGCCGCGCGGAACGCGGTCGCGACCACCGGAAGGGCCGTCGTCTTCGCGGGTGCCACGGTCTGCATAGCGCTGCTGGGCATGCTGATCCTGCGGCTCGGTTTCCTCAACGGAGTCGCGATAGCCGCCTCTCTCACCGTGGTCCTCACCGTCGCCGCCTCCGTGACGCTGCTGCCGGCCCTGCTGTCGTTCATCGGCATGCGCGCGCTGAGCCGCCGCGAGCGCCGCCGCCTCGCCGAGCACGGCCCCGAGCCCGAACTGCCCACCGGCTTCGCCGCCCGCTGGTCCGCCTTCGTCGAACGGCACCCCAAGAAGCTCGGCGCGATCGCCCTCGTCGTCATGACCCTGCTCGCCCTGCCCACGCTCGGTCTGCGCCTCGGCACCTCCGACCAGGGCAACGACCCCGCGACGACGACCACCCGCCAGGCGTACGACCTCCTTGCCGACGGCTTCGGCCCGGGTGTGAACGGCCCGCTCACGCTCGTCACCAAGGTCGACGGAGCCGCCGACAAGCTCGCGCTCGACAACCTCGACACCACGCTCCGGGCCACCGAGGGCGTCTCGGCGGTGACCCCGGTGACCTACAACACCGGCGGCGACACCGCGTACCTCACCGTCGTACCCGACTCCTCCCCGCAGTCCGCGAAGACCAGCGAGCTGGTCGAACGGCTGCGCGACGAGGTACTGCCGCGCGCCGAGACCGGCACCACGCTCGATCTGCACGTCGGCGGGGTGACCGCCGGGTACGACGACTTCGCGGACGTCATCGTCGGCAAGCTGCCCCTGTTCGTGGGCGTCGTCATCGGCCTCGGCTGTCTGCTGCTCCTGCTCGCCTTCCGGTCCATCGGGATACCGCTCAAGGCCGCCGCGATGAACGTGGCCGCCGTCGCCGCCGCGTTCGGCGTCGTCGCCGCGATCTTCCAGTGGGGCTGGGGGAGCGAACTCCTGGGCCTCGGCCGCGCCGGGCCGATCGAACCCTTCCTCCCCGTGATCATGGTGTCGGTCCTCTTCGGGCTCTCCATGGACTACCAGGTCTTCCTGGTCAGCCGGATGTACGAGGAGTGGCTGGAGACCGGCGACAACCGGCGCGCGGTCCGGGTGGGCCTCGCCGAGACCAGCCGGGTGATCAACTCCGCGGCGGTCATCATGATCTCCGTCTTCCTCGCCTTCGTCCTCAGCGGCGACCGTGTGATCGCGATGTTCGGCATCGCCCTCGCCGCCGCCGTCGCCCTGGACGCCTTCGTCCTGCGGACCCTCCTCGTTCCCGCCCTCATGCACCTGCTCGGCGGCGCCAACTGGTGGCTGCCCCGCTGGCTCGACCGGCGCATGCCCCGGATCAGCATCGAGCCGCCCGAATCCCGTGCCGCCCATGAGAGGCTCGCGGACGTCGTGGTGGAAGAGCTGGAACTGGAACAGGAGCGGCCGAAGGATGTACGCGATATCCCTGGGTGACGACGGGGCCGAACTGCGGCCGCTGGAACCCTGGCACGCCGAGGAGTTCCTCACACACCTGGAGCGGGGGCGGGACTTCATCAACGCGTATGTCCCCTTCGGCCAGAGCGCCACGGACACCGACGGTGCGCGCGCCGTCCTCCAGCGGTACGCCGACATGCGCGCCGCCGACACCGGCTCCCTGCACGGCATCTGGCTCGACGGCACACTCGTCGGCGGCGTCCTCTTCCTCAACTTCGACGCCGAGAACGCCAACTGTGAGGTCGGCTGCTGGCTGGAGCCCGCCGGCACCGGACGGGGGCTGGTCACCCGCGCGATGCGCGTCCTCATCGACTGGGCCGTCGACGTCCGCGCGATCCACCGCGTCGAGTGGATCGCGGCCTCCGGCAACACGCCGAGCCTGAACGTGGCACGGCGGCTCGGCATGGTCAGGGACGGTGTGCAGCGGGAGAGGTATCCCCATCGGGGTGTCCGGCACGACTTGGAGATATGGTCCGTCCTGGCGCCCGAATGGCGTGCGGCACGCGTTCGCGACGGTCACAGCGTGCGTTAAGAAACCTCTCAGACAACATTCGTACGGTGCGAGGTATGGGAACCAAGACAGCTGACGAGACCAGGGCCGACACGGGCGCCGAGGCCAGGAACGACGACGAGTCGGTGAAGGGCACCGACCTCACCAAGGACGACGCGGTGACGGAGCAGGACCACACGGCCGCGACGGACACCGCCGACACGGCCGAGACCGACGGCTCCTACGAGGCCGCGGAGTTCGACGGCGAGTTCCCGCCGGCCGTCGCGAAGGCGACGCCGGGTGTGGGGCAGGGTGCCGCCGGCATCGTGTCCGTGGTGCTGGGCCTGGTGTCGCTGACCGGCGGCTGGGTCGGCACGGTCGCCTCCGCGCGCGAGGAGATCACCGGCCAGCTGGAGATGCAGGCCGCGTCGAACGCCACCGTCGCCACGCAGCTCCAGGCGGTCTACGGAGACGCCTGGCAGGCTTCCGCGCTGTGGGGCGGAGTGTTCGCGCTGGTCGGGCTGATCGTCGGCGTCGCCGTGCTGGTGCGGCCCGCTTTCGGGGACCCCGACCAGGTGCAGGCACCGTGGATCAAGTCGGTGGCCTGGGCCGGTGTCTCGGTCGGCTTCATCGGGCTGGTGCTGTCCGCCCTGAAGTACTCCGACCTGCTGCTGGCGCTGCCGAGCACCTGACGCCCGCCGCGGCGGGACGGTTTCTGAGGGGCCTTAGGTCCGTCGTAGGTATCCCTATGACGGACCTAAGGCCCCTCTCGCGTCCAAGATGCGGAACTCTCCCGATGTGGCCGCCCCGCCTGGGAGACGAAGGTGGAGACATCGCAACGAGCGAGCCGAGACAGACTCTTCACCAGGGGTACGAGATGTTCGAGTACGAACTCCAGCAGATCCGATCCGCGGAACTGATCCGTGAGGCGGAGCACCACCGTCAGGTACGCGAGGCCCGCCGCGCCCGCCGCGAGGCCGCACACGGCTCCAGGACGGCGGCGAGGTCCGCCGGCGGGGAAGGGGACAAGGACGCCGAACGGCCGGTACTCGGAGAACGGATACGCCGGCTCCGCTTCCTCCGCGCCGCGTGAGCGGGGAGCGGGGCCACGAGGGCGGGGAGCGGGGCGACGGGGACGGCGACGGCGAGGCCGCCGAAGCGGGGCACGCCGATGCCGGGCGCGGGGATGCCGGGCACAGGGAGGCCGGACGCGGGGATGCCGGACGCGGGGATGCCGGGCGTGCGGAATCCGGACGAGGGGAGGCACGGGGGGAGGCCGGGCGCGGTGGCGGGGAGGTCGGACGCGCGGCGGGCGACCGCCGTCCGGCCGGCCGGGGCCTGCGGATAATCGGTGCCGGAGCGGGCGGCGGTCGTGCGATGCTCGGCGATGTGGAGACCAGGTCCGTCAGTCCCGTGTTCGTCGGTCGCGCCGCAGAACTGGAGGTGTTGCGCGAGGCATTGACCCGCGCCGGGGAAGGCACCGCGCGCACGGCGGGAGGCGGCCAAGACGGGGGCGGGCCGCAGGCGCTGCTCCTCGGCGGTGAGGCCGGGGTGGGCAAGACCCGCCTGGTCGAGGAATTCGCCGCCGAGGCCGCGCGCGGGGGCGCGGTCGTCGCACCCGGCGGCTGCGTCGAGATCGGCGCCGACGGACTGCCCTTCGCCCCCTTCTCCACCGCGCTGCGTGCCCTGCGCCGCCGGCTGCCCGACGAACTCGCCACCGCGGCCGCCGGACAGGAACAGGAACTGGCGCGGCTGCTCCCCGAGTTGGGCGAGACCGCACACACACGGCACGACGAGGAAGGCACCGCCCGCCTCTTCGAACTCACCGCCCGCCTCCTGGAACGCCTCGCCGCCGACCGCACGATCGTCCTCGTCCTGGAGGACCTGCACTGGGCCGACGCCTCCACCCGCCACCTCCTCTCCTACCTCCTGCGCACCCTGCGCACCGGCCGCCTCGTCGTCCTCGCCACCTACCGCTCCGACGACATCCACCGCCGCCACCCGCTGCGCCCCCTCCTCGCCGAACTCGACCGTCTCCGCACGGTCCGCCGCGTCGAACTCCCCCGCTTCAACCGCGCCGAGGTCGGACACCAGCTCGCCGGCATCCTCGCCGCCGAACCCGACCCGGACCGCGCCGACGAGATCTTCGAACGCTCCGACGGCAACGCCTTCTTCGTCGAGGAACTCGCCGTCGCCGTCCACGACGGCGGCTGCCCCGGCCTCACCGACACCCTGCGCGATCTGCTCCTCGTCCGCGTCGAACGCCTCCCCGAGGACGCCCAGCGGGTCGTCCGCATCGTCGCCGAGGGCGGCTCCACCGTGGAGTACGCCCTGCTCGCCGCCGTCGCCCGGCTCCCCGAGGACGAACTCATCGAAGCCCTGCGGGCCGCCGTCGGCGCCAACATCCTGATCGCCGCCCCCGGCGACGACGGCTACCGCTTCCGGCACTCCCTGGTCCGCGAGGCCGTCAGCGACGACCTGCTGCCCGGCGAACGCTCCCGCCTCAACCGCCGCTACGCCGAGGTCCTGGAAGCCGACCCCGCCCTCGTCCCCGCCGACGGCCGCGCCACCCGCCTGGCCAGCTACTGGTACCACGCCCACGACGCCGCCAAGGCCCTGCCCGCCGTCCTCGACGCCGCCGCCGAGGCCCGCTCCCGACACGCCCACTCCGAGCAACTGCGCCTGCTGGAGAGGGCGATGGAGCTGTGGGACGCCGCCCCCGACGCCGTACGGGCCGCGCTGCGCCCCGTCGACTACACCGAGGTCTACCCGCCCTGCGGCTGCGCCCCGGGCACCCACCCCCTGCGCTACCTCGACCTGATGGCCGAGGCCGCCGTCGCCGGACGGCTGTGCGGAGAGCGCGAGCGGGCCCTGCGGATCACCCGGCGGGCCCTCGACCGGCTGGCGGACGGGAGCAGCCCCCTGCGCGCCGCCTGGTTCTGGGTGCAGCGCTCCGTGCTCACCGAGGGTCTGGCCCGGGGAGACGGCTGGAAGGAACTCGCCACCGCCCAGGAACTGGTCCGCGGCCAGCCCCCGTCCGAGGTGCACGCCGAGGTGCTCTCCCGCGTCGCGTGCTGGTCCATGCTCCACGCCCCGGGACCCGACGCACTCTCCGACGCCCAGCGCGCCGTCGAGTACGCGCGCATGGTCGGCGCCGAGGACATCGAACTCAACGCCCGCCTCACCCTCGGCGGCCTGATGGCCGACGCCGGCCACATCGAGACCGGCATCGACGAGATGAAGACCGTCCTCCAGCGCTCGCTCGAACGCGGTCCCGCCGCCGTCGTGGGCCGTGCCCATGTGAACCTCCCTTCCTGTCTGGAGGGCGTCGGCCGCTCGCAGGAGGCCGCGCGACTGCTGCGCACCGGCCTCGACGTCACCCGGCGCATGGGCCTGCGCGACTCCGAGGCATGGATCTGGGGCAACCTCTCCGAATCCCTCTTCTCCCTCGGCCACTGGGACGAGGCCACGGAAGCCGCCGTGCAGGCCGGGTGCGCCGGGAACAGCACCAAGAGCCGCGGCGGCAGCTCTCTCTCCCTCGCCGCCCTCGCCCTCGCCCGCGGCGACACCGCCGAGGCCCGACGCCAACTGGCCGCCGCCCACGGCTATTTCGGCACCCACAACCCCATGCCCCAGAACAACCTGCCGCTGTCCTGCCTCACCCTCGGCATCGCCGCCGCCGAGGGCCGCCTCCCGGACGCCCGCGCCGAACTGACCCGGGTCCTCGACACCGGCTTCCCCGTCGGCACCCAGCGCTATGCCTGGCCCCTGCTGCTCACCGCCGCCACCGCCGAGGCCGACGCCCGCGCCCTGCCCACCGCCGGGCCGGGCCGCGCCGAGACACTCGACCGGATCTTCACCGTGGCCAGGAAGCTCACCACCGGCGCACCGGTCTGGCTCGCCCACGAACACTGGGTCCGCGCCGAACTCCGGCGTGCCGAGGGCCTGTCGGACCCGGACACCTGGTCCGACGTCGTCACCGCCTTCGAGCCCCTGGAGCGGCCCTACGACCTCGCCCGCGTCCGGCACCGCCTCGCCGAGGCACTGCTGGCCCACGGCACGGACGACGACGCCCGGGACCGCGCGACGGAACTGCTGCGGCTCGCCGCCGCCGTCGCCGACCACCTCGGCGCCCGCCCGCTCGCCGCCGCGGTCGCCCTTCTCGCCCGCCGGGCCCGCCTCACCCTGAGCCGCACCCCCGAACCGGCCCTCGCCCCCGCCGACCCCGTCGCCGCGCTCGGCCTCACCGGCCGCGAACACGACGTCCTGCGTCTGGTGGCCGTCGGCCGCACCAACCGCCAGATAGCCGAGGAACTCTTCATCTCCCCGAAGACGGCCAGCGTCCACGTCTCCAACATCCTCGCCAAGCTGGGCGTGTCCGGCCGTGGCGAGGCGGCGGCGGTGGCCCATCGGGTGGGGCTGTCCCCGGCGGGAGCGGGGGAGCGGTTGGCAGCGGGATGATGGAGGGGAGACCGCCGAGGCTCCGCTGACAGCCACCGGGACCGAACCGCCCGCCGCCTCGCGGCCCTGGGGAGGGAGAACCGTGTTCAACGCCTTCGAGGAACTGTTCGCACCTGGCCGCAAGCACACGCATGACGAGCAGAAGCGGCTGGAACTGAGCCGGGAGGACGTCGGCGACAACGACCCGGGACGCGGACCGATAGACCTGGAGTCCGGCAGGGTCGTCGTACGGCCGCCCGCGCAGGCGGAGGACGAGGCGGAGGAGGCGGGCAGGCCGACCGAGTAGTAGCAGGCGCTCTACTTCACCTGCAGCTCCAGGATCCGGTCGTCGTCGCCCTGCGGGGAACCCCGGCCGTCCGTCTCGCTCGTCACCAGCCACAGCTTGTCGCCACCGGCGGAGACGACCGTGCGAAGCCGGCCGTAGTCGCCCTCCAGGAAGGCCTGGGGGTCGGCGGCCGCCTTGGTGCCGTCGAGGGGGACGCGCCACAGACGCTGTCCCTTCAGCCCTGCCATCCAGACCGAGCCCTCCGCTATGGCGATGCCGCTCGGGGACGCCTCGTCCGTCCGCCACACGGCCACCGGCTCGACGTAACCGGACGTGTCGCTCTTGCCCTCCACCTCCGGCCAGCCGTAGTTCCCGCCGGGCCGGATCTGGTTCAGCTCGTCCCAGGTGTCCTGGCCGAACTCCGAGGCCCACAGTCGCTGCCTGCCGTCCCATGCCAGACCCTGGACGTTGCGGTGGCCGTACGAGTACACGACGGAGTCGAAGGGGTTGCCCGGGGCCGGCTCGCCGTCCGGAGTCATGCGGAGGATCTTGCCGCCGAGGGAGTCCTTGTCCTGGGCCAGCGGACCCTCGTACCGCTCGCCCGTGCTCGCGTACAGCATCTGGTCGGGGCCGAAGGCGAGACGGCCTCCGTTGTGGTTCGTGCCCTTGGGGATGCCGCGGAGGATGGTGTCGGGGGCGCCGAGCTGCTCGCCCGCCGGTTTCTCGGGGTCGTAGAGCATCCGCACGATCCTGTTGTCGGACTCCGAGGTGAAGTACGCGTAGATCATGTGGTCCGAGGCGTACTCCGGGGAGATCGCGATGCCCAGGAGGCCGCCCTCCCCGGCCGGGGTCACGCCGGGGACCTCCCCGAGCACGGTCCTCCTGCCGGACTCCTCGTCGATTCTGCTGATCGTGGCCTCGTCGCGGGAGGACACGAGGAGCCCGCCCTCGGGCAGCGGGGCGAGACCCCAGGGGGTGTCGAGGTCCTCGGCGACGGTGCGGACCACCTTCACCGACCCCTTGGCGGGGGGCACCGCGTCCGCCGCCCGCTCGGGCGGGGGCGACTCGGCACTGCTGCTGGTCGGGGGTGAGCTGCCGGTCGTGTCCTTCTCCCCGTCGTCGGAGGAACAGCCGGCCGTCACCAGGAGCACGGCTGCGGCCAACACGGCCGTCGCCACTCGACGTTGCACCATCACGATCCCTTCGGCGTGGAGCTTCTACCTGTCATACACCGCGAGTGCCCCACAGGTTCCGCCTCCGCCCGATCAAGCGGATATTTCACGTGCCACGCCACGCCACACCCTTCCCGCACGGACACGCATCGTCGGCGCCGTGCGCCACGCATACCGCCGGCACCACGCACGCACGTCACACACAGCAGGCAGCAGGCAGCAGGCAGCAGGCACCGCGGACGCCAGGCACCGCCCGCACCACGCACCACCGGCACCTCCGCGCCCGCTCAGTCCCAGGATCCCCGGGCGGGAGGCAGGGCCGCCACCTCCGCCAGATCCTCGGCCGTGAGCCGCAGGGCGTGGGCGGCCGCGTTCTCGGCCGCCCACCGTGCCTGTTTGGTGCCCGGCACCGGCACCACGTGCGGGCCGAGGGACAGGACCCAGGCGAGGGCGACCTGGGCCGGGGTCACGTCCGCCCCGTGGCGGGCCGCGACGCGGCGCAGGCCGACGACCAGCGGCTGGTTGGCGGCCATCATGTCCGCGGTGAAACGGGGATGACGGGCCCGGAGGTCGTCGCGCTCGAAGCCGCCGCCGGGCGTCAGGGTGCCGGTGAGGAAACCGTTCCCCAATGGCATGGCGGCGAGGAAGCCGATGCCGCGGGCCGCGCACCAGGGAAGAAGGGAGTCCAGCGCCTCCCGCGACCAGACCGACAGCTCCGCCTGCACGGCGCTCACCGGGAAGATCTGCTGGACCCGCCGGAGGTGGCGGATCGTGGTGTCGTACACGCCCGCACCCGGCCGACGCCCCGCCCGCGCACCCACCGCGCACAGGCCCAGCGACCTGACCTTCCCGGCCTGCACCAGTTCCGCCATCGCACCCCACGTCTCCTCCACGGGGACCTCGGGGTCCGCCCGGTGGAGTTGGTAGAGATCGATGACGTCGGTCTGCAGCCGGCGCAGCGAGGCGTCGCAGGCCCGCCGCACATAGCCGGGGCGGCCGTTGGCCACGATGTGCTGCTCACCCACCAGCAGGCCCACCTTGGTGGAGACGAAGGCCTCCGCACGGCGCTCCTTCAGTACCCGGCCCACCAGCAGTTCGTTGGTGAAGGGGCCGTACATGTCGGCCGTGTCCAGCAGCGTGGTGCCGAGATCGAGCGCCCGGTGCACCGTCCGCATCGACTCGTCGCCCCGTTGCCGCGACCCGGTGTACGCCCAGCTCATCGGCATGCACCCGAGTCCTACGGCCCCCACCTCGAGCGTCGCCGCGCCGATCGTCCTGCGCTCCACCTGGTCGTGACCCTCCCTCTCCCGACCCCCAACCTAACCTCTGCCGTACCGGGTACCTGACATAGCCTCCGGAGCATGACTGCTGACGCGACTGGCGACCCGACCGCGGGCGTGACCGGTGATGTGTGGCTCTCCATCCCGCCGGACGAGATCGAGGGGCTCCCGCCGGGCCCCGACTACCTCTTCTGGGACGGGGGCGACGACGGCACCCAGCCGTTCCCCGGCGATCCCGCGGACTGTGTCCTGTACGTGGTCCCCTACATGAAGCGCCGGGCGAGGACGGCCAACCCGCTGGAGTCCATGCGGAACGTGCGGGTCGTCCAGACGCTCACGGCGGGTGTCGACGACGTCCTGGCCCGGATGTCCGTGCTCCCGCCCGGCGTCCAGCTGTGCAACGCGCGCGGAGTGCACGAGGCCAGCACGGCCGAACTCGCGCTCACCCTGACCCTCGCCTCGCTGCGCGGCGTCCCCGACTTCGTCCGGGATCAGCAACAGGAGCGCTGGCGGGGCGACTTCCGTCCCGCGCTCGCCGACAGGTCCGTCCTGATCGTCGGCTACGGTGCGATCGGCGCCGCCATCGAGGACCGGCTCGTGCCGTTCGAGGTGGCGCGGGTGGCGCGCGTCGCGCGCTCCGAGCGCACCACGGCGCGCGGACCGGTGCATTCGTTCACCGAACTGCCCTCCCTGCTGCCGCGGGCGGATGTCGTGATCCTGTCCACTCCGCTCACGGAGCAGACGCGAGGCATGGTCGACGCCGACTTCCTGGCCCGTATGAAGGACGGGGCCCTCCTGGTGAATGTTGCCCGCGGAGGAGTCGTCGACACCAAGGCGCTGCTCGCGGAACTGGACACCGGGCGCCTCACCGCGGCCCTGGACGTCACCGACCCGGAGCCGCTGCCGCCGGGACACCCGCTCTGGCGCGCTCCCGGGGTGCTCATCAGCCCCCACGTCGGCGGTCCCACGTCGGCCTTCCTGCCGCGTGCCAAAAGGCTGCTGGTGGACCAGTTGGGGCGATTCGTGAACCGGGAGCCCCTGCGCAACGTGGTCTTTACGACGGGCGAGACGGACGGCGCGTAGTCCACTTCGGGCACCCTCCGCGTTCCTTCGGAAGCGGACCGTGCTCGTGTTGCCAGAGGTGGTCACTGAGCGTAGAGGAACTATGTCCCTGAGTGACGAGACTGGTGTATCGTCCCCGACAGGGGCTGCGCCGCGCACCGTTCGGCGCCGGGGACGAACTTGAGACAGCGAGGGGGGCGACGGGCGATGCACGGCCTATGGACGAACGATCCGACGCGGCGGAGCCGCCGACGGCGGCCCTGGCGAGCTGCGACGCGGAGGCACCCGCACGGGAGCCACGGCGGCCACAGCGGTCAAGGTCATCACCGCAGGCACAGCAACCGCAGAAAGCACAGCCCTCCCACGCACCGGGACCAGCGGGACAGGGGAGTGGCGCTCACCGGGGAGACCCCGTGAGCCCCCGCCAGTCCTCCGCCTCCACGCTGAGCCCCTCGCTCCGGGCGGCCGAGCCGCGACCCGGACCGCTGTCCGGCGGGCGGACGCCCGACCGCGCCGGCGCGAGTCTGCGGGCCCAGATCGTCCTCGCCCTGCTCTGCGCGGCCTACGCCGTCGGTGCCGCGTTCGGCTGGGGAAATGAGCAAGTCGCCCTCGTCATGGGTGACTTCGGGCTCAGCGCCGCGGCCGCCGCAGCCGCCGTCTCCTGCTTCCGCTACGCGCGCAGCCGCCGCAGCCGCTTTCGACCCGCCTGGCTGCTGTTCGCCCTCTCCTCCGTCATGGCGGCCCTGGGCAACGGCGTCTGGGGGTGGTACGAGGTCGTCCTGGGGCGGCCCGTGCCCGAGCCGAGCTACGCGGACCTGTTCTTCCTCTGCTTCGCGCCCCCCGCCATCGTCGGACTGCTGGTCCTGGCCAAGCGGCCGGTGACCAAGGCCGGCTGGATCTGTCTCGCGCTGGACTCCTGGCTCATCGGCGGCTCCCTGGTCACTCTCTCCTGGAGTCTCGCGCTCGCGCAGAACGCGCAGCTCGACGACTCCGACACCGCGCACACCGCGCTCTCGCTGGCCTACCCCCTGCTGGACATCGCCCTCGTCAGCATGGTGCTCGCACTGCACTTCCGCCGCTCCTCGATGCACCGCTCCGCGGTGAACACGGCGATCGGCGCTCTCGCGCTCACCGTGATGTGCGACGCCCTGTTCACCTCGCCCCTGCTGCACACCAGCTACGAGTCGGGCCAGCTCCTCGACGCCGGCTGGTTCGCAGGCTCCCTGCTCCTCGCCTACGCCCCCTGGGCCGGCCGGCGCCACGGCCAGGCGGACGAGGGCGGGCACGCACGCGTGGTGCACGAACACATCCCGGGCCAGCGCCACGACGTCCCCCCGGGCCGACGCCACGACGTCCACGCGGGGCGCCGCCACGAGGTCCATCCGGGGCACCGGCACGACGGCCCGCAGGCGGGGCAGGCGCATGTGCTCCTCCAGGGCGCGGGCAACGGTCGGTATCCGGCCACCCGCCCCATCGCCGGCTCGCTGGCCGCGCTCACTCCCTACCTGGCCGCCGCCGTCTGCACGCTGGGCATCCTCTACAACGTCCTCAACGGCCGCCGTGTCGACCGAGTGGTGCTCATCACCGCCTGCACCGTCGTGCTCGCCCTCGTCGTGCGCCAGGGCATCATGCTCCTCGACAACATCACCCTCACCCAGGAACTGGCCCAGAAGGAGAACCACTTCCGGTCCCTGGTGCAGGGCTCCAGCGACGTCATCATGATCGCCGCGCCGAACGGCATCCTCCGCTACGTCAGCCCGGCCGCCGCCGGGGTCTACGGACGCCCCGCGGAGGACCTCGTCGGCAAGGAGCTGGCCTCGATCATCCATCCCGAGGACCTCGGCTGCGTCGTCCACGAGGTGCGCCGCTTCCTCGCCGCCAGCCCCGCCGAGGAGCCCACCACCCGCATCGAGTGCCGCTTCAAGTCCGGCGGCGGGGGAGGCTGGCTGAACGTGGAGTCCACGGTCAACCGCCACCACGGCGGCCTCATCCTCAACAGCCGGGACGTGACCGAGCGCGTGCGTCTGCAGGCCCAGCTGCAGCACAACGCCGAACACGACCCGCTCACCGACCTGCCCAACCGCGCCCTGTTCACCAAGCGCGTCCAGCAGGCGCTCTCCGGCCGCCGCTCCTCCGACCGCGGTGCCGCCCTGCGCAACACGGCGGTCCTCTTCATCGACCTCGACGGCTTCAAGGCCGTCAACGACACGATCGGTCACCAGGCCGGGGACGAACTGCTCGTCCAGGCCGCCCGCAGACTCCAGGACGCCGTGCGCCAGGGGGACACCGCCTCTCGCCTCGGCGGTGACGAGTTCGCCGCCCTCATCGTCGGGGACGGCTCGCACGACCGCGTCGACCGGGAACGGCACATCCTGGAGCTGGCGGACCGGCTCCGGGTCGCCCTCTCGCAGCCGTACACCATCGACGGCAACGATGTCCGGGTCGCCGCCTCCATCGGCGTCTCCTTCGCCGAGCCCGGCCTCGGCGCGGGCGAGCTGCTGCGCAACGCCGACCTGGCCATGTACCGGGCCAAGGCGTCCGGCAAGGGCCGCGTCGAGCTGTACAAGCCGCAGATGCAGCAGGACGTCGTCCGCCGGGCCGAGCTGGCCACCCGGCTGCGGGCCGCGCTGCACGACGGCGAGTTCATGCTGCTCAACCAGCCCGTGGTGGAGCTGGGGACCGGCCGGATCTCCTCGGTCGCGACCGCCGCCCGCTGGCGCTCGTCCCAGGGGGTGCTGTTCACGCCCGCAGAGTTCCTGCGGGTCTCCGAGGACAGCGAGAAGACCGCCGAGCTGGGCCGCTGGATGCTCGAACAGGCCGTCGAGCAGGCCGCCGACCGCCTCACCAGCGGGCTGAACGTCCCGGTGTCCGTCCGGATGAGCGCCCGGCGTCTGCTGGACCGCTCACTGCCCCCGGGCTCGGTGGAGACGCTCCTCACCCGCCATGGGCTGCCGGCCGGCTCCCTGGTCGTCGAGCTGTCCGACACCGAGCTGAAGGGCCCGCCGGACGAACTGGAGCGGCGCCTGAACCACCTCCGCCGCCTCGGCGTCAGAATCGCCCTGGACGGCCTCGGCAGCGGGCAGGCGGCCGTCACGGCCCTGCGCCGGCTCCCCGTCGACGTACTGAAGCTGGACCGCGGCCTCGTCGAGGGGATCGTGGAGTCCACCCGGCTGCAGAAGATCACGCGTGGGCTGCTGCGCATCGCCGACGACCTGGGGCTGGAGTCCGTGGCCGACGGGGTGGACCTGCCCGAGCAGGTCGTCGCCCTGCGCGCGATGGGCTGCACCCACGGCCAGGGCGCCGCCTTCTCCGGACCGCTGGACGAGTACCGCCTGCGCCGGGCCCTGTCCCGCGGCCACTTCCCGATGCCCTCCGGACCGGCGGAACCCGTGTTCGCGGGCGGTGCGAGAGAAAAGGAGGGGCGTGTCGTGGCCTCGGCGCCGACCCTGGCGCCCAGGGGATGAGTGCGCATTGACGGGCACGTGTGGTGTACACCAGTGGTGTCACCGCTGTCCATGGAGGCGGACGTGCCCGTCGCTCACATGTTGAGACTCCCGTCCCACCCGCTTGACACGCGGTGCGCGCCGGAGAGAGGGTCATTGCCATGCGCACCCGAATCCTCGTACTTGGAAAGCGCGTCGGCTGAAGCTGGGACCCACCGGACGACGACCCGGAATCCCCAGCGACCGTACCCGACGCGCTCCCCTCGCTTGCCCTGTGGCAAGGAGGGGTTTTTTGTTGCACGGGCACCAGTCGGCGTTAGCCGCACACCGCACGAACCTCGCAAAACACCCTCAGCATCGAGAAGAGAATGCCGATGACCGAGCAGGCCACCGGGGCCCACCATCCGCAGCCGCGGCCCCGATCCGGAGGACCGTCCACCCCCGTCGAGCACGTCACGGGTGCGCAGTCCCTCATCCGCTCTCTCGAGGAGGTCGGGGCCGACACGGTGTTCGGCATTCCCGGGGGCACCATCCTGCCGGCGTACGACCCCCTGATGGACTCCACGCGGGTGCGCCACGTGCTGGTCCGCCACGAGCAGGGCGCCGGGCACGCGGCCACCGGCTACGCGCAGGCCACCGGCAAGGTCGGGGTGTGCATGGCCACGTCCGGGCCGGGCGCCACCAACCTGGTCACCCCGATCGCGGACGCGCACATGGACTCCGTGCCGCTCGTCGCGATCACCGGGCAGGTCGTGTCCAAGGCGATCGGTACGGACGCCTTCCAGGAGGCGGACATCGTCGGCATCACCATGCCGATCACCAAGCACAGCTTCCTGGTCACCAAGGCGGAGGACATCCCCCGGGCGATCGCGCAGGCGTTCCACATCGCCTCCACCGGCCGCCCGGGACCGGTCCTGGTCGACATCCCCAAGGACATCCTCCAGGCGAAGACCACCTTCAGCTGGCCGCCCGCCATGGACCTGCCCGGCTACCGGCCCGTCACCAAGCCGCACGCCAAGCAGATCCGCGAGGCCGCCAAGCTGATCACCGCCGCCAACCGGCCCGTCCTCTACGTCGGCGGCGGTGTCCTCAAGGCGCGGGCGACGGCCGAGCTGAAGGTGCTGGCCGAGCTGACCGGCGCGCCCGTCACCACCACCCTGATGGCGCTCGGCGCGTTCCCCGACAGCCACCCGCAGCACCTGGGCATGCCCGGCATGCACGGCTCCGTGGCGGCCGTCACCGCACTGCAGAAGGCCGACCTGATCGTCGCCCTCGGCGCCCGCTTCGACGACCGCGTCACCGGCAAGCTGGACAGCTTCGCGCCGTTCGCGAAGATCGTCCACGCGGACATCGACCCGGCCGAGATCGGCAAGAACCGCGCCGCCGACGTCCCGATCGTGGGTGACGCCCGCGAGGTCATCGCCGACCTCATCCAGGCGGTGCAGAAGGAGCACAGCGAGAGCGGACCGGAGGAGGCAGACGCCCCCCGCTACGCGGCCTGGTGGAAGGACCTCAACCGCTGGCGCGAGACCTACCCGCTCGGCTACGACCAGCCGGCCGACGGCTCGCTCTCCCCGCAGGCGGTCATCGAACGCATCGGACAGCTCGCCCCCGAGGGCACGATCTTCGCGGCGGGCGTCGGCCAGCACCAGATGTGGGCCGCCCACTTCATCCAGTACGAGAAGCCCGCCACCTGGCTGAACTCCGGCGGCGCCGGAACGATGGGATACGCGGTCCCGGCCGCCATGGGTGCCAAGGCCGGAGCCCCGGACCGGACCGTCTGGGCGGTCGACGGCGACGGCTGCTTCCAGATGACCAACCAGGAACTCACCACCTGCGCGCTGAACAACATCCCGATCAAGGTCGCCATCATCAACAACGGCGCCCTCGGCATGGTCCGCCAGTGGCAGACCCTGTTCTACAACCAGCGCTACTCCAACACCGTCCTGCACAGCGGCCCGGACGACGTCAACCCGAACGCCCGCGGCACCCGCGTCCCCGACTTCGTGAAGCTGTCGGAGGCCATGGGCTGCTACGCGATCCGCTGCGAGTCCCCGGACGACCTCGACAAGGTCATCGAGGAGGCGAACTCGATCAACGACCGCCCGGTCGTCGTCGACTTCGTCGTGCACGAGGACGCGATGGTGTGGCCGATGGTCGCCGCCGGCACCTCGAACGACACGATCATGGCCGCACGGGACGTCCGCCCCGACTTCGGCGACAACGAAGACGACTGAGCGAGAGAGACCGAACGAGACATGTCCAAGCACACGCTCTCCGTCCTGGTGGAGAACACCCCCGGCATCCTCGCCCGGATCGCCGCGCTGTTCTCCCGTCGCGGCTTCAACATCGACTCGCTCGCGGTCGGTGTCACCGAGCACCCCGAGATCTCCCGCATCACCATCGTGGTGACGGTGGTCGAGGAACTGCCCCTGGAGCAGGTGACGAAGCAGCTCAACAAGCTCGTCAACGTCCTGAAGATCGTCGAACTGGAACCGGGCTCCGCCGTTCAGCGGGAACTCGTTCTGGTGAAGGTGCGCGCCGACAACGAGACGCGCTCCCAGATCGTCGAGATCGTCCAGCTGTTCCGCGCCAAGACGGTCGACGTCTCCCCGGAGGCCGTCACCATCGAGGCCACCGGTTCCAGCGACAAGCTGACCGCCATGCTCAAGATGCTGGAGCCGTTCGGCATCAAGGAGCTGGTCCAGTCCGGCACGATCGCGATCGGCCGCGGCTCCCGTTCGATCACGGACCGCTCACTGCGCGCCCTGGACCGGTCGGCCTGACACACGACACGGGCGGCCGGCGACGCGCGGCCGCCCGTATGCCGAGACCCGCAGACTTCCATTCCGCCCGCCGTCATACGGTGGGACGCAACACCTGCACTCAAGGAGAGAACCCAAAGTGGCCGAGCTGTTCTACGACGCCGACGCCGACCTGTCCATCATCCAGGGCCGCAAGGTCGCGGTCATCGGTTACGGCAGCCAGGGCCACGCCCACGCGCTGTCCCTGCGCGACTCGGGTGTCGACGTCCGCGTCGGTCTGCACGAGGGCTCCAAGTCCAAGGCGAAGGCCGAGGAGCAGGGCCTGCGCGTGGTGACGCCGGCGGAGGCCGCCGCCGAGGCCGACGTCATCATGATCCTCGTCCCGGACCCGATCCAGGCCCAGGTCTACGAGGACCACATCAAGGACAACCTGAACGACGGTGACGCGCTGTTCTTCGGCCACGGCCTGAACATCCGCTTCGGCTTCATCAAGCCCCCGGCCGGCGTCGACGTCTGCATGGTCGCCCCCAAGGGCCCCGGCCACCTCGTCCGCCGCCAGTACGAGGAGGGCCGCGGCGTTCCGTGCATCGCCGCCGTCGAGCAGGACGCGACCGGCAACGCCTTCGCGCTCGCGCTCTCGTACGCCAAGGGCATCGGCGGCACCCGCGCGGGTGTCATCAAGACGACCTTCACCGAGGAGACCGAGACCGACCTCTTCGGCGAGCAGGCTGTTCTCTGCGGTGGTACGGCCGCCCTGGTCAAGGCCGGTTTCGAGACGCTGACCGAGGCCGGTTACCAGCCGGAGATCGCGTACTTCGAGTGCCTGCACGAGCTGAAGCTGATCGTCGACCTCATGTACGAGGGCGGCCTGGAGAAGATGCGCTGGTCGATCTCCGAGACCGCCGAGTGGGGCGACTACGTCACCGGCCCCCGGATCATCACGGACGCCACCAAGGCCGAGATGAAGAAGGTCCTCGCCGAGATCCAGGACGGTACCTTCGCCCAGCAGTGGATGGACGAGTACCACGGCGGTCTGAAGAAGTACAACGAGTACAAGACCCAGGACTCCGAGCACCTGCTGGAGACCACCGGCAAGGAGCTGCGCAAGCTCATGTCGTGGGTCAACGACGAAGAGGCCTGATCCTGTGAGGCCGGCCGTGGCGGGGTTCACCCGGTGCCACGGCCGGCCTTGTTTCACGTCCGGGTGATCCTTCCGCGGTGGCGTGAGGCGATGCCCCCGGCGCCACTACACTGCAGCACTACATACGCGTCGGGCCCACAGCGTCGTGCGTCTTCCACGCGGACACCACCCTCCACCGCCTGCGGCCGTCGGGACGGCCGTCCGCAGCATTGGACTTGTGAGGACTCACGTGAGCTCGAAACCAGTCGTACTGATCGCTGAAGAGCTGTCGCCCGCCACCGTCGACGCGTTGGGCCCGGACTTCGAGATCCGGAACGTCAACGGAGCGGACCGAGCCGAACTGCTCCCGGCCATCGCCGACGTCGATGCCATCCTGATCCGCTCGGCCACCAAGGTCGACGCCGAGGCGATCGCCGCCGCGAAGAAGCTGAAGGTCGTCGCGCGCGCCGGCGTCGGCCTGGACAACGTGGACGTCTCCGCCGCCACCAAGGCCGGCGTGATGGTCGTCAACGCCCCCACCTCGAACATCGTGACCGCCGCCGAGCTGGCCTGCGGCCTGCTCCTCGCCACCGCCCGCCACATCCCGCAGGCGAACACGGCGCTGAAGAACGGCGAGTGGAAGCGCAGCAAGTACACGGGCGTGGAACTGGCCGAGAAGACCCTCGGCGTCGTCGGCCTCGGCCGCATCGGTGCCCTGGTGGCCCAGCGCATGTCCGCCTTCGGCATGAAGGTCGTCGCCTACGACCCCTACGTGCAGCCCGCGCGGGCCGCGCAGATGGGCGTCAAGGTCCTGTCGCTGGACGAGCTGCTGGAGGTCTCCGACTTCATCACCGTCCACCTGCCGAAGACCCCCGAGACGGTCGGCCTGATCGGCGCCGAGGCGCTGCAGAAGGTCAAGCCCTCGGTGCGCATCGTCAACGCCGCGCGCGGCGGGATCGTCGACGAGGCCGCGCTGTACTCGGCGCTCAAGGAGGGCCGGGTCGCGGGCGCGGGCCTCGACGTGTACGCCAAGGAGCCCTGCACCGACTCGCCGCTGTTCGAGCTGGACGAGGTCGTCTGCACCCCGCACCTCGGTGCCTCCACCGACGAGGCGCAGGAGAAGGCCGGTATCGCGGTCGCCCGTTCCGTGCGCCTCGCCCTCGCCGGTGAGCTGGTCCCGGACGCGGTGAACGTCCAGGGCGGTGTCATCGCCGAGGACGTCAAGCCGGGCCTGCCGCTCGCCGAGAAGCTCGGCCGGATCTTCACCGCGCTGGCCGGTGAGGTCGCGGTCCGCCTCGACGTCGAGGTGTACGGCGAGATCACCCAGCACGACGTGAAGGTGCTGGAGCTGTCCGCCCTCAAGGGTGTCTTCGAGGACGTCGTCGACGAGACGGTGTCGTACGTCAACGCCCCGCTGTTCGCGCAGGAGCGTGGCGTCGAGGTGCGGCTGACCACCAGCTCCGAGTCGCCCGACCACCGCAACGTCGTCACGGTGCGCGGCACGCTCGGCAGTGGCGAGGAGGTGTCGGTCTCCGGCACGCTCGCCGGGCCGAAGCACCACCAGAAGATCGTCGCGGTCGGTGAGTACGACGTGGACCTCGCGCTCGCCGACCACATGGTCGTCCTGAGCTACGTCGACCGGCCCGGTGTCGTCGGCACGGTGGGCCGTGTCTTCGGTGAGGCCGGTATCAACATCGCCGGCATGCAGGTCGCCCGCTCCACGGCCGGTGGCGAGGCGCTGGCGGTGCTGACGGTGGACGACACGGTTCCGCCGGCGGTGCTTGCGGAGGTCGCCGAGGAGATCGGTGCGACGTCGGCGCGCTCGGTGAACCTGGTCTGAGGGTCGCTTCCCTCGTAGCGGTAGCAGAGCGGGGCCTGGTCACCTGGGGTGGCCGGGCCCCGTTCCTTCTGGGTGCGGCGCGTGGTGGCGGGCGTGCCAGGATGGCGGCGTGGCTCAGAGCATCGTTTACGCGCCCTTCGTCGGGCGGGACTCCGAGATGGCCCGGCTGAGGGACGTGCTGGACCGGGCAGGCGGCGGGGAGCCCCGAGCCGTACTGGTCGCGGGGGACGCGGGGGTCGGCAAGAGCCGGACCCTGGCGGAGGCCGCGGCGTACGCGGCGGGACAAGGCACCGTCGTGCTCACCGGGCACTGCGTGGACCTCGGTGACGTCGGTCTGCCCTATCTTCCGTTCACCGAGATCCTCGGTGCCCTGGCCGCGGACGAGCGGTTCGCCCCGCTCCTGCAGGCGCACCCGGCGACGGGCCGTCTCCTCGGCGGCGGGGACGGCGGCGACCGGCTGCAGCTCTTCGAGGGCATCGCCGCGCTGCTGGGCGACCTCTCCGGCACGACCCCCGTCCTGCTCGTGCTGGAGGACCTGCACTGGGCCGACCAGTCCTCGCGCGACCTGCTGCGCTTCCTGCTCAGCCGGGCGGTGCTCCAACGCCCCGCCCCCGGCGCCCCGGCCCACCGCCTCGCCGTCTTCGGCTCGTACCGCGCCGACGATCTGCACCGCCGTCACCCGCTGCGCCCGCTGCTCGCCGAGCTGGTGCGGCTGCCCGCCGTGGAGCGGCTGGAGCTCAGGCCGATGCCGGACCCGGAGGTCGCGCGGCTGGTGCGGTCGCTGCGCGCCGAGCCGCTGTCCGACGCCACGGTCGGCCGGATCGTCGAGCGCGCCGAGGGCAACGCCTTCTACGCGGAGGAGCTGCTGGCCGCGACGGCGGAGGAGCCGGGGGCGGTGCTGCCGAGCCAGCTGGCCGACCTGCTGCTGATCCGGATCGAGCAACTGCCCGGCGCCGCCCAGCAGGTGCTGCGCACGGCGGCGGTGGCGGGCCGCAGGGTCGGGCACGACCTGTTGCGGGACGCCGTCCAACTCCCCGAGGACGAGCTGGAGTCCGCGTTGCGGGAGGCGGTCGGCCGGCAACTGCTGCTGCCGCACGGGGGATCGACGTACGAGTTCCGGCACGCCCTCACCCGGGAGGCGGTCTACGCGGATCTGCTGCCGGGTGAACGGGTCCGGCTGCACGGGGTGTTCGCGGGACTGCTGGCCCGCCGGGGGCGCGCCGCGGAGAGCGCCGAGCGTGCCCATCACTCGCGCGAGAGCCACGACCTCGCCGACGCGCTGACGGCGTCCGTCGAGGCGGCCGACCACGCGCGCGGGATCGGGGCGCCCGCCGAGGAGTTGCGGCATCTGGAGGGCGCCCTCGACCTGTGGCAGTCCGTGGACGCCGGGGCCCGGCCCCGGGACCTCGACACGGTCACCCTCACCCTGCGCGCCTCGTCCGCCGCCGCGCGCGCCGGGGAGAACCACCGAGCCGTCTCGCTCACCCGCGCGGCGCTCGCCGGAGCCGGCCCGGACGCGGACTCCGAGCTGGCCGCCCGGGTGCGCTACACCCTCGCCGGTGACCTGATGCGCGTCGACAGCCTGAAGGCCGCGTTCCGGTACAGCAGCGAGGCGCTGGAGATGATCCCCGCCGAGCCCCCGTCCCGTACCTGGGTGTGGGCGGCGGCCACGCATGTGATGGCGGCGCGGTACGTGGGGGAGGACGAGGAGGCCGCTCGGGTCGCGAGCGGGGCGCTGGCCGTCGCCGAGCGGCTCGGACTCGACGACGCCCGGGCCGACCTGATCGTCTCCGTGGTCGGCCTGGACCCCCGGAACAACCGGCGTACGGAGGCGGGCCGGGCACGGCTGCGGGACGCCCGGGAGCTGGCCCGGCGCGCGGGCAACCTGCCCGTGGAGATGCGCGCGCTGTTCAACCTCGCCTCGGGCTGCTTCGAATCGGGTGACCTGGAGGGATGCCTCGACTGGCTCTCCGACGGGCTGGACCGCGCGGGCCGCACCGGCCTGCTCTCCTCCCCGTACCCGGTGGAGATGCGCTACCTCCACTCCCTGTGCCTGTACACCCTGGGCCGCTGGGACGAGTGCGCCCGCTCGGCCGCCGACGTCGACCGGCTGCCCGCCACGGCCGGACACGCCGCCGGACCCGCCCTCTACGTCGCCCTCGCCCGCGGCGACGACAGCGCCGTGGAGCGGGCCAGGGCGCTGCTGGACGGGCCGTACGACTGGATGGCCGGGCTCGTCGCGGGCGTCGCGCTCACCGAGGCGGCCGTCCTGCGACGCGATCCCGAGGCGGCCCTCGCCCAGTTCCGTACGACGGTCACCGCACTCTCCGACGAGTCCGGGAACAGGCCCAACGCGACCGTCCGGCTCGCCGCGCTGGCCCTCGGGGCGATCGCGGACGCGGTGGCCGAGCGGCGGTCGGCCGGGGACGAGGAGGCGGCGCGGGACTGGGCCGCCCCGGGGGAGGAGCTGGTGGAGGCCGCGCGGGCCACCGCGGCGGAGGGGGAGGACGGCGCGGAGCAGGGGCCGGAGGGGATGGCCTGGCTGGCCCGGGCCGAGGCGGAGTGGGCCCGGGTGCGCGGCGGGCCCGATGTGGCGGCCTGGCGGACGGCGGTGGACGCCTTCGCCTTCGGCGACCCCTACGAGCGGGCCCGGTGCCGGCTGCGGCTGGCGGAGGCGCTGCTGGGGGCCGGGGAACGGGAGGAGGCCGCGGTCGAGGCCCGGGCGGTGGCGGAGACCGCCGACCGGCTGGGCGCCGTGACGCTGCGCACGGCCCTGGACGCGCTCGTGCGGCGGGGGCGGCTGGCGGAGGCGTCGGGGGAGGGGGACGTGCCCGCGCTCACGGCGCGGGAGAGCGACGTCCTGCGGCTGCTGGCGCTCGGCCGCACCAACCGGCAGATCGGCGACGAGCTGTTCATCACCGGGAAGACGGCGAGCGTCCATGTGTCCAACATCCTGGCCAAGCTGGGGGCGGCGAGCCGCACGGAGGCGGTCGCCATCGCCTACCGGGAGGGGCTGATCACGACCGGTTCGCCGTCCTGAGGGACGGCCGGCGCGTCACAGCCGTGCCCCCTTCAGCGCCATGTGCAGCAGCAGCCGGTCCTCGCCGTCGGTCAGACGCAGGCCCGTGAGCTTCTCGACGCGGGAGAGCCGGTAGTAGAGGGTCTGGCGGTGGATGCCCAGCTCGGCGGCGGTGCGGCCCGCCTGGCCCGCGTGGTCGAGGAACACCTCGGCGGTGTGGGCGAGGTCGCGGTGCGCGGGGGTGAGGAGCGGGCGCACGGCGGGGTCCTCGGGGGTGCCGGGCGGGAGCGCGGTCAGCAGACGGTACGGGCCGATGGAGCGCCACTCGGCGACCGGGCCGAGACGCGGCTCCGCGAGCGCGGCCCGGGCCGCCGCCGCGGCCTCCCGCCAGTCGGTGCCCAGCTCGGCGAGGCCCGCACGGGCGCCCGAGACGCCCGCCGCCGCGTGCGCGCCCGCGCGTTCCAGGAGCCGGGCGGCGGCCGTGAGCGCCGGGGCGGGCACGTCCGCCGAGCGCAGC
The DNA here is from genome assembly GCF_055592645.1 of Streptomyces sp. NPDC041108. Taxonomy (NCBI): domain Bacteria; kingdom Bacillati; phylum Actinomycetota; class Actinomycetes; order Kitasatosporales; family Streptomycetaceae; genus Streptomyces; species Streptomyces sp. NPDC041108. Next base: position 228,288 of record NZ_JBVIYK010000012.1, on the reverse strand, counting down.
CGCACCAGCAGGGCCAGGCCCCGTCCGGCCGTGCCCCACGGCACCGTGCACAGCGCGGCCGCCCCCGGCACCGTACGGAAGGACGGGGCGTCGTCCGGGCCCGCGGACGGCCAGGGGGCCACGCACACCATCGCGTGGACCCCGTCGCCGCGCAGGCCGAGCGCGCTGCGCAGCTCCGCCACCGCCATGTCGCGCTCCCAGTCGCGCTCGGCGGTCAGGACCGCGCGCAGCTCCCGGGTGAGGTCGGCGCCCGCCTGGGCCTCGTCCGCGAGGAGGGCGCCGATACGGGCGGCGACCGCCATCGCCGCGGACAGCTGGGCGTCGGTCGGGCCCGGGTCGCCGTCCAGGAGCCAGACGTAGCCCAGCACGACGCTCCGATGGCGTACGGGCAGGCAGACACGGCCCCGGAGCACCCCCGCGGCCGGAGTCGGCGGGATGCGGACCGGGGCCGTCGCCCGGGTGATGCCGAAGCCCTCGAACCACTCCCGCACCGCCGTCGTCGAGCGGCGGGTCAGGATCGAGCGGGTGCGGACCGGGTCCAGCGCCGACGGATCGAGGTCGCCCTCGCTGTCGTACGCGCCGAAGGCGATCAGCTCGAAGTCGCGGTTCTCCAGCGTCGCCGGGGCGCCGAGCAGCTCGGAGATCTCGTCGACGAGGTCCTGGTAGTCACCCACCGGGTGGGGCGATGCGGTTTCCGGCGTCACAGGGGCATTCTCCCGTATGCGCCGAGAACCTTCATACATCTGTCTGAGATCTGCGGCACGGATGCGTGACAGCTGTCGATGGCCGGGGATCGGCGGGATCCTTAGGTTTCACGGTGGTTCTGTCTGCTGGTCTGTGGAGGTGCCCCGTGCTGGGTCCCGTGATTCTCGCCGCGTCGCGCAGCGACCGGATTCGACGCCTGGTCTCCGCGGCCCCCGTGACCAGGCAGGTCGTCGACCGCTTCATCCCCGGGGAGCGGGTCGACGACATCGTCCCGGTCGTCCGGGACCTCACCGGCAAGGGCCTCGACGTGACGCTGGACGTCGTCGGCGAGGACATCACCCGTCCGGAGCAGGCGTTCGCGGCCCGCGACGCCTATCTGGAGCTGGTCGACCGGCTGAAGGAGCTGGGGCTCGGCGAGCGCGCCGAGATGTCCGTCAAGCTCTCCCTGTTCGGCCAGGCCCTGCCCGGCGGCCACGAGCTGGCCCTCGCGGGCATCCGGCCGGTCGTCGAGGCCGCGGCCGCGATCGGCACGACGGTCACCCTCGACGCCGAGGACCACACCACCCTCGACTCGATGTTCGCCATCCACGACGAGCTGCGCCGGGACTTCCCGCGGACCGGCTGTGTCATCCAGGCCTACCTCTTCCGCACCGAGGCCGACGCCCGCCGTCTCGCCGCGAACGGCAGCCGGGTGCGGCTGGTGAAGGGCGCGTACAAGGAGCCCGCCGAGGTCGCCTTCCAGCAGAAGGCCGAGATCGACAAGGCGTACGTACGCGTTCTGAAGATCCTCATGGAGGGGAAGGGGTACCCGATGATCGGGTCCCACGACCCCCGCCTGATCTCCATCGCCCAGGAACTCGCCCACCGCACCGGACGCAAGCTCGACGAGTACGAGTTCCAGATGCTGTACGGCATCCGCGGCGACGAGCATCTCCGGCTCGCCGCCGAGGGGCACCGGATGCGCGTCTACACCGCCTACGGCACCGACTGGTACGGCTATTTCATGCGCCGCCTCGCGGAGAAGCCGGCGAACCTGCGCTTCTTCGTCCGCTCGATGGTCAGCAAGGGCTGAGCCCGCACGACGGCTCGCCACACACCGCTCAGTAAGGAGTTACGGAACCCATGGACGCTGTGACCCAGGTCCCCGCCCCCGTCAACGAGCCGGTGCACGGCTATGCCCCCGGCTCACCCGAACGGGCCCGGCTGGAGGTCAAGCTGAAGGAACTGGCCGAGAACCCGGTCGACCTGCCGATGACCATCGGCGGCGAGAAGCGGATGGGCGGCGGCGACCGCTTCGACGTCGTCCAGCCGCACAACCACAAGGCCCGCCTCGGCACCTACGGCAACGCCACCCGGCAGGACGCCCAGGACGCCGTCGACGCCGCCCTCGCCGCCGCGCCCGCCTGGCGCGCGATGTCCTTCGACGACCGCGCCGCGATCATCCTGCGCGCCGCCGAGCTGCTCGCCGGCCCCTGGCGCGAGACGCTGGCCGCCTCCACCATGCTCGGCCAGTCCAAGACCGCCCAGCAGGCCGAGATCGACTGCCCCTGCGAGCTGGTCGACTTCTGGCGCTTCAACGTCAAGTACGCCCGTGACCTGCTCGCCGAGCAGCCCCCGGCCAACTCCCCGGGTGTCTGGAACCGGCTCGACCACCGCCCGCTCGAAGGTTTCGTCTACGCGATCACCCCCTTCAACTTCACCGCCATCGCGGGCAATCTGCCGACCGCCCCGGCCCTCATGGGCAACGTGGTGGTCTGGAAGCCGAGTCCCACGCAGACCCACGCCGCCGTGCTGCTCATGGAGCTGCTGGAGGAGGCGGGCCTGCCCAAGGGCGTCATCAACCTCGTCACCGGCGACGGCATCGCCGTCTCCGAGGTCGCTCTCGAACACCCCGACCTCGCCGGCATCCACTTCACCGGCTCGACCAGGACCTTCCAGTACCTGTGGAAGACGGTCGGCGCGAACATCGAGAAGTACCGCTCGTACCCGCGGCTGGTCGGCGAGACCGGCGGCAAGGACTTCGTGGTCGCCCACCCGTCCGCCGACCGCGCGATCCTCAAGACCGCCCTCACCCGGGGCGCCTTCGAGTACCAGGGCCAGAAGTGCAGCGCGACCTCGCGGGCGTACATCCCGGCGTCGATCTGGAACTCCGGCTTCAAGGAGGAGTTCGCCGCCGAGGTCGAGCACCTGACCATGGGCGACGTCACCGACCTGTCCCACTTCATCGGCGCCGTCATCGACGAACGCTCCTTCGCCAAGAACAAGGCCGCCATCGACCGTGCCGAGGCCGACCCGGCCTGCACGATCGTCGCGGGCGGCACCTACGACGACTCGGTCGGCTACTTCGTGCGCCCGACCGTCGTCGAGTGCACCGACCCCGCCAACGAGGTCTTCACCACCGAGTACTTCGGCCCGTTCCTCGCCGTGCACGTCTACGAGGACGACCGGTACGAGGAGATGCTGACCCAGATGGAGTCGGTGTCCGCCTACGCCCTGACGGGGTCGGTGATCTCGGGCGACCGCGCGGCCGCCGCGTACACGATGGAGAAGCTGCGGTACGCGGCCGGCAACTTCTACATCAACGACAAGTCCACCGGCGCCGTCGTCGGCCAGCAGCCCTTCGGCGGCGGTCGCGCGTCGGGGACCAACGACAAGGCCGGGGCCCCGCAGAACCTGATGCGCTGGACCCTGACCCGCGCCATCAAGGAGACCCTGGTCCCGCCGACGGACTACACCTACCCGCACATGGGCTGACCCGGACGCCCGGCCCGGCGCTGCTGCGACGCCCCCGATCCCGTGACCCGGGACCGGGGGCGTCGCCGTGTGACGGAAGTGAAAAGGCCAGGTCAACGGCGTGTGACCCAATCCACCGTCTCAGATAGTAGGAAGTCCGACTAATTGTGGAGACAGATGCGCCGGCCTCACCTAGCTTTGTAGGAGCCGAACGTCTCGCTCGATCCAGCGAATGGCGGTCGTGAGCCGGAGCCCTAGGCAGGCAACCCCTGCGGCCCCGCTCCCCGCCCCTTCCGGCGTCTCGTACACCCCCCGTTTCCGAACTCCGGATTGCCTCGAAGGAGTCGATTCCCATGGCCGAGACGACCGTCCGCCGCCGAGTCCGCCACGTTTCCCGGACCACCGAGTCCGACCGCAAGAACGCCGCCGCCGCCCTGCAGCGCGCCCTCGACCGCAGGGACAACGGCGGTTCGACCGGGCACTGAGCCCACCCATCCGCCGGGAGCCGCCCCCGTGTCGGGGTGCGGTGCGGCCGTGAGCGGACGGCTCACGCGCCGCGCCGCACCTCGAAGTGGTCGATCCGTTCGCCGTCCTGGGCCAGCGCCGACACCTTCAGGACCGCTCGCGCGCCGCTCTCCGCCTCCACCGAGAGCAGCGAGAAGCCCCGGTAGCGCACCCGCGACCACTCCACCGTCTCCGCCTTCGACCTGCGGGACTTGGTCCACTCGAAGGTCTCGACGGCGTCGTGGCGGGTGATGTGTCCCTCGTAGCTCTCCTTCACACCGGACGGGAAGCCGTACAGGTCACGCCCGCCCCCGCCCGCCGTGACGTACACGATGCCGTCCCGGGTCGGGTCGGTCGACGCCCCGATCGGCACCTCCCTGCCGACCTTGCCGCCCTTGACGGCGTCGGTCCGCTCGTAGACGTGGTTGTGGCCGTTGATCACCAGGTCCACCTCGTGCTTCGCGAACAGGGGCAGCCAGCTGTCGCGGATGCCGCCGTCGGAGGCGTGCGAGGACGTCGAGTAGGCGCAGTGGTGGAAGAAGACGACGATGAAGTCGACGCCCTTCGCCGCCCGCAGTTCCCTCAGCTTCCGGTCCAGCCACGTGGTCTGCCGGCCGCCGGAGTAGCCGAGGTTGGCGGGGATCTCGTACGACACGTCGTTCGCGTCCAGCGCCACGAAGGCGACGTTGCCGTAGGTGAACGAGTACACCCCCGGCGCCGAACGAGGATCGAAGCCGTTGTCCGGGAGGGACCAGCGGGCGAGCTGCCCGCCGTAGCCGTCCGGTGAGTACCAGGCCTCCATGTCGTGGTTGCCGGTCGTCACCATCCACGGCACGGACCGGGCCACCGGCTCGCTCTGCTTGAGGAACAGGTCCCAGAACCCCGGGTCGTAGCCGTCCGACTCCACACCCTTGCCGTTGCCGTTCGCGTAGCAGATGTCGCCGGCGTGCAGGTGGAACGCGGGCTTCTGGCGGACGATCAGGTTGTCGTTGGCGGCCGCCGCCTTGCCGACACCCTGGTCGCCGAACGCCGTGAACACGAATTTCTCCGGTGCGGCGGGCGCCGTGCGGAAGGTGCCGATCGTCGAGCGGCGGGCCGGGGCCGCCGGGTCGAAGCCCTCGTGACCGACACCGTAGTAGTACGTCGTGCCGGGGCGCAGGCCGTCCAGGGCCGCGTGCAGGTAGTACTGCTCCAGCTCCAGGCGGACGCCCTCGACCCCCGGCGTGTGCAGGTCGCGGACCTCGGCGTCGATCTTCCGGCTCAGTTCCTCGGGCCTCAGGCCCACCCGCACGTAGGGCTTCCGCACCGCGAGCGGCACCTGCCAGGAGACCCGCATCTGCGTCCGGGGGTCGCCGCCGAAGGCCAGATGGCGGCCGAAGGGGACGACGGCCGAGCCGGGGGCCCGGGAGGTGGCGGGCGACGCGGCGGAGGTCGTCGAGGGCGCCGAGTCCGGCGAACCGGAGCCGCCGCAGCCGGTCAGCAGCCCGCCCGCCGCCAGCGAGCCCGCCGTCACCAGCGTGCGGCGGCGCGTCAGCTTCGTACGCAGGTACTCGTGCTGCTCGGCCATGCTCATCCGGCGCGCGAGCTGCGGCGGGATGCCGAAGTCGGGTATATCCATGAGGACGAAGTTCCCAGCGAATCCCAACGCCCGCCCCGCATAAGGGTGAACGCGTGGTGACGTGTGAGCAGCGCCACCGTACCTCTCGTCCGTATCGCGGACACCCCATGTCATCCCCTGGGACAAGGAGTACGGTGCCGTCATGTCTCGCAGCCTCAATCTCGCAGTGATCCCCGGTGACGGCATCGGCAGGGAAGTCGTGGCCCAGGGGCTCAAGGTCCTCTCCGCCGTCCTTCCGCAGGACGTGAAGCTGGAGACCAAGGAGTACGACTTCGGCGCCCAGCGCTATCACGCCACCGGTGAGACCCTCACCGAGGCCGACCTCGACGCGCTGAAGCAGCACGACGCGATCCTGCTGGGTGCCATCGGCGATCCGAGCGTCCCGTCCGGAGTCCTGGAGCGCGGCTTCCTGCTCAAGCTCCGCTTCGCCTTCGACCACCACGTGAACCTGCGTCCCTCGAAGCTGCTCCCGGGTGTCGCCACCCCGCTGGCCGGCCAGCCCGAGATCGACTTCGTCGTGGTCCGCGAAGGCACCGAGGGCCCGTACACCGGCAACGGCGGCACCATCCGCAAGGGCACCGAGCACGAGGTCGCCACCGAGGTCTCCGTGAACACGGCCTTCGGTGTCGAGCGCGTGGTCCGTGACGCCTTCGCCCGCGCCCAGGCCCGCCCGCGCAAGAAGCTCACCCTCGTCCACAAGAACAACGTGCTGACCTTCGCCGGTCACCTGTGGACGAACATCTTCAACAAGGTGGCCGAGGAGTTCCCCGAGGTCACCACCGACTACATCCACGTGGACGCGGCGACGATCTACCTCGTCACCGACCCCGCCCGTTTCGACGTGATCGTCACCGACAACCTCTTCGGCGACATCATCACCGACCTCGCCGCGGCCGTCTCCGGTGGCATCGGCGTCGCGGCCTCCGGCAACATCAACCCGTCCGGCGAGTTCCCGTCCATGTTCGAGCCCGTGCACGGCTCGGCCCCGGACATCGCCGGCCAGGGCAAGGCCGACCCCTCCGCCACGGTCCTGTCCGTCGCCCTGCTCCTGCGCCACCTCGGCCACGAGGCCGAGGCCGCGCGGATCGAGGAGGCCGTCTCCGCCGACCTCGCGGAGCGCGTCGGCAAGCCCGCCCGTTCGACGGACGAGATCGGCGACGCCCTCGCCGTACGAGTAGCCGGCTGACCCGCCGCGCCACTCGAATTTCCTCGAAGCCGCCGGGTCGCACCAGCACCCGGCGGCTTCCGTATGGCTTCCCCATGGTCCCGCCGGGTGTCACCATCATCCCTGGGTCGCATTCACGCCGTTTTCTTCCGTCGACTCCGCTTGCGATAATCGAACGCGGAGCCGCCGAATGAGGCAATGCTCGGACGTCCAAGCAGTCGCCGCCGGCAGTGCGGACGTGAGCGCGGCCCGTCACACACAACCGGTGAAGGACAACCACTCATGACGACGCCCACGATCGAGCTCAAGCCCTCGGCCTCGCCACTCTCCGACGCGGAGCGCGAGGCGATCCTGGCCGACCCCGGCTTCGGCCGCCACTTCACCGACCACATGGTCGTCATCAAGTGGACAGAGGGCCGCGGCTGGCACGACGGCCAGCTCGTTCCGTACGCGCCGCTCTCCCTCGACCCGGCCACCATGGTCCTGCACTACGCGCAGGAGATCTTCGAGGGGCTGAAGGCCTACCGGCAGCCGGACGGAACCGTCGCCACCTTCCGGCCGGAGAAGAACGCCCAGCGCTTCCGCTCCTCCGCCCGGCGGCTCGGGATGCCGGAACTGCCGGTCGAGACGTTCATCGAGGCCTGTGACGCGCTGGTGCGCCAGGACCAGGCATGGGTCCCGGCCCACGGCGGCGAGGAGTCCCTCTACCTGCGCCCCTTCATGATCGCCACCGAGGTCGGCCTGGGCGTCAAGCCGGCCAACGAGTACCTCTTCCTGGTCATCGCCTCCCCGGCCGGGGCGTACTTCCCCGGCGGCGTGAAGCCCGTCTCCATCTGGGTCTCCGAGGACCACGTCCGCGCCGTCCCGGGCGGCATGGGCGACGCCAAGACCGGCGGCAACTACGCGGCCTCCCTGCTGGCCCAGGCCGAGGCGGCGGCCGAGGGCTGCGCACAGGTCTGCTACCTCGACGCGGTCGAGCGCAAGTGGGTCGAGGAACTGGGCGGCATGAACCTGTACTTCGTGTACGGCGACCGCATCGTCACGCCCACCCTCACCGGGTCGATCCTGGAGGGAGTCACCCGTGACTCGCTCCTCAGCGTCGCCGCCGACCTCGGGTACGGCGCCGAGGAGGGCCGGATCTCCATCGACCAGTGGCAGGCCGACTCCGAGAGCGGCGCCCTCACCGAGGTCTTCGCCTGCGGCACGGCCGCCGTCATCACCCCCGTCGGCACGGTCAAGCGCACCGGCGCCACCTGGCAGCAGTCCGCCGGCGAGCCCGGCCCCGTCACCCTCAAGCTCCGCGAGGCGCTGCTGAACATCCAGCGCGGCACGGTGGAGGACAAGCACGGCTGGATGCACGAACTGGGCTGAGCGCGCCGGGCCGACCGGGCCGGTCCGCCCGGTCGGCCGCCGCCGCTCCTCGTGCCCGTCCGGCGGCGCGGCCCCTCATGCCCGCTCCGCACGCACCCGTTCCACCAGACCCAGGGTCAGCTCCTGCGCCACGTCCTCCAGGTTCCACCCGCCTTCCCGTGATGCCTGGTTGCTGATCCAGAAGACGAGGACACCGTCGGTCGGGGAGCGGCCGAGGAGACCCAGGGACCAGTCGTTGCCGCCGTCGTGCCAGGCGAAGGGGCCGTCCGGGGTGTCCCGTACGCTCCAGCCGTAGCCGTACGAACTCGTCGAGCCGGGCTCCCGGACACGCGGCTCGAACAGCTTGTCCCGGGCCCGCGCCGGCAGGACCTCCTCGCCCAGCAGCGCCCGGTGCCAGCGGAACACGTCCTCGGCGGTCGAGAGCATCCCGCCGTTGCCGCGCAGGTTCCAGTACGGCCCGTCGGCGGCCCAGGGGTGGTCGAAGGGCCTGCCCCTGCTCCGCCCCCGGTCGTCGTACTCCACCGCGACGAGCCGCCGTGGCCACCGGGGCAGCACGTATCCGGTCCGCCTCATCCCGGCCGGCGCGAACAGATGCCGGGCCAGGAACGCCTCGTAGCCCTCTCCCGATGCCTTCTCCACGATCGCGGCGAGCAGGCTGTAGCCGGTGTTGGAGTAGTGGAACCTCGTGCCCGGCGCGGAGCGGAGCTTCGAGGCCAGTGCCCCGCGCACCAGCTCCTCGCGCGAGACGGGCGCGTAGTCGTCGCCGAGGCCCTCGACGAGGCCGGAGGTGTGGGTGAGCAGATGCTCGACCGTGATCCCGCGTTTGTCCTCCGGCACCGGTCCCAGGTGCCGGTCGATCCGGTCGGTCACCCGCAGCCTGCCCAGCACCTCCAGCTTCAGGATCGCCGCCGCCGTGAACTGCTTGGTCATCGACATGACGTCGTAGACCGTGCGGCAGCTCGCCGCGATGCCGGCCGCGCTGTCCGCCGTGCCGAAGCCCGCGCAGTACGCCAGTTCGTCGCCGCGTGCGGCGAGAACGGTGCCGCCGCCGTCCCGGGGCAGCGTGCGGTGGACGAAGTCGGCGATCGACGGGTCGACGCCGGGCGGCCCGGCCTCGGACGCCGGCCCGCCGACGGGCAGGGGAGCGAGCACGCCGAGTGCCAGTGCCGCCGCGAACAGCGCGGCACTCCTGGCTCTCGTACGGGGCTGGGGCGAACGGCGGGGCGGACCCATGTGACCTCCCGGTGGTCTCGGAGCGGGGCGGTGCGCACCGAGGTTGACCGCCGTTCTCCCGCCTCCTCAAGCTGTGGAGGTGTTCGAGCTTGTACGAGTCCGTGTATGTCCAGCTCAACGAGGGGGAACCCGATGACCACCGCACCTCCCACACCGCCCGACACCGATCCCGCCGCCTTCGTCGCGGGCCTCGGGCGCCTCAAGGCGTGGTCCGGCCTGAGCTACCGCCGGCTGGAGCGCCGGGCCGCCGAGGCGGGCCACGTCCTGCCCCACTCCACGGCGGCGACCATGCTCGGCCGGGAAAGTCTGCCCCGAGAGGAGCCGGTCGCCGCGTTCGTCGCGGCCTGTGGACTGCGGGGGGCCGAGGCCGAGGCGTGGACGGACGCGCGACGCCGCATCGCCTGCGGGCCGGAGGAGGTCCGGGGCGAGGTCCCGGAGGCGGTCCCGGGAGAGGTCCGGGGACGGGTCCCGGCCGTGCGCACCGTGCGCACCGCGCGTCCGCTCCGGCTCCGGCGCCGGGCCGTCCTCGCCGTCGCGGCACTCTCGCTCACCGCGCTCCTGGGCGGGGCCCTGACCTCGGGCGCGCTCACCGAGGACGAGGAGGTCCGGGAATCTCGGACGGTGCACGGCGTCTCGCACGGACAATAGAGCGCTGCTCGAAAAGGTCAGGGCTCCGGTGCAGCCCATTCTGCAGGCAGAACTCTTCTGCCCTTCCCCTTCCTGTGTTCCGTGTTTAGAGTGACGTTCTAAATCACGGACCGCAAGGAGGTGTCGCCGCATGCGACTGACCCCCACCGAACGCGACCGCCTGCTCCTCTTCGGCGCCGCCGAGCTGGCCCGGGCCCGCCGTGCGCGCGGCCTGCGGCTGAACGTGCCCGAGACGACCGCCCTCGTCGCCGACGCCGTGTGCGAGGCGGCGCGGGACGGGCTGCGGCTCGCCGAGGCGATCGACCGGGCGCGGAGCCTGCTCGGCCCCGACGACGTGCTGCCGGGCGTGGCGGACATCGTGCGGGAGGTGCATGTCGAGGCGGTGTTCGAGGACGGGTCACGGCTCGCCGTGGTCCCCGACCCGATCGGCGGCGCACCGGGGGAACCGGGCCCCGGCGGGCTCCTGCCGGGCGCGGCACACTCCGACCCCGGTGCCGTCGTGCGGCTGACGGTCACCAACACCGCCGACGTGCCCGTCTCGGTCACCTCCCACTTCCACTTCTTCGAGGCCAACCCGCGGCTCGACTTCGCGCGGGCGGCGGCGTACGGGATGCGGCTCGCGGTCCCCGCCGGGTCCTCGGTGCGGTTCGGGCCGGGGGAACGGGTCGAGGTCGGGCTCGTGCCGATCGGGGGTGACCGGGTCGCGATCGGGTTCGCCGGTCTCGTCGACGGGGAACTGGACGCGCCGGGCGCCAGGGAGGAGGCCCTTCACCGGGCCGCCGCCTGCGGATACCTGGGGGCGGACCGATGAGCGTCGATCCGTACGCGTACGCCGCCACCCACGGCCCCCGCGCCGGCGACCGGATCCGGCTCGGCGACTCGGGACTCGTGATCCGGGTCGAGTCGGACTCCCAGCGGTACGGCGACGAGTTCCTGGCCGGCTTCGGGAAGACCGCGCGGGACGGGCTGCACCTCAAGGCGGCCGCCGTCCGCGAGACCTGTGACGTCGTGATCAGCAACGTCGTGGTGATCGACGCGGTGCAGGGCGTCCGCAAGGTGTCGATCGGCATCCGGGAGGGCCGGGTCAGCGCGATCGGGCGGGCCGGGAACCCCGACACCCTCGACGGGGTCGAGGTGGTCGTCGGCACGGGCACGTCCATCGTGTCCGGCGAGGGGCTGATCGCCACCGCCGGTGCCGTCGACACCCATGTCCACCTCCTCTCGCCGCGGATCATGGAGGCATCGCTCGCCTCCGGCGTGACGACGATCATCGGGCAGGAGTTCGGGCCGGTCTGGGGCGTCGGGGTCAACTCGCCCTGGGCGCTGCGCCACGCGTTCAACGCGTTCGACGCCTGGCCGGTCAACATCGGCTTCCTCGGCCGGGGTTCCTCCTCCGGCGACGCCCCGCTGGTGGAGGCGCTCGCCGAGGGCGGGGCCAGCGGCTTCAAGGTGCACGAGGACATGGGCGCCCACACCCGGGCGCTGGACACGGCGCTGCGCGTCGCCGAGGAGCACGACGTCCAGGTCGCCCTGCACAGCGACGGGCTGAACGAGTGCCTGTCGGTCGAGGACACCCTGCGCGTGCTGGAGGGACGCACGGTCCACGCCTTCCACATCGAGGGCTGCGGCGGCGGGCATGTGCCGAACGTCCTGAAGATGGCCGGGGTCCCGAACGTCATCGGCTCCTCCACCAACCCCACCCTCCCCTTCGGCAGGGACGCCGTCGCCGAGCACTACGGGATGATCGTCGCCGCCCACGGCCTCAAGACCGACCTGCCCGGCGACGCAGCCCTGGCCCGCGACCGCATCCGAGCCGGCACGATGGGGGCGGAGGACGTCCTGCACGACCTGGGCGCGATCGGCATCACCTCCTCGGACGCGCAGGGGATGGGCCGCGCGGGGGAGACCGTCCGCCGGACCTTCGCGATGGCCGGGAAGATGAAGGCCGAACGGGGCGCCCCGGACGAGGGCCACGACAACGAGCGCGTCCTTCGCTACATCGCCAAGCTGACCGTCAACCCCGCCATCGCCCACGGCCTCGCGCACGAGATCGGCTCGATCGAGGTCGGCAAGCTGGCGGACCTCGTGCTGTGGCGGCCGGAGTACTTCGGGGCCAAGCCCCAGCTCGTGCTCAAGTCCGGCTTCCCGGCGTACGGCGTCGTCGGCGACCCGAACGCGGCCACCGACACCTGCGAACCCCTCGTGCTCGGACCGCAGTTCGGGGCGCACGGCGCCACCCCGGCCGACCTCTCCGTCGCCTTCGTCGCGCAGGCCGCCCTCGACCAGGGGGGCGACTCGATGCCCACCCGGCGGCGCAGGGTCGCCGTGCGCGGCACGCGCGGGATCGGCCCGGCCGACCTGCGGCTCAACTCCCGTACCGGATCGGTCGACGTGGACCGGCGCACCGGCCTGGTCACCCTCGACGGTGAACCGCTGCACTCCGAGCCCGCCGAGTCGGTCTCCCTCAACCGCCTGTACTTCCTCTGAGGAGCCACCCCCATGACCACACCCGCCGCCGACGGTTTCCGCATGCCGCCCGAGTGGGCTCCGCACGAGCGCACCTGGATGGCGTGGCCGGGACCGAACCCGACCTTCGAGGACCCGGCGGACCTCGCGGAGGCCCGCCTCGCCTGGGCGTCGGTCGCCCGTGCGGTCCGCCGCTTCGAACCCGTGACGGTGGTGTGCGGGCCGGGGCAGTCGCGGCAGGCGCGCGCGCTGCTCGGGGAGGGCGTCGACACGGTCGAACGCCCGCTGGACGACGCCTGGATGCGGGACATCGGGCCGACCTTCCTCACGAACGGGCGTGAACTCGCCGCCGTCGACTGGAGGTTCAACGGCTGGGGAGCCCAGCCCTGGGCCCGCTGGGAGCACGACGCCGAGATCGCCGGGCAGGTGGCGGACCTCGCGGGCGCGCGGACGTACGCCTCCAAGCTCGTCAACGAGGGCGGGGCGATCCATGTCGACGGCGAGGGCACCGTCCTGCTCACCGAGACCGTGCAGCTCGGCCCGGAACGCAACCCCGGCTGGACCCGCGAGGAGGCCGAGGCGGAGATCCACGCCCACCTCGGCACCAGCAGGGCGATCTGGCTGCCGCGCGGCCTCACCGGCGACTATCCCCCGGACGGCTTCGGCACGCTCGGCCATGTCGACATCGTGGCGGCCTTCGCGCGCCCCGGCGTGGTCGTCGCCCACTCCCAGCCGGACCCCGCCCACCCCGACCACGAGATCACCCGGGAGATCATCGGCCTGCTCCGGGCCGCGACCGACGCGCGCGGGCGGAGCCTGGAGGTGGTGGAGGTCCCGGCCCCGACCGTGCTGGAGGCCGACGGCCGCTGGGCGGACTACTCCTACATCAACCACTACCTCTGCAATGGCGGAGTCGTCCTGTGCGGCTTCGACGACCCGCGCGACGCGACCGCCGCCGGGATCTTCCGCCGGCTGTTCCCGGAACGGACGGTCACGCTCGTCGACGCCCGCACGCTCTTCGCGGGCGGCGGAGGCATCCACTGCGTCACCCAGCAGCAGCCGAGGACGGGCGTCAGGTAGAAACGTACGGATGACCACGCCACCACCGCACCCGCCACGGCATCCGTCGCCGGACGCGACCTCGGACGCGACCTCGGACGCGACCCCGGACGCGTCCGCGCACCCGTCATCGCACGCGCCGCCGGGTCCGCCGGGCCGTCAGGGAGGCGCCCGCCGGCGCGGCAGCGCCCCGCCCCGCGAGGACGTGCTCGGGGCGGCCATGGGAATGATCGCCGAGCGGGGGCTGGAGAAACTCACCATGGCGGCGCTCGGCCGGGAGGTCGGGATGAGCAGCGGCCACCTCCTGTACTACTTCCACTCCAAGGACGAACTGCTGCTGCGGACCCTGGAGTGGAGCGAGGGCCGGCTCGGCGCGGAGCGCGCCCGGCTGCTCACCCGCACGGGCACCGCCCGCGAGCGGCTGGCGGCGTACGTCGACCTGTACGTTCCCGACGGGCACCGCGATCCCCACTGGACCCTCTGGCTGGAGGTCTGGAACCGCTCGCAGAACGCCGACGACGACGCCCGCGACCGTCAGGCCGCCATCGAGGGCGCCTGGCACCGCGACCTGGTGGCCCTGCTCGCGGAGGGCGTGTCGTCGGGGGAGTTCCGCGCGGTCGACCCGGACCGTTTCGCCGCCCGGCTGCGGGCCCTGCTCGACGGCTTCTCCATCCATGTGGCCATCGGACTGCGCGGGACCGACCGCGCCCGGATCCTGGCGCACGTGCGGGAGTTCCTCGACGAGTCCCTGGGCTGAGCCGGGCCGGGGAAACTCCCGCCGCGCCAGGAGGGCGCACCGGCCCCGGCCCCCTCGGTCCGCACGCCGGCCCGTGACCACGACCGGACCGCGCCCCGAGTCCGGGGCCCGGCCCCGATCCCGGCGGGTGATCAGCGCACTGTTCGCATCCTGAGACGGAGGGTGAGCACGGGACCGGTCTGTGCCAGACTGCCCCCGTGCTCTCGTTCGCCATGATTATTGGCAGCAGGCGCGCCGGTCCGCAGTGACCGCCACGTACGACCAGGTACGGGCGGACACCGTCGTTCTCGACCCGCGCGCAGACCTCTCGCACCCGCGAGGGGTTTTTCGCTTTTCTGGCCCACCTACAGCCGGGAGCGCAGCGCGAGGGATCATTGGAGGACGGTGGAGCCGGTCATTCCGGTACGACCGAGATCCAACACAGGAGCCTTGAGACCATGACGGACACCAGCGAGCTCGACGACTCGTTCCACGTCTTCGACACCACCCTGCGCGACGGCGCCCAGCGTGAGGGCATCAACCTCACGGTCGCGGACAAGCTGGCCATCGCACGGCACCTGGACGACTTCGGCGTCGGCTTCATCGAGGGCGGCTGGCCCGGCGCGAACCCGCGCGACACCGAGTTCTTCGCCCGCGCCCGGAAAGAGATCGACTTCAAGCACGCCCAGCTGGTCGCGTTCGGCGCCACCCGCCGCGCGGGCGGCAAGGCGAGCGAGGACCCGCAGGTCAGGGCCCTGCTCGACTCCGGCGCCCCGGTGATCACCCTCGTCGCCAAGTCCCACGACCGTCATGTGGAACTCGCCCTGCGCACCACCCTCGACGAGAACCTGGAGATGGTCCGCGACACCGTCTCCCATCTGCGCGCGCAGGGCCGCCGGGTCTTCGTCGACTGTGAGCACTTCTTCGACGGCTACCGCGCCAACCCCGAGTACGCCAAGGCCGTCGTCCGCGCCGCCGCCGAAGCCGGCGCCGACGTCGTGATCCTCTGCGACACCAACGGCGGCATGCTGCCGGCGCAGGTCAAGGCCGTGGTCGCCACCGTGCTCGCCGACACGGGCGCCCGCCTCGGCATCCACGCCCAGGACGACACCGGCTGCGCGGTCGCCAACACCCTGGCCGCCGTCGACGCCGGCGCGACCCACGTCCAGTGCACCGCCAACGGCTACGGCGAGCGTGTCGGCAACTCCAACCTCTTCCCGGTCGTCGCCGCGCTGGAGCTGAAGTACGGCAAGAAGGTCCTCCCCGAGGGCGCCCTGCGCGAGATGACCCGGATCTCCCACGCCATCGCCGAGGTCGTCAACCTCACGCCCTCCACCCACCAGCCGTACGTCGGTGTCTCCGCCTTCGCGCACAAGGCCGGCCTGCACGCCTCCGCGATCAAGGTCGACCCGGACCTGTACCAGCACATCGACCCCGAGCAGGTCGGCAACACCATGCGGATGCTCGTCTCCGACATGGCGGGCCGTGCCTCCATCGAGCTCAAGGGCAAGGAACTGGGCGTCGACCTCGGCGACGACCGCGAGCTGGTGGGCCGCGTCGTCGAGCGGGTCAAGGAGCGCGAGCTCAAGGGCTACACGTACGAGGCCGCCGACGCGAGCTTCGAGATCCTGCTGCGCGACGAGGTGGCGGGCAAGCCGCAGCGCTACTTCCGCACCGAGTCCTGGCGGGCCATCGTCGAGGACCGCCCCGACGGCAGCCACGCCAACGAGGCCACCGTCAAGCTGTGGTCCAAGAGCGAGCGCATCGTCGCCACGGCCGAGGGCAACGGCCCCGTCAACGCCCTCGACCGCGCCCTGCGGGTCGCCCTGGAGAAGATCTACCCCCAGCTCGCCAAGCTGGAGCTGGTCGACTACAAGGTGCGCATCCTGGAGGGCAAGCACGGCACCAACTCCACGACCCGCGTCCTCATCTCCACGACGGACGGCACGGGCGAGTGGTCCACGGTCGGGGTCGCCGACAACGTGATCGCCGCGTCGTGGCAGGCGCTGGAGGACGCCTACACGTACGGGCTGCTGCGGGCGGGTGTGGAACCGGCGGAGTGACGAACCGGCGGCCCGGACGGACGCGGCGAGGGTCCGTCCGGGCCGCTGCCGGGGCCCCGCCGCGTCCGTCGCCGGGAAGGCGCCCGGTGCCGGTGACCGAGCCGTCAGCAGGCCCGCTCGGTGCGCTCCTCGAACTCCTTCGCGCTCATGACCCGGTCGTCGGCCCACACCCGCCCCGGCTTCAGCTTCGCGAGGTCGGCGCCGGTGAAGGTCACGGCCCCGTCGACCTGGTCGTCGGTGTGGGCGTAGAACGCGAACTCGTAGGTGTGGCCCGCCAGAAGACGCTGCTCGCCCCGTGTCTCGGCGTCCCACGCGGCCGGCGGTGAGAACAGCGGGAACTCCGTGTCCCCCGACCACTCGCCGTCCGTCTCCCAGACCGTCGTGTCCGTCTCGTCCTCGCTGGGCTCGTCCTCCCCGGAGCCGGCCCAGCCCGCGAGTCCCGGCGCCGTGTAGGTGGCGTCCCCGCACGGCCGGACCAGCACCCGGGGTGACCCGTCGCCGTCCATCGTCACCCCGGCCAGCGGCAGGACCTCGGGTCCGCAACCGCTCAACAGCACCGCCCCGCCCACCGCGCCCACCAGCGCGAGAACTCTCCGTAGCATTCCGCCAGCCCCCCGTGATCCCGTCGCCCCCGAGTGCGTGCGCCGCACCCGTCTCGAACGGTTGTACAGCCGTCCGGGCGCACGCCCAAGTCGACGGTCGGCTCCCATCAGGTCACGGACGGGGATCGTCCGTTCATGGACGAGGAGCACCCTTTCAC
This sequence comes from Streptomyces sp. NPDC041108, assembly GCF_055592645.1. Lineage (NCBI taxonomy): Bacteria > Bacillati > Actinomycetota > Actinomycetes > Kitasatosporales > Streptomycetaceae > Streptomyces > Streptomyces sp. NPDC041108. Next base: position 211,227 of record NZ_JBVIYK010000012.1, on the reverse strand, counting down.
GGACGGAGACCATCCGGTTCACAAAAGGGGATCATCCGTTCGCAACCGGATCGAGGTAGCTTCGAAGGTATGAAAGGCGCACCGGTCCGACGTCTGTTCCGCCTCCTCATGATGCCGTTCGCCGCCATGGCGCTCGCCGCCCTCGCGGTGCTGGCCGTCGCCGCGCCGGGCGCGCACGCGGCCACCGATCTCTCCACCGTGGCCGCGGCCCTGCGGGAGAGCCCCGTCTACGTCGACCCGGCCGCCTCCGGCCTGCTCTCCCGGGCGGACGCCGACGCCCTCGCCGACACGATCGAGGACGCGGACGAGCCGGTCTTCGTGGCGGTGCTCCCGGCCGGCTATCCGGCCCAGGACCTCTTCCGCAACCTCCGCACCGAGACCGGTGTGACCGGCTTGTACTCCGTCCGCCTCGGCGACCGGTTCGACGCCCGCGCCGACAGCAGTGTGCTGAGCCGGCAGGCCGTGGCGAACCTGGTCTCCGCGGTCCAGGGCGTCGACGACCCGAAGGCCCAGCTCGACGACTTCGTGGACGACGCCCTGCGCAGCAACCCCGGCGGCACGGCCCCGTCGAGCTGGAGCGGCGGCGACGAGGGCGTGGACACGGGCGCGCTGGTGGTGGGGGGAGCGGTCGTCGCGGCGGGCGGCGTGGGCGCGTACGCGCTGGTGCGCCGGAACCGCCGCCGCAAGGAGGAGGAACGCCGCGAGGCGCTGGCCCGGCTCGCCGTCGTGGTGGACGAGGACATCACGGCCTTCGGCGAGGAACTGGACCGCCTGGACTTCCACCCGGCCGAACTGGGCGCGGACGACGCGATGCGCGCCGACTACGAACGGGCCCTGGACGCGTACGAGCAGGCCAAGTCGCTCATGGCGGCGGCTGTCCGGCCCGAGGACGTCCGTGCCGTCACCCGGACCCTGGAGGACGGCCGCTTCTCCCTCGCCCAGCTCGCCGCCCGCCGGGAGGGCCGCCCCCTCCCCGAACGCCGGGCCCCCTGCTTCTTCGACCCCCGCCACGGCCCCTCCGTCGCGGACGTCCCGTTTACCCCCGGCCTCGGCGCCGAACGCGAGGTCCCGGTCTGCGCCGCCGATCAGGCACGCCTCTCCGACGGCCGGGACCCCATGATCCGCGAGGTGGACACGGCGTCCGGCGGCCGCCGCCCCTACTGGGACGCCGGCCCGGCCTACGGCCCCTGGGCGGGCGGCTACTACGGCGGCGGTCTCCTCCCCGGCCTCCTCGTCGGCACGATGCTCGGCAGCATGATGGCCACCCCGTCCTACGCGGCCATGTACGGCTCCGGTTACGGCGACTTCGGCGCGGCCTCCGGCTACGGGGGCGGCGACGTCTCGGGCGCCGACTTCGACACGAACGACTTCGGCGGCGGCTTCGGCGGCGGGGACTTCGGCGGTGGCGGGGACTTCGGGGGAGGCGGGGACTTCGGCGGCGGCTTCTGAGACCCCGCCCCGACAGGGGCCCCGGCCCCGGACACGGGCACGGACATTGGGCATGGCCCCGGACACGGCCCCGGACATGGGCACGGGCCCGGCACTGGGGAGCTGCCGGACCCGTGGACGTCGTGCGAGAGCTGGTGCGGGACTCAGCTCAGAGCGTGGCCGCACCCGCCGCGATCTGGGACGCGAAGGTGGAGACCTCGGTGTAGACACCGGGGGCGTTGCGCTGGGCGCAGCCGTCGCCCCAGCTGACGATGCCGACCTGGATCCAGGCACCGGCGTTGTCCCGGCGGAACATCGGACCGCCGGAGTCGCCCTGGCAGGTGTCGACGCCGCCCGCGGCGAAGCCGGCGCAGATCTCCTCGCCCGGGACGAGGCCGCTGTACAGGCCGCCGTAGGCCCGGCACGTGGCGTCGCTGATGAACGGCACCGTGGCCTTCAGCATGTACCGCTGCTGGGCGCCGCCCTCGACGGCCGCGCCCCAGCCGGCGACGGTGAAGTCACCGGTGTTGTACTGCGTGGTGGTGGCGATCTTCAGCGTCGGCAGGTTGATCGGCTGGGCGAGCTTGATGAGGGCCCAGTCCTTGCCCGTGCCGTTGTAGCCGGGGGCCCGGTACACCTTGGTCGAGCGGACCTGGACCCGGCCGCTGGTGCTCTGCAGGTCCACGACGCCCGCCGTGGCCGTGATGCTGGTGTTGTTGCCGGTGGCGCCCACGCAGTGCGCGGCGGTGAGCACGATCTGCTGGGTGTAGAGCGCGCCGCCACAGCCCATGGACAACCGGACCATGAAGGGGAACTCGCCCTGCGCGGCACGCGTTCCGCCGACGACCGGCGCCGGTGCGGCGGTCGCCGCGGACACGGGCTGCAGGCTGGCGATGGCGAGGGCGGCGGCGCCGACGACCGCGCATCTCTTCAGGGCGGTGATGAGTCGCTTCAACGTGATGCCTTCCGTGGGGGGTGACATGCGATGACTCGTACGACCGAAAGCGCAGACATGACGCAGGCATGCCAAGAAGGCGACTGGAACGCGCCTTTGATGGCATGACCAGGTCAATTTCTGTTGCTGGATTATGAGAACGCCGAAAGCCCTCGCACAAGAGGCGTGAACCAGTCAGTCCCACTGCCGGTTTCACGCCGCGCACGGGGAAAAGCACGTGCGCGGGGGCCGCGGGGGCGCGCAGACTGACCCGGTGATCGACATCACCCCCCACCTCGTACGCACCCTGATCTCGACGCAGTTCCCGGCCTGGAGCGAGCTTCCCGTCCGGCCCGTCGACCGGCAGGGCTGGGACAACCGCACCTTCAGGCTGGGCCAGGAACTGACCGTCCGGCTGCCGAGCGCGCAGGGCTATGTCGCGGCCGTGGCGAAGGAGGACCGCTGCCTGCCCGAACTGGCCCGGCACGTGCCCCTGCCCGTGCCGGAACCGGTGGCGGTCGGCGGGCCGGGGGCGGGATACCCGTACGCGTGGTCGGTGCGCCGGTGGCTCCCGGGGGACACGGTCGAGGTCGCGCCGGGCATCGACCGGACGCGCCTGGCGCGCGACCTCGGTGACTTCCTGCGCGACCTGCGCGGGGCCCCGCCGGGCCGGGGTCCGGCGGCCGGGCGGCACTCGTACTTCCGCGGGTGCCACCCCAGCGTGTACGGCGACGAGGTCGAGCAGGCCCTGGACCGGCTGGCGGACGTGGTCGACGTCGCCTCCTGCCGGGCCGTCTGGGCGGACGCGCTGACGTCCGCCTGGCCGTCGGCGCCGACGTGGTTCCACGGCGACGTCGCCGTCGGGAACCTCCTCGCCAGGAACGGCACCCTCTCGGCCGTCATCGACTTCGGCTCCTCCGGCGTCGGCGACCCCGCCTGCGACCTCGTCATGGCCTGGACGTACTTCACCGGCGAGGAGCGGAAGATCTTCCGTGAGGCGGTCGGTCTCCCCGACGACACCTGGCGCAGGGCCCGTGGCTGGGCGCTGTGGAAGGCCCTGGTGACCACGGCGGGCCTCTCCGGCCCCGACCCGGAAGGACGGCAGCGCCGGGTGATCGGCCAGGTGCTGGACGACCCGGTCGTCTAGGTCAGGATCTGTCCTGCTTCACTCGTACCGTGCGGTGCATGACCACTCCCGCAGGCACGGAAGCCCTGGCGTTCCCCGACGCCGACCACCTCGACGCCTGGCTGACCGCCCACCCCGCCCCGACCACCGGGGGCCTCTGGGTCAAGGTCGCGAAGAAGGGGTCCGGCATCCCTTCCGTCGGCGCCGGGGAGGTCAATGACGTGGCCCTCTGCCACGGCTGGATCACGGGCATCCGGCGACGCCTGGACGAGGCGTACTTCCTGCAGCGGATCACCCCGCGACGGCCGGGCGGCGACTGGTCGATGGTGAACGTCCGACGGGTGGCCGAACTGACCGCCGCCGGCCGTATGCGCACCGGCGGCCTCGCGGAGGTGGCCGCGGCCCGGGCGGACGGGCGCTGGGCGGCGGCGTACGCGTCCCAGAAGGAGGCGACCGTCCCCGACGACCTCGCGGCCGCCCTCGCCGGCAACCCCGCCGCCCGCGACGCCTTCGAACGCCTGGGCAGGACGGACCGATACCTCCTCGTACTGACCCTGCTCAGAGCCCGCACCCCCCGCACCCGTGAGACCCGACTGAGGTCGGCACTCACCACCCTTGAGACAGGACGCCCGAACGAGACCTGACCGGCTGCGCGTTGGGCGGACGGGCGCTGCGGCCGGCGGCCGGGCGGGCGGGTGGGGTGGGAGCTGTCCGGCCCTGCCGCGCGCGACCCGCGGTCGACCGGCTGTGGGGCCCGGCCGATCCGCCGAGTGAACGGACCCTCCGGCCCCGGTCCGCTCACAGCCGAGCCGAGCCGAGCCGAACGCACGCAAGCCGAACGCACGCGAGCCGAACGGCATCCGAACGAGCCGCTGCCCTGCCCCTGCCGCCGGCCGGGGGCGTTGTCGGACCCCGTGCCACGCTCCCTCCCATGTCTCCTCACATCCCCGGAGTCCACGCCTCCTCCGGTGCGGCGCCGGACCCGGCGGCCGTCCTCTCCGGCGGTACCCCGCTCGCCGCGCTCACCCTCGCGCCGTGGCGGTCCTTCGAGACGGCCGTCGCGCGGCGCGTCGCCGGTGAGGCCGCCACAGTGGTGGGGGGTCGGCTGGTCGGCGTCGAGGCCGTCGAGCATCTAGGAGGGGCGTCGCACCGGGCGCGCATCGAGCGGGACGGGCAGGAGTTCGCCCTGATACCCGGCGGCCGGGTCACCCTCGGCTTCGACGTAGAAGGCTGGTGCCCGACGGCCGAGCAGAGCGCCGACTACGCGGCCGGTCGGGAGCAGGGCTTCGGAGACGGCGCCGACCTGCGGGAGCACCTCGCGCGGGTGCTCAGCCCGCGTCGCACCGTCGTCCTGCCCGCGGTGCTCATGGCGGTGGAGGGGGAGCCACTGACCGAAGCCCCCGCCGACAAGCCGGCCGTCCTCGCGGAACGCGGACTGCGCATGCCCACCTCCGACGAGTGGGAGCACGCCTGCGGAGCCGGGGCCGGCACCCTGTTCCGGTGGGGCGACGACTGCCCCCTCGACCGCGTCCCTTACGGAGACCCCACCGGCCCCACAACGCGCCCAACGCCTTCGGCCTGCGGATCGCCCACGACACCTGCAGCATCGAACTCACCGGCGACACCGGAGAGGTGCGCGGTGGTGACGGCGGCGAGTCGGTCTGCGGCGGGTACGGTCGCCTGCTGGCCTGGCTGCCGCCGGCCACCGCCCACACGCACCCCGACCTGGTCGACTTCGTGTACGGCGAGGACGGCGACGGTCTCCGCGACGACTTCTCGGTCCGCCCCGTCCTCACGCTCGGTCGAACCTGAGGTCTCGGCAGCTCTCAGCGGTGCTCAGCCCGCGTTCCGGATCGCCGAGATGTCGAAGGTCAGCTTGATCTTGTCGGACACCAGCACGCCGCCCGTCTCCAGGGCCGCGTTCCAGGTGAGGCCCCACTCGGAGCGCAGGATCTCCGCCTTGCCCTCGAAGCCGACGCGCTCGTTGCCGAAGGGGTCCTTGGCCGCGCCGTTGAACTCCAGGTCGATGGTGAGCGGCTTGGTCGTGCCGAGGATCGAGAGGTCACCGGTGATGCGGTAGTCGTCGCCCCCGAGGGCGACCGCCTCGGTGGAGCGGAAGGTCATCGTCGGGAACTCGTCCGTCTTGAAGAAGTCCGCGCTCTTCAGGTGACCGTCACGGTCGGCGTTGCCGGTGTCGATGCTGTCCATCTTGACGTCGATGGAGGCGGTGGACCGGGTCGGGTCCGAGCCGTCCAGGTGCAGGGTGCCGGAGAAGTCGAGGAAGCCGCCCTTGACGTTGGTGACCATGGCGTGACGGGCCGTGAAGCCGATCGTGGTGTGCGACGCGTCGATCGTGTAGTCACCGGTCAGCGCGGCGAGCTCGGGGTTCACCGCGGAGGTGGTCGCCGTGGCGGTGGCGGTCTCGGTGGTCGTGTTGTTGCGGCCGAAGATGCCCATGACGTGACTCCTTGAGTGATCTCGTTCAATGTTCAACGAACTGAACGCGCCCCACCGTAGACTTATTCCGTTCAAGTTTCAACCGTATCGCCACGGTGATCGTCCCATCACTCACTGTTGATCCGGGCCGAACGAGATGGTAGACGGCATGGGCATGACCCCCACTCGCCGTACCGTCCTGCTCCTCGCCGCGGCACTGGCGCCGCCGCCACCCCCCACCGCGCACGCCGCCGGCCGGCCCACCGCCGACGAGGACGTGTACGACACCCTCCGCCGCCGCTGGCTCACGATCGCACTCGGCGCCGGTTACGACTCCGCCGCCGAGCCCTACGCCACCCGGCTGCGGGAGACCGGCGACCTCGCCCACGCCTTCCGCGCGGCCATGGAGCCCACCGCGGACTCCCTCTGGCCCGGCCACCGCTTCGACCCGCCCGCGGGAATCACCCAGAGCTACAGCCGTCTGTGGACGATGGCCCAGGCGTACGCACAGCCGGGCACCGGCCGCACCGGCGACGCCGGCCTCCTCGCCGACATCCTGCGCGGCCTCGACCACCTCACCGCGACGGTGTACCACCCCGCCACCACCCGCTACGGCAACTGGTGGGAGTGGCAGATCGGCAGCCCCCGCCTCCTGATGGACATCGTGGCCGCCCTGTACGACGAACTGACCCCCGCCCGACGGGCCGCCGCCTGCGCGGCGATCGACCACTTCGTCCCCGACGCGCTGCTCCACGAGTACGGCGGCACCTCCACCGGCGCCAACCGCGTCGACCTCTGCCGCTGCGTGGCCCTGCGTGGCATCCTCGGCCGCGCCCCCGAGAAGATCGCCCTGGCCCGGGACGCCCTCTCGCCGGTCTTCCCGTACGTCACCCGCGGGGACGGGCTGTACGCCGACGGTTCGTTCGTGCAGCACACCTGGGTCGCCTACTCGGGGACGTACGGCCAGGTCATGCTCGACGGGCTGGGCAGGCTCTTCGCCCTGCTGGCCGGGTCCGAGTGGGAGGTGACCGACCCGAACCGGCAGATCGTCCTCGACGGCGTCGAACGGGCGTACGCGCCGCTGATCCATGACGGGCTGGTGATGGACAGCGTCAACGGCCGTGCCATCAGCCGGGGTTACCTCAAGGGCGACGACCGCCACATCCTGCGGAGCGACCATTTCCACGGCCAGGGGATCATCGCCGCCATCGCGCTGCTCGCGCTCGGCGCCACACCCGCCGAGCGCGAGCGGTGGCACGGACGGATCAAGGGGTGGATCGCCCGTGACACGGTCACACCGATCCTCACCGCGAGACAGTTCGGCGTCGCGGACCTGGCCAGGCTGCACGCCGTCGCCGCGTCCCCGGTCGCCGCCGCGCCCGAACCCGTCGGCCACCGTCTCTTTCCCGCCATGGACCGGGCCGTCCACCGTCGTCCGGGCTTCGCGGTCAACATCGCCATGGCCTCCGACCGCATCGCCCACTACGAGTGCGGCAACGGCGAGAACCCGCGCGGCTGGCACACGGGCGCGGGTGCCACCCTCTGGTGGGCCGCCGGGCACGGCGACCAGTACACGGACTGGTTCTGGCCCACCGTCGACTGGTACCGCCTCCCCGGCACCACCGTCTCCACCAAGCGGCTCGCCGACCGGGAGGGCGGCGAATGGGGCGCTCCGAAGCCCGCGGCGCGCTGGGTCGGCGGCACCACGGACGGCGAGTACGCGGCGATCGGCCAGCACCTCAAGGGGCTCGGCTCCACGCTGGAGGCCCGCAAGTCGTGGTTCTGCCTCGCGGACGGCGTGCTCTGCCTCGGAGCGGGCATCACCTGCGCGGACGGGGTACCGGTGGAGACGGTGGTCGACAACCGGAACCTGGGGGCGGCCGGCGGCACGGCCCACCCGCCGCTGGTACGCGGCCGACTCTGGGCGCACCTGGAGGGCCACGGCGGCTGGGTCTTCTCGGACCGACCGGCGGGCACCCCGGGCAGCCCGACCCCCGCGCCCGCCCTACGCACCCTCCGCGAGGACCGCACCGGCGCCTGGTCCGACATCAACTCCACCAGCACCTCGGAACGCCGCACCCGACGCTGGCAGACCCTCTGGCTGGACCACGGCACCGATCCGGTGAACGCCGGCTACGCCTATCTGCTCATGCCCGGGGCGTCCCGCCACGCCGTCGAGGCCCGTGCCGCCGACCGGCGCTGGTTGTCGATCCTCGCCAACGACAGCGCCTGCCAGGCCGTTCACGTGCCCTCGCTCGGGCTGATCGGCGCCACGTTCTGGCAGCCCGGTACGGTGGGCCCGCTGACGGCCTCCGCCGGGGCGAGCGTGCTGGTATGCCGCCGGGGGAGGGCCGCCACCCTCTGCGTGAGCGAACCGCCGCGCACGGGCGAGCCGATGGAGATCACCTGGAACGGCCCGTTCGGCGAGGTGATCCGGGCGGACGCGTCCGTCGAGGTGCTGGAGTCGATGCGCGGTCGGCTGCGGCTGCGGATCACCCCCGGCACGGCGTGCGCCACCCACACCTGTGACCTGACTCTCGCCTGAGCCGCCCGCCGCGCCTTTGTGTGACCCCTACAAGCCCCACACCCCCTGAGCAGTCGGTTCGCCTGCATGCCGACGACGTTCTGTTCAGGGGTACCAGGAAAACACGCCGGAGACTGTACGGAGTCGACGGGCCGCTTTGCTCACTCGGCTTCGTATGGTCGCTACATGACCGTTTTGGATGAGGCACCGGGTGAGCCGACGGACGCACGCGGGCGAGTGGCCGAACTGCACGAGATCCGTGCCCAGGCCCTGGCCGGCCCGAGCGAGAAGGCGACCGAGGCGCAGCACGCCAAGGGCAAGCTGACCTCCCGGGAGCGCATCGAGCTGCTGTTGGACCCGGGCTCCTTCAACGAGGTCGAGCAGCTGCGCCGGCACCGGGCCACCGGATTCGGTCTGGAGGCCAAGAAGCCGTACACCGACGGTGTCGTCACCGGCTGGGGCACGGTGGAGGGCCGTACGGTCTTCGTCTACGCCCACGACTTCCGGATCTTCGGCGGCGCGCTGGGCGAGGCCCACGCCACGAAGATCCACAAGATCATGGACATGGCCATCGCGGCCGGTGCCCCGCTGGTCTCGCTGAACGACGGCGCGGGCGCCCGTATCCAGGAGGGCGTCTCCGCGCTCGCCGGGTACGGCGGCATCTTCCAGCGCAACACCCGGGCCTCCGGCGTCATCCCGCAGATCAGCGTGATGCTCGGCCCCTGCGCGGGCGGCGCGGCCTACAGCCCCGCCCTCACGGACTTCGTGTTCATGGTCCGCGAGACGTCCCAGATGTTCATCACCGGTCCGGACGTCGTCAAGGCGGTCACCGGCGAGGAGATCACGCAGAACGGCCTCGGCGGCGCGGACGTCCACGCCGAGACGTCCGGCGTGGCCCACTTCGCCTACGACGACGAGGAGACCTGCATCGCCGAGGTGCGCTACCTCCTGTCGATGCTCCCGCAGAACAACCGCGAGAACCCGCCGCGCGTGGAGCCCTCCGACCCGGTCGACCGCCGCAGCGACGTCCTGCTCGACCTGGTCCCGGCGGACGGCAACCGGCCGTACGACATGACCAAGGTCATCGAGGAGATCGTCGACGACGGCGACTACCTGGAGGTCCACGAGCGCTGGGCCCGCAACATCATCTGCGCGCTGGGCCGGCTCGACGGCCAGGTGGTCGGCATCGTCGCCAACCAGCCGCAGTCCCTCGCGGGCGTCCTGGACATCGAGGCATCCGAAAAAGCTGCGCGCTTTGTCCAGATGTGCGATGCTTTTAACATCCCGATCATCACGCTGCTGGATGTCCCCGGGTTCCTCCCGGGCGTCGACCAGGAGCACGGCGGAATCATCCGCCACGGCGCCAAGCTGTTGTACGCGTACTGCAACGCGACCGTGCCCAGGATCTCCCTGATCCTGCGCAAGGCGTACGGAGGCGCCTACATCGTCATGGACAGCCAGTCCATCGGCGCCGACCTCACGTACGCGTGGCCGACCAACGAGATTGCCGTCATGGGCGCCGAAGGTGCCGCCAACGTCATCTTCCGGCGGCAGATCGCCGAGGCCGAGGACCCCGAGGCGATGCGGGTCCGGATGGTCAAGGAGTACAAGGCCGAGCTGATGCACCCGTACTACGCGGCCGAGCGTGGCCTCGTCGACGACGTGATCGACCCCGCGGACACCCGCGCGGTCCTCATCCGCTCCCTCGCGATGCTCCACACCAAGCACGCGGACCTGCCGTCCCGCAAGCACGGCAACCCGCCGCAGTAACCCGTCGGTTCCCTCCCGGTACCCCTGCGGAAACCTCATCCACGGAGACTGACTTCCATGAAGCTGCCTGATATTCGCGTCGAGAAGGGCCACGCCGAGCCCGAGGAAGTGGCCGCGATCACCGCGCTGCTCCTGGCCCGTGCCGCCGCCCAGCCCGCCGAGACCGTCCCGGTCCACCGCGGCCGCCTGCGCGCGGGGTGGCGCCGCCTGGAGCGCGAGCCGGGGTTCCGGGCGCCGCACAGCTGGCGCTGAGCCGTGTCCTGAAAGGGCCCCCTCCTGCGGGAGGGGGCCCTTTGGCGTGCGGGGTGTGTGCGGGCCGGTACACGAAAGGGACCCCCTCCCGCACAGCGCACAGGAAGGGGTCCCTCTCATACTCGGCTGAGCGCCGCAGGCCTACCGCAGGCGGGCCATCAGCGCGTGCTCGACCAGCGTGATCAGCGCCGACTTCGCGTCCGAGCGGTGTCGCGCGTCCGTCGTGATGATCGGGGTGTCGGGTCCGATCTGGAGCGCCTCGCGGACCTCGTCCGGGTTGTACGGCTGCTGTCCGTCGAAGCCGTTGAGGGCGATGACGAAGGGGAGGCCGCTGTTCTCGAAGTAGTCGACGGCGGGGAAGCAGTCGGCGAGGCGGCGGGTGTCGACGAGGACGATGGCGCCGATGGCGCCGCGGACGAGGTCGTCCCACATGAACCAGAAGCGGTCCTGTCCGGGGGTGCCGAACAGGTACAGGATGAGGTCCTGGTCGAGGGTGATGCGGCCGAAGTCCATGGCGACCGTGGTGGTCGTCTTGTCCCCGGTGTGGGTGAGGTCGTCGATGCCCGCGGACGCGGACGTCATCACGGCCTCGGTACGCAGCGGGTTGATCTCCGAGACGGCCCCGACGAACGTGGTCTTGCCCACGCCGAAGCCACCCGCCACCACGATCTTCGCCGAGGTGGTGGAGCGGGAAGGACCGCCGCTAGAGCTTGCGAAGTCCACTGAGCACCCTTTCGAGCAGTGTCACGTCTGGCTGGCCGCCGGCGCTCTCGTCGCCGCCGGGCTGATGAATGGCGACCAGACCCGCCTCCGCCAAGTCGGCGACGAGGATTCTGGCCACGCCGAGAGGGATCGTCAGCAGGGCCGAGATCTCGGCCACCGACTTGATCTCCCGGCAGAGGTTGCAGATCCGCTGATGCTCGGGCAACTGGCCCTGCATCTGGTGCGGCTGCGCGGTGGTGTGCACCAGTGCCTCGATGGCGAGCTGGTAGCGGGGCCTGGTGCGGCCGCCCGTCATGGCGTACGGACGCACCAGAGGGTTGGTCGCCGCCCCCGCGGGCGACGGCTCAGGGGTGCGGCGCTGCGGCTGCACGGGCTGGATACGCGGCGCCGGCGGCTGGTCGTACGGAGAAGGGCCGGGGCCCTGCGGTGCGTACGGCTGCTGGCGGCTCGGTGCGGAGGGGAAGTTGTACCGGTTCTGGTCACCCTGGCCCGGCCCCTGGCCAGGGTAGGACCAGTTGCCCGACGATGAACCGCCTGGGGGTGTTGCCACGTTCTCTCCTCCTCCGACTGTGCTGGCATCCATGGCTCATTGGAAGCCGCGTCCCGAAACCTTACGGCCCCGGGACGTCAAAACGCACCGTCTGACTGTTAGTTGAGCAGGCTGCCCTGGAGCTCCGCACGCAGATCGGGCGTCAGGACGGTACCGGCACGGTCCACCAGAAGGGCCATCTCGTACCCGATGAGACCGATGTCGGCTTCCGGATGTGCGAGAACGGCGAGGGAGGAACCGTCGGAAACGGACATGATGAAGAGGAATCCCCGCTCCATCTCCACAACCGTCTGATTGACGCTGCCACCCTCGAAGATGCGGGAGGCACCCGCGGTCAGAGAGGTCAGACCCGACGCGACGGCCGCCAGCTGGTCGGCACGGTCGCGGGGAAACCCTTCGGACATCGCCAGAAGGAGTCCGTCGGCGGAGACCACCACCGTGTGCGACACCCCGGGGGTGTTGTCCACGAAATTGGTGATCAACCAGTTCAGGTTCTGCGCCGCCTGGCTCATCGGGCTCACACTAACGCTCCTGGTTGTAGGTGCTGTCAGGACCACTGTGGTGATTCCTAGTGGCCTGGCCGTTCGTTTCACTGCTTGCGTTGCGCCCCCGCTGGACACCCCGGCGCAGGTTGCTCAGCCTGCCCCGGACGTCCTCGGGAGCGCGGGAGATCTGTGGACCTCCCTGCGGGGTCGTCTGGGCGGCGCCTTCGACCAGGTTGGCCTTGGGCACCCGCCGCGGCAGGCCGGAGGAGGTGACCCCGCCCGCCTTGGGCTTCTTCAGCTGGGAGGCCTGCTGCCAGCGCGCGTCGTTGTCCGAGCGCCAGTCGCCGTTCGGTCCCCCGGCCGTCGGCTGGTCCTGGGTCACTTCCTGCCGTCCGTTCACGGCGCCCGCGCTCGTGCCGCCCACGCTCGCGGTGGATCCGCGGCGAGGCAGGCCGGCGTCGGTCAGCGCGTGGCCGGCGGAAGGGGTGGGACCCGGACGGTCGAAGCCTACGCGGTCCGGCTCCTTCACGTCAGCGGCCTGCGAAGATTCCGGTTCCGGAGCGTACTCGGAGCCGTAGGAACTCTGGTAGTCCTGCTGCTGCGGCCAGTCGTCCTGATAGGGCTGCTCGTCGAAGCCGGTGTACGTCTCCGGGGCGCTCTCGGCGGCCGCCGTGTGCTCCTCCTGGACGGGCTCCGCATAGGAGGGCTCGGGGTAACCGCCGGTAGCGATGAACGAGTCGTTCCCGCCCGGCAGATGCCCGTTGCCGTTCACCATGCCGTTGGTGCCCTGACCGAAGTACGCCTCGTCGTACGACGGCTGCCGCGGCTCCTCGTACGCCGTCTGCTGGTCGAACGACTGCTGCGGGTCCACGTACGCCGTCGCGCCGTTGTCGTAGGACGGCTCGGGCGACTGGAAGTCGTCGCCGTAGCGCGGCGTCTGGCCCGGGGGCAGCTGCGGGCTCTGGTGCGCCTGGGACTCCAGGGCCGCACGGCGCTCCTCGCGCATCAGCGAGCGGCCCACGGGGTCCAGGTCGCGGATGTCGTCCGGCACCTCGTAGCGGCTGTCGTCGAAGCCCAGCTCGGCGGCGGTCCGCATCGGGGCCACGGCCGGCTGCTGGAACGCGTGCTGCTGCTCCGGGATGATCTGCGACACCGTGAACTGGTCGGCCGCGGGCTGCTGCTCGCCACCGCCACCGTGGGTGATGACGTCGGGGAGCATGACCAGCGAGGTGGTACCGGCCTGCTCGCCCGAGGGGCGGAGCTGGACACGGATGCCGTGCCGGTCGGACAGCCGGCCGACCACGAACAGACCCATGCGCTGCGAGATCGCGGCGTCCACGGTCGGCGGGTTGGCCAGCTTGTGGTTGATGTCCGCGAAGTCCTCGGCGGTGAGGCCGATGCCCTTGTCGTGGATCTCGATCATCACGCGGCCGTCGGGAAGACGGGTGGCGGTGACGCGGACCTTGGTCTGCGGGGAGGAGAACGTGGTGGCGTTCTCCAGCAGCTCGGCCAGCAGGTGCACGAGGTCGGTCACGGCACGGCCGTGGATCTCGGCCTCCGGGACGCCGGACAGCTCGATGCGCTCGTACTGCTCCACCTCGGAGGAGGCGGCGCGCAGCACGTCGATCAGCGGGACCGGCTGGTCCCAGCGGCGGCCGGGCTCCTCGCCGGCGAGGACCAGGAGGTTCTCGCCGTTGCGGCGCATACGGGTCGCCAGGTGGTCCAGCTTGAAGAGGTTCTCCAGCTGGTCCGGGTCGGCCTCGTTGTTCTCCAGGTCGGTGATGAGGGTCAGCTGGCCCTCGATCAGCGACTGGTTGCGGCGCGAGAGGTTGGTGAAGATCGCGTTGATGTTGCCCCGCAGCAGGGCCTGCTCGGCGGCGAGCCGGACGGCCTCGCGGTGGACCTGGTCGAAGGCGCGGGCGACTTCACCGATCTCGTCCGTGGAGGTGATCGGGATCGGCGCGACCCGGGTGTCGACCCGGCCGGGGTCGGTGCGCGAGAGCTGGTCGACCAGCATCGGCAGACGCTGCTCGGCGATGCCGAAGGCGGCGTTGCGCAGCTGGCGCATCGAGCGGCTCATCTGGCGGGCCATGATCCCGGCGATGATGAAGGCGGCGAGGAGGGCGACGATGACGATGGCGCCGTTGACGTAGGCGTCGCGCTGGGCGTCGGAGGCGATCTGGCCGGCCTCGGACACCGCGCGGTTGATCAGATCGGTCTCGATCTCGCTGTAGCCCTCGAACTTCAGGGTGGAGGCAGCCATCCAGTTCTGGTAGGTGACGCCCTGCTTGGCGAGGTCCGCGGGGGAGGCACCACTGCCGATCGCCTGGACCATCTTCAGCATGGTGTCCGGCGGCGGGACGTAGTTCTTGTCCTTGCCAGCGGCCTCGGCAGCCTGCTTCTTGCCTTCTTCGGTCTTCTGCGCCATGACCGACTGCAGGCGCACGGCGTCGGCCTCCGTACCGCCGGAGATGTACTCCTGTACGGCAATGTTCTCGAGGTACGCGTACGAGGTGAACGCGGTGACCTGCTGACGGAAGACCTTCTGGTCCTCGCTGGGCCGGACCAGCAGGTGGGTGCCGATCGAGCGCTGCAGAGAGGCGGCGCCCTTGGCGAGCGTGACCGCGTAGACCGTACGGCCGTACGCGGTGATGTTCCCGGTGCCGAGTCCGAGCTCGTTGGAGAACTCCGCCAGGAGGTGCTCGACGGTGACGTAGCCCTCTTCGGTCTGTACCGGGTCGGCGGCGCGGGTGAAGGCCGTCTGCCGGAGCTTCTCCAGCTGCGGCTCGGCCTCCTCGACCAGACGCAGCCGGCGCTCCAGGCCCTGCCCGGACGGCATTCCGACGACCTCCGCGTGGAAGGCGTCGGCCTTCTCGTCGGTGAAGGCGCGGGCGTCCTTGACGACCTCGCTGTCGCGGTCGCCGTCCAGCAGCGGCTGGGCGGAGATGTCCCGCTCGTTGAGGAGCGCCTCGGCGTACACGCCGGCGGCGGATACGATCTTGGCGACCTTTTCGGCGTCCCGGGCGTCCTGCCAGGTGTCGATCGACGCCTTCACCTGGAAGCCGCCCATGACCAGGCCGACCAGCACGGGTATGAGGAGGATCGCGTTCAGGCGAGTGGGTACCCGCCAGTTACGCGGGGAGAGACGGCTTCCGCTGGGCGCGGGAGGTGCCGTCGGCTCCGGTCCGGTCACTTGTGCGGGTGCCGCTCCGCGCGGCGGCGGGGTGAAGTTGCCCCGCGCCGACGGCTCGGGACCTTTCTTGCTTCGCCTCACTCGACCAACAACCTCTCGGCGCCGGCACCTACGTCGTGCCGCGGGTGACTCCACGCCCTAGTACGTCTTTGACTAATGGGCAGTTCAGGCATTCCAGCACGTCATGTTGAGGACTTCCAAACACTGGGAGGCAACGATTCCGCGTGATGTAAGTCCCAGATAAAACGGTCATAAAGAGCGAGCCCCGGCAAAAGGCGGGGACAAAGTGAGCGCAGCGGTACCGATCGACCGCGACGCGTGGTCGTACCACCCTATTTCTCTGTCGAAACGTTATGAACACCGAGGCCGACCGTGTCAAAAGACACAGCCGGCTCCGGTGTAACTACGACAACTGGCGTATGCGGTTGTGGACTTGGGTCCTGTTTTGGGCCCAGCCGTGGTACTTCGGCTGTGCGGAACTACCGCAGCCGTGCCATGAGGGCGTGCTCGACCAGCGTGATCAAGGCCGACTTCGCGTCCGAGCGGTGTCGCGCGTCCGTCGTGATGATCGGGGTGTCGGGTCCGATCTGGAGCGCCTCGCGGACCTCGTCGGGCGTGTAGGGCTGGTGCCCCTCGAAGCCGTTGAGGGCGATGACGAAGGGGAGGCCGCTGTTCTCGAAGTAGTCGACGGCGGGGAAGCAGTCGGCGAGGCGGCGGGTGTCGACGAGGACGATGGCGCCGATGGCGCCGCGGACGAGGTCGTCCCACATGAACCAGAAGCGGTCCTGTCCGGGGGTGCCGAACAGGTACAGGATGAGGTCCTGGTCGAGGGTGATGCGGCCGAAGTCCATGGCGACCGTGGTGGTCGTCTTGTCCCCGGTGTGGGTGAGGTCGTCGATGCCCGCGGACGCGGACGTCATCACGGCCTCGGTACGCAGCGGGTTGATCTCCGAGACGGCCCCGACGAACGTGGTCTTGCCCACGCCGAAGCCACCCGCCACCACGATCTTCGCCGAGGTGGTGGCCCGCCCCGCTTCAGAGCTTCCGAAGTCCACTGAGAACCCTTTCCAGCAGAGTCACGTCCGGGGCGCCACCGGCGTTCTCGTCGCCACCGGGCTGGTGGATCGCGACGAGTCCGGCCTCGGCGAGGTCCGCCACAAGGATCCGTGCCACACCGAGCGGCATGGACAGCAGGGCCGACACCTCGGCCACCGACTTCACCTCGCGGCACAGGTGGCAGATCCGCTGGTGCTCGGGGAGCAGGCCCGTCAGGTGCGCGGGGTCTGCCGTCGTGCTGATCAGCGCCTCGAGGGCGAGCTGGTAACGCGGCCGCGTCCGGCCACCGGTCATGGCGTACGGCCGAACCAGAGGCTGGTCGCCCTCGTCTCCGTACGGCTCTGCGTACGGATCGTGAGGAGCGGTGGGCGGGGTCATTGATCCTCCGAGCGGGACAGCAGGTCGGTCAGTCGTGCCGTCTGACGGGGGCCGGTGGGGGGACTGTGTCGGCCGGACGGTGATTTGGTGAGGTCTGTGGATCCGCAGGCGTCAGTGGAGCAGACTGCCTTGGAGTTCGGCGCGCAGATCGGGCGTGAGCACGGCGCCCGCGCGGTCGACCAGCAGTGCCATCTCGTAACCGACCAGGCCGATGTCGCACTCGGGGTGGGCGAGCACGGCCAGGGACGATCCGTCGGAGACGGACATCAGGAACAGGAAGCCGCGTTCCATCTCGACCACCGTCTGGGCCACGTCCCCGCCCTCGAAGATCCGGGACGCCCCGGCCGTGAGCGAGGTGAGACCGGAGGCGACGGCCGCGAGCTGATCGGCACGGTCGCGCGGAAAGCCCTCCGACATCGCCAGAAGAAGGCCGTCGGCGGACACGACGACGGTGTGGGACACCCCGGGGGTGTTGTCCACGAAGTTGGTGATCAACCAGTTGAGGTTCTGTGCCGCTTGGCTCATCTGGCTCAACTAACGCTCCTGCTGGTGAGTGGGGCTCGGGAAGCTGCCGGTCTGGCCGTTGCCGGCCTGTCGACCCTGCGCGATGCCCCGACGGAGATTGGTCAGCCGGCCGCGTACGTCGTCAGGCGAACGCGAGACCTGCGGACCGGTTTGGTGCTGTTGCTGCTGAGCCGTGCCCGGCACGAGGTTCGCGCGCGGGACCCGGCGCGGCAGGCCGGAGGTGGTGACCCCGCCCGCCGAAGGTTGCCGGGCACGTTCGGCCTGGCGGACCAGGTCGTCGTTGGGCGTGCTGCGCCAGGTGGTGGAAGCGGGCGCAGCGGGTGTCGCCGGACGCTGAGGAGCGGCCGGAGTCTGGGGAGCGGGAGCGGCAGCCTGCTGCGGCGCGGAACCGTTGGCCGGCCGGCCCTGCTGGCGGCCGTCCTGGCCGTTCTGGCCGTTCTGACCACCCTGACCGTGGAACCAGTTGGTCTCCAGCGTGTCGTAGAGCGGCGTACGGCCGTCCATCGGACCCGTCGCCGGGGGCAGTGCCTCCGGCTCCTGCGGGCGCGCGGGGCGCTGCGGGGGCACCGGCGGACGCTGCGGCGGCACCGGCGGACGAGGAGCGTCGAAGCCCCCGTTCACCTGCGGCCGCTCGAACTGACCGGTGTCCTGGCCGTTCTGCAGGCCCGGCGCGTCGTACCGCCCGGGACCCTGGCCGTTCTGCCGGCCGGGCGCACCGTACTGTCCCGGGTCCTGCGGACCGGGGCGGCCGGGAGCACCGTACTGGCCGGTGTCCTGCTGGTTCGGCCGGCCCTGCGCCGGGAACTGGCCCGTGCCGGAGGCGTCGTAGCCCGTCACGGCGAACTGGCCGGTGGACGAGGGGTCCTGCGAGGCGCCGCGGGACGGACCGGTGGGCGCCGGCGGAGCACCGGCCCCGCCGAACACGTCGGAGCGGACGTAGGAGCCGGTGCCGTCCTGCACGGGCGGCGTGCCGGCGCCGGGGCGACGGCTGTCGAAGTCGGCACCCGGGGAGCGCGGGAAGTCCGTGGGCGCGCCCGGAGCCTGGCCGGGGTCGACGCGCGGCATGGGCGCGGTGACGTCCGGCTGCTCCTCGTGGCCGCGCGGGGCGTCCAGCGAGTTGCGCGGCACCGGAGGCTGCGCGTTGTCGTCGCTCCAGCTGGGCGTCCGCGAGGGGGCGTTGCCACCGGGCAGCTCGGCGCGCGGACCACCGCGGCCGGGCAGCTGCGGACGGCGCCTGCCGGAACGTTCCTTGCCCTGCTTGGGCGGTACGGCACCGGGGCCGCCGCCGGTCCGGGACGCACCGGCGTCACCGGCCGGGCGCAGGCCCGAGCCGCTCGGGAAGCCGGCCTGGCGTCCGGAGTCGTCGAAGCTCTCGAAGCCGTTCGGGCCACCGGTCCCGGCGGCCTGCAGGCCCTGCGGGGCACCGGGTGCCTGACCGCCGCCGAACGCACCGCCGCCGCCGAACCCGCCGGTACCGGCACCCGCCGGAGGCCGGCCGCCCTGCGGGGGCATCGGCGGACCGCCCTGCGGACCACGCGGGCCGCCGGGGTTGCCGAGACCGCCCGGACCGCTGGGGTTGCCGGGCAGCGCGGCCCGCGGACCCTGGCCCGCGCCGACCTGCCCGCGCTGCGGAGGACCGCCGAGCAGGCCGCCGCCGGCGGAGGGGCCGCCGAGCGGCGGACCCGACTGGTTGCCGGTCTGGCGACGCGCGGCGGCGGCACCGGCCGCGGCCTGCGCGGCGGCCGGACCACCGGTGGAGGGAGCACCCTGGCCCGGCTTGCCCGGGGTGGGCTTCTTGTTGCCCTGTGCCACGTCGACGGGGAGCATGACGAGCGCGGTCGTACCGCCCGAGTCGGACGGGCGCAGCTGGATACGGATGCCGTGGCGCTGCGACAGCCGGCCGACCACGAACAGACCCATGCGGCGGGAGACCGAGACGTCCACGGTGGGCGGCGAGGCGAGCCGCTCGTTGATCGCCGCGAGGTCCTCGGGGGAGAGGCCGATACCGGTGTCGTGGATCTCGATCAGCACCCGCCCGTCGGGCAGGGCGTGACCGGTGACCTTGACCTTGGTCTGCGGCGAGGAGAAGGAAGTGGCGTTCTCCAGCAGCTCGGCGAGGAGGTGCACGAGGTCGTTGACCACACGGCCGGCGACCTCGGTCGTCGGCACGGAGGCCAGTTCGATGCGCTCGTACTGCTCCACCTCGGACGCGGCGGCGCGGAGCACGTCGACCAGCGGGACCGGGCGGGTCCAGCGGCGGCCGGGTTCCTCACCGGCGAGAACGAGGAGGTTCTCACCGTTACGGCGCATGCGGGTGGCGAGGTGGTCGAGCTTGAAGAGGGAGGACAGCTGGTCCGGGTCGGCCTCGCGCGACTCCAGTTCGGAGATGAGCGACAGCTGACGCTGGATGAGGCCCTGGGAGCGGCGCGAGAGGTTGGTGAACATCGCGTTGACGTTGCCCCGCAGGAGGGCCTGCTCGGCGGCGAGGCGGACGGCCTCGCGGTGCACGTCGTCGAAGGCCGCGGCCACCTGGCCGATCTCGTCGCGGGAGTGCACACCGACGGACTCGACGGAGGTGTCGACGTCCTGCGGGTCCGACTCCGACAGCTGCTTGACCAGCTCGGGCAGCCGGTCCTGGGCGACCTTGGTCGCGGTGTCCTGCAGCCGGCGCAGCGAGCGGATCATGGACCGGGCCACGACGAACGCGCCGACCAGGGAGACACCGAGGACGAGGAGGATCAGCGCACCGGAGATGATCGCCTCTTGCTCCGCGTCGGCGCGGAGGTTGCGGGCGGTCTGTTCCATCTCCTCGAGGAGCGAGCCCTCGATCTTCTTCATCTGCTCGATCTTGGCCGCGGAGTCGTCGGTCCAGTCCTTGTACGAGCGCTTGTCCTGCCCGCCCAGACCGCCCGCGCTGGCGAGGACCCGGTCCGCGTAGACGTCGGAGGCCTCGATGGTCGGGCTCGCGTCGTCGATCGGCCGGGTGAGTTCCTCGGCACCGTCACCGTAGATGTCGGAGAAGGTGGTGCGGTCGGACTCTTCGTTGCCCAGCGCCGAGAAGGCGTACAGCCGGTCGTTCTCGGAGAGCTTGCCGGCCTTGTCGTCGGTCTCGGGCAGGGCCGCCGCGATGACCGCGCGCTGCACCGAGGCGTATTCCTTGGCGGAGGAGAACGCCGCCAGGGCGCGGGTCCGGGAGATCATCTCCGGGTTGCTGGTGGCCTCGGCCATGTCCGTGGACAGTTCGAGCAGCTGGTCGACGAGACGGTGGTACGCCTCGACGGTCTGCGTGGAGTTCTTCGGGTCCACGTAGGCGTTCTTGCGGATGCTGCTCAGGTTGTACAGCTCGCGGACGACCCGGACGAGGCTGTCGCGGACACCGGGCATCTTCGCGGTGGTGTTCGCGGTCTCGGCGGCCTGGGTGGCGTCGGTGAACTGGACGCGGGCCTGGTCCGTCTTCTCGCGGGCGCCCTTGACGGTGTAGTCGCCGGCGTTCAGACCGTGCGCGAGGGGACCGGCTGACAGGTCGCGCTCCTGCTGGAGCGCGGTGGCGAGTTCGGTCGCCTGCTTGGTCATGTCGGTGAGCAGCCGCATGTTGTCGAGCTGCTGGATGTCGTCCACGTTGTCGCCGATGCGCAGGGCACCGAGCGAGGTCGCCGCCACCACGGGGAGCGCGAGCAGCGAGACCAGACGGGTCGAGATGCGCCAGTTGCGCAGGGCTATTCGGGAGCCGCTCGTGCCCCCGCCGTTGGTGCCGCCCTTGGACTTTCCGGGCTGCTGGGGAGCAACTGACGCGCCGGGGCGCCCGGAGCGCTCCCCGCCGTCGCCGATCTCCGCCGGACCCGGGTTCTGGGCGTGCTGGGGGGAGGAACCGTTGCCGGTTCCGTTGTGTGGCTCCGGCTCCGCCGAAGCGCTGCCATCCCTCTTGAAACGTCCCTGCACTAGCGTCGCAACCTCTGGACCAGGCGCCCCACCGTGTGAACGGCGGGACGGTGTCGGCGTCTTCGGGGGCGCCCTGAATACGTCCCCATTGGATGGTCGTGAGTGACCGGCGCTGGCTCCCCCTCCCACCGCCGCCAGGCGCTGTTTCTTCTGCGCCTCTGCGCGCCGGCACGATCCTGCGGCGGTCCGTGGAATTCCAGCACAGTGCCGGATCTGCAACAAGGCCAACGGGTAACGGTCTGTTCACTGTGACAGCATGTGAGGACCGGGTCACCGGGCGTGGAGGGTGTTTCCGTTCATTACGGACATACCTGTGCGTTCCCCTGGCGTGAGCCGGGTGTCCCAGTCGCCATGATCAGGAGCGGAATGGGAGATTCAGGCGTCTTATGTCCGTTTCGTGAAGGTGTGGCGATGGCCTGGATTGACCGTTTTGCCCATGACTGAGTGAGCAAACTCACACGCCGATCATGCCTTCTTCACGACTTGACCCGGGAATCGGATGTTTAGCCTGACGCTTTACAGGGATGGCGAATCCGACAACCCGCGCTTGTGGGACGGCCCTTGCGGTCCGCCCGGCGCCCGCACACGACGAGGTCCAGGACAACAGTGAAGACGACGACGATGTTCCGCAACATAGCCAACCCCCGGCGCACGACGCTGGCCCACCTCGCCGACGCCGAGGACCTGCGCACGCCGGAGCAGGAGCACTCCGTCGACCTCCCCTCCCAGACGGCCAACCCCCGCCGGACGGTCCTGATGACGGTCCCGGTCCAGGCGGCGGAGTAGTTGCACGCTCAAGTACGCGCACGATCCGCCGAGCGCTCAACGCGGATCCGGTGAAGTTCCCGGAGATCCGGCGGACTCCCGCGTAGGCAGGCGAGGGGCGCCCGGCACCTGCCGGGCGCCCCTCGCCTGCCTACGCGGTTGCTCGGCATGCCTGCGCGGTTCAAATACGCGAGGCGGCCACCCCGCCCCGCGTTAGCCTGGACCGTCAGACTCCAGCCAGCTCAGTTAAGGGGCGCAAGCATCCCGTGCGCATCGCCAGGTTCTCCATCGACGGGAACGTAGCCTTCGGCGCGGTCGAGGGCGACAAGCCGGACGAGCTCGTCCTCGACATCATCAAGGGCATCCCGTTCGCGGACTTCCAGCTCTCCGGTACGAAGGTCCCGCTCAGCAAGGTCAGGCTGCTGCCGCCGGTGCTCCCCAACAAGGTCGTGGCCTTCGGCCGCAACTACGCCGAACACGCCCGCGAGCTGGGCAACGAGGTCCCCGACGCCCCGTTCGCCTTCTTCAAGCCGGCCACCTCCGTGATCGGCTCCGGCGACGACATCCAGTACCCGGCGTTCTCCCGGGAACTGCACCACGAGGCCGAGCTGGCCGTCGTCATCGGCCGGCTGTGCCGCGAGGTCCCGCGCGAACGCGTCAAGGACGTGATCTTCGGCTACACCTGCGCCAACGACGTCACCGCCCGGGACGTCCAGAAGCGCGAGAAGCAGTGGGCCAGGGCCAAGGGCTTCGACACCTCCTGCCCGCTCGGCCCCTGGGTCGAGACCGACCTCGACCCGCGCGACCTGACCATCCAGCTCACCGTCAACGGCGGGCAGCGCCAGCTGGGCCGCACCAGCGAGATGATCAACTCCATCGAGGACCTGATCGTCAACATCACCGAGGCCATGACGCTGCTCCCCGGCGACGTGATCCTCACGGGCACCCCGGCAGGGGTCGGCCCCCTCAACGTCGGCGACGAGGTCGCCGTCACCATCGAAGGCATCGGCACTCTCACCAACAAGGTGATCAAGCGTGGCTAACGGCTCCGTCCGCGTACGTTTCTGTCCGTCCCCGACCGGCAACCCCCATGTGGGTCTGGTCCGCACGGCCCTGTTCAACTGGGCGTTCGCCCGCCACACCGGCGGCACGTTCGTCTTCCGCATCGAGGACACCGACGCGGCCCGCGACTCCGAGGAGTCCTACGAGCAGCTCCTGGACTCCCTGCGCTGGCTGGGCTTCACCTGGGACGAGGGCCCCGAGGTCGGCGGCCCGCACGCGCCG
This sequence comes from Streptomyces sp. NPDC041108, assembly GCF_055592645.1. Lineage (NCBI taxonomy): Bacteria > Bacillati > Actinomycetota > Actinomycetes > Kitasatosporales > Streptomycetaceae > Streptomyces > Streptomyces sp. NPDC041108. The sequence continues at coordinate 187,859 of NZ_JBVIYK010000012.1, read as the reverse complement.
TACCGCCAGTCGCAGCGCATGGAGACGTACCTGGAGGTGGCCGAGCGGCTCAAGGAGGCCGGCCACGCCTACTCCTGCTACTGCACCGCCTCCGAGCTGGAGGAGCGCCGCGACGCCGCCCGTGCCGCCGGCCGGCCCTCCGGCTACGACGGCAAGTGCCGCGAGGTCACGCCGGAGCAGAAGGCGCGGTACGAGGCCGAGGGCCGCGAACCGATCGTCCGCTTCCGGATGCCCGACGAGACGATCACCTTCACGGACCTGGTCCGCGGCGAGCTGACCTTCACCCCGGAGAACGTCCCGGACTACGGCATCGTCCGCGCGAACGGCGCCCCGCTCTACACCCTCGTCAACCCCGTCGACGACGCCCTGATGGAGATCACCCACGTCCTGCGCGGCGAGGACCTGCTCTCCTCCACGCCCCGCCAGGTCGCCCTCTACAAGGCGCTGATCGAGCTGGGCATCGCCAAGGAGGTCCCGTCCTTCGGGCACCTGCCGTACGTGATGGGCGAGGGGAACAAGAAGCTCTCCAAGCGCGACCCGCAGTCGAGCCTCAACCTCTACCGGGAGCGCGGTTTCCTCCCCGAGGGCCTGCTCAACTACCTCTCCCTGCTCGGCTGGTCGCTCTCCGCCGACCAGGACATCTTCACGATCGAGGAGATGGTCGCCGCCTTCGACATCGCGGACGTGAATCCCAACCCGGCCCGCTTCGACCTGAAGAAGGCCGAGGCGATCAACGCCGACCACATCCGGCTGCTGGACGTGGCGGACTTCACCGCGCGCTGCGCCCCCTGGTTGAAGGCCCCGTTCGCCCCCTGGGCGCCGGAGGACTTCGACGAGGCCAGGTGGGAGGCCATCGCCCCGCACGCGCAGACCCGTCTGAAGGTCCTGTCCGAGATCACGGAGAACGTCGACTTCCTCTTCCTGCCGGAGCCGGTGGAGGACGAGGCGAGCTGGGCGAAGGCCATGAAGGAGGGCTCCGACGCCCTGCTGCGCACGGCCAGGGAGAAGCTGGAGGCGGCCGACTGGACCTCGGCCGAGTCCCTGAAGGAGGCCGTCCTGGCCGCCGGCGAGGCCCACGGTCTCAAGCTCGGCAAGGCCCAGGCCCCCGTCCGTGTCGCCGTCACCGGCCGCACGGTCGGCCTCCCGCTCTTCGAGTCCCTGGAGATCCTCGGCCGGGACAGGACCCTGGCGCGGATCGACGCGGCCCTGGCGAAGCTGGCCGCGTAACGGTTGTGGGGAAGGGGCGGCGCCCGAGGGTCGGGCGCCGCCCCTTCGTCGTCCCGTCCCGCGGACAGGACGACCGGCCTCCCGCTACCGTCGGATCATGGACATCAAGGCGGTGCTCTGGGACGTCGACGACACCCTTTTCGACTACACCGCGGCCGACCGGGCCGGCATGCGGGACCATCTCGCCGCCGAGGGGCTGCTGCTCGGCCACGGCTCCGTCGAGGAGGCCCTGACCCGCTGGCGCGAACTGACCAGCCTGCACTGGCGGCGGTACGCGGCGGGCGAGGGCGACTGGGAGTCCACCCGTCGTGACCGTGTCCGGGACTTCCACGGCCGGTCGTTGAGCGACGCCGAGGCCGACGCCTGGTTCGAGCGCTACATCGCCCACTACGAGCGGGCCTGGTCCCTCTTCCCGGACGTCGTGCCCGTCCTGGACGCGCTCGCCGCCAGCCACCGGCACGCGGTGCTCTCCAATTCCAGCCTCCCCGTCCAGGAGCGCAAGCTGCGCGCGCTCGGCGTGTGGGACCGCTTCGAGACGGTGCTCTGCGCCGAGCAGCTGGGCGTCCACAAGCCGGCCGCCGAGGCGTTCCACGTGGCCTGCGAGGCCCTGGAGCTGCCGCCGCACGAGGTCGCCTACGTCGGCGACCACCCCGAGATCGACGGCCGGGGTGCGGCCGACGCCGGTCTGCTGTCGGTCTGGATCGACCGCGGCGATCTCCACGCGACCATCGACCCGCCCGTCGGGCCCCGCCGGATCGCCACCCTCGCCGAACTCCCCGCGATCCTCGGCTCGGATACCCGTTTTGGAGCGCCGTCCACCTTCGGGTAATGTTCTTCCTGCGCCGCCGGGGAGCGGGCCGAAAGGCCGGAACCGACGGAGCGAACTAGAACAAGATCCCCACAGGGGCTTGCGTTCCAGTGGCCTATGGTGTAATTGGCAGCACGACTGATTCTGGTTCAGTTAGTCTTGGTTCGAGTCCAGGTAGGCCAGCTCGCAGAGCTCATCTGCGCATGCGGAGATCAGATCCGCAAAGCCCCCGTTGTGTAGCGGCCTAGCACGCTGCCCTCTCAAGGCAGTAGCGCCGGTTCGAATCCGGTCGGGGGTACAGATCCTTCCCGCGAAGGTGGCCAGGGTAGCTCCCACCACTGTCGATGCAGGATCGCTAGGGCCCCCGTTGTGTAGCGGCCTAGCACGCCGCCCTCTCAAGGCGGTAGCGCCGGTTCGAATCCGGTCGGGGGTACGCAAAGGTCTCAACCTTATTGGTCTATGGTGTAATTGGCAACACTACGGTTTCTGGTACCGTCATTCTTGGTTCGAGTCCAGGTAGACCAGCTCGGACCTGCGGCGTTGTAGATTAAACGCATGCAGGATCGCTAGGGCCCCCGTTGTGTAGCGGCCTAGCACGCCGCCCTCTCAAGGCGGTAGCGCCGGTTCGAATCCGGTCGGGGGTACGTTCCATGAAGGCCCTCCACTTCGGTGGAGGGCCTTCGTCGTGCGCCCCGGCTACTCGAAGCCGTACCGCCGGGCCGACTCCTCCTCCTGGGCGAGCCGGTGCAGGAAGCGCAGCACCGGCTCGAAGAGCACCGCCGCCGACACCGCCACCTCCACCATCTCGGTGTCGGACGCGTAGCTCTCCATGTGATCCAGATCCCTGACGGCCGCCTGGTGCATCAACTCCGCGTACGGGGCCATCTGTTCGGCGCCGCAGGGAAAGCCGAGCCGCAGCAGTGTCGCCACCAGCGCCACCAGTGAACGGTGAGCGGGGGAGAGGGAGCCGGTCTCCCGCGCCGACTCCCAGCCCAGCATCCGCAGAAGCCGGTCCACCTCGGCCGTCGCGGCGACGGTGACCGGGTCCTCCTCGTCCGGGCCGGGGGTCTGCGGCAACGCCCACAGGGCCGCACCGAGACGGATCGTGCGGCCGAGCGACTCGTCGTCCACATGCCGGAGCACCTCCCGGGCGTTCGCCACCGGCACCTTGCCCACCTGGATCAGCGCCCGCACCAGCCGCAGTCGGCGCAGATGCTCCTCGTCGTACTCCGCCGTCGTCGCGTTGACCTGGCGGCCCGGCGGCAACAGCCCCTCACGCAGGTAGTACTTGATCGTCGCCGTGGACACCCCGCTGCGCTCGCTCAGCTCCGCCAGCCGCATCTCTCTTGCGCCTCTCCTTGGGAAGTGCCACTATCTAAGCACGGCAGTTCGGATAGTGCCGCTCACCAACTAGGGGGAGTCATGTTCGGAAAGCGGGTCACGGCCGGCCGGACCACCGCGGCGGCCGAGGGCGATGTGGTGGTCCTGCTGATCGGCACGCGGATCAACCACTTCTGGGCCGTGCACCACTGGATGCCCGTCCTGACGGCGATGCCGCGGATGCTGCGTGAGCTGCGGAAGGACCCGGAGCGGGGGTTGCTGAACGCCGTGCTGCTGACGGCCTCGCCGCGGACGTACTACGTAGTCCAGTACTGGGAGTCCAAGGAGAAGCTCTACGCCTACGCGCACGCGCCCGACGCGTTCCACCGTGTGGCGTGGGCCGCGCTGAACCGCAAGGAACGGAAGGGGAAGGCCCGGCAGCACGTGGGCCTGTGGCACGAGACGTACGTGGTGCCGGCGGGCTCGTACGAGTCGATCTACGCCGACATGCCCGCGTTCGGCCTGGCGGCGGCCACCGGGGTGCTGCCGATCGAGGCGCGGGGGAGGTCGGCGAAGGAGAGGTTCGCCCACCGGCGGGGAGTCAGTGCCTAGTCGCCGTGGGGGCGCTGTGGTGGGTCGGCCGAGGGTGGATCGTGGTCGCTCGCGCCGTTCCCCGCGCCCCTGAAGGGCGCGCCTGCTGTCGCCCCATGAGGAAAGGCCTGCCGCGGCGTTGAGGCAGGCCTTTTCGCATGGTCGGACGGGCGGGTGGGTCAGCCGGTGCGGCGCAGAGCCTCCGAGAGGCGGCCCGCGGCGTCGATGACCGCCTGGGCGTGCATACGGCCGGGGTGGCGGGTGAGGCGCTCGATGGGGCCGGAGACGGAGACGGCGGCCACCACACGGTTCGACGGGCCGCGCACGGGCGCGGAGACCGAGGCGACGCCCGGCTCGCGCTCGCCGATGGACTGGGCCCAGCCCCGGCGCCGTACGCCCGAGAGGGCGGTGGCCGTGAAACGGGCGCCCTGGAGGCCGCGGTGCAGCCGCTCCGGCTCCTCCCAGGCCATGAGGATCTGCGCCGACGAACCGGCCTTCATCGTGAGGGTCGAGCCCACCGGGACCGTGTCCCGCAGGCCGGAGAGCCGCTCCGCGGCGGCGACACAGATACGCATGTCGCCCTGCCGGCGATAGAGCTGCGCGCTCTCGCCCGTGATGTCGCGCAGGTGCGTGAGCACCGGGCCCGCCGTCGCGAGGAGGCGGTCCTCGCCGGCGGCCGCGGCCAGCTCGGCCAGCCGGGGGCCGAGGATGAAACGGCCCTGCATGTCGCGTGCCACCATGCGGTGGTGTTCCAGAGCCACGGCCAGGCGGTGGGCCGTGGGCCGTGCGAGTCCGGTGGCGCCGACCAGACCCGCGAGGGTGGCCGGACCGGACTCCAGAGCGCTCAGGACCAGGGCCGCCTTGTCCAGAACGCCGACGCCGCTACTGTTGTCCATGCAACGATACTCGCGTCTCACTCTGTGAAACGCAAGTTCAATTTCGCGTGGACCTTGCCACTCTGGAAGCAGAACAACGGCTCGCGGACCAACGAGCCCGGCGGCCGGCGCTCATACGAGGGGTACGTGCGCCCGCCACCTCCGATATCTCTAGTTGGGCCGGCGCTCGGACAAGCCGGCCGGAGGGAAAGCGATGGGTAGGACACTCGCGGAGAAGGTCTGGGACGACCATGTCGTCCGGCGCGCCGAGGGCGAGCCCGACCTCCTCTTCATCGATCTGCACCTGCTGCACGAGGTGACCAGCCCCCAGGCCTTCGACGGTCTCCGCAAGAGCGGGCGCAAGGTTCGCCGGCTCGACCTGACCATCGCGACCGAGGACCACAACACCCCCACCCTCGACATCGACAAGCCCATCGCGGACCCGGTCTCCCGCGTCCAGCTGGAGACGCTGCGCGCGAACGCCGCGGAGTTCGGTGTGCGCCTGCACCCGCTGGGCGACGTCGAGCAGGGTGTCGTGCATGTCGTCGGCCCGCAGCTGGGTCTGACCCAGCCCGGCATGACGGTCGTCTGCGGCGACTCCCACACGTCCACGCACGGCGCCTTCGGCGGTCTGGCGTTCGGTATCGGCACCTCCCAGGTGGAGCACGTGCTGGCCACGCAGACGCTGCCGCTGGTCCGCCCCAAGACCATGGCGATCACGGTCGAGGGCGAGCTGGCCGAGGGCGTCACCGCCAAGGACCTGATCCTGGCGATCATCGCCAAGATCGGTACGGGCGGCGGCCAGGGCTATGTCCTGGAGTACCGGGGCCCCGCCATCGAGCAGCTCTCGATGGAGGCCCGCATGACCATCTGCAACATGTCGATCGAGGCCGGCGCCCGCGCGGGCATGATCGCCCCCGACGAGACCACCTTCGAGTACCTCAAGGGCCGCCCGCACGCCCCCGAGGGCGAGGACTGGGACGCGGCCGTCGCGTACTGGAAGACGCTGAGGACGGACGAGGACGCCGAGTTCGACGCCGAGGTGACCATCGACGGCGCCGCCCTGTCGCCGTTCGTCACCTGGGGCACCAACCCCGGCCAGGGCGCGCCGCTTTCGGCGTCGGTCCCCGACCCGGCTTCGTACGAGGACGCCTCGGAGCGCCTCGCCGCCGAAAAGGCCCTGGAGTACATGGGGTTGGAGGCCGGTCAGCCGCTGAAGTCCATCAACGTGGACACCGTCTTCGTAGGTTCGTGCACCAACGGCCGCATCGAGGACCTGCGCGCCGCCGCCGAGCTGATCAAGGGCCGCAAAGTCGCCGACGGCGTACGGATGCTGGTCGTCCCCGGCTCCGCGCGGGTCGGTCTGCAGGCCGTCTCCGAGGGTCTGGACGTCGTCTTCAAGGAGGCCGGCGCCGAGTGGCGGCACGCGGGCTGCTCGATGTGTCTGGGCATGAACCCGGACCAGCTGGCCCCCGGTGAGCGCTCCGCGTCCACCTCCAACCGCAACTTCGAGGGCCGGCAGGGCAAGGGCGGCCGTACGCACCTGGTGTCGCCGCAGGTCGCGGCCGCCACCGCCGTACTGGGCCACCTGGCCTCGCCCGCCGACCTGACCGACGCCCCCGCGCCCGCTGGAGTCTGAACAGCCATGGAAGCATTCACCACCCACACCGGCCGGGCCGTCCCGCTGCGCCGCAGCAACGTCGACACCGACCAGATCATCCCCGCCCACTGGCTCAAGAAGGTGACCAGGGACGGCTTCGAGGACGGACTGTTCGAGGCATGGCGCAAGGACGAGAACTTCGTCCTCAACCGCCCCGAGCGCAAGGGGGCGACCGTCCTGGTCGCCGGCCCCGACTTCGGCACCGGCTCCTCCCGTGAGCACGCCGTCTGGGCACTGCAGAACTACGGCTTCAAGGCCGTCGTCTCCTCCCGGTTCGCCGACATCTTCCGCGGCAACTCACTCAAGAACGGCCTGCTCACGGTGGTTCTGGACCAGAAGATCGTGGAAGCGCTCCAGGAGCTGAGCGAGAACGACCCCGAGGCCGAGATCACGGTCGACCTGGAGGCCCGCGAGGTGCGCGCCGAAGGGATCACCGCCGCCTTCGAGCTGGACGAGAACTCCCGCTGGCGGCTGCTGAACGGGCTGGACGACATCTCCATCACCCTCCAGAACGAGGCCGACATCGCCGCCTACGAGGCCAAGCGGCCGTCGTACAAGCCGAGGACGCTGAAGATCTGATCCACCGGCGCGGACCCGCCCCCGAGGGCCGCCCGCGCACGGCGGATTCCAGCCACCGCGACACCCCCAGGTACCCCCAATCGTGCACGGTTGGGGGTACCTGCACGTCCGGGTTCGGGGACCTTCGAAGTCATGTGCAGAAAGGTTTCAACTCCCCTAGTTACAAAGGTGATTGCCGGGGTACGCGCACCATCGTGTGGCATCGATCGGAGGTGCTCCTCGGGCCTCCAGGAGACGGCAGTTGCCCCCTGCGCAGGCGACAACTCGCCCCAGATGGCACAATCTGTGCATGGAACACGACGGCCAACTCGAGCTCTATACGGCAGTCGCGAGCCAACTCAAGGAAGCGCACGCAAGAGTGCGCGCACTGCAAGTCCCGGAGGGCGTACGCATGGCGCTGACCCGGAAGCTGCTGGTCATTACGGCCGTGGCCAAGCACGATCTCGCCGACGCGGCAAGGCGGCTGGAGGGCTTCACGGCGGACCTCGACGCGGGGCGAATGCCCGTAGAGGAACGCTGAGAGAAGTCCGTGGCTGCCGAGTTCGTTGCGGCACAAGGGTGATAAGCCCGTTTCGTGTTTGATTTGCGGTATATATCTGCCTAACGTGCGAAAAGCTTGAACACTTTCGTTCTGGCGATGTCTCCGAAGGGGAAGACGTGAACAAGGCGCAGCTCGTAGAAGCGATTGCGGACAAGGTCGGCGGGCGTCAGCAGGCCGCCGACGCGGTCGACGCCGTTCTGGACGCCATCGTCCGCGCGGTCGTCGCCGGGGACCGGGTCTCGGTCACCGGCTTCGGTTCGTTCGAGAAGGTGGACCGGCCGGCCCGTTACGCCCGCAACCCGCAGACGGGTGAGCGGGTTCGGGTCAAGAAGACCTCCGTGCCGCGGTTCCGCGCGGGCCAGGGCTTCAAGGACCTGGTGAGCGGCTCGAAGAAGCTTCCCCGTGGTGGCGAGGTCGCGGTCAAGAAGGCGCCCAAGGGCAGCCTGAGCGGTGGGGCTTCGGCGACGGTCAAGAAGGCGGCGGCGAAGAAGACCGCGGCCAAGAAGACGACCGCCCGCAAGACCACGACGGCCCCGGCCAAGAAGACCACGGCCGCCGCGAAGAAGACCACGGCGAAGAAGACGACCGCGAAGAAGACGACCGCGAAGTCGACCGCCGCGAAGAAGACCACGGCGTCGAAGTCGACGGCCGCCAAGAAGACGGCCGCGAAGAAGGCGCCGGCCAAGAAGGCCACGGCCAAGAAGGCGCCGGCCAAGAAGTCGACGGCTCGCAAGACGACCGCCAAGAAGACCGCCGCACGCCAGGCATAGGGCGCCTGGTACTCACACGCGCCGGGCCGGGCTCCTGTCGATGGAGCCCGGCCCGCGGCGTGTTCCGGGACAGGCTTCGCCGGGAGTTCAGAACGTTTGCAGGGTGATCAGGGTGATGCGCAGGGTCTCCCCCTCGCCCTCCGTCTCGATCCTGACCCGCTGCCCCGGCCGGAGCAGGCGCAGGGCGCCCGCGTCGAAGGCCGGGGCGCCGAACGGGACCGGGGTGCCGTCGTCCAGGAGCACCTGGCCGGTGCGGGTGGCGGGGTCGTAGGTGTACGCGGTGGCCTGCATGGCCGCAGCCTACTGGCCGGGGATCAGCAGGCGCGCGGCCACCGCGGCCGTACGGGGGCCGACGCCGAGGCCGAGCGCGGCGCGCAGATCGTCGCCGGTGTCGACGTCCTGGCGCACGGAGTCGACGGCGGTGAGGTCGAGTTCCATGGCGCCGGAGCGGCGGTGGCGGGTACGGGATCCGGGGCCGAAGGCGGGGGAGAGGTCGTGACCGGGAGCCGCGGCGAGCAGGGTGGTGCCGGTGCCGGCCGCGTCGGCGAGGAAGGAGCGGGGGAACGCGGCGGCCGCGCCCAGGACGAGGGTCAGCTCCCCGGGGCGCAGGGCGGGCAGATCGGCGTTCAGGGCCGCCACGGGGCTTTGCGGGCGTACATCGCGCACGACGGCGGCTCCGTGCCGCAGAGCGGCGTTCAGGCCGTTCCCGGGGCCGCCGCGGGGATCCTCCGGCACGGCGTGCGCGCCCAGGGCGGTGAGTTCGCGCGCGGCGAGGGGATCGTCCGTGACCACCACCACACCGCGCACGGCCGTGGCGGCCAGGGCGGCGGCCACGGTGTCCTGGGCGAAGGCGAGGGCCAGCCCGGGGCGCACCGCGTCGGCGGCGGTGTCCGAGAGCCTGCTCTTGGCTCGCGCCAGGGGCTTCACGGGCACGACCAGGGTCCACTGCACGGGCGTTCCGTCCCTCTCTTGTCGCCGCCATTGTCACCTGGGCGCAATGGACGGACGTAGGGCGGGGCGTACGGTGTTCTCGACAGACCGGCAGCCCGGGGCGACACTTGTGCGGCTCCGGGCCCCCGGAACAGGCCCTGGGAAGTCCTAGAGGAAGGTGTCCGCGTGCCCCGCCGGAGAATCGGCTTCTGGTACCGCCTCGCCGCGGTGATCGCCAAACCGCCCCTGGTGGTGCTGATCAAGCGGGACTGGCGTGGAATGGAGAACATTCCGGCCGAGGGTGGATTTATCACCGCCGTGAACCACAATTCGCATGTCGATCCCTTTGCGTACGCCCATTATCAGTACAACACCGGCCGGGTTCCGCGCTTTCTCGCGAAGAGCGGCCTCTTCGGCAAGGGATTCATCGGCGCCGTGATGCGCGGCACCGGTCAGATTCCCGTCTATCGCGAGAGCACCGACGCACTCAGCGCCTTCCGGGCCGCCATCGACGCCGTGGAGCGCGGCGAGTGCGTCGCCTTCTACCCCGAGGGCACCCTGACCCGCGACCCGGACGGCTGGCCCATGACCGGCAAGACCGGCGCCGCGCGGGTCGCCCTGCAGACGCGGTGCCCGGTGATCCCGGTCGCGCAGTGGGGCGCCAACGAACTGCTGCCGCCGTACGCGAAGAAGCCCCACATCCTGCCGCGCAAGACGCACCACGTGCTCGCGGGCCCGCCCGTCGACCTCACGCGCTTCTACGGCCGGGAGATGAGCCCGGACCTGCTGAAGGACGCCACGGAGGTCATCATGGCCGCCGTCACCCGCCAGCTGGAGGAGATCCGCGGCGAGCGGGCGCCGAAGACCCCGTACGACCCCAAGCTGGTGCGGATCGAGCAGCGGCGCAGGAGCGCCGCCGCGGTCGAGCACCGGCGGCCCGAGCAGCACAATGGGGCACTGCGGGGACAGCAACGTCAGGAAGAGGGGCAGGGCAAGTGAGCAAGCCGGTCAAGGCGGCGGTGTTCGGCACCGGTTCGTGGGGCACGGCCTTCGGCATGGTGCTCGCCGACGCGGGATGCGACACCGTGCTGTGGGGACGGCGTCCGGACCTCGCGGACGCGGTCAACTCCACCCGAACCAACCCGGACTACCTCCCCGGAGTGCGGCTTCCGGAGAACCTGCGGGCCACCACCGATGCCGCCGAGGCCGCCGCGGGCGCCGACTTCACCGTCCTCGCGGTCCCCTCCCAGACGCTGCGGGCCAACCTGGCCCACTGGACCGGGCTGCTGGCGCCCGACACCGTCCTCGTCTCGCTCATGAAAGGCGTCGAACTCGGTTCCGCCATGCGGATGAGCGAGGTGATCGAGGACGTCGCCAAGGTCGGGCAGGACCGCGTCGCCGTCGTCACCGGACCCAACCTGGCGCGCGAGATCGCCTCCCGGATGCCGGCCGCCTCGGTGGTCGCCTGCACCGACGAGGGCGTCGCCCAGCGGCTCCAGGCCGCCTGCCACACCCCGTACTTCCGCCCCTACACCAACACCGACGTCGTCGGCTGCGAGCTGGGCGGCGCGGTGAAGAACGTCATCGGTCTCGCCGTCGGCATCGCGGACGGCATGGGCCTCGGCGACAACGCCAAGGGCTCGCTCATCACCCGCGGTCTCGCGGAGACGACCCGGCTCGGCCTCGCGATGGGCGCCGACCCGCTCACCTTCGCCGGACTCGCGGGACTCGGCGACCTTGTGGCGACCTGTTCCTCGCCGCTCTCCCGCAACCACACCTTCGGCACCAACCTCGGCAGGGGCATGACCCTCCAGGAGACCATCGCGGTCACCAAGCAGACCGCCGAGGGCGTCAAGTCCTGTGAGTCCGTACTGGACTTGGGGCGCCGGCACGGCGTCGACATGCCCATCACGGAGACGGTCGTCGACATCGTGCACGACGGCAAGCCGCCGGTCGTCGCCCTCAAGGAGATGATGTCGCGCAGCGCCAAGCCGGAGCGACGCTGAGCGAAAGCGGCCGTACGGGCACTGACTGGCCCAGTACCAACGGGTACTCTCGACGCGATATGAGCACCGAGAACCTCCCCCAGAGCCCTGAGCAGCCGTCCCGCAAGCCGCGCGTGGCCGTCGTCTTCGGCGGCCGCAGCTCGGAACACGGGATCTCCGTGGTCACGGCCGGCGCCGTGCTGCGGGCCATCGACCGGACCAAGTACGACGTCCTGCCGATCGGCATCACCCGGGAGGGCCGCTGGTTCCTCACCGCCGACGAACCGGAACGCATGGCGATCACCGACCGCCGTACGCCGAGCGTCGAGGAACTCGCCGAGTCGCGGGAGGGCGGCGTGGTGCTCCCCGTCGACCCCGCCAACCGGGAGGTCGTCTACAGCGAGCCGGGTTCGGTGCCCAAGGCGCTGGGCGAGGTCGACGTGGTCTTCCCCGTCCTGCACGGCCCCTACGGCGAGGACGGCACCCTCCAGGGCATGCTGGAGCTCTCCGGGGTCCCGTACGTCGGCTCGGGCGTGCTCGCCTCGGCGGTCGGCCAGGACAAGGAGTACATGAAGCGGGTGTTCACCTCCTTCGGGCTGAAGGTCGGCCCGTACGTGGTGATCCGGCCGCGCGAGTGGCAGCTCGACGAGGCCGCCGCCCGCAAGAAGATCATCGACCTCGCCGGTGAGCACGGCTGGCCCCTCTTCGTGAAGCCCGCCCGCGCGGGGTCCTCCATCGGCATCACCAAGGTCGACGATCTCGCCGGTCTCGACGAGGCGATCGCCGAGGCCCAGCGGCACGACCCGAAGATCCTGGTCGAGGCGGCCCTGCGCGGCCGGGAGATCGAGTGCGGTGTCCTGGAGTTCGAGGACGGCCCCCGCGCGTCCGTGCCCGCCGAGATCCCGCCGCCCGAGGCCCACGCGTACTACGACTTCGACGCCAAGTACATCGACTCGACGCCCGGCATCGTCCCGGCCCCGCTGACGCCGCAGGAGACCGCCGAGGTCCGGCGGCTCGCCGTCGAGGCCTTCGACGCGGCCTCCTGCGAAGGTCTGGTCCGCGCGGACTTCTTCCTCACGGAGGACGGCGAGTTCGTCATCAACGAGATCAACACGCTGCCCGGCTTCACGCCGATCTCGATGTACCCGGCGATGTGGAAGGCGAGCGGCATCGAGTACCCGGAACTGGTGGACCGCCTGATCCAGGCGGCCCTGCACAGGTCGACGGGCCTGCGCTGACACGAACCCTGAGGGGCCGAAGGCCCAAGAGGGGTGCGGGGAACCGCGCGACCAGCCATGATCCGGCCCGCACCGTCCCGACGGCCTCCTGAGCACCCGCTCAGGAGGCAACCCCCTCAGGGACCGCCTTCTTGATCGCGGGCGCCAGCCCCACCAGGATCGGCGACGTGTCCTCGGCGGCCCGCTCGGCCGCCACCGTCACCTCCACGTACGCGGAGCGATTGGCCGTGGTGAAGCGGTAGGCGCCACCGTCCCGCTTCTCCATCAGCCAGTCCACCCCGTCCACGGCCCCGGCCACCGCGTCGTCGTCCCGGCCCTCCGCCACCGCGGGGTCGGCCATCTTGGGCGGCCGGGGCACACCACAGCGCAGTATGATCACCGCGTCGCCCCAGCCCGCCGTCAGCGCGGAGGCGGGCCGAGGATCCCGGCGGCCGAGACCGTCCACCTTCCGCGGCAGCACCCCGTCCAGCTTCCGGCACAGTGTCGTGGCGGCGGCCCCCGGGCTGGGAACCGCCGCCGAGCCGCCGTCGTCTGCTGAGGAGCAGCCCGCGACGGCGATCAACGACACGGCGAGGACGGGCAGCCCGAGGCGAGCGGTCGGCCGGTGACGCAACGAGTTCACCGGCCAAGGGTAGACGGGGGCTACAGGTGCACGACCGGGCAGGTCAGGGTGCGGGTGATCCCGTCCACTTGCTGGACCTTGGCGACCACCAGCCGACCGAGGTCGTCGACGGTGTCGGCCTGGGCGCGCACGATGACGTCGTAGGGACCCGTCACGTCCTCGGCCTGGACGACGCCAGGGATCTTGCTGATCGTCTCGGCGACGGTCGACGCTTTGCCGACCTCCGTCTGGATCAGGATGTACGCCTGTACCACGGAACCTCCAGGGCGGCCACGAGGATCATGTGGATCATGTCGGGAAAAGGAACGCCACGGTATCGCGTCGTCAGGCGCCGGGGGGAGACCCCTGGAGGCCGCGCCGCACGCACCGGGGGACGGGGACGACGCGAGTTGACGGTCCACTCGACCGTACCGAGGACGACAACGGCCCGCGACCGGGCGGGAGCGACACTGGAAACGGCACGAGAAGGGGCGATACGACGATGAAGGGCACCGTGGGAGAGCTGGGGGAGTTCGGGCTCATCAGGGAGCTCACCTCCCGGCTCACCACCACCCCGGCGGTCCGGGTCGGCCCCGGCGACGACGCCGCCGTGGTGGCGGCGCCGGACCGCAGGGTCGTGGCGAGCACCGACCTGCTCCTGGAGGGGCGGCACTTCCGGCGCGACTGGTCCACGGCCTACGACGTCGGACGCAAGGCCGCCGCGCAGAACCTCGCGGACATCGCCGCCATGGGCGCCGTACCCACCGCCCTGCTGCTCGGTCTGGTCGCGCCCGCCGAACTCCCGGTGACCTGGGCCACCGAGCTGATGGACGGCCTGCGCGACGAGTGCCAGGTCGCCGGCGCGGCCGTGGTCGGCGGGGACGTCGTCCGCGGCGACACCATCATGATCTCCATCACCGCCCTCGGTGATCTGCGCAACCACGAGCCCGTCACCAGGGGCGGAGCCCAGCCCGGCGACGTCGTCGCCGTCACCGGCTGGCTCGGCTGGTCCGCCGCCGGGCATGCGGTGCTCTCCCGCGGCTTCCGCTCGCCGCGCGCCTTCGTGGAGGCCCACCGGCGCCCCGAACCGCCGTACCACGCGGGTCCGGCCGCCGCCTCGCTCGGCGCGACCGCGATGTGCGACGTCAGCGACGGGCTGATCGCGGACCTGGGGCACATCGCGGAGGCGAGCAAGTGCCGGATCGACATCCGCTCCGGCGCGATCGACATCCCCACCCAGATGCACGACATCGGTCAGGCCGTGGGCGTCGACCCCCTCCAGTGGGTGCTCACCGGCGGCGAGGACCACGCGATCGTGGCCACCTTCCCGCAGGACGTGAAGCTGCCCGCGCGGTGGAAGGTGATCGGCGAGGTCCTCAACCCCTCGGCGCTGCCCCAGGTGACCGTCGACGGGGCGCCCTGGACCAGCAAGGGCGGCTGGGACCACTTCGGGGACATCGAGTCATGACCGCCGCCCCGAGTCCCGTGCCCCCGAGGGTCCTCACCGTGGCCGGGTCCGACTCCGGCGGCGGGGCCGGGATCCAGGCCGACCTGAAGACCATGCTCGCGCTCGGTGTGCACGGGATGAGCGTCGTCACGGCCGTCACCGCACAGAACTCCCTCGGCGTACAGGGCGCCTGGGAGCTGCCCGTACAGGCGGTGCGCGCCCAGTACCGCAGTGTCGTCGACGACATCGGCGTGCAGGCCGTCAAGACCGGCATGCTCGCCTCGGCCGAACTCGTCGAGGCCGTCGCCGAGTTGCTGGCGGCCACGGACGCGCCGGTCGTCGTCGACCCGGTCGGCGTCTCCAAGCACGGCGACCCGCTCCTCGCCGCGTCCGCCCTGGACTCCGTACGGACGCGGCTGCTGCCGGTGGCCACCGTCGCGACCCCGAACCTCGACGAGGTGACCCAACTCACCGGCGTACGGGTCCGGTCGGAGGCCGGGATGCGGGAGGCGGCCGAGGCCCTGCTGGCCCACGGGCCCCGGTGGGCGCTGATCAAGGGCGGACATCTCCCGGGGGACGCCGTCGACCTGCTGACCGACGGTGCCGAGGAGCACTGGCTGCGGGCCCCCCGGTACGACAACCGGCACACGCACGGCACGGGCTGCACCCTCGCCTCCGCGATCGCCGCGCACCTCGCGCGGGGGCGTACCGTGCCGGAGGCCGTGACGGCGGCCAAGGCGTATGTGTCCGGGGCGATCGCCGGCGGGTTCGCCCTCGGCGGCGGGATCGGGCCCGTGGACCACGGCTGGGCTCTCACACGGGGTGCTCCGACCGCCTGAGGCCCCTCGCGGGCAGGCCGTGGCCACGTCCCGGATCAGGGGCTGTACGCGGATCCGAGTACGGGTACGGCAAAAAGCCGGCCCACCTCACGGTGGACCGGCTCTGAGCAGCGAACCAGCAGTGGCCGCGCGCTGGCTGAGCGTCAGCGCGAGACCTTGCCGGCCTTGATGCACGAGGTGCAGGCGTTCACGCGCTTCGGCGTCCCGCCGACCACGGTACGCACGCGCTGGATGTTCGGGTTCCAGCGACGGGACGTACGGCGGTGCGAGTGCGAGATGTTGTTGCCGAAGCTCGGCCCCTTGCCACAGACGTCGCAGTTGGCAGCCACGGGTCACTCCAAAGACTTCAGATGCGCTTACGGTTGATCCCGGCATGCCGGAATCACGATCTCATCGACTGGGATCCGAGTGGCGTTGCCAGGGGGAGAGTCCGGTCTGGATCATCGATCCGAATCGGACAACCGGAGCAGCATACAACGACTGCGTCCGCACAACGAAACTACCATGGCTGGTCGGGGCCTCGTCCCGGCCCTCTTACCGGCGGTCACCACCGCCGGTCTACGCTGCGTGCGGCGTGCGGCGTCCCCCCGGGTCCCACGTCCAGCAGCCAAGCAGCTCAAGGAGGCGCAGGTGCCGCAGGTGCCGCAGACATTCTTCGATGCTCTCGCGGTACGCACCTGGTGCGGACTCGCGCTGGCGGCGCTGGGACGCGCGCGCGAGGAGATCGACGCCATCAACGTGTACCCGGTGGCCGACGGCGACACCGGCACGAACCTCTACCTGACGATGGAGTCGGCGGCGGCGGCCGTGGAGGCGGTCTTCGCGGGCCACGAGACCGGCGCTCCGGTGGGAGCGGGCAGGCCCACCCTCGCCGAGGCGGCGCGGGCCATGGCGCACGGGGCCCTGATCGGGGCCCGGGGCAACTCCGGAACGATCCTCGCCCAGCTCCTGCGGGGCATGGCCCAGGTGCTCGCCGACGACGGTGACGCGGTTCACACCGACGGCCCGGGCCTGCGGCTCGCGCTGCGGCACGCCGCCGACTCCGCCAGGGACGCGGTCGCCCACCCCGTCGAGGGCACCGTCCTCACGGTCGCCTCCGCGGCGGCCGACGCGGCCACCGGTACCGAGGGCGACTGCGGCACGGTCGCCCGCGCCGCCTACGAGGGCGCCGGTACGGCCCTGGCGGGGACGCCGGGCCAGCTGGCGGCCCTGGCCCGCGCCGGCGTCGTGGACGCGGGCGGACGAGGTCTGGTGGCGGTGCTGGCGGCGCTGGTGGAGACGTTCACGGGTGAGGCGCCGAGGGAGGTGGCCGGTGCCGGGGGGCAGGCGCCCGTGGCCCGGGCCGCGGAGACCGCGGAGGTGTGCGCGGACGACCAGCCCGGCGCGGGCGGCCCCGCGTTCGAGGTGATCTACCTCCTGGAGGCGCAGGACGCGGCCGTGGCCCGTCTGCGGAGCCGGCTGGACGCCCTCGGCGACTCGCTCGTCGTGGTCGGCGGCGACGGGCTGTGGAACGTGCACGTGCACGTCGACGACGCCGGCGCCGCCGTGGAGGCGGGCGTCGAAGCCGGGCGGCCGTACCGCATCCGGATCACGCACTTCGGGGCCGGGGACGCCCATGTGACCGGCGAGGCCGGGCGGCCGCCGCGCGAGCGCGCCCAGCGGGCCGTCGTGGCCGTCGTCCCGGGCGAGGGGCTGGCCGGGCTCTACGCCGAGGCGGGCGCGACCACGGTCCTGGCCCGCCCCGGGGAGCCGCCCGCCAGCGGCGAACTGGTGGATGCCGTACGGCGTGCCCACGCGCGCGAGGTGGTGCTGCTGCCCAACGACGCGGACCTGCGGCACACCGCGGCGGCCGCCGCCGAACAGGCCCGCGCGGAGGGCGTCCGAGTCGCCCTCATCCCGACCCGCTCGGCGGTGCAGGGCATCGCCGCCCTCGCCGTCCACGAGCCCGGCCGCCGCTTCGACGAGGACGTGGTCTCCATGACGTCCGCCGCCGGCGCCACTCGCTACGCCGAGGTCGTCATCGCCGAACGCCAGTCCTGGACCATGGCCGGCATCTGCCAGGCCGGCGACGTCCTCGGCCTCATCGACGGCGATGTCGCCGTCATCGGCTCCGACGTCACACTGACCGCGGCCGCGGTGGTCGACCGGATGCTGGCCGCCGGCGGCGAGATGGTCACCCTGGTCCTGGGCGACGAGGCCCCCGCCGAGGTCGTCGACCACGTGGAGACCCGGGTACGGGAGTACCTGGCCGTGGACACGGTGGTGTACCGGGGCGGCCGGCAGGGTGCCCTGCTGCTGATCGGCGTGGAGTAGCCCGGCCACCCGGGGGCGCCGGGCCCGGTGCTCCTTCGGAGGGGGAGAGAGAGGGGGGCGGCGGGGGCGCAATCCCCGGAGGCACCCCCACCCACCGGCTCAGCCCCGCGCCTCAGCCGCCACGACCAACCGCTCCGCCTCCGCCCGCCGTGCGCCCGCGGTCTCGTCCGCACGGTCACCGAACGCCGCCAGCACCCCCCGCGCCCGGACCGCCGCCGCCCCCGCCCGCTGCAGATCGACCTCCAGCCACCCCGCGGCGAGTTCGGCCGCGGACCACGCGTCGAGGAACTCTTCGCCCAGGGAGTCGTACACGGCCACCGCCCGCTCGACGAACCCGAGGGCCTCCTCGAACACCGGCCCGAAGGAGACGAGTTCCGCGTCCTCGGCCACGGAGCGGGCCAGCAGATCACCGAACTGCCGGTAGGTCTCACCCAGTTCCGCGACGATCCGCCGCCGGTTCTCCTCACCGCTCACGTCCGACAGGGCCGCCTCGCAGCCCGCCACCGCGTCGCCCATCAGCTCCCGGGCCTCGTCCGGGGCGGAGCCCTCCGCCCCCTCGCGGCGCTCCCGCGCCGCGTACCAGGCACGCGCGCGCAGCGCGCGGACGTACCCGTGGACGTTCCCCAGCTCGCCCCAGAGGTCGACGGCACGGGCGTACGCCCGGTCGGCATCGGCGGGCAGCCCCGCGCGTGCGAGCGCTTCCGCGGTGAGATGGGCGAGCATGGCGTGGTCGTGCTGCTCGGGCCAGTGCCGGGCGATGTCGGCGGCCCGCAGCCACCGTTCGGCCGCCTCGCGGTGCTCACCCAGCTCGGTGTGGCAGTCGCCGAGCCACCACAGGGTCTGGGCGAGGGCTCCGTCCCCGTGCGTCTCGGCGGTGAGATCGGCAAGGGCGGACTCCAGAACCTCTGCCGCCTCCGCCCACCGTCCCAGCCGCAGCAGGAACCCGCCGAGCAGATGCCGGGCCCAGGCGCCGAGCGTCGGCCCCTCGCCCGCCTCGTCCGCCCAGTGCGCCGCCTCCAGGGCGTGCGCGAGGGCCGCCTCCACCCGGTCGTCGGCGCCGAGGAGTTCGGCCAGCTGGAGACGCAGCTGGGCGTGGCCCACCGGCTCCAGGTCCGGCCCGCCGTGCTCCAGCGCCGCCAGCGCCGCCCGCTCGGCCCTCGCCAGGTCCCCGAGTTGCTGAGCGACCCCGGCGAGCCGCGCCTCGTACTGCACCGCGAACCACGGCAGCCCGGCCGCCACGTACCGCTCGGCGGCCTCCGCGAACAGATCGGCGGCCGCCGCCGCGTCCCCGCCCCGCGCGGCCAGCTCCCCGAGCATCGCCCGCGCCTCCGCGGCCCGCGAGGCCAGCCGCAGATCCTCCTCGCGGCGCGGCTCGACGAAGGTCACCAGCTCGCGCACGGCGGCCTCGGCAGGGGGGACCGCGTCGGCGTCCTCGGTCTCGTGCATCCGCTGCACGAGTATCCGGGCCCGTCCCACCAGCACGGACGCCGTCTGCCGCGGACCCGTCCCGCCCTCCGCCCAGAGGGCGAGGATCCTCTCGTACGGCTCGGACATCAGGTCCAGGGCCCTGTCCGACTCGCCCGCCAGGGCGTGCACGCTCGCCCCGCGCGCGCGTGCCGCCAGCGCCTCGCCCGGGTCTCCGGCCTCCTCGTACAGCTCGGCCGCCCGTTCGAAGAGCGTGCGGCCCTCCGGCCCGAGGCCGATCGCCTCGTGGTCGACGATCTCCGCGCGGTCCCAGGCGTCCAGCTCCGCGCCCTCGGCCGCGGCGGCCCGCGCCACGGCCGCCCAGGCATCGACGGAACCGGGATGCAGGCCCGCGGAGAGCCGCCGCGCCTCCGCGAGGAGACCGGGCAGGCCCTCCGGCACGGCGCGGTCCTCCGTCCGCTCCACGGCGGCCGGCGGCCGGGGCGCCGGCACCGCGGCCACCGGCCGTGCCGTGCGCACGCCCAGCGGCAGCCGGTCCAGCAGCGGTGCCTGGTCCATCCGCTCCCGGACGAGGCCGCCGACGTACGACGTGCCGTTGCGCTCGTCGAAGCGGGCGGCCAGGGAGAGGGCCTCCTCGCGCGCGTGGGCGGCCAGTTCACGGGCGGTCCAGGTGCGCCCGGCGGGGCCGGGAACCGTCCGACCGGCGAACCCGCGCGCGGCGAGCCGGTCCATGAGCAGCGCCACCACGCTCAGGAAGTCCAGCTTGCTGCGCGGATCGCCGGAGTCCGTGAAATACGCCGGACGCTCCGCCAGCAGCTCCAGACCACGCGCCTCGTTGCCGGTCAGGGCACAGAACTCCACATGGTCCGCGTACGCGCCCCGCATGCTCTCCATCGCCCGCACCAGCCGGAAACCCCGCAGGTGGTGGGCCCGGGCCTCCTCGGGGCGCCCCAGCCGCAGCAGCGGCAGCAGGGAGGATGCCAGGACGGTGTGCGGCTCATGGGCGCACGAGTACGTGCCGTCCAGTACCGGCGCCCACAGCTCCAGCGCCTCGGCGTCCTCGCGCCGCAGGGCCCGCCACCAGCCCTGGCCGTGCAGCTCGCACGCGTGACAGTCGGCCATCGCGTCCCGGTCGGCGGCCAGCCACGCGTCGTACGCCCGCTCGGCCCTCGCCAGGTCGCCCACGTGCGCGGCCACGCTGAACTCGGCGTCGCGCACCGCCCGTTCCGAGTGCCCGGCGAGCCGGTAGCGGTGCTCCATCTCGCCGAGCCACTTCTCGATGGAGGCGAGCGGGACGTGCGGCTGGTTCAGCATGCCGGCCGACATCCACTTGAACACCCAGTGCAGGGAGTGGACCTCGTACTCGTCGAAGTCCTCCGGGTGCTCGTCCCACATGCGCAGCAGGCGCGCGAAGGGGACGAACATCTTGTCCTTCTCGGAGCTGTAGTTGTAGACCTTCAGCTGGTGCCCGAGCGCCTCGATCACGGCGAGCGGCACGTTCAGCCGCTCCGCCTCCGCGAGCAGCAGCTCCGCGCGCGCGTTGCGCGCGGGGCCCTCCGGCTGCCCGTAGTTCTCCGCCATGGCCCGGCGCAGTTCGTCGAAGTCCATGACGTCTCTCACGGGCGGCCGTCCCCCTCGGCGTGCGTGGCCCACTCCAGCAGGCCGATGAAGGCGCGGTTCAGCAGCGCCGAGTCCGCGGGCCTGAGCGGCCGCTGCGCCATCAGCAGGGCCTGCCCGTACAGGGACTCCGTGGCCGTGCCGATCAGCTCCCGGTCGGACAGCGAACCGATCCGCCGGATCAGTGGGTTGAGGTGGTTGAGCACCAGCTTCGCGCGCGGAGCACCGCCCCGCAGCGAGCCGAGGATGCCCGCCCACAGGTCGTCCGCCCGCTCCTCCGCCTCCGCGCGCGCCTGCTCGTGCCGGGCGGAGCGGTCGTCCAGGTGCAGCGCGGGCACCGACAGCGGATGGAAGGCCCGCAGCACGACATCACAGCCCAGGGGGTCGAGCCTGGCCCGCGCCGCCGACAGGAAGTCCGCCAGCGCGAGTTCCTCGTCCGGGTCTGGCGCGTCCAGGTGCGCCGTCACCGTCTCGGCGTCCAGCTCGGCGACCACCGTCCCAGGCCGCACCGACGGCAGCGCCTCGACCAGCTCGCTGTCGTACGTGTAGCCGCCGTTGACGACCCCGACGCCCTGCGCGGACGCGATCGGCGCCACCTGGCGGTACTCCTCGACCGTCCGCGTGAAGTGCACCACCGGGTGCCGCTGCGCGAACTCCTCCAGGGACAGCCGCCCGTCGGTCGTCTCGAACGGGAGCCACGGCAGCATCGTGCGCAGCATCTCCCGGTCGTGCCGGGCCAGCGACTTCACACCCAGGTGGTGCACCGACAGGAAGGCCGCCAGCCGCTCCGGATCACCGGCGGCGAGCCCCGTGAGCCAGCCGCGGATCCGCTCGCCCAGCGCCTCCCGCACGGCCGCCAGGGTCTCGTCCTCGTACAGCGACTCCCGCGACGCCGTGGGCCGCAGACTGTCCGTGTCGAGCACGCACCGCACGAAGAACGCCCAGTCGGGCAGGAGCTGTTCGGCCCGCTCGGTGAGCAGCATGCCCTTCAGGTGCACCCGGTGACTCGCCCGCTGGGCCGGGCTGACGGCGGCCGGCAGCACGTACGCCACGCCCCGGATCCCGGCCAGCGGCACGTTCAGCTCGATGGAGTCCAGCGGGGTGAACCCGAACAGGTCGTGACAGTGCCGGGCCAGGGCCACCCGCCGGCCGGCGGGGGAGGGGTACGCGCGGTCCCAGGGGGCCGGCAGATCGGTGACCGCCTCCTCGCCCACCCGGACGTCGTACGGCAGCAGCGATCCGAAGTCCCGCGCCAGGGTCAGCACGCGCGCGGGGGCGAGCCATTCGGCGGCTCCGGGCCGCGCGACCAGATGCACGGTCGTGCCCGGCTCGGGCCGCGCCTCGTCGGGCAGGGTCCGCACGGTGTACGAGCCGTCGTCGGTGGCCGTCCACTCCACCGGCGGGGCGTCCGGCGTGCGGGCGCTGCGGCTGACCACGCGGATGCGCTCGGCGACCACGAAGCACGCCAGCAGCCCGATGCCGAACTGCCCCAGGAAGTCCGAGCGGACCTCCTGGATGCCGCCGTCGCCGCGCTTGGAGCTGCGCCCGATCGTGGCGAGCAGGTCGTGCACGTCGGCCTCGGTGAGCCCGATGCCCGAATCCTCCACGCGCAGTGCGCCGCCCTCGGTGAACAGCCGCACCCGGGCGGGCGCGCCCGGCTGTTCGGCACGGCGGGCGGTGATCGCGTCCACGGCGTTCTGCAGCAGTTCGCGCAGGTAGACCTTGGGACTCGAATAGAGGTGGTGCGAGAGCAGATCCACCAGGCCACGCAGATCGACCTGGAACGTATGAGGCGACTGAGGCGCCGGAGAATTTTGGGGTGCCTGGGATGACTGTGAGGTCATTGAATCCATCGTCGCAGCGCCGGTGGAGGGGATTCTGGCGACGGCGGCGGGGTCGGGCGGTCCCGGGAGACGGTGACCGCGGACGGGAGGCGGTACGGGCCCTGACACGGCTGGGTCCGGGAGAGCGTCATCCTAGGCGCGAACGACCCGCCTGACCAGCGGATTTCAAGGACGTCTACGGGATTGTCAGTGCCGTGGTGTGCAATGGATCTCGTGCCCGCGCTCGAAGAACCGCTCAAGAACTCGCTCGGCGCCGCCACCGCGAAGGTGATGGCCGAGCACCTCGGCCTGCACACCGTCGGGGACCTGCTGCACCACTACCCCCGCAGGTACGAGGAGCGCGGCCGGCTCACCCGTCTCGCCGACCTGCCCATGGACGAGCACGTCACGGTGGTCGCCCAGGTCGCCGACGCCCGCCTGCACACCTTCGCCTCCGCCAAGGCCCCCCGGGGCAAGGGCCAGCGCCTCGAAGTGACCATCACGGACGGCAGCGGCCGCCTCCAGCTCGTCTTCTTCGGCCACGGCGTCCACAAGCCCCACAAGGACCTCCTCCCCGGCACCCGCGCGCTGTTCGCCGGAAAGGTCTCCGTCTTCAACCGCCGCCTCCAGCTCGCCCACCCGGCCTACGAGCTGCTGCGCGGAGAGGGCGACGGCGACACCGAGACCGTCGACACCTGGGCCGGCGCCCTCATCCCGATCTACCCGGCCACCGCCAAACTGGAGTCCTGGAAGATCGCCAAGGCCGTCCAGACGGTCCTGCCGAGCGCCCAGGAGGCCCGGGATCCCCTGCCCGAGTCGCTGCGGGAGGGCCGGGGTCTGGTCTCGCTGCCCGAGGCCCTCCTGAAGATCCACCGCCCCCACACCAAGGCGGACCGGGACAGTGCCCGCGACCGCCTCAAGTGGGACGAGGCATTCGTGCTGCAAGTCGCCCTCGCGCGCCGCCGCCACGCCGACTCCCAGCTCCCCGCCGTCGCCCGCCGCCCCTCGCCCGAGGGCCTCCTCACCGCCTTCGACGCCCGCCTCCCCTTCACCCTCACCGACGGGCAGCGGAAGGTCTCCCGGGAGATCTTCGACGACCTGGCCACCGAGCACCCGATGCACCGGCTGCTCCAGGGCGAGGTCGGTTCCGGCAAGACGCTGGTGGCCCTGCGCGCCATGCTCGCCGTCGTCGACGCGGGCGGTCAGGCGGCCATGCTCGCGCCCACCGAGGTGCTCGCCCAGCAGCACCACCGGTCGGTGACCGAGATGATGGGCGAGCTGGCCGAGGGCGGCATGCTCGGCGGATCGGAGCACGCCACCAAGGTGGTGCTCCTCACCGGGTCGACGGGTGCCGCGGGCCGCCGGCAGGCCCTGCTTGACCTGGTCACCGGCGAGGCCGGGATCGTCATCGGCACGCACGCGCTGATCGAGGACAAGGTGCAGTTCCACGACCTGGGCCTGGTCGTCGTGGACGAGCAGCACCGCTTCGGCGTCGAGCAGCGCGACGCCCTGCGCGGCAAGGGCAAACAGCCGCCCCACCTCCTGGTCATGACGGCCACCCCCATCCCGCGTACGGTCGCGATGACCGTCTTCGGCGACCTGGACACCTCGGTCCTCGACCAGCTCCCCGCCGGCCGCTCGCCCATCGCCAGCCATGTCGTCCCCGCCGCCGACAAACCACACTTCCTCGCCCGCGCCTGGGAGCGCGTGCGCGAGGAGGTGGAGAACGGCCACCAGGCGTACGTCGTCTGCCCCCGCATCGGGGACGACATCGACGAACCCACCGACCCGAACAGGACCGGCCCGAAGAAGACCGGCGGGAAGTCCCCCGAGGACGAGGCCGAGAAGCGCCCGCCCCTCGCCGTCCTCGACGTCGCGGACCAGCTCGCCAAGGGCCCCCTCCAGGGTCTGCGGGTCGAGGTCCTGCACGGCAGGATGCACCCCGACGACAAGGACGCGGTCATGCGGCGCTTCGCCGCCGGCGAGACGCATGTCCTGGTCGCCACCACGGTCATCGAGGTCGGGGTGAACGTCCCGAACGCCACCGCCATGGTGATCATGGACGCCGACCGCTTCGGCGTCTCCCAGCTCCACCAGCTGCGCGGCCGGGTGGGCCGGGGATCCGCCGCCGGTCTCTGCCTCCTGGTCACCGAGATGCCCGAGGCGAGCCCGGCCCGCCAGCGCCTCGGCGCCGTCGCCGCCACCCTCGACGGCTTCGAACTCTCCCGCATCGACCTCGAACAGCGCCGCGAGGGCGACGTCCTCGGCCAGGCCCAGTCCGGCGCCCGCACCAGCCTGCGCATGCTGACCGTCATCGACGACGAGGAGATCATCGCGGAGGCGAGGGAGGAGGCGGCCGCGGTGGTGGCGGCCGACCCGGACCTGGACCGGCTCCCGGCGCTGCGTACAGCCCTGGACGCCTTGCTGGACGAGGAGCGGGAGCAGTACCTGGACAAGGGCTGAGGGGGCGGCCGCGCCCGCACCGGGCAGCAAGGGCCGAGGGCGGCGCGTCCCGTGAGGAGCGCGGAGAACCGCGCGAACACCCCGGGGACCCGCGGTCGCCCATGGCGATCGGGCGGGCACCCGCCAGGCGCCCCCTCCCCCTCCCACCTGCCAGACTGGACCTGTAGCCGCCCCCTGCCGCAAGGACCCGAAGATGACCCGCGTGATCGCCGGCGCCGCCGGCGGACGGCGCCTCTCCGTGCCGCCCGGCACAGGCACCCGCCCCACCTCCGACCGCGCGCGCGAGGGCCTCTTCTCCACCTGGGAGTCCCTCCTCGGCGGCCCCCTCGACGGCGAACGGGTCCTCGACCTGTACGCCGGCTCGGGCGCCGTCGGTCTGGAGGCCCTCTCCCGAGGCGCCGGCCACACCCTCCTCGTCGAGGCCGACGCGCGAGCGGCCCGCACGGTCCGCGACAACGTCCGGTCGCTCGGACTCCCCGGCGCCGAGGTGAGAGCGGGCAAAGCGGAGCAGATCATCCAGGGCCCGGTGCCGGACGAGCCGTACGACCTCGTCTTCCTGGACCCCCCGTACGCCGTCTCGGACGACGATCTTCGGGAGATCCTGCTCACACTCCGTACGGAGGGCTGGCTAGCCGACGAAGCCCTCGTCACCGTGGAGCGCAGCACCAGAGGCGGTGAATTCGCCTGGCCGACCGGTTTCGACGCCATCAGGGCCCGTCGCTACGGCGAGGGAACGTTTTGGTACGGTCGCGCCGCCGCTACGTGCGAAGACGCACGATGACCGGACCGGAGAGCGAGGAATCCCAAGTGCGCCGTGCCGTCTGTCCCGGGTCGTTCGACCCCATCACCAACGGGCACCTCGACATCATTGGCCGCGCCTCCAAGTTGTACGACGAGGTCTATGTCGCGGTGATGATCAACAAGTCCAAGAAGGGCCTCTTCGAGGTCGAGGAGCGGATGGAACTGATCCGCGAGGTCACCGCCGAGTACGCGAACGTACGGGTGGAGGCCTTCCACGGCCTGCTCGTGGACTTCTGCAAGCAGCGCGACATCCCGGCCATCGTCAAGGGCCTGCGCGCGGTCAGCGACTTCGACTACGAGCTGCAGATGGCCCAGATGAACATCGGCCTGTCGGGCGTGGAGACCCTCTTCGTCCCCACCAACCCCACCTACAGCTTCCTGTCGTCCTCCCTGGTCAAGGAGGTCGCGACCTGGGGCGGCGACGTCTCCCACCTGGTTCCCCCGCTCGTCCTCGAAGCCCTCGGCGAACGCCTGAAGCGGGACTGAGCGGACGAACCTCCCCCGCTGGCCGTACAGTCGACCCGACCGTCTCCAACACAGTCGTAGAGAGTGGCGAGCACACGGTGGACCACACGGTGGACGTGCAGAAGAAGCTCGACGAGATCGTCTCGGTGGTCTCCGGCGCCCGATCCATGCCCATGTCGGCCTCGTGCGTGGTCAATCGCGCCGAACTGCTCGCCCTGCTCGACGAACTGCGCGCGGCCCTGCCCGACTCCCTCGCCCAGGCGAGGGAGCTGATCGGCGACCGTGACCACATGGTCGAGCGGGCCCGCCAGGAGGCCGAGCGGATCGTGGCGAACGCGCACGCCGAGCGCGGCTCCCTGATCTCCGACACCGAGGTCGCCCGCCGGTCCCAGAACGAGGCCGACCGCATCCTGGGCGAGGCCCGCCAGGAGGCCGAGGACGTCCGCGCCGAGGCCGACGACTACGTCGACTCCAAGCTCGCCAACTTCGAGGTCGTCCTCACCAAGACCCTCGGCTCCGTGGGCCGCGGCCGCGAGAAGCTCCTCGGCACGGGCCCCGGCCTCGACGAGCAGGGCTACGCGGACGAGGACGCCCCCGAGCGAAGCCAGGACCCCGAGACCCTGCGCAAGGACGCCGACGCCTACGTGGACGCCAAGCTCGGCGCCTTCGAGGCGGTGCTCGCCAAGACCCTGGAGGCGGTGGGCCGGGGCCGCCAGAAGCTCCACGGCCGGATCGCCACCGACGACCTCGGCGCCCTCGCCCTGGGCGACGACGGCACCTCCCCGCGACCCACCAGCGACGCCGACTACCTGGCCGATCTCGCCGCCCTCTCCGACACCCCCGCCCAGCAGTCCCGCCAGACGCCGGAGCAGCAGCCCTACGGCGGCCAGCAGGACGCGTACCAGGCGACGGCGTACCAGCAGGATCCGTACGGCGGCTACCAGCAGCAGTACACCCAGCCCCAGCAGGCCGCGGACCCCTACGGCTACCAGCAGGCCGACCCGTACGCGGCCGGCTACGCCCAGCAGCCCGCGTACGACCCGCACCAGGGGCACCAGGACCAGGCGTCGCAGGAGCAGCAGGGGTACGCGCCGCAGCAGGCGAACGTGCTCGACGAGACCAGCCTCTTCGACACCACCATGATCACGGCGGAGCAGTTGCGCCGGTACGAGCAGGGCCGCTGACCGCGGATTGGGCCGAGAGCGAAAGGTCCAGTATCCTGTCTCTTCGGTCGTGCGTGCGTTCATGCTGTCCGCAACTGACGCCCGCGATCGAGCGCTGCCCGGAACACCAGGGGTGGCGCCCTCCTCCGAGTTCCCCGAAGACCGAAAGCAGAAATGGCTCTGAACGCCCGCCTCGACCACCGCAACCCCCTCGTGTTCGACACACACGAGCTGGGCCGGCGGCCCGGTGCGCAACAGCGTCTGACGCGCTCGGTCGACGCTCCCAGGGATCTCGGGATCAAGGGGGTCGTCGGAGTGCCGGAAGGCGCCCCGGTGGAGATCGGACTCCGTCTGGAGTCGGTCATGGAAGGGGTGCTCGTCACAGGCACCGCCCGTGCCGACGCCAAGGGGGAGTGCGTAAGGTGTCTGGAGCCGGTCGAGCTGGAGCTCGAAGCGGACTTCCAGGAGATGTTCTCGTACCCCGACGCCGATGAGCGGGGCCGCGTCACCGCGGAACCCGACAGCGACGCCGAGGACGACGAGGACAGGCTCTTCCTCGAGGACGGTCTGTTCGACCTCGAACCCGTGCTGCGCGACGCGGTGGTGCTCGCACTGCCGATGCAGCCGGTGTGCCAGGACGACTGCCCCGGCCTGTGCTCCGAGTGCGGAGCCCGGCTGGCGGACGACCCGGACCACCACCATGACGCCGTCGACATCCGTTGGGCGGCACTGCAGGGACTCGCCGGTTCACTCGAAGACGGCGAGAAGGACGAGTTGAGCGGCGCCGAACCCGGTGTCGACGAGAAGCAGGAGAAGTAGCCGTGGCTGTTCCGAAGCGGAAGATGTCGCGCAGCAACACGCGCCACCGCCGGTCGCAGTGGAAGGCTGCGGTCCCCACCCTGGTTGCGTGCGAGCGCTGCCACGAGCCCAAGCTGCAGCACATCGCGTGCCCGTCTTGCGGCACCTACAACAAGCGCCAGGTCCTCGAGGTCTGAGCGGCTGGTGAGAGGCTCTATGTCTGACGCCAAGGCGGAGACCAACGCCAAGAAAAAGGCGGAGAACACAGCCTCGTCCCACACGCTTCTGGAAGGGCGGCTCGGCTACAAGCTCGAGTCCGCCCTTCTGGTGCGTGCACTGACCCACCGTTCGTACGCGTACGAGAACGGCGGTCTGCCCACCAACGAGCGCCTGGAGTTCCTCGGGGACTCCGTGCTCGGCCTGGTGGTCACGGACACGCTGTACCGCACCCACCCCGACCTGCCCGAAGGCCAACTGGCCAAGCTGCGGGCCGCGGTGGTCAACTCTCGTGCGCTGGCGGAGGTGGGCCGCGGGCTCGACCTCGGCTCCTTCATCCGGCTCGGCCGCGGTGAAGAGGGCACGGGTGGCCGGGACAAGGCATCCATCCTCGCCGACACCCTCGAAGCGGTGATCGGCGCGGTCTATCTCGACCAGGGGCTCGACTCGGCGGCGGAGCTGGTGCATCGCCTGTTCGACCCGTTGATCGAGAAGTCTTCGAACCTCGGAGCCGGCCTGGACTGGAAGACCAGTCTCCAGGAGCTCACCGCGACCGAGGGGCTCGGTGTGCCCGAGTACCTGGTCACGGAGACCGGCCCCGACCATGAGAAGACCTTCACAGCTGCCGCCCGCGTCGGAGGCGTCTCGTACGGCACCGGCACCGGCCGCAGCAAGAAGGAAGCGGAGCAGCAGGCGGCCGAGTCCGCCTGGCGTGCGATCCGCTCCGCGGCGGACGAGCGGGCGAAGGCGGCGGCCGAGGCCGCGGCCGCCGCTGACTCCGCGGACGCACCTTCGGACACCGCCCCGGCCTGACACCGAGGGCTGCCGCCCCCGGGCCCCCGCGAGGGGACGCGGGGGCGGCTTCGGTGTGTTGTCGGGTGCGGGTCCGGTGGGCCTGAGAAGCACGGGGCGCAGCCCCTGCTTTTCAGGGGCGCGGGCAACTGCGCGACCAGCCCCCACCGGGCCCGCACCCATCCCCGACCTCCCCCCGCGCCCAACCTCCGGAGGATCCCGTGCCAGAACTCCCCGAGGTCGAGGTCGTCCGGCGCGGCCTGGCGCGCTGGGTGGCGCACCGCACCGTCGCGGACGTCGAGGTGCTCCACCCCCGGGCGATCCGCCGGCACCTGGCCGGCCCCGAGGACTTCGCGCACCGGCTGAAGGGCCACCGCATCGGTGAGCCCAGCCGACGCGGCAAGTACCTGTGGCTGCCCGTCGAGGACACCGGCACGGCCGTCCTCGCCCACCTCGGGATGAGCGGCCAACTGCTCGTGCAGCCGCACGGGACGGCCGACGAGAAGCACCTCAGGATCCGCGTCCGGTTCGCGGACGACCTGCTCACCGAACTCCGCTTCGTCGACCAACGCACCTTCGGCGGACTGTCGTTGCACGACACCACCCCCGACGGGCTGCCGGACGTCATCGCGCACATCGCCCGCGACCCGCTCGACCCGCTGTTCGACGCGGAGGCGTTCCACCAGGCGCTGCGCCGGAAGCGGACGACCATCAAACGGGCCCTGCTCGACCAGTCGTTGATCAGCGGCGTCGGCAACATCTACGCCGACGAGGCGCTGTGGCGGGCCAGGCTGCACTACGAGCGCCCCACCGCCGGCTTCACCCGCCCCCGCACCACCGAACTGCTGGGCCACGTACGGGACGTGATGAACGCGGCGCTGGCGGTGGGCGGCACCAGCTTCGACAGCCTCTACGTCAACGTCAACGGTGAGTCGGGGTACTTCGACCGTTCGCTGGACGCGTACGGTCGTGAGGGACTGCCCTGCCGACGCTGTGCCACGCCGATGCGGCGACGGCCCTGGATGAACCGGTCCAGCTACTTCTGCCCGACGTGTCAGCGGGCCCCGCGCGTCTCGTCGTAACGCGCCCTGGCCCTGAGCACGTCCTCCATACGGCCCTCCACGAAGGTGATGAGGGACAGCAGCCGCTCGGAGACCTCGCGACCGAGCGGGGTGAGGGAGTAGTCGACGCGCGGCGGGTTGGTGGGCTGGGCCTCGCGGTGCACCAGGCCGTCGCGCTCCAGGGCGTGCAGGGTCTGGGAGAGCATCTTCTCGCTGACGCCGTCGACCCGGCGCCGCAGCTCGTTGAAGCGGAGCGAGCTGTCGTGCAGCGCGCCCAGCGTGAGTCCGCCCCAGCGGCCCGTGACGTGCTCCAGGGTGCCCCGCGAGGGGCAGTTCCTGGCGAACACGTCGAAGGCCAGCTCGTCGACGTTCCAGGCGTCCGCGCCCGCGGCGGCCTGCGCGGGCGTCACGGCAGTCTGCGCGGCTGGTTCCATATGTCGAGCATACTCCGGGGTAGCGCTCACCAGAAGGTTGCACTAACTATTGGTTAGCGCGTGCCTTCCGGGTGACGTCTCAGTAGCCGAAGTCCTGGGTCCACCACGGTCCGCCGTCGCCCAGGTGGACGCCGACGCCGAGGGTCTTGAAGTCGCAGTTCAGGATGTTCGCCCGGTGGCCGGGGCTGTTCATCCAGGCCTCCATGACCGCCTCGGCGGTGGCCTGGCCGCGGGCGATGTTCTCGCCGCCCAGGCCGGTGATCCCGAGGGAGGCCGCACGGTCCCAGGGGTCGGCGCCGTCGGGGTCCGTGTGGTCGAAGAAGCCGCGCAGCGCCATGTCCTCGCTGAACGCCTCGGCCAGTCGGGACAGGTCGCTGTCGGCCGCGACCGGGCTGCAGCCGGCCTTGGCCCGCTCCTCGTTGACGAGCAGGAGGACCGCCGCCTCGGCCTGGGTCTCGGTGGAGATCTCCCCCGGGGAGGTCTTCTCCTTGCCCTTGTCCTTGTCCTTCTCCTTGCCCTGCTCCTTGGTGGGCCTGCCGGACGGCTTCTCGGTCTTCTCCGAACCGGAGCCCTTGCCCGCCTCGTCGGAAGGCGTCTCCTCGGAGGGGGTCTTCGAGGGCGCCGGGGCGTCGGACGGTGAGGCCTCGCGCTCGGCGTCGCGGCTGGTGGACTCGTCCTCGCGCTGCTCCGGCGCGGCGCCGTCCGTACCGCCCTGCTGGGTCGCCGCACCCGTCGGTGAACCGGCGGGCACCACCGTCTCGTTGCCGGCGCCCTCGCTGACCGAGTACTTGTCGCCACCGGGGAGCACCCCGGTGGCGACCGCGACGGTACCGAGGGCCACAGCGGCGGACACGCCGAGCAGGCTGGACTTCACGGGGGTCACGGTCCGCTTCTTGCGGCGGCGCGAGCCACCGGAGCGCGAGGCGGCCTGGGCGTCAGCCTCCAGGACCGCGGCGAACCCGTACAGGTTCTCCGGACCGTAGTGGGGCTCTTCGGAAGCGAAGCCCATGTCGGTGACCCCGGCGGCGCGGCCCCCCCTGGCGGCGCGGCCGGCGGCGGAGCGTCGGTGGCGTCCCATGTCTTGGCCTTCCTCGTCCTTGCTGTGTCCTGCGTCAACGTTGGGGATGTTGTCAACGTTGTGATCGTCGCCTTCACGAATCTCACACGAAGGAGTGAGTTTCATATGAGATTCATTGGGTGGGGACGGTACAGCATGGCGCCGGGGGAGGAAGAGACCCGTGGGACATTGGCCCGTTAGCGTGCAGGCATGAGCGAGGATGTACGGCTGGTCGCCTGGGTGCGTGGACGGGTGCAAGGGGTGGGTTTCCGCTGGTTCACGCGGGCTCGGGCGCTGGAGATCGGCGGCCTGAGTGGTTTTGCTCTCAATTTGGCCGACGGACGGGTCCAGGTGGTCGCCGAGGGGCCCCGCGAGGCGTGTGAGGGGCTACTGGGGTGGCTCCTGGGTGACGACACGCCCGGACGCGTGGACGGCGTCACCGAGATCTGGGACACACCGCGCGGGGGCTACGACGGCTTCGCCATCCGCTGACCCTCTCGCGCGGAGCCGGCGGGATGCGAGTGAGGGCTGCGCCACCGGCATATGCCAGGAGCATGCACAAACCAGAAATGTGCAGGTGATTGCCAAGGTGGCTTTGTCATGGCAGTCTCCGAAGAGACGATGATCCCCTCGCTCCGCCGGCCAGGAGAGGTCCCCGAACCGCCGCAGCGTCGCCCGCTCAGGGCCGCGCGGCAGAGGGATGCCCGCCAATGCGGGGCGTGATCGTGTTGACCGTCAAACTTTTTGGTGAGACGCTAAAAGCAACCCCGCGCACCTTAGCTGTTTGGCATGAAGACGGCAGCAAAAACTCAACAGTGCCAAGCAACGCGGGTGCGATTCCCTCACGACCCACACCGCTTCGGTCGGTCACTCAGTGTGGAGGACCATCCATCATGGCAAAGGCGCTTCTCGGTTACGTCGGCGGCTCCGACCCGCGACTCCTCGCCGAGATGCGACGGCTCCAGCAGCGTGTCCAGGACCTGGAATCCGAACTCGGACGCATCCAGGCGG
Source organism: Streptomyces sp. NPDC041108 (assembly GCF_055592645.1). Taxonomy (NCBI): domain Bacteria; kingdom Bacillati; phylum Actinomycetota; class Actinomycetes; order Kitasatosporales; family Streptomycetaceae; genus Streptomyces; species Streptomyces sp. NPDC041108. The sequence continues at coordinate 155,009 of NZ_JBVIYK010000012.1, read as the reverse complement.
AGAACGACGCGCTGACGGCTGCCGCTTCTCACGATTCGCTCATGGAGCTCGACGCACGCCAGGCGGAGCCTGCGCTCACCTGATCACTGCATCGCACCACGACAGACAGCAGTGGTTGGGCGGCCCGTATCAACCGCTAAGTTGTCAGATCTGCAAGGGACGCCTTCTCTTCGAGGCGTCCCTTCTTTCTGTCCCCCGTCTCCCCGAACCCCCGAGAACCCCCGTACTTCCTCATACTCCTTAACGTCTGATGTGCCCTGCACGTTCATGTGTGAAACCGCGCGTTCATGGAGTGGGACAAGGCCGGAAGGTAGAGTCCGGCGGCGTGCACCTCAAGGCCCTGACCCTCCGCGGGTTCAAGTCGTTCGCCTCCGCGACCACGCTCCGGTTCGAGCCGGGCATCACGTGCGTCGTCGGCCCGAACGGCTCGGGCAAGTCCAACGTCGTCGACGCGCTCAGCTGGGTCATGGGCGAACAGGGCGCGAAGTCCCTGCGCGGCGGCAAGATGGAGGACGTCATCTTCGCCGGCACCACCGGGCGCCCGCCGCTCGGCCGCGCCGAGGTGTCCCTGACCATCGACAACTCCGACGGGGCCCTCCCCATCGAGTACTCCGAGGTCACGATCACGCGGATCATGTTCCGCAACGGCGGCAGCGAGTACCAGATCAACGGTGACACCTGCCGCCTCCTCGACATCCAGGACCTGCTCTCCGACTCCGGCATCGGCCGGGAGATGCACGTCATCGTCGGCCAGGGCCGGCTCGACTCCGTCCTGCACGCCGACCCCATGGGCCGCCGCGCCTTCATCGAGGAGGCCGCCGGCGTCCTCAAGCACCGCAAGCGCAAGGAGAAGGCGCTGCGGAAACTGGACGCCATGCAGGCCAACCTGGCCCGCGTCCAGGACCTCACCGACGAACTCCGCCGTCAGCTCAAGCCCCTCGGCCGACAGGCCGCCGTAGCCCGCCGGGCCGCCGTCATCCAGGCGGACCTGCGGGACGCACGGCTACGGCTGCTGGCCGACGACCTCGTACGGCTCCGGGCGGCGCTGCGCACCGAGGTCGCCGACGAGGCCGCGCTCAAGCAGCGCAAGGAGGCCGCCGAGACCGAGCTGAAGAAGGCACTCCAGCGGGAGGCGCATCTGGAGGGCGAGGTGCGCCGGCTGGCCCCGCGCCTCCAGCGGGCCCAGGAGACCTGGTACGAGCTGTCGCAGCTCGCCGAACGGGTGCGCGGCACGGTCTTGCTCGCCGACGCCCGGGTCAAGAGCGCCACCTCCGTGCCTCCCGAGGAGCGGCGCGGCCGCGACCCCGAGGACATGGAGCGCGAGGCCGCCCGCGTCCGCGAACAGGAGGCCGAACTCGAAGCGGCCCTGGAGGCGGCCGAGCGCGCCCTGGAGGACACGGTCGAGCACCGTGCCGAACTGGAACGTGAACTGACGGTCGAGGAACGCAGGCTGAAGGACGTCGCCCGGTCCATCGCCGACCGCCGCGAGAGCCTCGCCCGGCTGAACGGCCAGGTCAACGCCGCCCGCTCCCGCGCGGCCTCCGCCCAGGCCGAGATCGACCGGCTCGCCGCGGCCCGCGACGAGGCACAGGAGCGTGCCGTCACCGCCCAGGAGGAGTACGAGGCGTTGAAGGCCGAGGTCGACGGCCTCGACGCCGACGACTCCGAACTGGCCGGGCGGCACGACGCCGCGAAGCGCGCCCTGGCCGAGTCCGAGTCCGCCCTCACCGCCGCCAGGGAGGCGACCACCGCCGCCGAACGACGCCGCGCCGCCACCCAGGCCCGGCACGAGGCCCTCGCGCTGGGCCTGCGCCGCAAGGACGGCACGGGCGCGCTGCTCGCCGCGAAGGACCGGTTGGCAGGGGTGCTGGGTCCGGCGGCCGAGCTGCTGTCGGTCACCCCCGGCCACGAGGTCGCCCTGGCGGCGGCCTTCGGCGCGGCGGCCGACGCGATCGCCGTGACCAGTCCGGCCTCGGCCGCCGAGGCGATCCGCCTGCTGCGCAAACAGGACGCGGGCCGCGCGGCCCTGCTGCTGGCAGGGGCGCCGGACGACTCGACACCGCTCCAGGGGGCAGCGCCCCGGAGGGGCGTGGGGAACGGCGCGACCAGCCACGACGGACCCGCGGACGAACGACGGCCCCTGCCGGGATCCTCTCCCGCACACTTTGCCGCCGACCTGGTCCGGGCCCCCTCCGACCTCACCCCCGCCGTCCGCCGCCTCCTCCACCGCATCGTCGTCGTGGACACCCTCGAAGACGCCGAGGCCCTCGTCTATGCCCGCCCGGACCTCATCGCGGTCACCGCCGAAGGCGACCTGCTCGGGGCCCACTTCGCCCACGGCGGCTCGGCCGGGGCGCCGAGCCTGCTGGAGGTGCAGGCCGCCGTCGACGAGGCGGCGGCCGAGCTGGAGGAACTGGCCGTACGGTGCGAGGAGTTGGCCGAGGTCCAGCGCGGCGCGGTCGAGTCGCGGCGGGACCGCGCCGCGCTCGTGGAGGAGCTGGGCGAGCGCCGCCGGGCGGCCGAGCGGGAGAAGTCCGCGGTCGCCCAGCAGCTCGGGCGGCTGGCCGGTCAGGCGAGGGGCGCTGCCGGGGAGGCCGAGCGGTCGACGGCCGCCGCCGCACGCGCCCAGGACGCGCTCGACAGGGCCATGGAGGACGCGGAGGAGCTGGCCGAACGGCTCGCGGTGGCCGAGGAGATGCCCGTCGAGGAGGAGCCGGACACCTCCGTACGGGACCGGCTCGCGGCGGACGGGGCCAACGCGCGGCAGACGGAGATGGAGGCCCGGCTCCAGGTGCGGACGCACGAGGAGCGGGTCAAGGGGCTCGCGGGACGCGCGGACTCGCTGGACCGGGCCGCGCGCGCCGAGCGCGAGGCGCGGGCGCGCGCCGAACAGCGCAGGGCGCGGCTGCGCCACGAGGCGGCCGTCGCCGAGGCCGTCGCGTCCGGTGCCCGGCAACTGCTCGGCCACGTCGAGGTCTCCCTGGCCCGGGCGGAGGAGGAACGCACCGCCGCCGACGCCGCCAAGGCGCGCCGGGAGCAGGAGCTCGCGCAGGCCCGTGCCGAGGGACGCGATCTCAAGGCCGAGATGGACAAGCTGACCGACTCCGTGCACCGGGGCGAGGTGCTCGGCGCCGAGAAGCGGATGCGGATCGAGCAGCTGGAGACCAAGGCGCTGGAGGAGCTGGGCGTCGAACCGGAGGGGCTGATCGCGGAGTACGGGCCGGACCAGCCCGTACCGCCGTCGCCGCCCGCCGAGGGGGAGGAGATGCCGGAGGACCCGGAGCACCCCCGCAACCGGCCGAGGACGTTCCACCGGGCCGAGCAGGAGAAGCGGCTCAGGGCGGCCGAGCGCGCGTACCAGCAGCTGGGCAAGGTCAATCCACTGGCTCTGGAGGAGTTCGCGGCGCTGGAGGAGCGGCACAAGTTCCTCAGTGAGCAGCTGGAGGACCTGAAGAAGACCCGGGCCGATCTGCTCCAGGTGGTGAAGGACGTCGACGAACGGGTGGAACAGGTCTTCACCGAGGCGTTCTGGGACACCGCACGGGAGTTCGAGGGCGTCTTCTCCCGGCTCTTCCCCGGCGGGGAGGGGCGGCTGATCCTCACCGACCCGGACAACATGCTCACCACCGGGGTGGACGTCGAGGCCAGGCCGCCGGGCAAGAAGGTCAAGCGGCTGTCGCTGCTCTCCGGCGGTGAGCGGTCGCTGACCGCCGTCGCGATGCTCGTGTCGATCTTCAAGGCCCGTCCCAGCCCGTTCTACGTGATGGACGAGGTCGAGGCGGCGCTCGACGACACCAATCTGCAGCGGCTGATCCGGATCATGCAGGAGCTGCAGGAGGCGTCGCAGCTGATCGTGATCACCCATCAGAAGCGGACGATGGAGGTCGCCGACGCGCTGTACGGCGTGTCGATGCAGGGCGACGGCGTCTCGAAGGTCATCAGCCAGCGGCTGCGTTAGCCGTTCCGGTCGGAGGGTAGACGAGGGCGGTCGCGAGGTTCCCCGCGCCCTGCGTCGAAGCCGAAACCATCATCTTCAATACTTGAACTCAATCTCCTCACTTTCCCCCGAGAGCTTCTGTAATTGCCACTCGTCCCCTCTTTTGACTTCGAAACTTGAAGGCATATTCTCTCCAGCGTTGCCCTTACCTTCAAAGCGGAAGGTCCCCCCACGTGACCAGCACTGCGCAGGCGTCCCAGTCAGGAGCGCGCGAAGGCCAGCCCGACCATCTCTCCCACGTGATCTTCATCGCGGCGGCGGCCGCGATGGGCGGTTTCCTCTTCGGCTACGACAGCGCCGTCATCAACGGCGCCGTCGAAGCCATCCGGCACCGCTACGACATCGGCTCCACGGCCCTGGCCCAGGTCATCGCCGTCGCGCTCATCGGCTGCGCCGTCGGCGCGGCCACGGCCGGCCGGATAGCCGACCGCATCGGCCGTATCCGGTGCATGCAGATAGCGGCCGCCCTCTTCACGGTCAGTGCCGTCGGCTCGGCGCTCCCCTTCGCGCTGTACGACCTCGCCTTCTGGCGCATCGTCGGCGGCTTCGCCATCGGCATGGCGTCGGTCATCGGCCCCGCCTACATCGCCGAGGTCGCCCCGCCCGCCTACCGGGGACGGCTCGGCTCGTTCCAGCAGGCCGCGATCGTCGTCGGTATCGCCATCTCCCAGCTGGTCAACTGGGGCATCCTGAACGCCGCCGACGGCGACCAGCGCGGTGAACTGCTCGGCCTGGAAGCCTGGCAGATCATGCTCGGCGTCATGGTCGTCCCGGCCGTGCTGTACGGCCTGCTCTCCTTCGCGATCCCCGAGTCCCCGCGCTTCCTGATCTCCGTGGGCAGGGACGAGCGCGCCCGCGAGGTGCTCGCCGAGGTCGAGGGCAAGGACGTCGACCTGGACGCCCGGATCGCCGAGATCGAGTCGGCCATGCACCGCGAGCACAAGTCGACCTTCAAGGACCTGCTCGGCGGCAGCTTCCTCTTCAAGCCGATCGTCTGGATCGGCATCGGACTGTCGGTCTTCCAGCAGTTCGTCGGCATCAACGTCGCCTTCTACTACTCCGCGACGCTCTGGCAGTCCGTCGGCGTCGACCCGAGCGAGTCGTTCTTCTACTCCTTCACGACCTCGATCATCAACATCGTCGGCACCGTGATCGCGATGATCTTCGTGGACCGGATCGGCCGCAAGCCGCTCGCGCTCATCGGTTCCGTCGGCATGGTCGCCGGCCTCGCGCTGGAGGCATGGGCCTTCTCCTTCGACCTCGTCGACGGCAAGCTCCCCGCCACCCAGGGCTGGGTCGCCCTGATCGCCGCCCATGTCTTCGTCCTCTTCTTCGCCCTCTCCTGGGGTGTGGTCGTCTGGGTCATGCTCGGCGAGATGTTCCCGAACCGGCTCCGCGCCGCCGCCCTGGGCGTGGCCGCCTCCGCGCAGTGGATCGCCAACTGGGCCATCACCGCCAGCTTCCCGTCCCTGGCCGACTGGAACCTCTCGGTGACCTACGTGATCTACACGGTCTTCGCCGCGCTCTCCATCCCCTTCGTCCTCAAGTTCGTGAAGGAGACGAAGGGCAAGTCGCTGGAGGAGATGGGCTGACGGCCCCCGGCGAGCCCGGGGGGAGGGGCCGACACCCCGCCGCCCTTCTTCCCGAACCGTCCGCCGCCCCCGGTCGGGCAACCGCCTGGCCGGGGGCGGCGGAGCCGTGGGCGGGCTCACCGGACGAGGACACCGCCGCCGATCTCCAGGGCCTTGCGCATGCCCTCCTCGATGATCCGCAGCGGGGTCTCGATCTGGTGCCGGTGCTCCTCGACGCTCCGCGGCCGCCGGGTGCCGTGGGCGACCTCGTCGAGACGGGGACGCGGTAGCGCCACCTCGCGCTGGAACTCCGGTACGTCCTCGGCCTCGCCGCGGAGGTCCTCCTGGACCGGCACGGGCAGGAAGCGCGCGCCGAACGACGCACGCACGCCGATCCCCACTCCGGCGTACGCCACGACTCGAAGCCGCCGGACCGGTACACGTCGTCGGCACGTCAAGGATGCGCCGCCTGCCGTCCGGCTCCCGGACCAGCACCTCCACCAGCAAGCTCATGGCTCAGCGGAGCATTGCCGAGGTCGCCTCGGCGAGCGGATCCGCCCGGCTCAGCCGCCCAGTGCCGGCAGGACCCGTTCCGCGAACAGTCGAAGACTCCGCCAGCCCTCCGCCACCGGCATCCCGCCCGCCAGGGGGTGCAGGACGAGGTTGTCGAGTCCCAGGTCCACGCACTCGTCCGGCGTGACGATCCGGTACACGCCCTCCGCCCGCAGCTCCGCCACCGTCGCCGCCCCCGACCGCACCGCCGACCGGATGCCGGCCGACTGCCAGGAGGCGTAGGTGCGCGCCTCGTGCAGGAAGTGCGTGCCGTACTCGGCCCACGCCCGGTCCGGATCCTCCGCCACGTGCAGCAACGGGGTCTCGGCGGCGGGCATCATCGTCCACCCCTCGGTGCCGTACTCCACGAGCCGCTCCTTGTAGTACGCCTCCAGCTCCGGCAGATGCGCGCTCGGGAAGAAGGGGAGCCCGAGCCGGGCCGCCCTGCGTGCCGCGGCCTTCGACGAGCCGCCGACCAGCAGCAGCGGATGCGGCTCGGTCCCCGGACGCGGGGTGACCCGGACCGTGCGCCCTCGGTACTCGAACGGCTCACCCGTCCACGCCCGGAGCAGCGTCTCCAGCACCTCGTCCTGGATCTTCCCGCGGTTCTTCCAGTCGACGTCGAACTGCGCGTACTCCTCCGGCCGGTACCCGATCCCGGCGACCGTCACCAGCCGTCCGCCGCTCACCAGATCCAGTACGGCGATGTCCTCGGCCAGCCGCAGCGGGTCGTGCAGCGGGCCGATCATCGCCGACACCGTGACCGCGATCCGCCGGGTGGCCCCGAACACGGCTCCCGCGAAGACGAACGGTGACGGCAGCCAGTTGTTCGCGACCCCGTGGTGCTCCTCCGTCTGCACCGTGGAGACGCCCTGCTCATCGGCGTACGCGGCCATCTCGACGGCGGCCCGGTAGCGGGCCCGCAGCGAGGCGGGCGTGGCGCCGGGCTCGACCAGATTGAAACGGACGACCGTGACGGGCATGGGGACCCCCTTCGGGCGGCTGTGGAGGAGGACGTTAGCTGACGGTTCGTCAGGTATCCAGAGGCGAGGAAGGGCCGCGTGCCCCGTACGGCGATCGAACGCCTCGCGGGGTGGTCCCGCATACTGGTCCCGTTATGGAACTCATCCTTGCTGTAGTCATCGCCGTGGTCGTGCTCGGCGTGCTGGGCGGGCTCGTCGTAGGCGGCCGCAAGAGGAAATCGCTGCCCCCGGCGCCCCCCACGACACCCGACATCACCGCCCCTCCGGCCGAGCCGCACGTCGGCGACGAGGCCGAGACACCGCGCGACGAACCGCGCCGGACGATCGAGGAGGTGGACCTCCCGGACGGCTCGGCGTCGGCGCCCGTGGCCGTCGAGGAACCGCCCGCCGCCCCCGAGATCGAGATCCCCGCACCGACGGCGGGCCGTCTGGTACGGCTGCGCGCCCGGCTCTCCCGCTCGCAGAACGCGCTCGGCAAGGGGCTGCTCACGCTGCTCTCGCGCGAGCACCTCGACGACGACACCTGGGAGGAGATCGAGGACACCCTCCTCACGGCCGACGTCGGCGTCCAGCCCACCCAGGAGCTGGTCGAACGGCTGCGCGAGCGGGTGAAGGTGCTCGGCACCCGCACCCCGGCCGAGCTGCGCACCCTGCTGCGCGAGGAACTGCTGACGATCCTCGTTCCCGAGTTCGACCGCGCGGTCAACACCGACTCGCCCCTCGACACCCCCGGCATCGTGATGGTCGTCGGGGTCAACGGCACCGGCAAGACCACCACCACCGGCAAGCTCGCCCGCGTCCTCGTCGCCGACGGCAAGAACGTCGTCCTCGGCGCCGCCGACACCTTCCGCGCCGCCGCCGCCGACCAGCTGCAGACCTGGGGCGAGCGCGTCGGCGCCCGTACCGTACGCGGTCCGGAGGGCGGCGATCCGGCGTCCATCGCCTTCGACGCGGTCAAGGAGGGCATCGAGGAGGGCGCCGACGTCGTCCTCATCGACACCGCCGGCCGGCTGCACACCAAGACCGGTCTCATGGACGAGCTGGGCAAGGTCAAGCGCGTCGTCGAGAAGCACGCGCCGCTGGACGAGATCCTGCTCGTCCTCGACGCCACCACCGGTCAGAACGGTCTCGTCCAGGCCCGCGTCTTCGCCGAGGTCGTCGACATCACCGGCATCGTCCTCACCAAGCTCGACGGCACCGCCAAGGGCGGCATCGTCATCGCGGTCCAGCGCGAGCTGGGCGTGCCCGTCAAGCTCATCGGTCTGGGAGAGGGCGCGGACGACCTGGCGCCGTTCGAGCCGGAGGCGTTCGTGGATGCGCTCATCGGCGAATGACCCCGTGGACCACTTACGGCATCGCGTAGCTGCGCGAAGAAGCGCCCGCCCCCGAGCTGCAGTCGGGGACGGGCGCTTCGCCTTGTACGCAGGGGGACGGTCGAGGTCAGGCCCGTGACCGGTGGGCCACGTACGCCAGGGTCCCCAGCAGCAGGCGCGCGGCCGGCGGTTTGGTCGCGGAGTCGAGGTCGGGGGAGCGGAGCCAGCTGACCGGGCCGAGGCCGCCGCGGTCGGAGGGCGGGGCGGTGACATGGCTGCCGGGGCCGAGGCCGCGCAGATCCAGGGCGGAGGGGTCGTCCCAGCCCATGCGGTAGAGCAGGGCGGACAGCTCGGCGGCGGCCCCGGGGGCGACGAGGAAGTGGGCGCGGCCCTCGGGGGTGGCGATCACGGGGCCGACCGGGAGGCCCATGCGTTCGAGCCGGACGAGCGCGTGCCGCCCCGCCGACTCGGCGACCTCGATCACGTCGAAGGAGCGGCCCACCGGCAGCATCACGGCGGCGCCGGGGAACTCGGCCCAGGCCTCGGTCACCTCGTCGAGTGACGCTCCGGCGCGGACGGGAGGCGCGAAGTCGAGGGGATGCGCGCCCGGCGCGGAGCAGGTGGTCCTGCCGCACGAGCACGCGCCGGAAGCCGTCCGCGCGCCGGGGACGACGTCCCACCCCCAGAGGCCGGTGAACTCGGCCACCGCCGTGCAGTCCGAGGAACGGCCGCGCCGACGTGTGCCGGATCGCATCTCCCGAATGCCGCCGATCGTGAAGCCCATGCCCCCTCCAACGGGTCCAGCGCGCCGGTGGTTACGCGACGGAGTCGGAAGGCGACGCTCTGCTTCCAAGGGGGGCGGCGCACTTCGGCGCTCCCGGTGGCGCGACCGACGGCACGCGCCCCTGAATGCTCCGCTCCGCCCACTCCTGGCCGTCTGATGTCAAGTCAATCGCGTGCGGGCGACCGTAGGTTCATTCGAAGGGGTGGCGAATGGTGGCGTTTCCGGGATCGCCGTGGCCGGACGCGTGATCGTAGGATTACTTTGAGTGCACGGCGCCTGGGACCATCCGCGCTCGTGGGTATGCCGGAGGCAAGTCGTCTTTCCGTTCGATGGGTGACGGGGGTCGGACGTACGGCGTGGTAACCGGCATTCTGGTAGGGCTTGGCGCACACAGCGCACGGTGGTTTCAGGGATGGGGGCGTTCCAGTGGGCGGCAACGGCGGAAGCGGCACGAACGCTGAGAAGCGCCCGAACGAACTCCTGGGCTCGTGGTTCGTCCGCAGCGGCTGGTCCAAGGGCGAGCTGGCCCGGCAGGTGAACCGCCGGGCGCGCCAGCTCGGCGCCAACCACATCTCCACCGACACCTCGCGCGTACGGCGCTGGCTCGACGGCGAGAACCCGCGCGAGCCGATCCCGCGGATCCTGTCCGAGCTGTTCTCCGAGCGGTTCGGCTGCGTGGTCGCCGTGGAGGACCTGGGGCTGCGCGCGGCGCACCAGTCCCCTTCCGTCTCCGGGGTCGACCTGCCCTGGACGGGCCCGCAGACCGTGGCGCTGATCAGCGAGTTCTCGCGCAGCGACCTGATGCTGGCGCGGCGCGGCTTCCTCGGGAGCTCGCTCGCCCTCTCCGCGGGCCCGGCCCTCATCGAGCCGATGCAGCGCTGGCTCGTCCCCGCCCCCGCCGCCCCGCGCGCGGAACCCGAGCCCTCGTCCGCCGCGCGCCGCGCCGGCCGGCTCTCCCAGCCGGAGCTGGACCTCCTCGAATCCACCACCGTGATGTTCCGGCAGTGGGACGCGCAGTGCGGCGGCGGTCTGCGCCGCAAGGCGGTCGTCGGCCAGCTGCACGAGGTGACCGACCTCCTCCAGGAGCCCCAGCCCGAGGCCACCACCCGGCGGCTGTTCAAGGTCGCCGCCGAGCTGGCCGAGCTGGCCGGCTGGATGAGCTACGACATCGGCCTCCAGCCCACCGCGCAGAAGTACTTCGTCCTCGCCCTCCACGCGGCCAAGGAGGCGGGCGACAAGCCGCTGGGCTCGTACGTCCTGTCCAGCATGAGCCGGCAGATGATCCACCTCGGCCGCCCCGACGACGCCCTCGAACTGATCCACCTCGCCCAGTACGGCAGCCGTGACTGCGCGAGCCCGCGGACCCAGTCGATGCTGTATGCGATGGAGGCCCGTGCCTACGCCAACATGGGCCAGCCCGGCAAGTGCAAACGGGCCGTGCGGATGGCCGAGGACGTCTTCGCCGACGCCGAGGAGTGGGACGACCCGGACCCCGACTGGATCCGCTTCTTCAACGAGGCCGAACTGCACGGCGAGAACTCCCACTCCTACCGCGACCTCGCCTACGTCGCCGGCCGCAGCCCCGCCTACGCCTCCCTCGCCGAGCCCGTGATGCGCCGGGCCGTCGAGCTGTTCTCCACGGACAGCGAGCACCAGCGTTCGTACGCGCTGAACCTCATCGGCATGGCCACGGTGCATCTGCTCCAGCGCGAGCCCGAGCAGGGTGCGGACATGGCCAAGCAGGCCATGGAGACGGCGAAGAAGGTGCGCTCCGAGCGCGTCAACACCCGTATCCGTAAGACCGTGGACACGGCCGTCCGCGATTTCGGCGGTCTCGCCGAGGTCGTCGACCTCACCGACCAGCTCGCCGTCCACCTCCCCGAGACCGCCGAGGCGGTCTGACCGGTCCCGTGTTCCGCGGGCCACGTGTACTCCGGCCGCGGCCGGCCATCCCGACTGCCCGACTCGGCTCCCCCATGCCAGGTCATCGGATGGTCTGCCGTGGCCGGTCCGTTCGGGGCGGATCAACCGGGAGTTCCATCGGATACGAAACCGTTATCCACCGAGGGCCCCGCAGAGGCTGGGCCCCAGACGGGATGCATCCTCCGGGATTCACGTTTCACCTGTCTGTAACGTGATGGGTGCCTTCGTCACCTCCGGGAAACATTTCCAAACTCCCGGCGAAACGGTGCTGCGTCAGTCTCCTCAGCACAGTCGGCCCTCCCCGATAGCTCCCCAGCTTCCGCATCCGCACGGGCCGTTCCGACCACGAGGAGATACCGGCATTGAACGGCACAGATACCGGATTCGTATTGATCAGTGCGGCGCTCGTCATGGTGATGACGCCGGGCCTGGCGCTCTTCTACGGCGGCATGGTCCGTGCCAAGAGCGTGCTGAACATGCTGATGATGTCCTTCATCACGCTGGGCATCGTCAGCATCCTGTGGGTGTTGTTCGGCTACTCGCTCGCCTTCAGCGGTGACGTCGGCCACGTCATCGGCAACCTCGACGCCATCGGCCTCAAGGGCATCGACGTCACGAGCACGGCCGACAGCTTCGTCACCAACGCCAAGGGCGAACCGCACAAGATCGCCGCGTTCTCGTTCATCCTCTTCCAGATGCTGTTCGCGGTGATCACCCCGGCCCTGATGAGCGGCGCGCTCGCCGACCGCGTCAAGTTCAGCGCCTGGATGATCTTCGTCGCGCTCTGGGTCACCCTCGCGTACTTCCCGGTCGCGCACTGGGTCTGGGCGCCGGGCGGCTGGCTCTTCGACATGGGCGTCATCGACTTCGCCGGTGGTACCGCGGTCCACATCAACGCCGGTATCGGCGCGCTCGCCGCGGTCCTCGTCGTCGGCAAGCGGATCGGCTTCAAGAAGGACCCGATGCGGCCGCACAGCCTGCCGCTGGTCCTGATCGGCACCGCCCTGCTGTGGTTCGGCTGGTTCGGCTTCAACGCCGGCTCCTGGCTCGGTGTCGACGGCACGACCGCCCGTATGGCCATCAACACGCAGATCGCGACGGCCGCGGCCATCATCGGCTGGCTGATCTACGAGCGCATCCGTCACGGCGCGTTCACCACCCTCGGTGCCTGCTCCGGCGCCGTCGCCGGCCTCGTGGCGATCACCCCCTCCGGCGGTCACGTCAACGCCTTCGGCGCCATGCTGATCGGCATCGTCGCCGGCGCGGTCTGCTCCTGGGCCGTCAGCCTCAAGTACAAGCTGGGCTACGACGACTCCCTCGACGTCGTCGGTGTCCACCTGGTGGGCGGTGTGCTCGGCACCCTGATGGTCGGCTTCCTGGCCACCGACGGGATCGGCGGCCTCGACCAGTTCGGCAAGCAGGCCACCGGCGCCTTCTCGGTCATGGGCTACACCTTCGTGGTGACCTGGCTCATCGCCTTCGCCATCCAGAAGACGATCGGCTTCCGGGCGTCCGAGGAGGACGAGGTCACCGGTGTCGACCAGGCCCTGCACGCGGAGACCGCGTACGACTTCTCCTCGGCCGCCGGTTCGCACATCTCCAGCAGCACCACGAGCAGCGTCGCTGCCCCTGAGAGCAAGAAGGTCGAGGCATGAAGCTGATCACCGCCGTCGTCAAGCCGCACCGGCTCGACGAGATCAAGGAAGCCCTGCAGGCCTTCGGGGTGCATGGCCTTACGGTGACCGAGGCCAGTGGGTACGGTCGGCAGCGCGGCCACACGGAGGTGTACCGGGGTGCCGAGTACACGGTGGACCTGGTTCCCAAGATCCGTATCGAGGTGCTCGCCGAGGACGACGACGCCGAGCAGCTGATCGACGTCATCGTCAAGGCCGCTCGCACCGGCAAGATCGGTGACGGCAAGGTCTGGTCCCTCCCGGTCGAGACGGCCGTTCGGGTCCGGACCGGCGAGCGCGGCCCGGACGCGCTCTGATCGAAGAGAAGAACAGGAGTCGCTGGGTGACGAGTACGGACGTACGTACGGATGCAGAGGACTCGGGACCCAGCGGCTATGCGGCGGCCCGGCTGCGCCTCCTCCAGGAGGAGGCGCAGTCCGGGCCGCCGCGCCGTTCGGCCCTCGCGGAACTGACCGACGACTGGCTCGCGGGCCTCTTCGGAGCGGGTGCCGCCGAGCCGCGCGGGGTCTCCCTCGTGGCCGTCGGCGGATACGGGCGCGGTGAACTCTCGCCCCGCAGCGATCTAGACCTGCTGCTCCTGCACGACGGGTCCGACGAACGGGCGGTGGCCGCGCTGGCCGACCGCATCTGGTACCCCGTCTGGGACCTGGGACTGGCCCTCGACCACTCCGTGCGCACCCCCGCCGAAGCCCGCAGGACGGCCGGCGAGGACCTCAAGGTGCAACTCGGGCTGCTGGACGCCCGCCACATCGCCGGTGACCTGGGCCTGACCGCCGGGCTGCGGACCGCCGTCCTGGCCGACTGGCGCAACCAGGCCCCCAAACGCCTCCCGGAACTCCAGGAGCTGTGCGTCGAACGGGCCGAGCGGCAGGGGGAGCTGCAGTACCTGCTGGAACCCGACCTCAAGGAGGCGCGCGGCGGGCTGCGCGACGCCACCGCCCTGCGCGCCGTCGCCGCCTCCTGGCTCGCCGACGCCCCGCGCGAGGGGCTCGCGGACGCCCGGCGCCGGCTCCTCGACGTGCGGGACGCGCTGCATCTCACCACCGGGCGCGCGACCGACCGGCTTGCGCTCCAGGAGCAGGACCAGGTCGCCGCCGAGCTGGGGCTGCTGGACGCCGACACCCTGCTGCGCCAGGTCTACGAGGCCGCCCGTGTGATCTCGTACGCCAGCGATGTGACCTGGCGTGAAGTGGGGCGCGTGCTGCGGTCGCGCGCCGTGCGGCCTCGGCTGCGCGCCATGCTGGGCGGCGGGAAGCCCGCTCCCGAGCGGTCGCCGCTGGCCGAGGGCGTCGTCGAGCAGGACGGCGAGGTCGTACTCGCCCGGGCCGCCAAGCCCGACCGGGACCCCGTGCTGCCCCTGCGCGCGGCCGCCGCGGCCGCCCAGGCCGGACTGCCGCTCTCCCTGCACGCCGTACGGCGCCTGGCGGCCGCCGCCCGGCCGCTGCCGACACCCTGGCCCGCCGAGGCACGCGAGCAGCTCGTCACCCTGCTGGGTTCCGGGCGCCCGACCGTCGACGTCTGGGAGGCGCTGGAGGCCGAGGGCCTCATCACGCACCTGCTGCCCGACTGGGAGCGGGTGCGCTGCCGGCCGCAGCGCAACGCCGTGCACATCTGGACCGTCGACCGGCACCTCATCGAGACCGCGGTCCAGGCGTCCGAGATGACCCGCCGGGTCCACCGGCCCGACCTCCTGCTCGTCGCCGCACTGCTGCACGACATCGGCAAGGGCTGGCCCGGCGACCACTCCGTGGCCGGCGAGATCATCGCCAAGGACGTGGCGGCCAGGATCGGCTTCGACCGCGAGGACGTGGCGGTGCTCTCCACCCTCGTACGCCACCATCTGCTGCTCGTCGACACCGCCACCCGGCGCGACCTGGAGGATCCGGCCACCGTCCGGTCCGTGGCCGGCGCCGTCGGATCGCCCGGCACGCTCGAACTGCTGCACGCGCTGACCGAGGCGGACGCGCTGGCCACCGGGCCCGCCGCCTGGTCGTCGTGGCGTGCCTCGCTCGTGTCCGAGCTGGTGCAGCGGGTCGACGCGCTGTTCGCCGGGGACGCCCCGCTGGAGCCGGAGCCCGGGGAGACCAGCGCCGAGCAGGAGCGGCTCGCCATCGAGGCGTTCCGCACGGGCGGGCCGGTGCTGTCGCTGCGCGCGCAGACGGAGGCCCCCACCGCCGACAAGGACGAGAAGGCCGACCCCGAGCCGCTCGGCGTGGAACTCCTCATCGCCGTACCCGACCAGGCGGGTGTCCTGGCCACGGTCGCCGGGGTTCTCGCCATGCACCGGCTGACCGTGCGCACGGCCGAACTGGGAACTTTCGATCTCCCGGACGGCGTCGAGGGCTCGGTGCTGCTGCTGAACTGGCGGGTGGCCGCCGAGTACGGCTCACTGCCCCAGGCCGCCCGGCTCCGCGCGGACCTCGTGCGGGCCCTGGACGGGTCGCTGGACATCACCGCGCGGCTCGCCGAGCGGGACGCGGCCTATCCCCGGCGGCGGGGCGTGGTCGCACCGCCGCCGCGCGTCACGGTGGCCGCGGCGGCCTCCCGGCACGCCACGGTGATCGAGGTCCGCGCCCAGGACGCCCCCGGGCTGCTGCACCGGATCGGGCGCGCCCTGGAGGACGCGCACCTGCGGGTGCGCAGCGCGCACGTCAGCACGCTGGGCGCCAACGCCGTGGACGCCTTCTACGTGACCGCAACGGACGGGGCGCCGCTGCCGGGTGACGAGGCGGCTTCGGTGGCGCGCAAGCTGGAGGAGACGCTGCGGGGCTGACGGGCGACGGGTACGGGGCCCACGCGGCCCCGTACCCGCGCCGGGCCCGCTGTGCCCACGACTATCCACAGGGGTGGAGACCCGACCACACCCAGACAGATACCCTGGAGGGCAGCCCACCCTGCCCCCGACTCCGAGGACCGACACCGCCGTGTTCGATACGCTCTCCGATCGCCTCTCAGCGACGTTCAAGAACCTGCGCGGCAAGGGGCGCCTGTCCGAGGCGGACATCGACGCCACGGCGCGCGAGATCCGTATCGCGCTCCTCGAAGCGGACGTCGCGCTGCCCGTCGTCCGGGCGTTCATCAAGAACGTCAAGGAAAGGGCGCTCGGCAGCGACGTCTCCAAGGCGCTCAACCCCGCCCAGCAGGTCCTCAAGATCGTCAACGAGGAGCTGGTCGGGATCCTGGGCGGCGAGACCCGTCGCCTGCGGTTCGCCAAGAACCCGCCGACCGTGATCATGCTCGCGGGTCTGCAGGGCGCAGGTAAGACGACTCTCGCGGGCAAGCTGGGCCGCTGGCTGAAGGAGCAGGGCCACTCGCCGCTCCTCGTCGCCTGCGACCTCCAGCGCCCCAACGCGGTGAACCAGCTCAGCGTCGTCGCCGAGCGCGCCGGTGTGGCGGTCTACGCCCCCGAGCCGGGCAACGGCGTGGGTGACCCGGTCAAGGTCGCCAAGGACTCCATCGAGTTCGCGAAGTCGAAGGTCCACGACATCGTGGTCGTCGACACCGCGGGCCGCCTGGGCATCGACCAGGAGATGATGCAGCAGGCGGCGGACATCCGGGACGCGGTCTCCCCGGACGAGATCCTCTTCGTCGTCGACGCGATGATCGGTCAGGACGCCGTCAACACGGCGGAGGCGTTCCGGGACGGCGTCGGCTTCGACGGCGTGGTCCTCTCCAAGCTCGACGGTGACGCCCGCGGTGGTGCCGCCCTGTCGATCGCCTCGGTCACCGGCAAGCCGATCATGTTCGCGTCGAACGGCGAGAAGCTCGACGAGTTCGACGCGTTCCACCCCGACCGGATGGCCTCCCGCATCCTCGACATGGGTGACCTGCTCACCCTGATCGAGCAGGCGGAGAAGACCTTCAGCCAGGAAGAGGCCGCCAAGATGGCCTCCAAGCTGGCGTCCAAGAAGGGGCAGGACTTCACGCTCGACGACTTCCTGGCCCAGATGGAGCAGGTCAGGAAGATGGGCAGCATCAGCAAGCTGCTCGGCATGCTGCCCGGCATGGGCCAGATCAAGGACCAGATCAACAACATCGACGAGCGTGACGTCGACCGCACGGCCGCGATCATCAAGTCGATGACCCCGGCCGAGCGCCAGGAGCCGACGATCATCAACGGCTCGCGCCGCGCCCGTATCGCCAAGGGTTCCGGTGTCGAGGTCAGCGCGGTGAAGAACCTCGTGGAGCGGTTCTTCGAGGCCCGCAAGATGATGTCCCGGATGGCCCAGGGCGGCGGCATGCCCGGGATGCCGGGGATGCCGGGCATGGGTGGCGGCCCCGGCCGGAGCAAGAAGCAGCCCAAGCAGGCCAAGGGCAAGCAGCGCTCCGGCAACCCCATGAAGCGCAAGCAGCAGGAGCAGGAGGAGGCCGCCCGCCGGGCCGCCGCCGCGCAGGGCGGTGCCCTCGGGCTGCCGGGCCAGCAGACTCCTCAGGACTTCGAGCTGCCGGACGAGTTCAAGAAGTTCATGGGCTGACGCGCCGCACGGCGGACGCCGCGTGCCGGCCGGGGGGTGTGGCCGGGCGCGCGGCGCCGGGTGCCGTGCGTGAAACGGCGTGGTGTGGTGTCGCTCGTGGTGCTTCTCGGTGGCAACCCCCGTACGCGGATGTGTTGTTCCCCTGGACGATGCGTCAGGCTATGGGTGCGGTGCGGCACTTGGCCAAGGCCGATGCGCTACCGACCCGCTTTCTTCACACCATTCACACCCATGTCGGAAGATGCCTCGAAGACCTTCCCAGGTCTTCCCCCCCGACGCTCAGGGCGTCCGCGCGATCAGGTAGCGGAACACGTTCGGCATCCACACCGTGCCGTCCCGGCGGCGGTGCGGGTGCAGGGCCTCGGTGAGTTCCTTGTCCACCTGTACCTGATCGGTGGCCCTGATCGCAGCGTCGAACAGCCCGGTCGACAGCAGCCCCCGGACCGCGTTGTCCACGTTGGCGTACCCGAAGGGGCAGGCCACGCGGCCGGAGCCGTCCGGCCGCAGCCCGGCCCGCTGGGCGACGTCCTCCAGGTCGTCCCGGAGTGCCGGGCGCCAGCTGCCCCCGCCGCGCAGGGGATCGGCCAGCTTCGCGGCCACGCGGAGCACGGCGGACGTGGCGCAGCGCTCGGGCGGGCCCCAGCCGACGAGGACCACGGGGGCGCCGCGTTCCGCGAGCGGGGTCGCCGAGGCGAGGAGGTCGCCGAGGCCCTCCGAGTCCCCGTCCAGACAGCCGATCGGCTCGAAGGCGGTCACGAGGTTGTACAGCGGGTCGCCGGGAGCGCGCGCCGCATCCGCGGGAGCCCCTTCGACGATACGGGCGCCGGCGCGCGTGGGTGTGCCCCACGCCTCCGGCCGTAGCCGCTCCCGCGCGAGTGCCGCTCTCTCGGGCTCCCCCGAGTCCACGCCGGTGACCGCGGCGCCCCGCGACGCCGCCATCAGCAGCGCGAGCCCCGAGCCGCAGCCGAGCCCGAGCAGTCGCGTGCCGGTGCCGACGTCGAGCCGCCGGTGGACGGCCTCGTACAGCGGTACCAGCATCCGTTCCTGGATCTCGGCCCAGTCACGCGCGCGTGCACACCGGTCCACACGGGGTAAGGCCCCCGCGCGAGGCAGTTGCTGCCGCACGAGCGTAGGTGTCATATCGAAAGCGCCCCAATCCGCCGTGAGTTGCCGTTGCCGGATTTCCTGGCCCCCGTGGCAGTGCGCGCTCGCACACCCCCCGTATGCCAGGTAACTCCGCGTCCGGCGCGTCGTCCAGGGGTCTCGGACATCGGTTTTGCGGACTGTCACGCCCGGCGAAAAGAATTCACATCGTTGCAATATGCCCCCGTACTATCGCGCCATGGCAAAGGCACCCGTACTCACCCCCCGGGCGGACGATTTCCCCCGCTGGTACCAGGATCTGATCACCAAGGCCGAGCTGGCCGACAACGGCCCGGTGCGCGGCACCATGGTGATCCGACCGTACGGGTACGGGCTGTGGGAGCGGATGCAGCAGGAGATGGACGCCCGGATCAAGGAGACGGGCACGCAGAACGCGTACTTTCCGCTCCTGATCCCGCAGTCGTACCTCGCGCGCGAGGCCGAGCACGTCGAGGGCTTCGCGCCCGAGCTGGCCGTGGTGACGCACGGTGGCGGCAAGGAACTCGAGGAGCCCGCCGTCGTCCGCCCCACCTCCGAGATGATCATCAACGATTACTTCTCGAAATGGGTGCAGAGCTACCGCGATCTGCCGCTGCTGATCAACCAGTGGGCGAACGTGGTCCGCTGGGAGCTGCGCCCCCGGCTGTTCCTGCGCACCTCCGAGTTCCTCTGGCAGGAGGGTCACACGGCGCACGCGACCTACGACGAGGCGCGCGACTTCGCCGCGCACATCCACCGGAAGGTCTACGAGGACTTCATGGTGAACGTCCTCGCGATGGACGTCGTCCCCGGCCGCAAGACCGTGAAGGAGCGCTTCGCGGGCGCCGTCAACACCCTCACCCTCGAAGGCATGATGGGCGACGGCAAGGCCCTCCAGATGGCCACCAGCCACGAACTGGGCCAGAACTTCGCCAGGGCCTTCAACACCCGGTACCTGTCGAAGGACGGCAGCCAGGAACTCGTCTGGCAGACCTCCTGGGGCTCCACCACCCGCATGATCGGGGCGCTGGTGATGATGCACGGCGACGACCACGGGCTGAGGGTTCCGCCCCGGCTGGCCCAGATCCAGGTGGTCGTCCTCGCGATCAAGGGCGACGAGGCGGTTCTGGCCAAGGTCCGCGAACTGGGCGACCGGCTGAAGGCCGCGGGCATCCGGGTTCGGGTGGACGACCGCACGGACGTCCCGTTCGGCCGCCGGGCCGTCGACTGGGAACTCAAGGGCGTCCCCGTGCGCGTCGAGGTCGGCCCCCGTGACCTGGAGAACGGCACCGCGATGCTGGTCCGACGCATCCGCGGCGGCAAGGAATCCGTCGCGCTCGACTCACTCGTCCCCCTGCTGCCCACGCTGCTCGAGGAGGACCAGGCGCTCCTTCTGGAGCAGTCCCGTGAGCGCCGTGAGTCCCGGACGAGCGAGGTGTCGACGACCGAGGAGGCGATCGAGGCCGCCGCGGCCGGCGGCTGGGCGCGTATCCCCTGGTCGACGCTGGGAGAGGAGGGCGAGGCCCGGCTCGGCGAGCACGCCGTGACCGTACGGTGTCTGGTCGGCGAGGACGGGTCGGTGCCCGACTCCTATGACGCACCCGGTAACGTCGCAGTCGTGGCGCGCGCTTACTAGAGCACCCGGTTCCGCCGGGAGCGCGACCGAAAGGTCCCTTGCGCATCCGAGGATCACAGTTGCCCCGGCGCGCGGACCTTGTCTACGCGCCGGAGCGTACGTGTTACTACGTACCGCCTTGTGGTGAGCTGCGAGGCTTCTCCGCAGATCAGCGCACCCGCCCTCGTCAGGACGCACTAGTGGCAACTGACGGGTACGTGCAAATTATTTGGGATGGCCCGGAATCGGAACACACGGGCACTCCGGCTCGTTGTCATTACGTGAGCACGACACAGACACCACCCGTTCTCGCCGCAGAGCTGGCACAGGCGTGGGCCGACATCCAACGGCACCACCCCGAGTTGCCGGATCTTGCCGCTCCCGAGTCCCTGATCGGGGAGTCCTCGTCCGCCTGCGGGCACGAACTCTCCTTCGAGCGACTGCTCCATGAGGCAGTCCATGGCATCGCCGCCGCCCGCGGAGTCCGCGACACCTCCCGGGCCGGCCGGTACCACAACCGCCGATTCCTCGCGATCGCCGAGGAACTCGGCCTCGATCACCCGGAGGAACCTCACCCCAGCAGCGGTTTCTCGCTGGTCACGCTCAATCCCGAGGCCAAGCGTCGCTACCGCCCGACCATCGAGAGACTGCAACGCGCTCTCAAGGCGCACACCGCGGCGACCTCCGCGGACACGGCCCGCAGCTTCCGGGGCCCGGCAGCCCGTCACGGCTCCTCCGGCGGCGGCGTCCGCGTCAAGGCCGTCTGTGACTGCGGCCGCAACGTCCGGGTCGTCCCGTCCGTCCTCGCCCAGGCTCCCATCGTCTGCGGCGGCTGCGGCAAGCCCTTCCGGATCCCGGAGGTCATGGGCGCGGCGTGAGACGAGGGCGAGCCGAGAAGACGGCGAGCCGACACGGACGGCTGCTCGTGGCAGCCGTATCCGGTTCGTGGTCGACGGGTCCGCCCTCGCCGAGGGCAGTCGTGCCGCCGGGGCGACGGGGAACGGCGGGCGCAGGCGGCACCCGGTGAGCACCGGTGGGCGAAGGCCCCCCGGCGCCGGGTGCCGCTTCGGCATGGGTTCGCGCAGGCCGGGTCGGAGGCGAACCGCAGCGTGTGGCACAATGGCTAGCTGTACTCGACAGTCGCACAGGACCCCTCTCTCCTCCGGCTGACGCGTCCATCGGGCACTCGGGTACCGCAACCCCACGCGGCCTTTCTCGCCGTGCCCAATCACGTCAAATCCAGGAGAACCCACTCCCGTGGCAGTCAAGATCAAGCTGAAGCGTCTGGGCAAGATCCGTTCGCCTCACTACCGCATCGTCGTCGCCGACTCCCGCACGCGCCGTGACGGCCGTGCGATCGAGGAGATCGGCAAGTACCACCCGACGTACAACCCGTCGGTCATCGAGGTCGACGGGGACCGCGTCGCGTACTGGCTGGGTGTCGGCGCGCAGCCGACCGAGCCCGTGCTCGCCATCCTGAAGAAGACCGGCGACTGGCAGAAGTTCAAGGGCGAGCCCGCTCCGGCGCCGCTCCTCGTGGCTCAGCCGAAGTCCGCGCGCCCGTCGTTCGAGGCCCTGGGCGGCGACGACGAGGGCAAGGGTGAGGCGATCACCCAGAAGAAGAAGGCCGACAAGAAGGACGAGGCCGCCGCCGAGTCCGAGTCGACCGAGGCCTGAGCATGCTCGAGGAGGCTCTCGAGCACCTCGTCAAGGGCATCGTCGACTACCCCGACGACGTGCAGGTCGCTTCCCGCAACCTGCGCCGCGGGCGCGTACTCGAGGTCCGGGTCCACCCCGACGACCTCGGCAAGGTGATCGGCCGTAACGGCCGTACCGCCCGCGCCCTGCGTACCGTCGTGGGTGCCATCGGCGGCCGCGGTGTCCGTGTCGACCTGGTCGACGTGGATCACGTCCGCTGACGAACATTCGCAGCACCGGCTCGGGCCGGGGAGGGCCACTGGGCCGTCCCCGGCCCGTAGTCGTATGACAGGAGATCAAGCACAGTGCAGCTCGTAGTCGCACGGATCGGCCGCGCCCACGGCATCAAGGGCGAGGTCACCGTCGAGGTTCGCACCGACGAGCCGGAACTCCGGCTCGGCCCCGGTGCCGTCCTGCTCACGGACCCCGCCTCGACGGGCCCGCTCACCATCGAGACCGGCCGGGTCCACAGCGGCCGGCTGCTTCTGCGCTTCGAGGGCGTCCGCGACCGCACCGCCGCCGAGGCCCTCCGCAACACCCTGCTGATCGCGGAGGTGGACCCGGAGGAGCTGCCCGAGGAAGAGGACGAGTACTACGACCACCAGTTGATGGACCTGGACGTGGTCACCCGGGACGGGGTCGAGGTCGGCCGGATCACGGAGATCTCGCACCTGCCCTCCCAGGACCTCTTCATCGTCGAGCGGCCGGACGGCAGCGAGGTGATGATCCCGTTCGTGGAGAGCATCGTCACCGAGATCGACCTGACCGAACAGCGGGCGGTCATCGACCCGCCGCCGGGACTGATCGACGACCGGGCGGAGATCGCGTCCGCCCGGGACGCCGAGCAGTCCGCCACGGACGGGGCCGCGGACTCCGCCGGACCGGCCGGGGACGAGATCTGATGCGGCTCGACGTCGTCACGATCTTCCCCGGGTACCTCGAACCCCTGAACGTCTCGCTCGTCGGCAAGGCACGCGCGCGTGGGCAGCTCGATGTGCACGTCCACGACCTGAGGGCATGGACGTACGACCGGCACAACACGGTCGACGACACTCCCTACGGCGGCGGCCCCGGCATGGTCATGAAGACCGACCCCTGGGGCGAGGCCCTGGACTCGGTCCTCGTCGACGGCTACGAGGCCGGGGCCCGTGAGCCCGCGCTCATCGTCCCCACCCCCAGCGGCCGCCCGTTCGACCAGGCGCTCGCCGTCGAACTCTCCGAGCGCCCCTGGCTGGTCTTCACGCCGGCGCGCTACGAGGGCATCGACCGGCGCGTGATCGACGAGTACGCGACCCGGATGCCCGTGTACGAGGTGTCCATCGGCGACTACGTGCTCGCCGGCGGCGAAGCGGCCGTGCTCGTCGTCACCGAGGCCGTGGCGCGTCTGCTGCCCGGCGTCCTCGGCAACGCCGAGTCCCACCGGGACGACTCCTTCGCGCCCGGTGCCATGGCCAACCTCCTGGAGGGGCCGGTCTACACGAAGCCCCCCGAGTGGCGCGGTCGCGACATCCCCGAGGTGCTGCTCAGCGGCCACCACGGCAAGATCGCGCGCTGGCGACGCGACGAGGCCCTGAAGCGTACGGCGGCCAACCGGCCCGACCTGATCGAGCGTTGCGACCCCAAGGCCTTCGACAAGAAGGACCGCGAGATGCTCTCCATCCTGGGCTGGGCCCCGGATCCGGCGGGGGAGCCGCACGGCCGATTTTGGCGGCGGCCCGACGGCGTGGAACAATAGGCCCCTGTTGTGCGTCGTCCGGCGCGCGCCCCTGCCGCAGGGGGACACGACGCCCGCCCCGACACGGACAGCATCCTCACGAAACCTAGCTCCCGCCTATGACCTGTGGCATGGGCGAAGAAAGCAGACGAAATGTCTCACCTGCTCGACTCCGTCGACTCCGCGTCGCTGCGCAGCGACATCCCGGCCTTCCGCCCGGGTGACACCGTCAACGTCCACGTGCGCGTCATCGAGGGCAACCGCTCCCGTGTGCAGCAGTTCAAGGGCGTGGTGATCCGTCGCCAGGGCGCCGGTGTCCGTGAGACCTTCACGGTCCGCAAGGTCTCGTTCTCCGTCGGCGTCGAGCGCACCTTCCCGGTGCACACCCCGATCGTCGAGAAGATCGAGCTCGTCACCCGTGGTGACGTGCGTCGCGCGAAGCTGTACTACCTGCGCGAGCTGCGCGGCAAGGCCGCGAAGATCAAGGAGAAGCGCGACAACTGATCGCGCGCACGAGTCACACAAGGTCGTCACAGCGGGGCCGGATACGATCTGGCCCCGATGGACACCGAAGCACGGCAGCACATGGAGCGCGACCGTTCCCCCCGCCCTTCCGGCGACGAGGTCTCCGAGGAGATCTCCGGCACAGGAGGGCGTGAGGAGCGGTCGCGTTTCGCGTGGGTGGACCGGGCCACCGCGTGGGTACCAGGTGGGGGATACACCCTGACCGTGCTGATCTGCCTGCTTTTTCTGGCGCTGTTCAGCAACTTCGTGATGCAGCCGTTCCAGATTCCCAGCAGCTCCATGGCCGACTCATTGAGGATCGGGGACCGCGTTCTCGTAAATAAGTTGGCGTACCGTTTCGGATCTGATCCGCAGCGCGGTGACGTCGTCGTGTTCGACGGCACCGGCTATTTCGGGAACGCCGACTACGTCAAGCGCGTTGTCGGCGTGGGGGGAGACCGGGTGGTCTGCTGCGACCAGGAGGGGAGGCTTGAGGTGAACGGCCGGTGGGTCGACGAGTCGTCGTTTCTGTACCCGGGCGACAGTCCGTCGAACGTGCCCTTCGACGTGGTCGTCCCCGAGGGCAGACTGTTCCTCCTCGGCGACCACCGCAGTGACTCCAGTGACTCCCGCGACCGTCTGGGGGCGCCCGGCGGCGGCATGGTCCCCCTCGACTCCGTGATCGGCAGGGCCGACTGGATCGCCTGGCCCGCCGGTCACCGGGCGCGTCTGGACCGTCCGGACGCCTACGCCCGGGTCCCGGCCGCCGGCGGTGCGCATGGGTAACCGCGGCAGGCCGCGCGGTGCCGCTCCCAGCACCGCCGCCGAGAACCTGCTGCCCACCGGCCTGCGGCGGTCCGGCGGGGCCGCCCGGCCGAGCCGGGTCGAGCGGCGCAGGCTCGCCCGCAAGATCAAGCGGCGCAGGCGTCGTTCCGCGGTCAAGGAGATCCCGCTCCTCGTCGGGGTCGCCGTCCTCATAGCCCTGGTCCTCAAGACCTTCCTCGTCCAGGCGTTCGTGATCCCGTCGGGGTCCATGGAGCAGACGATCCAGATCGGCGACCGCGTCCTGGTCGACAAGCTCACGCCCTGGTTCGGCTCCGAGCCCACCCGCGGCGACGTCGTCGTCTTCAAGGACCCGGGCGGCTGGCTGGAGGACGAGCAGACGACGGCCGCCGGCGAGGACCCCGTCGTCATCAAACAGATAAAGGAGGGCCTGCAGTTCATCGGCCTCCTTCCGTCCGACGACGAGCAGGACCTGATCAAGCGGGTCGTCGCGGTCGGCGGCGACACCGTCAAGTGCTGCGACACCCAGGGGCGCGTCACCGTCAACGGGATGCCGCTGGACGAGACGGCCTACATCCACCCCGGCAACCAGCCCTCGACGCAGCAGTTCCAGGTCACCGTGCCCCAGGGCCGTCTGTGGGTGATGGGCGACCACCGGGAGAACTCCGCGGACTCGCGCGCGCACCAGAACGACGATTCGAAAACGGCGCAGTTCGGCGGTACGGTCCCCCAGGACGCCGTCGTGGGCCGTGCCGTGGTCATCGCCTGGCCGGTGGGCCACTGGGGCCAGTTGGAGGAGCCGGACACGTTCTCCGCCGTGCCGGGCGCATCGACCACCGCCCTCGGCGCTTCGCATAGGGTGGCGTCCGCGGATCGAAACGGATCGATCCCTCTCCCGACCCCTGCGGAACTCCCGCTCGTTATGGGAGTGGTGGGCCTGCACCGGCTGTGGCGCGGGCGGCGGTACGGAGTGAGGAGTGGATGTGGGGGATTTGGCGGTCGGCGCACGGTCCGGACACGGTGGTTCCGAGGATCGGCCGGAGCGATCCGACGAGGCGGCTTCCCCGGCCGCGGAGAACGTGGAGGGCGCCGTGAATTCCGAGGGTTCCGCCGACGCCGGGAATGACTCCCCGGGCGCGGCGGACGGCGGAGAAGGCGCCCGCACCTCGGCCGACGACGGAGACCAGCCGGCGAGGCCCAGGAAGAAGCAGCGTTCCTTCTGGAAGGAACTGCCGATCCTGGTCGGCATCGCCCTGGTGCTCGCCCTGCTGATCAAGACCTTCCTGGTGCAGGCGTTCTCCATCCCGTCCGACTCGATGCAGAACACGCTGCAGGAGGGCGACCGGGTCCTGGTCGACAAGCTCACCCCGTGGTTCGGCTCCGAGCCCGAGCGGGGTGAGGTCGTCGTCTTCCACGACCCGGACGGCTGGCTGAACGGCGAGCCCACCCTGGAGCCCAACGCCGTGCAGCGCGTCCTCGGCTGGATCGGCCTGATGCCGTCCGCCGAGGAGAAGGACCTCATCAAGCGGGTCATCGGCGTCGCCGGCGACACGGTCGAGTGCAACGGCACGGGCCCGCTCAAGGTCAACGGCAAGGCGCTCAACGAGCCCTACGTGTACCCGGGCAACACCCCCTGCACCGTCGACGACACCGGCGGCCAGTTCAAGGTGAAGGTACCCGAGGGCAAAATCTGGGTCATGGGTGACCACCGGCAGAACTCGCTGGACTCCCGCTACCACCAGAACGACAGCAACAAGGGCATGGTCCCCGTGAGTCAGGTCGTGGGCCGCGCCATCGTGGTCGCCTGGCCGCCCACCCGCTGGTCCACGCTGCCGGTCCCCGACACCTTCGACCAGAACCTGAGCGCCGCCGCTCCCGGCGCGCTGGGCCTCGCGGGCGCGGTGCCGCTGGTGCTGTGGCGCCGGCGCCGCCTTCTGGCCACCGAAAGCCCGAGGGTTACCGGCACGGGTACCGCCGGGTAGGGTGCCGTCCCAGATCGCCGATCTTCCACGGCCCGCGAGGGGCCCGGACGGTCGATTCTCCGACCTGGGAGCACTGGGATGAGCGGGACGGCACGTCGTACGGACGAGGGCCACGGACGGCTCGGCAGCAAGCTGTCGGGACTGGCCGTGGCCCTCGGCTGTGTGCTCTTCATGGGCGGCTTCGTCTGGGGAGCGATCCTCTACGCGCCCTACACCGTGCCCACCGACTCCATGTCTCCCACCATCACCTCCGGGGACCGCATCCTCGCCGAGCGGGTGGACGGCGCCGAGATCAAGCGCGGAGACGTGGTCGTCTTCCGACAGGAGACCTGGGGCAACACCCCCATGGTCAAGCGGGTCGTCGCGGTCGGCGGGGACACGGTCGCCTGCTGCACCGACGGCAAGCTGACCGTCAACGGCAAGAAGATCGACGAGGGCTATCTGCCCCCGGGCGAGGACGCCGAGCTGACCGGCATCCCCGAGATCGCCGTCCCCAAGGGCCGGCTGTTCCTCCTCGGCGACGAGCGCAGCGGCTCCCTGGACTCCACCGCCCACCTCACGGAGGCCGGCAACGGCACCGTGCCGCGCGACCATGTGGACGCGCGCGTGGACGCCGTCGTGTGGCCCATGGAGGGCATGCTGGCCCGCCCCACGGGCTTCGAGAAGCTCGGCGCGCTCTCCTCTCCCGGCCCGCTGCGGCTGATCACCGCCGCGCTGGTGGTGGGTATGGCGCTGGTCCTGGGCGGCGGGGCCTACGGGCCCGTCGCCAAGCGGCTCGGCGGCCGCCGCCGCCAGGCGCAGTCGGAGCCGGCCGTTGTCGGCTGAGGACACGTACGAGGGCGGGCTGCGCCGGGTGGCCCGGGTGATCCTGCTGGACCCCCGGGAGCGCATCCTGCTGCTGCACGGGCACGAGCCGGACGATCCGGCCGACGACTGGTGGTTCACGCCCGGTGGCGGCGTGGAGGGCACGGAGACCCGCGAGGAGGCCGCTCTGCGGGAACTCGTGGAGGAGACCGGGATCACGGACGTGGAGCTGGGGCCCGTGCTCTGGCGGCGCCGGTGCTCCTTCCCCTTCGCCGGACGGCGCTGGGACCAGGACGAGTGGTACTACCTGGCCAGGACCACCGATACGCGCCCGGTGGTGCCCCTCGACGCGGGCCTCACGGAGCTGGAACGACGCAGTGTCGCCGGAGCGCGCTGGTGGACGTGCGGGGAACTGGCCCGGGCGCATGAGACGGTGTACCCGACCAGACTCGCCGAACTGCTTCGCACACTGCTCGACGAGGGTCCCCCGGCCAGACCCGTGGTCCTCGACACCGAAATCGTCTAGAGGCTCGCGGGACTGGCGCACAATGGTGGGATCGCACGGCTGAAGGGGAACATGCCATGAGCGCCGAGGACCTCGAGAAGTACGAGACCGAGATGGAGCTGAAGCTCTACCGGGAGTACCGCGATGTCGTCGGTCTGTTCAAATACGTGATCGAGACCGAGCGGCGTTTCTACCTGACCAATGACTACGAGATGCAGGTGCACTCGGTCCAGGGTGAGGTGTTCTTCGAGGTGTCGATGGCGGACGCCTGGGTGTGGGACATGTACCGGCCGGCCCGGTTCGTGAAGCAGGTACGCGTGCTCACGTTCAAGGACGTGAACATCGAGGAGCTGAACAAGAGCGATCTGGAGCTGCCGGGCAGCTGATGGGTGCTCGGGGTGGCGGCCTGTGGGACGGTCGGCGGGGCGACGGGCCGGCGGCTTCGGGTACGTCGGTGGCGGTCCGTGGGCGGTGGTCTGCGGGGCGACGGGTCTGCGGGGCGACGACGGCTCTGCGGCGCGGTGGTCGAGATGTGGCACGGAGGCGGGGGTCGTCATTCGTGTGGGTGATGGAGTTATCCACAATCGGTCGTCTGTCCACCAAGATCAACTAGCGGGCTGAGCTGCCCTCAGTGTTGGCGCCGGAGGTGGTGCCGACATGAACAGGGCACGGGGTGCACTCGGCAGGTACGGCGAGGAGCTGGCCGCGCGGCGGCTGGCCGAGGCCGGGATGACGGTCCTGGAGCGCAACTGGCGCTGCGGCAGGACCGGTGAGATCGACATCGTGGCCCGCGACGGGGACGCGCTGGTCGTCTGCGAGGTGAAGACCCGCAGGGCCGGCCCCTTCGAGCACCCGATGGCGGCCGTCACGGCCGCCAAGGCGCGCCGGCTGCGCGGCCTCGCCGAACGCTGGCTCCAGGAGCACGGAGGGAGCCCACCGGGCGGCGTCCGCATCGACGTCGTCGGTGTCGTCCTCCCCGACCGCGGCGCCGCCGTCGTGGAACACGTGCGGGGGGTGGCGTGATGGGATTCGCCCGCACCTGCTCCGTGGCCCTCGTGGGGGTCGAGGGCGTCGTCGTCGAGGTGCAGGCCGACCTGGAACCGGGCGTGGCGGCCTTCACGCTGGTGGGGCTGCCGGACAAGAGCCTGACGGAGAGCAGGGACCGGGTCAGGGCCGCGGTGGTCAACTCGGGCGCCGAGTGGCCGCAGAAGAAGCTGACGGTGGGACTCAGTCCCGCCTCCGTCCCGAAGGCCGGCAGCGGGTTCGACCTCGCCGTCGCCTGCGCGGTCCTCGGAGCCTCCGAGCGGATCGACCCGCGGGTGCTCTCCGACATCGTGATGATCGGAGAGCTGGGGCTCGACGGCCGGGTCAGGCCGGTCCGGGGCATCCTGCCCGCCGTGCTGGCCGCCGCCGAGGCCGGATACGAGCAGGTGGTGGTGCCGGAGTGCGCCGCCCCGGAAGCCTCGCTGGTGCCCGGCGTCTCGGTCCTGGGCGTGCGCACCCTGCGGCAGCTGATCGCCGTGCTGGCGGACGAGCCGGTGCCGGACGAGGAACCCGACGAGGGCCGCCCGGACCCCCTCCTGGCGGGCCTCCGGCTGCCCGGCACCGGGGCTGCCACCGGGATGCACACCACGGGAGCCGCGCAGCAGGACCTGGGCCATGACCTTGCCGACGTCGTCGGCCAGCTCGCGGCGCGGACCGCCGTGGAGGTGTCGGCGGCGGGCGGGCACCACCTCTTCCTGGAGGGCCCGCCGGGCGCGGGCAAGACGATGCTCGCCGAGCGCCTGCCGGCGATCCTGCCCAAGCTGGCCAGGGCGGAGTCGCTGGAGGTCACGGCCGTCCACTCGATCGCCGGTCTGCTGCCGGTGGGGAAGCCGCTGGTGGACGTGGCGCCGTACTGCGCCCCGCACCACTCGGCCACGATGCAGGCCCTCGTGGGTGGTGGCCAGGGCATCGCACGGCCGGGTGCGGTCTCCCTGGCCCACCGTGGCGTCCTCTTCCTCGACGAGACCCCCGAGTTCGGCAGCCAGGCCCTGGACGCCCTGCGCCAGCCGCTGGAGGCGGGGCAGGTCGTGATCGCACGGAGCGCCGGAGTGGTCCGCTTCCCGGCGAAGTTCCTGATGGTCCTGGCCGCGAACCCCTGTCCCTGTGGCCGCTTCTCCAAGACGGACGACCTGTGCGAGTGTCCGCCCGCGTCGATCCGCCGCTACCAGGCACGGCTCTCCGGCCCGCTGTTGGACCGGGTCGACCTGCGGGTCGAGATCGACCGGGTCACCCGGTCCGAACTCACGCGACGCGGGGCCCGGGGCGAGTCGACGGCGACCGTGGCCGATCGCGTGCGCGCGGCCAGGGAACGGGCGGCCGCACGTCTGCTCGGGACGCCCTGGCGCACGAACAGCGAGGTACCGGGGCGTGAACTGCGCAGCCGGTGGCACGCCACCCCGGGCGCGATGGACGAGGCCGAGCGCTGCCTGGAGCGTGGGGTGCTGACCGCGCGGGGCCTGGACCGGGTGCTCCGTGTCGCCTGGACCGTCGCCGACCTCGTCGGCCACGACCGCCCGGACGCGACGGACGTCAACCTGGCCCTGCAACTGCGCACCGGAGTCCCGCGCGGTGTGCCGATGGCGATCGGGGCACTGGCATGAGGGCCGCGCAGCGGGCCTCGTCGGCGGGGGAGTCATGAGCATGGGCGCGTCGGACGCCGAGCGGCGCGACCGGGCCTTCCTGGCCCGCGTCCTCGAACCCGGGGACGAACTCGGTGGGCGATGGCTGCGGGAGTTCGGGGCGAGTGAGGTGGCCCGCAGGATCTCGGCCGGCGGGCGACCGCTGCCGGACGCCTCGGAGAAGCGGTGGGCGGGACTGTGCGCCCGCTCCGGCCGCGCCGACCCCGAGGGGGACCTGGTCACCGCGCGGGAGTGCGGAGTCCGGTTCCTCGTGCCCGGGGACGCCGAGTGGCCCGGCCAGCTCGACGACCTCGGGGACGGGCGTCCCGTGGGGCTGTGGGTGCGGGGCAGGGCCCATGTGCGGATGTGGGCGCTGCGGTCCGTGGCCGTGGTCGGGGCGCGGGCGTGTACGGAGTACGGGGCCCACATGGCGGCCGCGCTGGGGGCCGGGCTGGCCGAGCGCGGGTGGGTGGTGGTGTCCGGCGGCGCGTACGGCGTGGACGGGGCCGCGCACCGAGGGGCGCTCGGGGCCGGCGGTGCGACGGTCGCCGTGCTGGCCTGCGGGGTGGACCGGCCCTACCCCAGGGGGCATGTGCAGCTGATCACCAGGATCGCCGAACAGGGCCTGGTGGTGGGGGAGTTGCCGCCGGGTGCACATCCGACGCCGAGCCGGTTCATCCTGCGCAATCGCGTCATCGCCGCCCTCACCCGGGGGACCGTGGTGGTGGAGGCGGCCTGTCGCAGCGGTGCCCTGGTCACGGCGCGGGCGGCGCAGCGGTTGGGCCGGTTCACGATGGGGGTGCCGGGCCCCGCGACCTCGGCCCTGTCCACAGGAGTGCACGAACTGCTGAGGAGCGACGCGGTGCTCGTGTCCGACGCCGCCGAAGTCGTCGAGCTGGTGGGTGACATGGGAGAGCTGGCGCCCGACCGGCGGGGGCCCGTGCTCCCCCGGGACCTGCTGGAACCCGGCGCGCGGCAGGTGCTCGCCGCACTGCCGGGACGAGGTCCCGCTGCCGCCGACGAGATCGCCCGGGACGCGGGCACGACCGTGGACGACACGGTCGGGAGACTGTACGAACTCCGCGCACTCGGATACGTCGAACGACACGGCGACGGCTGGAAGTTGACACGCCAGGCGATGATCTCCGTCTCACCGGATCGGAGGCGGAGTTGACCGAGGGGGGTTCGGCCGTCCGGGGGAACGCCGACAGCCTTGCGGTTTCCGGCAGTTGGCGGGCCTCTCCGGTCACGCAGCGCGATCGCCCGGGCTCGGCACGTCGTCCAGCAAAACGTATCTGCGCATCGGTGATCACCCGTCCTTCGCACACTGCGACTCCCCAGTCACGCTACGCTCACGAGGATTCCGACTCAGGACAGGCAACTCGGCATCGGACCGACAGCTCACCCAGACATCCCCAGTTCACGGCAGAACGGCACAAGGCGACGAATGCCCCAGCACACCTCCGGGTCTGACCGGGCGGCGGTACCCGCCGCCGCTCGCGGCACCGTGCGCCCGCCCGCCCCCTCGACACTCGACGAGCTGTGGCGGACGTACAAGACGAGCGGCGACGAGCGGCTGCGCGAGCAGTTGATCCTGCACTACTCGCCGCTGGTGAAGTACGTCGCGGGACGGGTGAGCGTCGGGCTGCCGGCCAACGTCGAGCAGGCCGACTTCGTCTCCTCCGGGGTCTTCGGGCTCATCGACGCGATCGAGAAGTTCGACATCGACCGAGAGATCAAGTTCGAGACGTACGCGATCACCCGGATCCGTGGCGCCATGATCGACGAGCTGCGCGCGCTGGACTGGATCCCGCGGTCGGTGCGGCAGAAGGCGCGCAACGTCGAGCGGGCCTACGCCACTCTGGAGTCCCGGCTCAGACGCACCCCGAGCGAGGGGGAGGTCGCCGCCGAGATGGGGATCGCGGTCGACGAACTGCACTCGGTGTTCAGTCAGTTGTCGCTGGCCAACGTGGTGGCGCTGGAGGAGCTGCTGCATGCCGGGGGCGAGGGCGGTGACCGGCTGAGCCTGATGGACACGCTGGAGGACACCGCCGCGGACAACCCGGTCGAGGTCGCCGAGGACCGCGAGCTGCGCCGCTTCCTGGCACGGGCCATCAACACGCTGCCGGAGCGGGAGAAGACCGTCGTCACGCTGTACTACTACGAGGGACTCACCCTCGCCGAGATCGGGAACGTGCTGGGGGTCACCGAGAGCCGGGTGAGCCAGATCCACACGAAGTCGGTGCTGCAGCTGAGGGCGAAGCTGGCGAGTTTCGGCCGTTGACCCGGGCGGGCCCGGCCCGCCACCGCCGGCCCGCCACCGCCGGCCGATGCCGGCGGCCCGCAGCCGCGGGTGGGGGTGGCCGGTACCGCGGCGGGCCGGGCCGGGGGAAGACACTCCCGTGCGCGGCGGTCCGTCCGTAGAGTGGTCGATGTGCCAAGGATTCGAGCGGCCTCCGTGGCCGAGCACCGGTCGATGCAGCGAGCCGCCCTGCTGGACGCGGCGCGCTGCCTGCTGTCCGAGGGCGGGACGGAAGCGCTGACGTTCCCGGCGCTCGCCGAGCGCACGGGACTGGCGCGGTCGTCCGTGTACGAGTACTTCCGGTCACGGGCCGCCGTGGTCGAGGAACTGTGCGAGGCAGACTTTCCCGTCTGGGCGGCGGAGGTCGAGGCGGCGATGGCCGCGGTCGAGCGGCCCGAGGGCAAGGTCGAGGCGTACGTCCGCAAGCAGTTGGAGCTGGTCGGGGACCGGCGGCACCGCGCGGTGGTCGCGATCTCGGCGAGCGAACTGGACGCCGGGGCACGGGAGAAGATCCGGGCCGCGCACGGCGGGCTCGTCGCGATGATCGTGGAGGCGCTGGCGGCGCTCGGGCAGCAGGAGCCCCGGCTGGCCGCGATGCTGTTGCAGGGGGTCGTGGACGCGGCTGTGCGGCGTATCGAACTGGGGGCTGCCGAGGACCCCTCCGCGATCACCGAGGCGGCCGTGGGGATGGCTCTGCGGGGTGTGCGGGGCTGAACCCCCGTGGTGCGGCGCGCCCTCCGGCGCCGACCCGACCATCGCGTCGGGCGCCGCGGGCGATCGGTTCGCGGGGGCGGCGTCTGCGGGGTGCCGCCTGGCCGGTCGGCGCCCGCCTGTGCGCCCGCTTCGGCGGCCATGATCGTTGGGCGGTCGGGCGGTCTGGCAGCACCGGGCAGTCGGGCAGCACCGGGCAGTCGGGCGTGGCGCATCGCTTCCCGTAGCCATGGGCGGCGGTGCGCGTGCTTCGCGGGTATGGCGGCGCACGGATCCCTGGAGCCGAGGGCGGTTACAGGCCCTGCCGTCCCGCCGTCTCGCGTCCCGCTGTCCCGCCGTCACCGACCGCGCGCCTCTGGAGACGGCGGCAGGGCGGCCCTACCGGGACACCGGCAGGAGGCGGGACGGGCCCCGGCGCAGCAGCCACGGTGGCAGCAGTGACAAGGGGTCCAGGTAGGTCTCGCCTCTGCGCAGGCCCCAGTGGAGGCAGGCCGTCGGGCAGTGGGAGGGAGCCGGTTCCAGGGTCCCGAGGAGGGCGCCCGCGGTCACCTCGTCGCCCTTCCTCACCGCGGTCAGGACCGGTTCGTAGGTCGTGCGCAGAGGCGGGTCGCCGGTGCCGGTCAGTTCGACCGTGACGACGCCCCGGCCCGCCACCCGCCCCGCGAATGCGACGCGGCCCGCCGCCACCGCCCGGACCGGGGAGCCCGTCGGGGCGGACAGGTCGACGCCTCGATGGCCCCGCGCGTAGGGGGTGGGCGGCGGCTCCCAGGCGCGGACCACCGGGGGGCGCAGGCCCACCGGCCAGGCGCGGCCGACCACGGGGACGGACTCCCCGGGAACCGGCGGCGCCGGGGCGGCGCGCGGTGCCGTCGTCCAGGCCGTGGCCAGGAGGGCCGTCGTCAGACACAGCAGCAGGGCGGCCCACACACGCGTGGGCCGGAAGACCGTTCGCGCGCGGGTCGTCTCGTGGGTCATCTCGTCGGACATGGGGGAAGCGTCCCGTGCGGCGGGTGATCATGGCCGGGATCTGTGGAGTACCGGCCGGTTGTGGATATCGGCGTCACCCGGGGCCTCGCGGGTCCCGTACACTTCTGGTGGCGATCCGGGTCACCGGGTCGACTTCGCACGCCCCGGTACGAGGTCCGTCAGATTCGTCGGACGGTCCGTATCAGCGCCCCTCGGTCCTTCGTGGCAACGGCGCAACGCGGGCGTCAGGCGCGGGAGCCGTCCGGTTCCCGCGGCACAACCGAGCAAATCAAGGAGAACGGCCATGGCCGTCGTCACGATGCGGGAGCTGCTGGAGAGCGGCGTCCACTTCGGTCACCAGACCCGTCGCTGGAACCCGAAGATGAAGCGCTTCATCTTCACCGAGCGCAACGGCATCTACATCATCGACCTGCTCCAGTCGCTGTCGTACATCGACCGCGCCTACGAGTTCGTCAAGGAGACCGTCGCCCACGGCGGCACGGTCATGTTCGTCGGCACGAAGAAGCAGGCGCAGGAGGCGATCGCCGAGCAGGCGACCCGCGTCGGCATGCCCTACGTCAACCAGCGCTGGCTGGGCGGCATGCTCACCAACTTCTCGACCGT
This sequence comes from Streptomyces sp. NPDC041108, assembly GCF_055592645.1. Classification (NCBI taxonomy): domain Bacteria; kingdom Bacillati; phylum Actinomycetota; class Actinomycetes; order Kitasatosporales; family Streptomycetaceae; genus Streptomyces; species Streptomyces sp. NPDC041108. The sequence continues at coordinate 119,724 of NZ_JBVIYK010000012.1, read as the reverse complement.
CTACAAGCGTCTGCAGCGCCTCAAGGAGCTCGAGCAGATCGACTTCGAGGACGTCGCCGCGTCGGGTCTCACCAAGAAGGAGCTTCTCGTGCTCTCGCGCGAGAAGGCCAAGCTGGAGAAGACCCTCGGTGGTATCCGCGAGATGCAGAAGGTGCCCAGCGCCGTCTGGATCGTGGACACCAAGAAGGAGCACATCGCGGTCGGCGAGGCCCGGAAGCTCAACATCCCGGTCGTCGCCATCCTCGACACCAACTGCGACCCCGACGAGGTCGACTACAAGATCCCGGGCAACGACGACGCGATCCGCTCCGTCACGCTGCTCACCCGTGTGATCGCCGACGCGGTCGCCGAGGGCCTCATCTCCCGCTCCCGGGTCGCCACCGAGGGCAAGGGCGACAAGGCCGCCGCCGAGCCGCTGGCCGCGTGGGAGCGCGACCTGCTCGAGGGCGAGAAGAAGGCCGACGAGGCTCCGGCCGCTGCTGAGGCTCCGGCTGCCGCCGAGGCCCCTGCCGAGGCTCCGGCCGAGGCCGCCGCCGAGGCTCCCGCCGCCGAGGAGGCCCCGGCCGCCGCCGAGGCTCCCGCCGCGGACGCCGAGCAGGCCTGACCTTCACGGTCGTAGCGCTGTAGGGACGACGGCGGGTGGCGCCGAGCGCGCCACCCGCCGTTCACCCACAGCCCGTAGATCTTCGGCGGGCGCCCGCCCTACGAGCGGCGGCGGACGCCGACTTCGAGACTTCGAACTCCGAGAAGAGATTCACAGATCATGGCGAACTACACCGCCGCCGACGTCAAGAAGCTCCGTGAGCTCACCGGCGCCGGCATGATGGACTGCAAGAAGGCCCTGGACGAGGCCGATGGCAGCGTCGACAAGGCCGTCGAGGCTCTGCGCATCAAGGGCCAGAAGGGCGTCGCCAAGCGCGAGGGCCGCTCCGCCGAGAACGGCGCCGTGGTCTCCCTCATCGCCGACGACAACACCTCCGGTGTCCTGGTCGAGCTGAAGTGCGAGACGGACTTCGTCGCCAAGGGCGAGAAGTTCCAGGCCGCCGCCTCCGCGATCGCCGAGCACGTCGCCAAGACCTCCCCGGCCGACCTGGAGACCCTGCTCGCCTCCGAGATCGAGGCCGGCAAGACCGTCCAGGCGTACGTCGACGAGGCCAACGCCAACCTCGGCGAGAAGATCGTCCTCGACCGCTTCGCGCAGTACGCCGACGGTTTCGTCTTCGCCTACATGCACCGCACCATGCCCGACCTGCCCCCGCAGATCGGTGTCCTGGTCGAGCTGGACAAGGCCGACGCCGCCGTCGCCAAGGGTGTCGCCCAGCACATCGCCGCCTTCGCGCCGAAGTACCTCTCCAAGGAGGACGTGCCGGCCGAGGTCGTCGAGTCCGAGCGCCGCGTCGCCGAGGAGACCACCCGCGCCGAGGGCAAGCCCGAGGCCGCCCTGCCGAAGATCGTCGAGGGTCGCCTCAACGGCTTCTTCAAGGACGCCACGCTGCTCGGCCAGCCGTACGCGCTGGACAACAAGAAGTCGGTCCAGAAGGTCCTGGACGAGGCCGGTGTCACCCTGAAGCGCTTCACGCGCATCAAGGTCGGCATCTGAGTCCGTTGCGCGACGGGCACCCGGCCCCGATAGGGTCGAGTGCAGTCGTTCGCGTACGCCGCCCCGTGCGCGCGTGACGCGATACGGACGACAGCAGATCTGACGAGGAGGCCATTGCCGAGCATGGGATGCGAACACCACCCCACCGGCAGTGGCCTTCTTCGTATGTGCGACACGTGAAGAGGCGAGATCTCCATGACCACCAAGCCCGAGAAGAGCGACGTACGCAAAGCGGACCGCGGACGGTTCATGCTGAAGCTGTCCGGAGAGGCGTTCTCCGGGGGCGGTGGCCTCGGCGTCGACCCCGACGTGGTGCACGCGATCGCCCGTGAGATCGCGGCCGTCGTCCGCGACGGCGCGGAGATCGCGGTCGTGATCGGCGGCGGAAACTTCTTCCGCGGCGCCGAACTGCAGCAGCGCGGCATGGACCGGGCCCGCTCCGACTACATGGGCATGCTCGGCACGGTCATGAACTGCCTCGCCCTCCAGGACTTCCTGGAGAAGGAGGGCATCGACAGCCGCGTCCAGACCGCCATCACCATGGGCCAGGTCGCCGAGCCGTACATCCCGCTGCGCGCCGTGCGCCACCTGGAGAAGGGCCGTGTGGTCATCTTCGGCGCCGGTATGGGCATGCCCTACTTCTCCACCGACACCACCGCCGCTCAGCGCGCCCTGGAGATCGACGCCGAGGCGCTGCTGATGGGCAAGAACGGCGTGGACGGGGTCTACGACTCCGACCCCAAGACCAACCCGGACGCGGTCAAGTTCGACTCCCTCGGCTACGGCGAGGTCATCACCCGCGAACTGAAGGTCGCCGACGCCACCGCGATCACGCTCTGCCGAGACAACAAGCTCCCGATCCTCGTGTTCGAGCTTCTCAAGGAGGGCAATATCGCGCGGGCCGTCAAGGGTGAGAAGATCGGCACTCTCGTGGGTGATCAGGGAAGCCGGGCCTGACCGGGTCCTTCCCCTGCCCGGGGGGCGGAGCCTGACCGGGGGATGGACAATGTCCTGCCGGTCGGGAACCGTGCAGGAACAAGACGCGACGCAGCCGGCCGCCGACCAGACCAAGTACAGCTGCCGGGCCTACTCAAGACACGCAGGAGCAAGTGGTGATCGAAGAGACCCTCCTCGAGGCCGAGGAGAAGATGGAGAAGGCCGTCGTCGTCGCCAAGGACGACTTCGCCGCGATCCGCACCGGTCGTGCGCACCCGGCGATGTTCAACAAGATCGTGGCCGACTACTACGGTGCGCTGACGCCGATCAACCAGCTGGCCTCGTTCTCGGTGCCGGAGCCGCGCATGGCCGTGGTGACCCCGTTCGACAAGACCGCTCTGCGCAACATCGAACAGGCGATCCGCGACTCCGACCTCGGCGTCAACCCGAGCAACGACGGCAACATCATCCGGGTGGTGTTCCCCGAGCTGACCGAGGAGCGCCGCCGCGAGTACATCAAGGTCGCCAAGAGCAAGGCGGAGGACTCCAAGGTGTCCATCCGCTCGGTCCGGCGCAAGGCCAAGGACGCGATCGACAAGCTCGTCAAGGACGGCGAGGTCGGCGAGGACGAGGGCCGTCGTGCGGAGAAGGAGCTCGACGACACCACGGCGAAGTACGTCGCCCAGGTGGACGAGCTGCTCAAGCACAAGGAAGCGGAGCTCCTCGAGGTCTGATGAACGACTCTTCCTGGGGAGCGCCGCCACAAGCCGGGTACTGGGCGCCGACCGACCGGGGACCTGTCCAGGGGCATGCCCCGGCGGGTCCCCCGTACGATGCGGCCGAGAGCCGGCATCCGATGCAGACTCAGCCCATGCCCATCGTGCCCGACGTACCCGCGCAGGGCGGGAACCAGGACGACGACCGGGGGGCGGCTCGGCAGGCCGGCCCCCCGTTCCGTGACGAGACGCCGTCGGCGCACCCCTACGGGGAGGCGCCGCAGAAGCCGGAGCCCATGCCCGACGCCCCGCAGCCCGCCCCGCCGAAGAAGAGCGCGGGCCGAGACCTGGGCGCCGCCATAGGAGTCGGCGTCGGCCTCGGCGTGGTCATCGTCGCGTCGCTGTTCATCGTCAAGGCGGCCTTCGTCGGCGTGGTAACGGTCGCCGTCGTGGTGGGGCTGTGGGAGCTCACCTCACGTCTGCAGGAACGCAAGGGCATCAAGGCGCCCCTCGTGCCGCTCGCGGTCGGCGGGGCCGCCATGGTCGTCGCCGGGTACGTCCGCGGGCCCGAGGGCGCCTGGGTGGCCATGGCGCTCACCGCGCTCGCCGTCCTCGTCTGGCGGATGACGGAGCCGCCGGAGAACTACCTCAAGGACGTCACGGCAGGGGTCTTCGCTGCCTTCTACGTGCCGTTCCTGGCCACGTTCGTCGCGCTCATGCTCACGGCCGACGACGGGGCGCAGCGGGTCATGGTGTTCCTGCTGCTGACCGTCGTCAGCGACACGGGCGCGTACGCCGTCGGCTGGCGCTTCGGCACGCACAAGCTGGCGCCGCGCATCAGCCCCGGCAAGACCCGCGAGGGGCTGCTCGGCGCCGTCGCCTTCGCGATGGTGGCGGGCGCGCTGCTCATGGAGTTCGTCATCGACGGCGGAGCCTGGTGGCAGGGCCTGCTCCTCGGCCTCGCCGTCGCGGCCAGCGCCACGCTGGGCGACCTCGGCGAGTCCATGATCAAGCGGGACCTCGGCATCAAGGACATGGGCACGCTGCTGCCGGGCCACGGCGGCATCATGGACCGCCTTGACTCCCTCCTGCCGACGGCTCCGGTGGTGTGGCTGCTGCTGGTGCTGTTCGTGGGGTCCGGCTGACCGAGACTTCGTAGGTCGCCGACGTGCCGTCACCCGATGAGGCCCGCTGTCCGAGAGACAGCGGGCCTCATCCGTGTCCGGACGTTTCTCGCCCCAGATGACTGAAAATGCCCTCAAGGTTCTGGCCTGAGCATTGCAGTATGTGTGAGTCCCAAGATCAAGTGCAGAACGACAACGGGAGGGCACAGATGCGGACACGTATGCAGGCCAGGGCGGGAGCGTTCGCGGGCGCACTGGCCGTCGTGGCCACCACGATGGTGGCCGGGGCGGGCCCGGCGGCCGCCGAGGACAGCTTCAGCTTCAGCTACGCCGACATCACCGGTTCCAAGGACTACGTCATCACCGTCAACAACAACACCTGGAGCGAGGCCGCGGGTCACGGCATCTGGCGGGCCGACCCGAGCGGGGGCTCCACCGGTGACACGCTGATCGCCGACGACATCCTGCCGGACGGGTACGGCATCGAGGCCCACCTCAGCGACGGCCGTATCGCGACCACGCGCGGGCACAGCGCCAACTACTCCGACGAGACCTCCGGCAACCTCACCGAGGGCACCACCTGGCAGCTGTGGGTGTGCGTGGTGAAGGGCTCCTTCTCGAAGTGCTCCGCGAAGATCGGCGTCAAGGCCTGATCGTGAGCACCCATACGAAGGCACGGCTCGGCGCGCTCGCCGCGACGCTGGCCGTCGCGACCACGACGGTGGTCGGCGGGGCCGGCACGGCGACGGCCGCCGACAGCTTCAGCTTCGGCTACTCGACGAACACCTCGGGCGACGCCGTCATCTCGGTCAGGAACAACACCTGGGGCGAATCGGCGGGAAACGCCACCTGGCAGAAGGACCCCAGCGGCGGTGAGCCGGGTGACGCCCTGAGCGCCTACGACGTCCTCGCGGACGGCTACGGCATCGAGGCCCACCTCAGCACCGGCCGCGTCGCGACCACGCGCGGCCACGCCTCTCCCTACGCGGTGACCGTCACGGGCGACCTGCCCGAGGACACCGGGTACACGATGTGGGTGTGCGTGGTGAAGGGCGACTTCTCGAAGTGCTCGGAGAGGTACACGGTCCGCTCCTGACCCGACCCTCGTGCCTGCGACCCACCCCGGGCCGCAGGCACGTCCGCCGCCGGGCGTCACGGTTCGCCCTGCGGACCGTACCCGGCGCGCCGGGTCACTCCCGTGGATCTGCGACACTGGGTGGGTTATGCCTGCACCCGGAGAACTGATGTACGCCGGGTACGAAGAAGCCCCCCACCAGCGATGTTCTCGCCAGTAGGGGGCTGTCTTGTGCCCGCTGGGCCGTCTCTGGGCCGTCAGGGCTCCTGGGCCGTGTTGAAGACGCCATCCAGGGCCCGGCGGGCACGCTCGCTGCTGGTGGGCATCAGGTGGGCGTACACGCGCAGCGTCATCGCCGGGTCGGAGTGGCCGAGGTACTCGCTCACGGCCTTGATGCTCTCGCCCGCGTCCAGGAGGACCGAGGCGTAGAAGTGACGCAGGGCATGCATTCCGTGGTGGCGGGCGGACGCGTGCCGCTTGCCGGGTTCGGGGGACGGGATAAGGCCGGCGGCGGCCAGGGCGCGCTTCCACTCGTAGGCGTTGAAGTTGCTGCGCCAGACGACCCCGTCGGCTGTGTTGGTGAAGATCAGACGCCGTTCGGTGAGCGGGCCGTCCGGTCGCATCCACGGCAGCTTGATCGCCACGGGCGGGTGACTCTTCATGTGCTGACGCAGGGCGGAGGCGACCGAGGAGGGGAGCGGTACGTCCCGCTCCTTGTTGCCCTTGGGGGGAGCGAAGACGGCGACGCCCCGGATGAGCTTGACCTGAGTGGTGACCCGAAGGGTGTCGCTGTCGAGCTGCAAGGTGTCTTCGGCCAACCCGATGATCTCGCCCTGACGAAGGCCGCAGCCGCTGCCGACGTCGACCATGGCTCGGTAGCGTTCGGGCAGGGCATCGCGGACCGCACGCACCTGGGAGGGGAGCCAGGGCGCGACCCGGGCGGAGGAGACAGCGGGCGGGCGGACCGACGCGGCCGAGCAAGGGTTCCGGGCGAGGTGGCCGTCATCCACGGCGGCCGAGAGCACCGCGCGGACGTTGGCGTAGATGTTGCGGGCGTAAGTGCCGCCGATGGAGTCATTCTCCAGGTCGCGCACGAACTCGCGGATGTGGACCGGTCGGAAAGATCCGAGAGGGCGCGCCCCGAGTCGCGGGAAGGCGTGCAGCCGAAGACGGTACTCCGTTCCGATGCGTGTATTGAGGTCGGTCGTCAGCCCGGCGAGCCAGCGTTCCGCGTACTGCTGGAAGGTCATCCGGGCAGCCTTGGGGTCGACGTACTGACCACGGGACATGTCGGCTGCAGTCTCGGCCAACCACTCTTCGGCGCGACGCTTCTGGCGGTCGGGGAAGGACTTGCTCTTCTCGGTGCCGTCCGGTCCGACGTACCGGGCCCGGTAGCGGAGTCCGTTCCCGTAGCGGTCGGTCTTGACCTTGATCGGCTTGCCGTTCGGACCCGATTCGGTCTTGTACCAGCGGTCTTGGATGTGGCCAGCCATCAGGCAGCCTCCCCAAGCTGGGAATCCACCCAGGCCCGTATGTCGCTCGGGTCGAAGCGAAGGTGCCGGCCGACTCGGAAGCCGCGGGGGCCAGTGCGCTTGCGACGCCACTGGTAGACCGTCTCGACGCTGGGAAGTTCGAACATCTCGACCAGGTCCTCGGGAGTCAGGAACCGGTTCGGCAGCTCTGCGGCCATGGTCAGCACTCCCTTTCGTCGGCGAGCTGGTCGCGTAGGGCTTCGCGGGCGGTTTCGCGGTTGAGTTGGAGGTCGCGGGCGATGGTGGCGGCGAGGGCGGATTCGCCGGGGGTGTGGCCGTGTCCGGCGTATTGCCAGTCGGCGAGGACGAGGACGGTGTCCGGTTCGCGGTCGTCCAGGCCGAGGGCTTCGCGCTCTTGGGTGGCGCGGTAGTCGGCGCGTGTCTGGCGGAGGGCGCCGAGGGTGGTGGAGTAGCGGCGGGATTTGGAGGAGAAGTGGCCGCGGAAGCCGAGCATGTGAGCCCAGGCCCACAGACGGCGGTCGGGGTACAGGGGGTCGAGCCGCTTGCAGGCTTCGATGAGGCGGCGGGTGTGGTCGGGGACGTGATGGCGGTCGAGTTCGGAGAGTTCGCCGATGCGGCGGTCGAGGGTGCCCGTGTTCTCGGCCGCCTTGGTGGCGTACTTGGCGACGTAGGAGGCGACGGCCTGTTCGGTGATGTCGGAGCCGTCGCCGAAGGCTTTGACGGGGCGTACGTCGAGCTGGGTGCCCCAGCGGAAGGTGCGAGCGGGCTGGTCGTCGGCGGCGGGGACCGAGACCGAGGTGTAGGAGTGCGCGGCGGCGTCGCGGATCGCATCAGCGAGGAGACCGACCGTTGCCCAGGACGGCGGTGGGGTGTCGGGGCCTTCGGGGCCGTCGATGCGGATCACGGCGTGGAAGTGCAGGGCGCCGCGTTTCTGGAACTCTGCGACCTTGCCGTACGACAGGCGGGCCGCTTCCTTGAGTTCTCGCTGTGTCAGGCCCGCGCGGGCGGCGACCTCGCGGCGGAGCCGGTTGGTGAAGCGCTGCCACAGCTGGCCCGCGTGGTTGTTGAAGAGGACGGCGCCCGCGTAGTCGTAGGTGGCCGGGTCAAGGGCGGTGCCGAGGACGGGATCGTCGGCGGAGTGGTGGGTGCCGCAGCGGCAGGCGCCACGGTCGGGGCGGTTGTGGACGCGGCCGAAGGAGGGGGCGGTGAAGGTGGCGAAGACGCGTGGGTGGTCGCGGACGGTGGCGGGGATGTCGCGGCGGTCGTCACCAGCGAGGCCCGCGCGGATGAGGTGGTAGGTGTCGCCCGCGTAGGTCCAGGCGCAGGAGGGGCAGCGGGAGGCACGGCGGTTTCCGCAGGCGAGGCGGAGGCGTCCGCCCGGCTCGTTCTCGGTGGAGTAGTGGTGCAGCGTCTCCCCGGTGACCTTGTCCTTGGCGATCGTCCAGCCGGTGAGGTGGATGGGGTCGGCGCAGCCGCCGGTGCGGCGGATCTGCTCGTGCCAGCGGTCGTAGTCGGACGCCGAAGCCACCCTCAGCAGGTCGCCGAGGGTGGTCGGGTCGAGCAGCAGGTCAGGCACGGGCGCCCTCCCGAGTGCTGCGGGTGCGGGCGGTGCCGGTGCCCTGGCAAGCGGGGCAGTGCGCGGTGACGGTGCGCAGGTAGCCGCGGGCGTCACGGCCTCCGAGAGTGATAGCGACGGAGGCGAAGCCGTCGCAGGCCGGGCAGATCCTCAGCGGGTGCGGGGCGTGGTGGGCCATGATGATGGTTCCTTTCGATTGCGGTTGGAAGGAACGGCCCCGGGTGGCGGCGTGCTTGGCGGCTTGTGCGCCACCCGGTGGCCGGTTAGCGAGAGGCGCGGGAACCGCGACGGCCACGGCCTTTCGCGGCGTACATGGCCGCGTCAGCGGCGGCGAGCGCGTCGGTCAAGGTCGGCACCGGAAGCTCGGCGATGGGGCAGACACCGACCGAGGCGGCCAGCGGCAGCGGGATGCCGTCGCAGAGCAGCGGCCGGTGGAGTGCCGCGGTGAGCGCGTCGAGATCGACAGCGGCCAACTCCCGTACGACCGCGACGAATTCGTCTCCGCCCAGGCGGCCAGCGGTGCCGTTGCGTCCGCACCATGTGTGTAGCCGGACGGCGGTCTCGGCGAGCGCGGCGTCCCCGGCGGCGTGGCCGTAGGTGTCGTTAAGGGTCTTGAAGTGGTCGAGGTCGACCAGGAGGACGGCCGCGCGCGGGTGCCGGCGGATGAGGTCTTCGGCGCGGGCGGTCCATCCGGCACGGGTGTGCAGTCCTGTGAGGGGGTCGCGGCGGGCGGAGGCGAGGCGGCGGGCGAGGATGCCGCCGTGCACAGCCCAGCCGAGTAACGGCAGGATGCTTGCGGCTATGTGCACGTCCATGGCGTTCTCCTTGGCGATGGCGGTTGACGGACGGAACGCGGTCCCAGAGGCGGCGGCGTGCTTGGCGGCTTGTGCGTCGCCCCCGGGTCCGTTCAGCGGCGGTGCGGGGAGGAGACGAGCGAGCGGATGACCAAGGCGCAGATGGCGACCGAGGCGGCCGTGACGGCGACCGCGAGGAGCATGGAGACGAGGACGGTGCCGACGACCAGGACCACGGCGGTGCCGCCACCGACCAGGGCGAGCACGGACCCAGGGGTGAGCTGCACCGTGGGCCGGGACGACGGAGCCGGAACAGTCGGGGTGGGGGTGTGCTGGATGACGGTGGTCGGCTCGACGACGGCGGGCGGGGAGGCGAGCCCGGTCGGGGTGGGCATGGTGGGAATCTTCGGGCGGAACATCAGCGGATCTCCCTACTTGATCGTGGTGTCGATGACGGGGGCGAGGAGGCTGTCGGCGATGAGGTAGCCGCCGAGGAGGAGGACCAGGACCAGCCAGAGGGGCGGGCGGATGAGCTTGATGCCGAGGTAGCCGATGGCGGCGAGGGCGAACCAGAGCGGGACTTCCATGGGTGGTGGCCTCCTATCGGGCGGTGCAGCGGTGGGTGCGGGCGGCGAGCTGGGCGGCGGTCTGGCTGGAGTAGTCGGCGGACCAGCCGCAGCGGTCGTTGGTGCACACGGCGGCGTGCTTGGTGCGGCCGTTGCGGTCGCGGTGGGTGCCGATCTGCACGGGGCCGATCCGCATGACGGAGTGGAAGTGATCGCGGGCAGGCATGTCGGTGGTTGTCCCTTCGGGTCAGGCGAGTTGGGCGGCGATGGCGTCGGCCAGCTGCGGCGGGACGCCGAGGCGGGCGCGCAGGGTGTCGGTGTCGATCGGCGATCCGGTCCGGGCCTGGTGGTCGTTGGCGACCTTGCGGGCGTGGTCGACCAGCGCGGCCGGGACCGGCGGAGCGGTGACCGCGGGCGGAGCCGGGACGGGCTCGGGTGCGGGAAGGGCCGGAGTTTCCTCGACCGCAGGCGGCAGGGAGGTCGAGGCGTCCAACTTCGGTGCTTCGGTGTCCGGTTCGGGGTCGGGGTCGGGGTCGAGGTGGAGCGGGGGTGCCGGCGGATCCGGTGCCCGGTCTTCGGCGGAGTGGGCGAGGAGGGTGCCGCCCATGAAGGCCAGTGCGGGCCAGGCGGCGACGAGGATGCGGAGCCAGGCGGGGACGTTGTCGAGGTCGAGGAGTCCGGCGGTGGCGACGTTGGCGCCGAGGGAGGCCACGAGCGCTATCACGAACCAGCACCAGGCCAGCCGGGACGGGCCGTCGGTGCGCAGGCGTCGCCAGGCGGCGACCAGGAGCAGGTCAACTGAGACCGGGTAGGCCCAGGCTTTCCAGCCGTCCTGTCCGGCAGCGGCGGCGAGGTCGTGCAGGTGGGCGAAGGACAGCGCCCCGGCAATGACCGCCTGGACGAGCACGGCGTCGATGCGCAGTCGCGAGGCCATCACGGTCACCCCGCCACGGTTCGGCCGTTGGCCGTGACGATGGCCTTCAGGACGAAGGCGAGGTTGGTGGTGTCGAGGCCGGTGACGGCGTCGCCGAGCGGGATGCGGGCGGTGGTGTCGGCGAGCGAGGCGGCGAGGGCCAGGATGCGCAGTTCCCCGCTGGAGGCGGGCAGTTCCTTCGCGGCCAGGGCTTCGACGACCTTGAGCCAGTCGACGCCGTAGGGGGCAGGGTCGGGCCCGGAGTAGTCGATCAGGAGCAGGCTGGGCCGCTCCGCCAGGCGCTTGATCCACAGGCCGTGGTCGATGAGGAGGTTGATCGCGGCGCGCAGGGCCGGGGAGCCGTCGGCGCTGGTCTGGAGGGTGATGGTCAGTTGGTCGGGGTCGATGGTCACCGTGCCGTTGTCGGTGTCGTACCAGGGGCAGTCACGCTCGTCGTGGTCGATGCCGGTCTCGTCGCCGTCGACGTCGCCGCAGTGCTCGCAGAACACGAGGGTGCTCCTTCCTGTCTGGAGGCATGGAGGGGGTAGGGACGTGGCGCGAAGCGGTCGCGCCGAGCCGGGGAAGCGGGAGGGTCAGGCCGTGGCGGGGGCTGTCTTGGACAGCGGCACCGGGGCCGAGGGTGCCGGGGCGAGCGCGGGGCGGAACGGGGCCAGGGCGGGCAGGTCCGGGGTGCGGTCGGCGTGCTTGTTGCAGATGTTCACGGCCTCACGCAGCGAGGTGTGCGGGGCGCGGATGCGGGCCCAGCCGCCGGAGGCGTCGCCCGTGACGGCGATGCCGGGGGTGTCGGTGGGGATCTGGATGGCGGCGAGGACGGCGTCCGGCGCGATGTCGCCAAAGGCCATGTTCGCCGAGGATTCGTCGTTGACGCGGTGGGCGGTGCGGCCGGTGAGCTGGGCACGGAGCATGGTGATGCCCTTGCCGAGTTCGGAGCCGAAGCGCTGCCCGCAGATCTCCAGGTAGATGCCGGCGGCGCGGCCGAGCTGGGCGAGGCGGACCAGGGCGGTGATGATGCGGTCGCGTCGTTTCTCGTCGTCCTTGGTGGCGTAGAGGGCGAGTTCGGCGACCTCGTCGACCAGGACCACGACCGGGACCGGGCGCAGGTCGGCGGGCAGGTCCCAGATGTCGGCGGCGATCTCCGCATCCGGGACGTTCACTGTGATCCGCTGGTTGGCCCGGATCAGCTGGTAGACCTCCTCCATGTGCGTGACGAGCGCTTCGAGCAGGGCGAGGGCAGTGTCAGGGTTGTCGGCGAGCGCGGAGAACCTGCGAGCCAGCGGGAAGAGTTCCACCCCTTGCTTGCAGTCGATGCCCACCAGCGCGACATCCAGTGGGGCCAGCCCGGCGACCAGGTTGCGCTGGTAGACGGACTTGCCGGATTCCGTGGCGCCGAGGGTGAGGCCGTGCGGGACGGTGCGGTAGTCGCGGTAGTGCACCGAGCCGTCCTCCCGCAGGGCCACCGGGACCCGCATCGGGCGGGCGTCGATCCTGGCGGGCATCTGTACCCGCCTGAGGACGTCGTAGCCGGTCATCCGTACCTCGACCACACCCGAGCGCAACTCACGCGAGGTGACGCCGTACACGCCGAAGGAGTGGCGAAGCCGGTCGGCGGACGCCGCGACATCGAACGCGTCCTGTCCGGGGCGCAGGCCCAGGCGCAGGACCAGGCCGGTGCGGGTGGGCCGTATCCGCAGGATGCGCGGCGGGCGGGACTGCGGGAGCTCCCGGTTGGCGACCCGGGCCAGGGCCAGACGCCAGCGGGAAGGCGGGACGGTCAGGCCGCAGGCGTCCATGACCGAGGCGTAGCGGACCAGGACCCGCAGGGTGGCGAGGGTGGCCCCGAAGGTCAGCCAGTACCAGGCGGGGCGCCGCCACCGCAGGATCACTGCGGCAGCGACGACCAGCACCAGAGCGACCGTGAACCAGGTCATGATCAGGCAGCCTTCGGCTTCGAGGCAGCGGCGGCCAGCGAGGTGACGGCGACCGCGCGGAAGGCGATGCCGTGGCGCTTCTGACCGTTGAACTCGTTCTCCCACGCCGAGGCGACCAGGCCCGTCAGCGCGACCGGGGTGCCCATGGCCAGGTCCTCAGAGACGCCCGGCTGCGGAACGGTGAGCTTGAGGATCTCGACCTCGTCCGGGGGCGCGGGCGAACCGCATAGTTCGACTGTGAGCCGATCGTGCGAGGCTGGAGTCATGGCCCGCGTCGACTACATCAACGATCCCAACGCTCCGAAGGCGAACAGCATCGTCCCCTCGGTCACCGCCGTTGCGCGCAACGAGGCGGGCGAGGTCCTGCTTATCCATAAGACCGACAACGACCTGTGGGCCCTGCCAGGTGGCGGCGTCGACGTCGGCGAGTCGGTGGCGAACGCAGCGGTGCGCGAGACGAAGGAAGAGACCGGCTTCGACGTCGAAGTGACGGGCCTGGTCGGCCTCTACACCAACCCAGGCCACGTCATGGCGTACGACGACGGCGAAGTACGCCAACAGTTCTCGATCTGCTTCACGGCCCGGATCACCGGGGGCAAGCTGCGGACCAGCAGCGAGAGCAAGGAAGTGGCGTTCGTCGACCCCAGCAGGCTGGACGAGTTGAACATCCACCCGTCCATGCGGATGCGTATCGAGCATGGCTTGGCCGACCGGGCAGAGCCCTACATCGGCTGAGAATGTCCCGGCCGGTCAGTCAACAGATGCCGACGCAGCAACCGGAGCGCCGGGGCGTGGTTGTAGTACTCGGCTACCTGCAAGGGTGTCGCACCCGTTGAATCCGGCAGAGCCGGGTCAGCGCCGTAGGCCAGGAGCACGGCAGTCGTTGCCACGGCGAGCGGTTCACCACTCTGCAAGGCCACGTCGCCCTCCGTCCCAACCGCGTGTGTCAGCGGCGTCACGGCGTTGCCCTCGTCAGGGTCCGCACCTGCGTCAAGCAGCCGGGCCAACAACTCCACATCCTGATGCTCCGCTGCAAAGAGCGTCGGCGGCCACCAACCGCTTCCATCAATGATCGCCCGCTGGCTGGGCGGCAGCGAGGTGAAAGCCGCTACGCGACGCTTCGTCCGACCCACCGCAGCGCCAAGGTAGGGACGCGCCTTGCTGATCGCGTTGTGGACTTCACTGCCCGGTTCGTAGCGGACCAAGATCTCGTCGATCCGGGTATCAAAATCGAAGGACTGCCCAGCAGGACCAGTCGTCATGTCAGCAAAGATCAGAGCATCAAGGACCGGCGAGTCTTCCCGTTCATAGACGGCCAGCTCCGCCGACAACCCTCGCTGCTCCGCCTCATACACAGCCCCGGAGTGATGAGCGACCAGCCGCACGAGTCGTGCCGGCGCACCCGCGGACTCAAGATGACGAGCGCCATCAAGAGGATGGAACCCTGTATCGCGTAGCTCAGGCGCGTAGCCGATGTCATGCAGCCATGCGGCGGCAACCAACAGGTCCCGCTCATTCTTGGACACAGCCGCAGTGGCTTCCTGAGCCCGAGCGGCCACAGCCTGAGTGTGCAACCAACGGTTCCCGAGCGGAGGAAGCAGGGACTCAGCGAGCTCCGCTGCTCCCTGGGGCGTGTCCAGTGCAGAAGGCATGTATGGAACCGTAGCGGAGACGTGTGGTGAGCCGACAGCCTCGATCGAACGGCTTTCGATCATGGTGCGGTACAACTTTCCCTACATCATCAAGAGCCCGCGCACGGCGCGGGCGCGCGCCGCCTCTGCGGCGCGGCCTGCCTGCTGTCTGCGCCCCGGCTGGCCGCGCCCGGCGGCGCGCTACGTGCATGCGGGCAGAAGCGAGGAAGTCACCCGCGGGTCCAAGACATGCCTCCGGCGGGGGCGCTCAGGCTCCGAGATGGCGGGGGCGCCGTTCGCGAGTGCCGGCCGTTTGTGGTGTGCGCGGGGAGCTCCCATCCCGTCTGCCGTCGACCCAGGCAGAGCCGAGCAGACGCGGCTCCTGGCGTCCAGGTCGTTCGTACAGTGGCGCGCTCCACCTGGACGCCAGGAACCACGCCCGCTCCACGGTGTGTGGGTCGACGGCAGACGGGATGGGAGCTGGGGCGAGTGGTGGGTTGAGGGAGTCGGAGCCGAGTGGCGGGCTTTAGGAAGCAAGGATGCCGAGATTAATCAAGCGGTATCCCATAGCTTCAGCACTTACGTCAAAATCTCTGGCCAACTTCACGATCAGGCGGTCTCTGGTAATGCCATCTTGTGCGTAAGAGACCACTTGAGACCGGATCATTCGTGCAGGCATGAGAATTTCGGCAGCGAAAGCATTGGCTTCGATCTCTTCCTCGTTTGTCCCAAGACTGGACACGTCGTCACGCCAGTCAATTCTCATTGCATGATCTACAATGAGTGGTTTTCCTTCATGGAGATCGAGATGGCCCATTTCGTGAGCGATCGTGAAGCGTTGGCGCCTAGGGCTGGTTGCCGAATTGATGCCAATAATCCTAGTTTGTCCGTCCCTAAGGGCGAACCCAGACTGTGTGCCGTCGAAGGCTTTTCGGGTAACGATCACACCTTCGGCGCGAGCGATCGATTCAATTGGGACAGGGAAAATGTCGACGGCATACTTTTGCAGGAGAGACTGTGCGGCCTTGGTGGCGATGGACACGTTCACTCCTTCGGCTCCGGCTTTCCGATCAGTTGAGCGAGTGTGCTCTCGACGAAGTCTCGACTGCTTTCGTCTGCGTCTTGGAGCCGTTCATCGATATTGCTCAACTCGGGTGCGGCTTGGTTCTCGGTGATGTCTGGCAGTAGTTCGGTGGCGTTGATATTTAGCGTTTCCGCAATCAGGGCGAACATGTGCAGTGGAAGCCGCTGTCGCCCGCCCTCGATGTTCGCAATCGATGAGCGGGCCAGGCCGAGGGGTGCGGCCAGCTCGGCTTGGGTCAGCCGTGCGGCGGACCTGGCGTCGCGGATGCGATCCCCCACGCGTACGTAGAAACGATCGACCTGGGGGTCGTCTGGCTGCGGCATGCCCACTCCCTGCGGTGAATCTACCAACTCTAACAGGACATAGGTTTACCTCACAAACGTTACTGGTAGGTAACGCCACTGATGTCAGTGTGGCTGACGCGCCTTGACGGGCGCTTGTGGGTGTGCGTAGCGTTTCTCCTGTAAGCGCACCGCGATCATGACAGCGGTGAGTGAGCGGTGCACGCAACACGCATGTGCCGCCTGCCGAAAGGAGGAAGTCGTGGCAAAGAACACGGGAGCCAGCTACCGGCGAGGGGCTGTACGGGGCCGAAGTCAGGCTCTGAACACCCGGACGGGAGCGTGGACCCTGCGGGACGCGCTGACCGGCAAGTTCCTGAATGGCAAGAGCGACAGCAAGCCCTTCAAGGGCGTACGTAAGGAGAAGTGAGGACGCTATGGCCCGCACGCGATACCGGGTTGTGCCGAACGGAAGCATGTGGCAGCTCCGCCGCGAGCAGACGCGGCTGTCGGACCACAACTACAAGTACCAGGCGGTCGAGTCGGGGCAGCGCATTGCGCGCGCCAACCCGCCGAGCCAGCTGATCATCCACAACGCGGACGGCTCGATCGAGAAGGAGTACACGTACGGGGACGACCCGTACCCGCCGCAGGGATGAGTGGGGGCTGAGGCCAGCACAGGACGGCAATCCGCAGCCCCAGCCCGCACCATCTCGCCGTGATCGTATCGGAGGCCTCCTCCCCCCTTGCTGGGAGTGAGGCCTTCGGCGTGCCCTGCACCCTGGGCCGTCCCTGGGCCGTCCGAGGTCGGCCAACGCTGACAGTCGGCACCCACGGGTGACCACCCCCACCCCGCTCTGGCCTGGGCTCCCCGAGTTGATCTGCGACACTGGGAGGGTTATGCCGAAGCCCGGAGAACTCACATTCGTCGCCCCCCGCGGAGCCAAGAAGCCGCCGCGGCATCTTGCTGATCTTTCGCCTGCCGAGCGGAAGGAGGCTGTTGCCGCGATCGGGGAGAAGCCGTTTCGCGCCAAGCAGCTCTCTCAGCACTACTTCGCGCGGTACGCGCACGACCCGGAGCAGTGGACCGACATCCCCGCGGGCGCGCGCTCGAAGCTGCGGGAGGCGCTGCTTCCGGAGCTGATGACGGTCGTGCGGCATCTGTCGACCGACCAGGACACCACGCGCAAGACGCTGTGGCGGCTGTTCGACGGGACACTCGTCGAGTCGGTGCTGATGCGGTACCCGGACCGGGTGACGATGTGCATCAGCTCGCAGGCCGGGTGCGGGATGAACTGCCCGTTCTGCGCGACCGGACAGGCCGGGCTCGACCGGAATCTGTCCACCGCCGAGATCGTCCACCAGATCGTGGACGGGATGAGGGCGCTCAGGGACGGTGAGATTCCCGGAGGGCCCGCCCGGCTGTCCAACATCGTCTTCATGGGGATGGGCGAGCCGCTCGCCAACTACAACCGGGTCGTCGGCGCCATCCGCCGGCTCACCGATCCGGAGCCGGACGGGCTGGGGCTCTCGCAGCGCGGGATCACCGTGTCGACGGTGGGGCTGGTGCCCGCCATCCACCGGTTCGCCGATGAGGGGTTCAAGTGCCGGCTCGCCATCTCCCTGCACGCGCCGGACGACGAACTGCGCGACACCCTCGTCCCCGTGAACACGCGGTGGAAGGTGCGTGAGGTCCTCGACGCCGGGTGGGAGTACACGGCCAGGTCCGGACGCCGGCTGTCGATCGAGTACGCGCTGATCCGGGACATCAACGACCAGGCGTGGCGCGGTGACCGGCTGGGCCGGCTGCTCAAGGGCAAGCCGGTGCACGTGAACCTGATTCCGCTGAACCCCACTCCTGGGTCCAAGTGGACCGCCTCCCGGCCCGAGGACGAGAAGGCGTTCGTCGAGGCCATCGCCGCCCACGGGGTGCCGGTGACCGTCCGGGACACCCGGGGGCAGGAGATCGACGGTGCGTGCGGGCAGCTGGCGGCCACCCAGCGGTAGACCGTTGAGGGGACCGGGGCCAGGGTCGGCTCGTGGCCACCGGCAGGAGTCGTGAACCGGCCACGGGGTAGTCTGACCCCGTACACATCTTCATATTCCGACAGGGGAGCGCCACAGCGCTGAGAGTGCGGCAAGCGGGCCGCAGACCCTCTGAACCTCGCCCAGGTCATTCTGGGTAGGAAGTTCGGTCTTCACTCGAGCTGTTGCGCCCTGCCCGGGATCCGTCGAGGAGCCGGGGCAGGGCCGCGTCTCTTCCTGGTCACTTCCAGGAGGACATCAGTGCACATCAGATCAGTCGTCGCCGCGGCCGTCGGCCTCGGGCTCGTCACGCTGTCCGCGTGCGGGTCGTCGTCCTCCGACGACAGCGGGTCGGGGGCCGGCTCCAAGACCGTCACGCTCGTCAGCCACGGCTCCTTCGCCTACTCCAAGGACGTGCTGAAGGCGTTCGAGAAGGAGTCGGGCTACAAGGTCAAGGTCCTCAAGAGCGGGGACGCGGGCCAGGCCGTCAACCAGGCCATCCTGACCAAGGACAATCCGCAGGGCGACGTCTTCTTCGGCGTCGACAACACCCTGCTGTCCCGCGCGCTCGACAACGGCCTCTTCCAGCCGTACGAGGCGAAGGGGCTCGACAAGGTCGGTGCCGCGTACCAGCTGGACAAGGCCGAGCACCGGGTCACGCCCATCGACTCCGGTGACATCTGTGTCAACTACGACAAAGCGTACTTCGGCGAGAAGAAGATCGAGCCGCCGCAGACGTTCGACGACCTGATCAAGCCCGAGTACAAGGACCTCCTCGTCACCGAGAACGCCTCCACCTCCTCGCCGGGCCTCGGGTTCGTCCTCGGCACGGCCGCGAAGTACGGCGACGGGGGGTGGGAGGGCTACTGGAAGAAGCTCAAGGCCAACGGCGTCAAGGTCGTGGACGGCTGGGAGCAGGCGTACTACCAGGAGTTCTCCGGGTCGACGGACGGCAAGAAGGCGGGGGGCGACCGGCCCCTCGTCGTGTCCTACGCCTCCTCGCCGCCCGCCGAGGTCATCTACGCCGAGCCTCGTCCCAAGGCCGCGCCCACCGGGGTCGCCACCGGTACCTGCTTCCGGCAGATCGAGTTCGCGGGACTGCTGAACAACGCGCGGAACGCCGAGGGCGGCAAGGCGCTCATCGACTTCCTGATCTCGAAGAGGTTCCAGGAGGACATGCCGCTCAACATGTTCGTGTACCCGGTCGTCGAGGGTGCCTCCGTGCCCGCGGAGTTCACCGAGTACGGACCGGCCGCGAAGGACCCGGAGACCATGGCGCCGGCGAAGATCGCCGAGAAGCGTGACGAGTGGGTCAAGTCATGGACCTCGCTCGTACTGAAGTAGCGAAGGAGCCTCCCGGGCCGGCGGCCGCCGTGCCCCCGCGGGAGGCCCGTAGGGGGAGTACGGGGAGCGCGGCGCGGCTCGGGCTGATGGCCCTGCCCGTCGCGTTCTTCGGGGTGTTCTTCGCCTATCCCGTCGCCGCGATCGTCGTACGGGGGCTGAAGGCCGACGGGAGCTGGGACCTCGGGCGGATCGGGGAGGTGCTGGGGGACTCCGGGATCCGGCACGTGCTGTGGTTCACCACCTGGCAGGCGCTCGTCTCGACCGCGCTCACCCTGCTGATCGCGCTCCCCGGCGCGTATGTGTTCGCGCGCTTCGATTTCAGGGGCAAGGACGTGCTGCGGGCGGTCGTGACCGTGCCGTTCGTGCTGCCCACCGTGGTCGTCGGTACGGCGTTCCTGGCCCTGGTCGGGCGGGGCGGGCTGCTCGACGAGCTGTGGGGCGTACGGCTGGACACCACGGTCTGGGCGATCCTGCTCGCGCATGTCTTCTTCAACTACGCGGTCGTCGTCAGGACCGTGGGCGGTCTGTGGTCGCAGCTGGACCCGCGGCAGGAGGAGGCCGCGCGGATGCTCGGAGCGTCCCCTCTGGCGGCCTGGCGGAGGGTGACGCTCCCGGCGCTCGCGCCCGCCGTGGCCGCCGCGACGCTGATGGTCTTCCTCTTCACCTTCACCTCCTTCGGGGTGGTGCAGATCCTCGGTGGGCCGACCTTCTCGACGCTCGAAGTGGAGATCTACCGGCAGACCTCGGAGATCTTCGACCTGTCGGCGGCCGCCGTGCTGACGCTCGTGCAGTTCGTCGCCGTCGGGCTGATCCTCGCCGTCCACGCGTGGACCGTACGGCGGCGGGAGAGCGCGCTGCGGCTGGTCGACCCGTCGCTCACGGCCCGGCGGCCGCGTGGGGCCGGGCAGTGGGCGCTGCTCGGCGGGGTGCTCGGCACCGTCGTCGTGCTGATCCTGCTGCCGTCGGGCGTGCTGGTGGAGAGATCCCTGGACGCGCCCGGATTCGGCTACTACAAGGCGTTGACCAGGGACGACAGCGGAATCTTCCTGGTGGCGCCGATCGAGGCGATCGGCAACTCGCTCCAGTACGCGCTCGCCGCCACCGGAATCGCCCTGCTGGTCGGCGGCCTCGCCGCCGCCGCGCTCACCAGGCGGGCCAACCGCCTCGTCCGGGGCTTCGACGCGCTGCTCATGCTGCCGCTCGGGGTGTCCGCGGTGACCGTCGGCTTCGGGTTCCTGATCGCGCTGGACGAGCCGCCGCTGGACCTGAGGTCGTCCTGGATCCTGGTGCCGCTCGCCCAGGCCCTGGTGGGCGTCCCCTTCGTCGTCCGGACCATGCTGCCCGTGCTGCGGGCGGTGGACGAACGGCTGCGGGAGGCGGCGGCCGTGCTCGGGGCCTCGCCGTGGCGGGTGTGGCGCGAGGTCGACCTGCCGATGGTGCGACGGGCCCTGCTGATCGCGGCCGGGTTCGCCTTCGCCGTCTCGCTCGGGGAGTTCGGGGCGACCGTGTTCATCGCACGCGCCGACAACCCCACGCTCCCGGTCGCCGTGGCCCGACTGCTCGGACGCCCCGGTGACCTCAACTACGGCCAGGCGATGGCCCTTTCGACGATTCTGATGGTGGTGTGCGCGGTGGCCCTGCTGGTGCTGGAGCGCCTGCGTACCGATCGCACGGGGGAGTTCTGATGCTGCTCGGGCTTGAGGGAGCGACCGTACGGTTCGACGGGCGGCCCGTGCTCGACGCCGTCGATCTGGAGGTCGCCGAGCACGAGATCGTGTGTGTGCTGGGGCCCAGCGGCAGCGGCAAGTCGACGCTGCTGCGGGTGGTCGCCGGTCTCCAGCCGCTCGACGGCGGGCGGGTGCTCCTCGCCGGGAACGACCAGGCGGGCGTGCCCGCGCACAAGCGCGGTGTCGGTCTGATGTTCCAGGACCATCAGCTCTTCCCGCAGCGGGACGTGGCCGGAAACGTCGCCTTCGGTCCCCGGATGCACGGCGCGGCGAAGGCCGAACGGGCGGTACGGGTACGGGAGTTGCTGGATCTGGTCGGACTGCCCGGAGCGGCCCGGCGGCGGGTCGGGGAGCTGTCCGGCGGTGAGCAGCAGCGGGTCGCGCTGGCCCGGGCCCTCGCCCCGCGCCCCCGGCTGCTGATGCTCGACGAGCCCCTCGGTCAGCTGGACCGGTCGTTGCGGGAGCGGCTGGTCGTCGAACTGCGGGAGCTGTTCGCGGAGTTGGGGACGACCGTGCTGGCGGTCACGCACGACCAGGGTGAGGCGTTCGCGCTGGCCGACCGGGTCGTGGTGATGCAGGACGGGAGGATCGCCCAGTCCGGTACGCCTCTCGACGTGTGGCAGCGGCCGGTGGACGAGTTCGTGGCCCGTTTCCTCGGCTTCGACAACGTGGTCGAGGCCACCGTGACCGGGGCGGCAGCGGACACGGCATGGGGCAAGGTGCCGGTGCCGGAGGGATCGCCGCAGGGGGCGTGCGCGCTGCTCGTGCGGCCCGCGGGAGTGCGCCTGGTCGATGCGGCCGACGGGCTGCGCTGCACGGTCGCCGCGCGCACCTTCCGGGGCACCCATGTCACCGTGCACCTCCAGCCCGAGGGCGCGCCGCGCCTGGAGGCGGCGTGCGCGCTGCGGGACGCGCCGGAGCCCGGGGCCCGGGTGGGCGTGGGCTTCGACGCGGCCGAGATCGTCGTACTGGGAGCCGGCCCGGCCGCGTAGGGTGCGGTGCCGGGCCGCCGCTCACGCGCGAGCCCTGGCCCGGCACGACCACGGCCGCGCGGAGTTCGACCTGACCGTACGGTCGCGAGCGGGGGAGTCGCCCCGGACGGGCGTGTGGCCCGTGCCCCTCCGCGAGGGGCACGGGCCACAGCCCTGAGGAGCGGTGATCAGCGTGTGGAGGCCCCACGCCGCCGCATGCTGTAGTACACGGCACCGGCGCCGAGGGCGACCAGGGCCGCCGCGGCACCGGCGATCGGGCCGGTGTTCGAGTCGGCGCCGGTCTCGGCGAGGTTGGAGCCGCCGCCGGTCTCGGTGAGGCTGGAGTCGCCCTCCGGGGAGGGGGCGTTGTTGTCGTTCGAGTCGGCGGGGGTGATGCCCTCGGACGCGGACGGCGTGGGGGACGTCCTGGTCTCGGAGGGCTCGTCCTCGTCGTCGTTCTTGCCGTTGCCGTTGCCGTTGCCGTTGCCGTTGCCGTTGCCGTTGCCGTTGCCCTTGTTCTCGCCCTTGTCCTCCGAGGACTTGCCCGGGCCCTTCGAGGCGGCCGGCGGGGTGTCCGCCCCGGCCCCGCAGGCCTTGGCGGGGGTGATCAGGTTCGGCTTGATGTCCGCGTCCACGTAGTTCTCCGCCGTGACGTGGATGCGGTACTCGGCCTTCGGCTCCCAGTCCTCCTCGAAGGTGATGGTGACACCGTCGGCGGTGGAGTCCTCGATCGTTCTGCTGCCCACCTGACGCAGGTCGGCCCCGTTGTTCTCCAGATAGACGGTGACCTCGGCCTCGACGCCCAGAGGGTCCACGTCGGTCACGCGGATGACGCCCTTGTCACCGTCGCACTCGGCGACGGCGGAGAAGTCCTTGATGCTGCAGGCCATGGCGTTGCCCGCGGCGCCGAACACCAGCGCGGCGGACGCGAAAGCAATACCGACATAGCGCGAAGTTCGCGCGGTGCGGAGAGATATGGACACTTTTGCCCTTCACGGGAAGCACAGGGGGTGGGGGTGACGGAGGGCCGCCGGACGGGCGGCTTCCCCATGTGCCTCACAGGTTTATAAGCGGGCCGTAAGTACTGTCAATCCGAAGAATTGTTTGAGCGGTTCGGTTCGGCCCGCGACGAACCGTCCACGGTGTCGACGAGCCCTCCGCAGTGCCGACGAAACCTCCACAGCGTCGACGCTCCCGGTGGCGGCTCGTGCCTCACGCCCCGAGACGCGCCAGCGCGTCCGGGGCCTCCTCGATCCGGTCCACCAACGCGATCCGGTTCTCCATCGAGCGCCCCTGTGCCAGCGACCGGAGCAACGGCCAGGCCGGCAGCCTCTCCGTCCAGTGGGCACGGTCGACGAGGACCATGGGGGTCGGTTCGCCGCGGGACTCGTAGTAGTTGGGGGTCGCGTTGTCGAAGACCTCCTGGACGGTTCCGGCGGCGCCGGGCAGGAAGACTATGCCGGCGGTGGAGCGGGCGAGGAGGCCGTCCTCGCGGGTGGCGTTGGCGAAGTACTTGGCGATGTGGGAGGCGAAGGGGTTCGGCGGCTCGTGGCCGTAGAACCAGGTGGGGATGCCGACGGAGGTGCCGCCCTTCGGCCAGCGGGCGCGTACCTCGAAGGCGGCGCTCGCCCACGCGGTGACGGAGGGCGTGAACTTCGGTGCCTTGGCCAGGAGTCGCAGGGACTCGGCGAGCATCTCGTCGTCGTACGGGGCCGCGTAGGCGCCCAGGTTCGCGGCCTCCATCGCGCCGGGACCGCCGCCGGTGGCGACGGTGAGACCCGAGCGGGCCAGGGTGCGGCCGAGCCGGGCGGCGCCCTCGTACGCCTCCGTGCCGCGAGCCATCGCGTGGCCGCCCATCACGCCCACCACCCGGGCGCCGGTCAGGAGTTCGTCGAGGGCGTCCGAGACGGAGTCGTCGTGGACGGCGCGCAGCAGGGAGGCGTAGACGTCCCGGTCGGCCTTGGTGCGCTGGAACCAGGCGTAGGCGAGGGCGTCGGGCGTGGCCTCGTAGCCGTCGTCCGCCAGGGACGCGAACAGCTCGTCGGGGGAGTAGAGCAGGCCGCGGTACGGGTCGAAGGGCAGGCCGGGGACGGGCGGGAAGACCAGGGCACCGTCCGTGCGGACCTTCGCCGCGGCCTCCTCGCGCATCGGGCAGCCGAGGAAGACGGCTCCGGCCGCGCCGGTGGTGAGCAGTTCGCGCGTACGGTCCGTCAGGTCGACCGCCTGGACGCGGAATCCGGAGAGGGTGCCACGTGCCGAGACGATCGCGTCGAACTCCTCGATCGTCTCGATCTCGTGGTCGTCGTGGTGGGCCGCGTGGGCGGGCATCGTCTGCACCCGCCCATGCTAGGGCGCTCCGCCGGGGCGGGACGGGTGCCTGGGGGGGCGACTGTGCGTGGACGGCCGTGGGTGGGCGGGTGGTTGCTCGCGCGGTTCCCCGCGCCCCTTGCGGGGCGCGGCCGTCCAGGACGGTGGAGGGGCGAGCTCAGCCCTCGATCGCGGCCGGGTCCATCCAGACGACCTCCCAGGTGTGGCCGTCGAGGTCGTCGAAGGCGCGGCCGTACATGAAGTCCATCTCCTGGACCTTCTCCGACGCCGTGCCGCCGGCGGCGACCGCCTTCTCGACCAGCTCGTCCACCTTCTCGCGGCTCTCGGCGCTCAGACAGAGCAGCACCTCGCTGGTGCGGGTGGCGTCCGCGATCTCCTTCTTGGTGAAGGACGAGTAGAACGGCTTGGTGAGCAGCATCGCCACGATGGTGTCGCTGATCACGACGGAGGCCGCGTTCTCGTCGCTGAACTGGGGGTTGAGCGTGTACCCCAGCTCCGTGAAGAACTTCTTCGAGGCGTCGAGGTCGTTCACGGGCAGGTTGATGAAGATCATCTGCTGGTACATGGCGAGGTCTCTTCCGTTCCGTCGGATTCGGTCCGTTCGCAGGGGTAGACCGGGGACCCCCGCGGAACTCATCGGCGCGTGCGAACTATTTCGTACGAGTTTTCAGTACGGGTTCTCAGCCGGCCAGGGGGAGCGCGGCCAGCTGGGCGACCGTCCAGGTCAGGGGGCCGAACACGGCGAGCAGGGCTCCCGCGCGGAGCAGGGCCGCCTGCCGGGGCAGGGCGCTCGGCGCCCCCAGCCGCACCAGCGCGGCCGTGGTGTCCGCGTGCGCCCTCCGGGCCTCCACGGCGGCCGTCGCGAGAGTGAGCACGGCACAGCCGGCCACCACGAGCGCGCCCAGCGTGGTGAGCGGGCCGACCGCGGGGCGCACGCCGGAGGACAGCGTCACCATGGCGTACGCCCCGGATGCCACCGCGCACAGCACCCCGAGCGGGCGCCCGATGCGCCGCGCCTCTTCCTGGAGCACGCGCCCGGACAGGAGGCGCAGTGCGCCGGGGCGGGCGGACTGGAGAAGGCGCCCGGTGAGATGGGTGAGCCCCGGCCCGGTGAGGACCAGCCCCAGGGCGGTGAGCAGCCAGCCGCCGAGCACGTCGGCGGGGCTGTGCGCGAAGCCGCCGGGGAGGGAGAGACCGGAGCCGTCGCCGGACTGTCCCGCGTACGTCTCGACGGCGAGGCCGACGGCGAGCACGGTGATGCCCCAGGGGAGGCCACCGGGGGCGGGGCGTGGAGCGGTCGGTTCGGCTGGCCGGTGAGGGGCCGTGGGCGCGTCCTCCGCGTCGGCGGGCTCCTCCTCGTACCGGGTGGCGCCCGCCGAGGCCGCGGCGCGCCGGCCGATGGCGAAGGTGTCGTACGCCATGAAGCGCGTCCGGAGGCCGGTGGGCCGGGCGCCGGTGTGCGCCGGGCGCAGGACGAGGGCGGTCGCGACGGAGGCGGCGGCCGGTACGAGGGCGAGGAGGGTGAGGGCCGCCGGGAGGGGCAGGGGGCGTCCGGCGGCGAGGACGTCGGCGGCGGCGCCGTCGAAGGGCATGCCGGTGAGGTCGCCGCGCAGGTGGAGGAAGAACAGCAGGGCGAGCAGCGAGCCGAGCACGGTGGACAGGGCCGTGGTGACCGCCGAGACGGCCATCAGCCGGCCGGGGCCGAGGCCGATCGCCGACAGACCGGGGCGGGGCCGGGTGCCGGGGTCGGTGCGGGCCACCGTCACCGCGAAGTACACGGTCGCGGCGGCGGGTGCGAGGCACCAGGCCAGCCGCAGCACCGAGCCGGCCGGGGCGTGCGGGTGGGCCATGGCGTGCCCGAGGGCGCAGAGCAGCAGAAATCCCGTACCGCCGGCGGCCGCGGCGACCAGGAGCCGGCGGAGCTGGACGACGGGGTGGGCCCGGCGGGCTAGGCGGAGAGCGAGCACGCGGCCCGGCCTTCCCCGTCGGCTGCGGCGCGGTCCTCCGCGTCCGGGACGCCCGGCGGGTCCCCTTCGGCCGAGGACTCGCCTGCCCGTCGAGTGACGGCCTGGCTTCCTTGCCGGGCCACGGTCTCGTCGGCCTGCTGGGACACCGCCGCGCCTGCCTGTCGAGTCACCGCCTCCCCTCCCTCCTGAGCCACGGCCTCACCTGCCTCCTCTGCGGCGGGCCGCTCCAATCCCTCGGCGGGCCGACCCCTTCCCTCGGCGGGCCGACTCGTTCCTTCGGCGGGCCGGCCCCCTCCCTCGGCGGGCCGCGCCGTCTGCC
Source organism: Streptomyces sp. NPDC041108 (assembly GCF_055592645.1). Taxonomy (NCBI): domain Bacteria; kingdom Bacillati; phylum Actinomycetota; class Actinomycetes; order Kitasatosporales; family Streptomycetaceae; genus Streptomyces; species Streptomyces sp. NPDC041108. Next base: position 93,305 of record NZ_JBVIYK010000012.1, on the reverse strand, counting down.
CGGCGGGCGAGCGGTCTTCGGTCGCGGCGGCGGGCGGGCGTTCCGCCGCGGCGGCGGGCCGGGGGCGGCCCCGCTCGGCCGTCGGCCGGTGGTTCCGCTCGGTATCGGGCCGGGGTGTCTGTCGGTCGGGCCGTCGGCGGCCGCCCTCGGCCTTCGGGGTCGGGGGCAGGTGGACGGTGTTCACCCGGCGGCCGTCCAGCAGGGTCAGCGTGCGGTCCGCGAGGGACGCCGTCTCGGGGTCGTGGGTGGCCAGGACGACCGTGATGTCGTGCGAGCGGGCGGCCGTGGTGAGGGTGCGCAGGACATGGCCGTGCTCGGCGCGGTGCAGCGCGGCGGTCGGCTCGTCCGCGAAGAGCACCGTCGGGCCGGCGACCAGGGCCCGGGCCACGACCACCCGCTGACGCTCGGACTGGAGGAGGGCGTGCGGCCGCTTGCGGGCCGCGTCGCGGATGTCGAGGCGCTCCAGCCACTCCAGGGCGGCGGCCTTGGCGGCCCGGCGGCCGGTGCCGCGCAGCATCAGCGGCAGGGCGGTGTTCTCCCAGGCGTTCAGCTCGGGGACCAGGACCGGCTCGGGGTCGATCCAGGCGAAACGGTCGAGACGCAGCCGTTCCCGGGCGAGCGGACCCATGGTGTGCACGGGGACGCTGTTGAACCACACCTCCCCGCGCTGCACGCGCAGCTGGCCGGACAGGCATCGCAGGAGCGTGGTCTTCCCGCTGCCGCGCGGGCCGGTGACGGCGAGGATCTCGCCCTCCCGGACACCCAGCGACACGCCTTGCAGGGCGGGCGAGCCGTCGTGCGCGTAGGTCAGACCACGTGCCCAGAGCACGTCGTTGTCCGGCGGGGCCACCATGGGCGTACACCTCGGTTCGGATCAGGATTGCCGGGGGAGCCCCCCGTCCGGGGAACGAAGGCAGGGCCGATCGGTTACAGGGGCACGCTAGGGAGTCGGGGCGCCGGGGGCAGGACAGCACACGGCCCGGGACGCCCCCATCTCACTCGTACGGGGGTGTCCCGGGCCGTTCGGCGGGCGCGTGGCGCCGGCGGGCCCGCGCCTGTCGGCGCCGGCCCGCCGGGGGGCTACAGCAGCGTCCACGCCTCCGTGAGCGTCGCGCGCAGGATCTGCTCGATCTCGTCGAAGGTCGACTGGTCGGAGATCAGCGGCGGCGCGAGCTGGACGACCGGGTCGCCGCGGTCGTCGGCACGGCAGTAGAGGCCGTTCTCGAACAGCTTCTTCGACAGGAAGCCGTACAGGATCCGCTCGGTCTCGTCGTCGTCGAAGCTCTCCTTCGTCGCCTTGTCCTTGACCAGCTCGATCCCGTAGAAGAAGCCGTTGCCGCGGACGTCCCCGACGATCGGCAGGTCGTACAGCTTCTCCAGCGTGGACCGGAACGCGTCCTCGTTGTCGAGGACGTGCTGGTTGAGCCCCTCGCGCTCGAACAGGTCGAGGTTGGCGACGCCGACGGCCGCGGAGACCGGGTGGCCGCCGAAGGTGTAACCGTGCAGGAAGGTGTTGTCACCCTTGTAGAAGGGCTCGGCTATGCGGTCCGAGATGACACAGGCGCCGATCGGCGAGTAGCCCGAGGTCATGCCCTTGGCGCAGGTGATCATGTCCGGGACGTAGCCGAACTTGTCGCAGGCGAACATCGTGCCGAGCCGGCCGAAGGCGCAGATGACCTCGTCCGACACCAGCAGCACGTCGTACTGGTCGCAGATCTCGCGGACCCGCTGGAAGTAGCCGGGCGGCGGCGGGAAACAGCCGCCCGCGTTCTGCACCGGCTCCAGGAAGACCGCCGCGACCGTCTCCGGGCCCTCGAAGAGGATCTGCTGCTCGATCTGGTCGGCGGCCCAGCGGCCGAAGGCCTCGGGGTCGTCGCCGAAGAGCGGAGCGCGGTAGATGTTGGTGTTGGGGACCTTGTGCGCGCCCGGCACCAGCGGCTCGAAGGGGGCCTTCAGGGCCGGCAGGCCGGTGATGGACAGGGCGCCCTGCGGGGTGCCGTGGTACGCGACCGCGCGGGAGATGACCTTGTACTTGGTCGGCTTGCCCTTGAGCTTGAAGTACTGCTTGGCGAGCTTCCAGGCGGTCTCGACCGCCTCGCCGCCGCCGGTGGTGAAGAAGACCTTGTTCAGGTCGCCGGGAGCGTAGGAGGCGATGCGTTCCGCCAGTTCGACGGCCTTCGGGTGGGCGTAGGACCACACCGGGAAGAACGCCAGCTCCTGCGCCTGCTTGAACGCGGTCTCCGCCAGCTCGGTGCGGCCGTGGCCCGCCTGGACGACGAAGAGACCGGCGAGACCGTCGAGGTACCGCCTGCCCTTGTCGTCGTAGATGTACGTGCCCTCGCCCCGGACGATGGTGGGTACCGGGGAGTTCTCGTACGAGGACATGCGGGTGAAGTGCATCCACAGGTGGTCGTACGCGGTCTGGCTGAGATCCTTGGGGCTCACGGGTATCGCGTCCTCACGGTTATCGGGTTCCCCACATGTAGGTCTGCTTCTTGAGCTTGAGATAGACGAAGCTCTCGGTCGAACGGACGCCGGGCAGCGTCCGGATGCGCTTGTTGATGACCTCCAGGAGGTGGTCGTCGTCCTCGCAGACGACCTCCGCCATCAGGTCGAAGGAGCCGGCGGTGATCACGATGTACTCGACCTCCGACATGGCCGTCAGCGCATCCGCGACCGGATCCAGGTCGCCGTCGACGTTGATGCCGAGCATCGCCTGCCGGCGGAAGCCCACGGTGAGCGGGTCCGTGACGGCGACGATCTGCATCACGCCCTGGTCGAGCAGCTTCTGGACGCGCTGGCGCACGGCCGCCTCGGACAGGCCGACGGCCTTGCCGATCGCGGCGTACGGCCGTCTGCCGTCCTCCTGCAGCTGTTCGACGATGGCGAGGGAGACGGCGTCCAGCTGCGGAGTGCCGTTCCTGGGCTCCCTGGGGTCCTTCTGGTCTGAGCTTCGACTGGCCACGGGGTCACTGTGCACGACGTATCGACAGTTCCGCAAGGCTGGATCGATGAAATTCGTTGTTTACGGGCACGTAGCTTGCGGATTTCGCAGCGAGCGGCGGGTTGGGGGTGTTGAAAACGTGGGGCAGCCGATTAGGGTGGTGTCTCAAGGAATGGACACCCACATCTGGAGGGCCGGCAGTGAGCACCGAGCTGCGTCGTCTGCGTAACTACATCGACGGGGAATTCCGTGACGCCGTCGACGGACGGACCACCGAGGTGGTCAACCCCGCGACGGGCGAGGCCTACGCGACCGCGCCCCTGTCAGGTCAGGCCGATGTCGACGCGGCGATGGCCGCGGCGGCGGCGGCGTTCCCGGCGTGGCGTGACACCACCCCGGCCGAGCGTCAGAAGGCCCTGCTGAAGATCGCGGACGCGTTCGAGGAGCGGGCCGAGGAACTCATCGCGACGGAGGTCGAGAACACGGGCAAGCCGATCGGGCTGACCCGTTCCGAGGAGATCCCGCCGATGGTGGACCAGATCCGGTTCTTCGCGGGTGCCGCGCGGATGCTGGAGGGCCGGTCGGCCGGTGAGTACATGGAGGGGATGACCTCGATCGTCCGCCGTGAGCCGGTCGGTGTCTGCGCCCAGGTCGCGCCGTGGAACTACCCGATGATGATGGCGGTGTGGAAGTTCGCGCCGGCGATCGCCGCCGGCAACACGGTGGTGCTCAAGCCCTCGGACACCACGCCGGCCTCGACCGTCCTCATGGCGGAGATCATCGGGGCGATCCTGCCCAAGGGCGTCTTCAACGTGATCACGGGTGACCGTGACACCGGTCGGCTGATGGTCGAGCACCCCGTCCCGGCGATGGCGTCCATCACCGGCTCCGTGCGGGCCGGCATGTCCGTCGCCGAGTCCGCGGCCAAGGACGTCAAGCGCGTCCACCTGGAGCTGGGCGGCAAGGCGCCGGTCGTCGTCTTCTCCGACACCGACATCGCCAAGGCCGTCGAGGACATCTCCGTGGCCGGCTTCTTCAACGCCGGGCAGGACTGCACGGCCGCCACCCGCGTGCTGGTGCAGGAGTCGATCCACGACGAGTTCGTGGCCGCGCTGGCGAAGACCGCCGCCGAGACGAAGACCGGACAGCCGGACGACGAGGACGTGCTGTTCGGCCCGCTCAACAACCCCAACCAGCTCAAGCAGGTCTCCGGGTTCATCGAGCGGCTGCCGGCCCACGCCAAGGTCGAGGCCGGCGGCCAGAGGGTCGGCGACAAGGGGTACTTCTACGCCCCCACCGTCGTCTCCGGGCTGCGGCAGGACGACGAGATCATCCAGAACGAGGTCTTCGGGCCGGTCATCACGGTGCAGTCGTTCACGGACGAGGCACAGGCCGTCGGCTGGGCGAACGGGGTCGAGTACGCGCTCGCGTCGTCGGTGTGGACGAAGGACCACGCGCGCGCCATGCGGATGTCCAAGGCGCTGGACTTCGGCTGCGTGTGGATCAACACGCACATCCCGCTGGTCGCGGAGATGCCCCACGGCGGGTTCAAGAAGTCCGGGTACGGCAAGGACCTCTCGGGCTACGGGTTCGACGACTACACGCGGATCAAGCACGTGATGACGTCACTGGGCTGAGGTTCCGGCCGACGAGCCGCGCGCGACGCGGCTCGTCGGACCTTCCCCGCCCCTGGGGCCCCCGGGGCGGGGCGGCCCGCGGCGGCATGCCGTCCGCAGGGCGCCCCGCGCGTCACTGGCCGCCCACCCGCCGTTCCCTCCTGCGCGCCCTCGGTGCGGGGGCGGCGCTCGGTACGGGGGCGGCGCTCGGTATCTCGCCCGTTGACCAGCGGCTGAGCGGGCCGAAGGGGCCGCTCAGCATCGGCACCGCGAGGAGGACGCCTCGCGGCGGGCGACGCTGGGGGGTGTTCGACGTGCTCCTCCGCAGGATCGTTCCGGCGCCGAGAAAGCACCGGCATACCGGCCGGCTGTGTTCGCCCGACGTCGACCCCGGCTGTGGATTCACCGTGCCCTGGTGGTCGGGGATCCCGTCATCGCCTACAAGCACCGGGAAGTGGGCGGACGACCTCACAGGGCGGGTCACCCCGCTCTCCGGTCCGGACGGGCGTTCGCGCCGCCGCCCTCGCAGGGGCCCCTGATCCTCCCCGGCGACGCCCTGCGCACCCGGCTCGTCGGCCCGCGGTACGTCACCTCCGTTCCACCGCCGCGAGTTCGCGCGGCGGTGGAACGCAATCGTGGGACTTGAGAGCCCTTTCGACGGATCCGCGACCATGGCCGGGGCCCGGCCGACGAAACTGATGTCGGGGTCTGATTCCGGTCACCGCAAGGCGAACGGCCGCGGGTAATTCGTGACGATGCTGTGGAGATCGTGCGATCGCCGGTCGCGCGGTGGCGTTTTATCAGCCTTTCGGCGCCGATTCGGAATCGACAGATCGCCTGCCGAAGGGTTGCGGCGTATTCCGTCGTGCCGTAGTTACGTGAACCATGAACCTGTTCACCCGTGCTGCGTCCCTGCGCCGCCCGGCATCCCCCACAGCCTCGCAACTCCCCCACGAGTCGCGGGCATTCCCTTCCACCGACCCGTCCGACTCCGGCCTGGCCATGCTGACCGGCGAATGGATGATCGACGCGGCGCACAGCCGTATCGGCTTCTCCGTCCGGCACGCCCTGGTGACGACCGTGCGCGGGGCGTTCACCGAGTACCAGAGCCGGCTCTACTTCGACGGTCGTGATCCGGCGCGTTCGCGGGCCGAGATCGTTCTGTCCACCTCGTCCGTCGACACCGGAGTGCAACAACGCGACGCCCATCTCATGGGCCGCGACTTCCTGGACGCCGCGGCCTATCCGCGCATGCGTTTCGTGAGTACCGCGGTCCGCCCCGTGGGCAACGATGTCTACCGCATGGCCGGAGAACTCACGATCAAGAATGTCACCCGTCCCGTGGATCTCGAACTCACCTATATAGGACACGTGCTGGACCCGTTCGGATATGAGCGGGTCGGTTTCGACGGGACGACCACCATCAACCGTTCCGAATGGGGCCTCACCTACAACCAGCGGCTCGCGGAGGGCGGCGCCATGGTGAGCGAGAAGGTGCGCCTGCAGTTCGACCTCGCCGTGATCCGCTCGATCCCCGGGGGCTGACGTCCGGTCGTGTTCCCGCGGGGCCCGGCAGTCACTGCCGGGCCCCCACTTTTGAACGCGTTCAAGGAGGGGCGTACGCTCCCCGTATGAGCGACAGAGCTGCCCTGTTGAAGGGCATCCGTGCGTGGCTGGTCTTCTTCGTCGTCTGTCTGGTACTGAGCGGCGCCACCGCGTTCCCACTGGTCCATGAGCTGCGGTGGACCGAGGAGTTGCTGCGGTCGTTGTCCGTCGGGGACCGCCTGCCGGCCCTCATGGAATGGATCGAGCGCGTACGGGCGGGACTCGACGAGGCCGACGCTGCGTATCCGTTCCTCCTGTACGGCACCGACTGGCTGGCCTTCGCGCACCTGGTGATCGCGGTGGCCTTCTACGGGCCCTACCGCGACCCGGTCCGCAACGTCTGGGTCGTCGAGTTCGGCATGATCGCCTGCGCGGGAATCGTCCCGCTGGCCCTGATCTGCGGGCCGATCCGTGGCATCCCCTTCTGGTGGACGGTGATCGACATGTCGTTCGGTGTGTTCGGGGTGATCCCGCTGTACGCCGTTCGCCGACGGATCAAGCGGCTGGAGGCGCTCACCGGCCGTTGGGACGGTGGCGGGGCGGCAGGCACGGACGACGACGGAGGGAAAACCGTTATCCCGGCCGCCTCCGCACCGTCCCCGTAGGGACCCCTGATCTCCCCCGCGCAGGAGCGAAGCCATGAGCAGTGTGATCTCCGTCTCGGAGGTTCCCCATGTCCTCGTGACGGCTGAGAAGGTTCGGACCGCGGCCGCGTGAACAGGGTGAGGCCGGCGGGACCGGAGGGAACGTACGTGGACGGGCGGCAGTGGCGTTCCACCATCGCGGCCGCGCAGGCCGGGGACCGGCGGGCCCTCGACGAGCTGGTCGCGGGCTGGCTGCCGCTCGTCTACAACATCGTCGGCCGGGCCCTGGACGGTCACGCCGACGTCGACGACGTCGTGCAGGAGACCATGCTCCGCGCGGTCGACAACCTCGGCACCCTGCGTGATCCGGACAGCTTCCGTTCCTGGCTGGTCGCGATCGCGATGCGGCAGATACGGGACCGCGCGCGCCGCCGCACCACCGACCGGCTCGACGACCCCGACGCCCACGGCGCCGCCGACTTCGCCGGACTGACCGTGCTGCGGCTGCAGTTGGAGGGGCAGCGCAAGGAGGTCGCGGAAGCGGTCCGCTGGCTGGACGACGAGGACCGCCAACTGCTGTCGCTGTGGTGGCTGGAGGTCGCCGGCGAACTCACCCGGCGCGAACTCGCCGCCGCCGTCGGCATCAGCAGACAGCACGCCGCCGTACGGGTGCAGCGGATGAAAGCCCGTCTGGAGACCGCGCGCGGCATCGTCCGCGCCCTCGACTCCTCCTGCTCCGACCTGGGCCGCGTCACCGCCCGCTGGGGCGGGCGGCCCGACTCGGTGTGGCGCAAGCGCATCGCCCGGCACATCCGCGACTGCGCCCGTTGCGCCGACGGCCCCGACGCGATCGTCGTCCCCGCCGAACGCCTCCTTGTGGGCCTCGCCCTGGTGCCCGTCCCCGCGGGCTTCACCCTGTCGCTGGCGTTCGGCGGGAAGACCGCCGTGGCCGCGAGCGCCGCCACCGCCTCGGCGGGCTGGTCCGTCAAGGTGCTCGGCGTCCTCACCAAGCCCGCCCTCGCGGTGACGGCGGGCGCGACGATCGTCGCCGGGGGCGCGTACGTCGTCACACAGCCCCCGGGCGACCGGACCCCGCCGGCCGCGCCGACCGCCCTGAGTACGGCCCGCGCACCGATGGCCGCCGCGCCCAAGGCCCCCGCGCCCGTCGCGTCACGGTCGCCCTCCCCGAGCCCGTCCCCCTCGGTCTCCCCGCCCGCGGCCCGGGATCCCGGCCTGTACGGCACCGTCGTCGACGCGGTGGACCGGGCACCGGACCCGGACACCCCGCCCGCCGCCCTGCCGCACAGGCCCGAGTCCGGCCTCACCAGCAGCGGTGGCCCGCGGACCGTGATGAACCACCGCGGCGACCACGTGACCTTCACGGGCGAGGGCTATCTCCTGGTCCGCTGGCAGATCTCACCCCAGTACCGGCCGGGCGGGCTGGTCATGCCGTCCTGGACCGGCCTGAGGGGCAAGCTCTTCCACGTCGCCTCGGGCGGCGGCCGGCGGATGGACGACCCGGTCTCCGCCGACGGCCGGGTCTCCGGCATGGGCGGCCCCGCCACCGGTTACACCGTCCTGCCCGACGGCACCCAGCAGATGTGGCAGAACGAGTACTTCCACCTCGACGGCACCGTCACCCTCACCCAGAACGAACGCGGCGCCGACTACGGCATCACCGTCGCCCCCACCACCTGGGCCGCCGTCACCGACGACATCACCCTCGGACCCGACCGCGGCGCTCTCCGCTACGGCCTGGTCCGCGACGACGGCGAGGACTCGGCCCCCGTACCGCAGTACGTCACACGGGGGACGCCCACGGACGCCGCGACGGTGCCGCAGCGGTCGCGGGTGTAGGGCGCAGGGCAAGGGCGGTCGTGGCGGGGCGCTCGCCCTGACCTCGCGTCACATCCGCCGCTGCAGTGCGCACAGCGCGTCCACTCTGTTGGTGGTGATCGAGTCGACGCCCAGCTCCATCAGCCGGCGCATGGAGCGCCGGGTGTCCGGGGTCCAGACCGACAGCAGGTAGCCGTCCCGGTGGACGCGGTCCACCAGGAGGCCGGTGACGAGGCCGAAGCGGTAGTTGAGCCACCGGGGGCGGATCGCGGCGAGGAGGGCGGGGCGGGGTGGGGCGAGTGTCTTCCACGTGAGGGCCAGCTCGGCGGTGGGCGCGGCGTCCCGGACCGCCAGCAGAGTGGGCGGGTCGGCGCTGTAGTAGACCCGCTCCTCGGCCCCGTGTTCCTCCACGACGTCGAGGACCCGGCGCACCGCCCGCCGGTTCACCGCGCCCGGCAGGTCCACCATCACCCGGCTGTCCCCGGTGGCGAGCAGCGCGTCGGCCAGCGTCGGTATCCCGCCGCCCGTCAGCCCGCGCAGCTCCGCGGCGGAGAGCGCGGACAGCGGCCGTTCCACCTCCCACAGCCGGTTCAGCGTGGAGTCGTGGAGCAGGACGGGCACGCCGTCGCGGGTCGTGCGTACGTCGAACTCGACGGCGTCCGCGCCCAGTTCGAGCCCGGCTCGCAGGGAGTCGAGCGTGTTCTCACGGTGGCGGTAGGGGGCGCCGCGGTGGGCGACGGCTGTGACGGTGCGCATGGGGGTGATGGTGGTCCCGATCGGGTCAGGGGGTCAGCCAGGCCGAGGTGTAGGTGTCGATCTCGGCGGACAGCCGGGCCTTGCCGGGCGCGTCGAGGAAGGACGCCTCCACGGCGTTCTTCGCGAGCGCGGCCAGCCCCCGCTCGTCGAGGTCCAGCAGGCGCGCGGTCACCGCGTACTCGGTGTTGAGGTCGGTGCCGAACATCGGCGGGTCGTCGGAGTTGATGGTGACCTGCACCCCGGCGCGTACGAATTCCTTGACGGGGTGTTCGTCGAGGGTGCGGACCGCGCGCGTGGCGATGTTCGAGGTCGGGCAGACCTCCAGGGCGATCCGGTGCTCGGCGAGGTGGGCGAGCAGCTTCGGATCGCCCGCCGCGCTGGTGCCGTGCCCGATGCGTTCCGCGCGGAGCTCGACCAGCGCGTCCCAGATGGTCTCGGGGCCGGTCGTCTCGCCGGCGTGCGGCACGGAGTGCAGGCCGGCCGCGATCGCCCGGTCGAAGTACGGCTTGAACTGCGGTCGCGGTACGCCGATCTCGGGCCCGCCGAGCCCGAACGACACCAGTCCCTCGGGGCGCACCCGGTCCTCGGTCGCGAGCCGTGCCGTCTCCTCGGCGGCTTCGAGCCCGGCCTCGCCGGGGATGTCGAAGCACCACCGCAGTACGGTCCCGAACTCCGCCTCCGCCGCCTTGCGCGCGTCCTCGATCGCCGCCATGAAGGCCAGCTCGTCGATCCCGCGCCGCGTGGAGGAGAACGGTGTGACGGTCAGCTCGGCGTACCGGACCTGTTGCCGGGCGAGGTCCCGCGCCACCTCGAACGTCAGCAGCCGGACGTCCTCCGGGGTGCGGATGAGGTCGACGACGGAGAGGTACACCTGGACGAAGTGCGCGAAGTCCGTGAACGTGAAGAAGTCCGCGAGCGCCTCGGGGTCCGTCGGCACCTTGGAGTCGGGGTGGCGGGCGGCCAGTTCCGAGACGATACGGGGGGAGGCGGAGCCGACGTGGTGCACGTGCAGTTCGGCCTTGGGCAGACCGGCGATGAAGGCGGGCAGATCGCGGCTGTCGCAAGCGCCGGGAGCGGCGGGGGTCACGGGCACGCCCTGGGCGGTGCGGTGGTCGGTCAAGGTTCCTCCCCGGAACGGCGTCCGCCCCGGACCCTGGTCTGCGCCGGGGGACGCGGGTGATCGGCTGATCGATGACTCGGGATCATCGTAGGCGGCGATTCCCCGCGCTGACCCCGGGCTTTAGCATGACCGAACGTACAGCCGATCGCGTACGAGGGAGAAGGCGACGCGGTCGGTACGAACGTGACAACAGGGGGAACCGCTCATGCCGTCCGACGAGGCACCGATCCCGAAGACACCGGCCGACACGCGGCCGGACCCGTGGGCGCCCCCGCAGGACCTGATTCCGGCACCGCCACCGGCCCGGCCCGAGGACACGACGCCGGCGGCCGGGGTCGTGCTGGACAAGCCGGCCGCGCCCGCCACGGGGTCCGTGCCCACTCCTGCCCCGGTGCACGACGGGATGACGGTCGTGTCCGTGCCGGGTGCGGAGCCGCGCGGCCCCCCGGCACCGGCCGGTGCCGGTGGGCCGACGCCTGCCGGGGTCCCCGCGGCACCGGCGCCCTCGGCAGGTTCCGGCCCGTTCGCGCCACCGGGCGGCCCGTGGCCCGGCGCGCCCTCCGCCCCGTTCGCCCCGCCCGCGCCCCATGTGTCCTACCCGACGCCCGCTGCGGGCGTGCCCTACGCCCCCGTACCGCCCCCGCCGCTCGGTCCGGACGGGCCGGGGCAGCCCCCGTACGGCCATCCGCAGTACCCGACGGCGTACCCGACCGGCCACACCCACCCCGGATTCGGCTATCCCGCGCCCGGCGCGGGGTACCTCTGGCCCGTGACGGCGCCGCCGCCGAGCAACGGGATGGGCATCGCGGCGATGGTGCTCGGTATCTGCGCCGCCGCGCTGTTCTGTCTGTGGCCGCTGGCGATCCTGCTCGGGATCATGGCCGTGATCTTCGGATCCATCGGCCGGGTCAAGGCCAGCCGGGGCGAGGCGACGAACCCGGGGCACGCCCTGGCCGGGATCATCTGCGGAGTGGCCGGCATCCTGCTCGGCATCGGCATCATCATCCTGCTCATCGTGGCCCCTGGCAGCGGCGACTTCGACCCGGGCCCCGCCCCGATCGACGACGGCTACTCCACCTCGCTCTCCCCGGCGCAGCCGACCGAGGCCCACGGCACCTCCTCCACCACCGGCGGGGCTTCGCACCGCACCCGCTAGGACGCCGTCACGTGCCCGCACCCCGTGCCCGCCCGGCGCGGGGTCCCGGAGCGCTCAGGCGTCGACCCCGCTCAGCAAGCGCTCACGGGCCGCCATCAGCGCGAAGCCCAGCAGATTGGGTCCCCGCCATCGCGCGGGGTCCATGGCGCGTTCGTCGTCCGCCGCGAGGCCGATGCCCCAGACGCGGTCGAGGGGGCTCGCCTCGACCAGGACGCGGTTGCCCGTGCCCAGCAGGAACGCCGCAAGGTCGGGGTGGGCGGCGAACTTGTGGAAGCTGCCCTCGGCGACGATCGCGAAGCGCTCCCGCTCCCACAGCGCCTCGTCGAAGCCCCGCACGAGCCGCCCGATCTTCTTGGCCTGGGCGGGGCCCGCCGCCGCGACGGCCCTGCGCTCCGCCTCCGCGTCCCCGAACAGCCTGGCCTTCGACGCCATCATCCAGTGCTCGGCCGTCGCGTACTCCACCCCGTCCACCGTGAACGGCGAGGGCCACCACTGACTCAGACAGCTCGCGCCGACCCGCCCGTCGGGCCGTGGCCGGTGTCCCCAGAAGTGCAGGTACCTGATCCTCGCCCCCGCGCGGACCGCTTCCGTCAGCGTGTCCCAGGAATCGATCTTCTCCATGGCGACGAGTCTGGCAGCCGCCACGGACATTCCGTCCTCGATTTTCCGTGCTGACTCGACACCTGGTCGACAGATTCCGTCGCGTAACCAAAAGGCAACAACGGAATCACTTGTTGGTGCCGCATCGCTCTGTCAGGATCGGCACTCAAATCGAGCTGGAGCTACGCCACCCACCCCCGTGGACAGAGGGGGCGCAGGCGGAGGAGAGCGACATGCAGAACCCGGGCACCGCGACCCCGGACCGGTTCCCCGCACAGGACCGCTTCGCGGTCGGCGCGCAGTACGTCGCCGGCCGCCTGACGAAGGGCACATCGGGCCGCACCCAGGCGGTCGTCGACCCCGCGACCGGCGACGAGGTCCTCACCTACGAGCCGGCCGGCACCCACGACGTGGACGCGGCCGTGGCCGCCGCCCGTGCCGCCTTTCCGGGCTGGGCCGCCACCACGCCCGGCGAGCGGTCGGACGCGCTGCACCGCTTCGCCGCGGTGGTGGCCGACCGGGCGGAGGAGTTCGCACGGGCCGAGTCCCTGCAGTGCGGGAAGCCGCTCAAACTGACGCGCGAGTTCGACGTGCCCGGGACCATCGACAACATCGCGTTCTTCGCGGGCGCCGCGCGGCACCTCCAGGGCCAGTCGGCCGGCGAGTACTCGGGCGACCACACCTCCTACGTACGCCGCGAGCCCATCGGAGTGGTGGGGTCCGTCGCGCCCTGGAACTATCCGCTCCAGATGGCTGCCTGGAAGATCCTCCCGGCGGTCGCGGCGGGCAACACGATCGTCCTCAAGCCCGCCGAGACGACCCCGCTCACCTCGCTGCTCTTCGCGCAGGCCGCCACGGACGCCGGCATCCCCGACGGTGTGATCAACATCGTCTCCGGGACCGGCAGGGAGGCCGGTGAGCACCTCGTCGGACACCCCGACGTGGTCATGACCTCCTTCACCGGGTCCACGGCCGTCGGCAGGCGCGTGGCCGAGATCGCCACGGCCACCGTCAAGCGCCTGCACCTGGAGCTGGGCGGCAAGGCCCCGTTCGTGGTCTTCGACGACGCCGACCTGGAGGCCGCCGCCAACGGCGCGGTCGCGGGCGCGCTCATCAACACCGGCCAGGACTGCACGGCCGCCACGCGCGCGTACGTGCAGCGGCCGCTGTACGAGGCGTTCGTGGAGCGAACCGCCGCTCTCATGGAGACCGTCCGGCTCGGTGACCCGTTCGCCCCGGGCACCGATCTCGGGCCGCTGGTCTCGCACGTCCAGCGTGACCGGGTGGCCGCCTTCGTCGAGCGGGCACGCGGGTACGCGCGCGTGGTCACCGGAGGCGAGGCGCCCCGGGGCGAGCTGGGGAACGGTGCGTACTATCGGCCCACGCTCGTGGTGGACGCGGCCCAGGACAGCGAGATCGTCCAGTCCGAGATCTTCGGACCGGTGCTCGTGGTCCTGCCCTTCGACAGCGACGACGAGGGCATCCGGCTCGCGAACGACACTCCGTACGGGCTCGCCGCCTCCGCCTGGAGCCGGGACGTGTACCGGGCGGGCCGCGCGACCCGGGAGATCCGGGCCGGGTGCGTGTGGGTCAACGACCACATCCCGATCATCAGCGAAATGCCGCACGGCGGCTACAAGGCATCCGGCTTCGGCAAGGACATGTCCGCGTACTCGTTCGAGGAGTACACCCAGCTCAAGCACGTCATGTTCGACAATACGGCGATCGCCAGGAAGGACTGGCACCGCACGATCTTCGGGGACCGCTAGCCGATCTCAGGCCGTCCGACCCGCGGCCGCCCACCTTCCCGAAAGGGCATCAGCGCATGGAGCAGTACGAGCCCGACCGCCTGTCGCCGGCCCAAGTGGCCGCCGTGCGGCGCAGCTTCCGCAACGGCCGGGCCGCCATGACACGGCGGTCCCTGTTGCGCGCCTCCGCGAGCGGCGCGCTCGCGGTCGGCGGCCTCGGGACGCTGAGCGCCTGCGGCATCCCCGCGGCCGGCACCACCCGGGGCGGCGTCTCCGCGGAGGACCACTCGGCCGAGGAGAAGACCGTCAACTTCTCCAACTGGACCGAGTACATCGACGTGGACGAGAGCGAGAAGCACCACCCCACGCTCGACCAGTTCAAGAAGCAGACCGGTATCTCGGTCAAGTACACCGAGGACATCAACGACAACGTCGAGTTCTTCGGGAAGATCAAGCCGCAGCTGGCCGCAGGGCAGGACACCGGGCGCGACATCATCGTCCTCACCGACTGGCTCGCCGCCAGGCTCATCCGCCTCGGATGGGTCCAGAAACTGGACGCCTCCAACCTGCCGCACGCCTACGCCAACCTGTCCGCGCAGTTCCGCGACCCGGACTGGGACCCGGGGCGGGCCTACTCCTATGTCTGGCAGGGCATCTCGACCGTCATCGCCTACAACAAGAAGGCCCTCGACGGCCAGGAGGTGAAGTCGATCTCCGACCTGCTCGACAACGACAAGCTCAAGGGCCGGGTCGGCTTCCTGTCGGAGATGCGCGACAGCATCGGCATGACCCTGCTCGACATGGGCAAGGACCCGGCGAACTTCACCGCCGACGACTACGACGCGGCGATCGCGCGGCTCCAGAAGGCCGTCGACAAGGGGCAGATCCGCCGCTTCACCGGCAACGACTACACCTCCGACCTGACCAGCGGCGACTTCGCGGCCTGTGTGGCCTGGGCCGGTGACGTCGTCCAGCTGAAGGCGGACAGCCCGGACATCGACTTCATCATCCCCGAGAGCGGATACATGACGTCGACCGACAACGTGCTGATCCCCAACAAGGCCCGTCACAAGACGAACGCCGAGCGGTTGATCGACTTCTACTACCGGCCCCGGCCGGCCGCCGAGCTCGCCGCGTACATCAACTACGTGTCGCCCGTCGACGGGGTGAAGCCCGAGCTGGAGAAGATCGACCCGGATGCGGCGAACAACCCGCTGATCATCCCCGACAAGGCCATGGCCGCGAAGTCGCACGCCTTCCGCTCGCTGAGCGCGAAGGAAGAGACGGCATTCGAGCAGAAGTTCGCGAAGCTGACGGGGGCGTGATCACCGTGACGAACAAGACCACCGACCACAGCGGGGACGTCCGCCTCTCCGGCATCAGCAAGACGTACGACAACGGCTTCACCGCCGTACACCCGCTGGACCTGACCGTGCCCCAGGGCTCCTTCTTCGCCCTGCTCGGCGCCTCCGGTTGCGGCAAGACGACCACCCTGCGCATGATCGCCGGCCTGGAGGAGCCCACCACGGGCACCGTGCACCTGGGCGACCAGGAGGTCACCCGGCTGCCGCCCTACAAGCGGCCGGTGAACACCGTCTTCCAGTCGTACGCCCTCTTTCCGCACCTGGACATCTTCGAGAACGTCGCCTTCGGGCTGCGCCGGCGCGGCATCAAGTCGGTGAAGAAGCAGGTCGAGGACATGCTGGAGCTGGTGCAGCTGGGGGAGCAGGCGCGCAAGAAGCCGCACCAGCTCTCCGGTGGCCAGCAGCAGCGCGTCGCCGTCGCCCGGGCGCTGATCAACACGCCCAAGGTGCTGCTCCTGGACGAACCGCTCGGCGCCCTCGACCTCAAGCTGCGCCGCCAGATGCAGCTGGAGCTCAAGCGCATCCAGACCGAGGTCGGCATCACCTTCGTGCACGTCACGCACGACCAGGAGGAGGCCATGACCATGGCCGACACGGTCGCCGTGATGAACGGCGGAAGGGTCGAGCAGCTCGGCTCGCCGACCGACCTGTACGAGAACCCGCAGACCACCTTCGTCGCCAACTTCCTCGGCACCTCCAACCTCATCGAGGCCGAGGTCGACTCCCGCAGCGGCGGCGAGATCGTGCTGAAGGCGGGCGGCGGCAAACTGGTGCTGCCCGAGGCGCGGTACTCCGGGCCGACCGCGACCGGCGGCAGGGTGCTGGTCGGCGTCCGCCCCGAGAAGATCTCCCTCACCCACGCCGACGAGGCGGGCGAGATACCCGTGGGCCGCAACCGGATCACCGGCAGGATCGCCGACTCCTCCTTCATCGGCGTCTCCACGCAGTACGTCATCGACAGCCCCGTCTGTCCCGAGTTCGAGGTCTACGCGCAGAACATCGACCGTGACGACCGGCTGGTGCCCGGCGCCGAGGTCGTCCTGCACTGGAACCCGGCCCACACCTTCGGCCTGGACGCCGCCCAGGACATCGACGCCGGCATCCAGGAAGAGGCGACGCTCTGATGGCGACGCTCACCGAGGCGCCGCCGCCTCTGACCCCGACCGCGCCCGAGAAGAAGCCGCCACGCAGGCGGGGCCGCCTCACGCCGTACTGGCTGCTGCTGCCCGGCATCCTCTGGCTGGTCGTCTTCTTCGCGCTGCCGATGATCTACCAGGCCTCCACGTCCGTGCAGACGGGCTCCCTGGAGGAGGGCTACAAGGTCACCTGGCACTTCGCCACCTACTGGGACGCGCTGTCCGAGTACTGGCCGCAGTTCCTGCGCTCGATCCTGTACGCCGGCGCCGCCACGATCCTGTGCCTCGTCCTCGGCTACCCGCTCGCGTACCTCATCGCGTTCCGCGCGGGACGCTGGCGGAACCTGATCATGATCCTGGTGATCGCGCCGTTCTTCACCAGCTTCCTGATCCGCACCCTCGCCTGGAAGACGATCCTCGCGGACGGCGGCCCGGTCGTCGGCGCCCTCAACACCCTGCACGTCCTGGACGTCACCAACTGGCTCGGCTGGACGGCCGGCGACCGCGTGCTGGCCACCCCGCTCGCGGTGGTCTGCGGTCTGACCTACAACTTCCTGCCGTTCATGATCCTGCCGCTCTACACCTCCCTGGAGCGCATCGACGGACGGCTGCACGAGGCCGCGGGCGACCTGTACGCCAAGCCGGTCACCACCTTCCGCAAGGTGACCTTCCCGCTGTCGATGCCGGGCGTGGTCTCCGGCACGCTGCTGACCTTCATCCCGGCGGCCGGTGACTACGTCAACGCGGACCTGCTGGGATCCACGGACACACGCATGGTCGGAAACGTGATCCAGACACAGTTCCTGCGCATCCTGGACTACCCGACGGCCGCGGCCCTCTCCTTCATCCTGATGGCCGCGATTCTCTTCATGGTCACGCTCTACATCCGCAGGTCCGGGACGGAGGATCTGGTTTAAATGGCCTTCGTCAACTGGCTCAAGCGCCATCTCGTCGTCATCGCGGGACTGTGCACGCTCGGTTATCTGCTGCTGCCGAACGTCGTCGTCACGGTGTTCTCCTTCAACAAACCGAAGGGCCGCTTCAACTACCAGTGGCAGCAGTTCTCCACGGACGCCTGGCAGGACCCCTGCGGGGTCGCCGGCATGTGCGGCTCGCTCTCCATCAGCCTCCAGATCGCGTTCTGGGCGACGATCGGCGCGACCGTCCTCGGCACGATGATCGCCTTCGCGCTGGTCCGCTACCGCTTCCGGGCCCGCGGCGCCGTGAACTCGCTGATCTTCCTGCCGATGGCGATGCCCGAGGTCGTCATGGCGGCCTCGCTGCTCACCCTGTTCCTCAACATGGGCGCCCAGCTGGGCTTCTGGACCGTCCTCATCGCGCACATCATGTTCTGCCTCAGCTTCGTCGTCACGGCGGTCAAGGCGCGCGTGATGTCGATGGACCCGCGCCTGGAACAGGCCGCCCAGGACCTCTACGCCGGGCCCTTCCAGACCTTCATCAGGGTCACCCTGCCGATCGCCGCCCCCGGAATCGCCGCGGGAGCGATGCTCGCCTTCGCGCTCTCCTTCGACGATTTCATCATCACCAATTTCAACGCGGGCTCGACCGTCACCTTTCCCATGTTCGTCTGGGGTTCGGCGCAGCGCGGGACGCCCGTCCAGATCAATGTCATCGGTACGGCCATGTTCCTGGTCGCCGTCCTGCTGGTGCTGGTCTCCATGGTCATCGGCAACCGCCGAAACAAGCAGAAGGCATAAGCCTTTCGCGCACCTTCCGTAGGGAGTTGAAATCATGGCCCCGAGCGCCATGAGCCGTTGGACGAAGTCGCTCTCCGAAGCCCGGCCGGTCCCGTACTGGCTCGAAGACCCGGGCAAACCCCACCCCGAGCCCGCGCTCACCGGCGCCGAGACCTGCGACCTGCTGGTCGTCGGCGGTGGCTACAGCGGGCTGTGGACCGCGCTGAACGCCAAGGAGCGCGACCCGGGGCGGGACGTGGTCCTGCTGGAAGGCCGTGAGGTGGGCTGGGCCGCCTCCGGCCGCAACGGCGGCTTCTGCGCCGCCTCGCTCACCCACGGCCTGGCCAACGGCCTCGCCCGCTGGCCGGACGAGATCCACACACTGGAGGAGCTGGGCGCCCGCAACCTCGACGAGATCGAGGCGGCGGTCGCCCGCCACGGCCTGGACTGCGACTTCGAACGCACCGGCGAGATCGACGTCGCCACCGAGACCTACCAGGCCCGGGAACTGCGTGAGTGGTACGACGAGATCGCCGGCAAGGGCCTCGCCGACGGCATCGAGTTCCTGGACGCCGAGGCCGTCCGCGACCAGGTCGCCTCACCGACCTTCCGGGCGGGCCTGCACGACCGCCGGGGCGTCGCCATGCTGCACCCGGCCAAGCTCGCCTGGGGTCTCAAGCGGGCGTGCCTGGCCCTCGGCGTCCGCGTCCACGAGCACACCCCCGCGCTGAACCTCAAGGCGTGCGGCGCCGGCATGGCCGTCCGCACCCCCTACGGCCAGGTCCGTACCCGGCAGGTGGCGCTCGGCACGAACATCTTCCCCAGCCTGGTCCGGCGCGTCCGCGCGTACACCGTCCCCGTCTACGACTACGCCCTGATGACCGAGCCGCTCACCGCCGACCAGCTGGCGTCGGTCGGCTGGAAGAACCGGCAGGGGCTCGGGGACTCGGCCAACCAGTTCCACTACTTCCGGCTCAGCGCCGACAACCGCATCCTCTGGGGCGGCTACGACGCGGTGTACCCCTACGGCGGCCGGGTGCGCGCCGAGTACGACGACCGGCCGGAGACGTACGCCAAACTCGCCGGACACTTCTTCACCTGCTTCCCGCAGCTGGAGGGCCTGCGCTTCACCCATGCCTGGGGCGGCGCGATCGACACCTGCTCCCGCTTCTCGGCGTTCTTCGGCACCGCCCACCAGGCCAGAGTCGCCTACGCGGCCGGCTATACGGGGCTGGGGGTGGGCGCCACCCGGTTCGGTGCCGACGTCATGCTCGACCTGCTCGCGGGCGAGCGCACGGAGCGCACGGCACTGGAGATGGTCCGCAGGAAGCCGCTGCCGTTCCCGCCGGAGCCGTTCGCCTGGACCGGTATCGCCCTCACCAAGTGGTCCCTGGCCCGCGCCGACTCCCATGCGGGGCGCCGCAACCTGTGGCTGAAGGCCATGGACCGGCTGGGACTGGGCTTCGACAGCTGAGGCACCGGGACCGGAATCCGGCGGTCGGCGGGGCGTGACGGCGCGCGCGTGATCAACAGGCGTACGCCCCGCTGTGGCGGGCTACTCCATTCACCACCAAGAAGTGGTCGGAACCCGCGTAATGCCCGGCCGGAACCTCTGTCTGTGCTCCTGACGCGAAAACCGCGTCCGACGGAGCTCTAGAGAGAGGAAGGTCCCTGTCATGACTGGGGCCAAGACGGCGGCCGAGTGGCTGGCATCCGTATCACCGGATCCCGAGGCCTGTCGCCGGGAGTGGGAGCGCAACCCCCTGGGGGTCGCCCTGCTTCCGGCGGGCAGGGCCTGGGACGTGCTGATCCTGCCGGGCCTGCTCGGCTATCCCACACTCGATGTCCTCACCCGCATCATCGACCGGCCCGGACCCGTGCTCGCCGACTTCGGCGACGACCGCATGGGTTTCTTCGTACCGCCGGGCACGGCGTCGCGGTGGCTCGGCACGGGGGTGCGCAGCGCGGGCGGCGGCACCTGGATCGTGGTGCCGTACCCGGGACGGCAGACCGGCGGAGTCCGCTGGCTGATCCCGCCGGACGGCAGCGGCACCCTCACCGATCCGGCCCTGCTCGAACTGGCGATGCACGAGGCGGCGGCGAGCCTGGCCAGGGACGAGGACCGGCAGTCGGGGAGCTGAGGACCACAGCCGACGGCGGCCGTCCCCCGGCCGTCCGGATGTGGTGACGGCGGCCCTCCCCGGCCGCTTCGCGCTCTCGTCGGCCGCCCGTGCGGCCGACGCGGACGTCACCCGCGAGGGCTCCGGAGTCCTCGCGACCACGGCGAGGACAGCAGCAGAACGCACACGCACCAGCTCGCCACCACGTCGAGCGGCCAGTGATACCCCTGGCGCACCAGACCGAAGCCGACCCCGAGGTTCAGCACGACCGCGAGCACCACGACCGCGCGGCGCGCGGGGGCGCCGCGCAGCAGGGGCAGCAGGAGCAGGACGGCGGCGCCGTACGCGACGCAGGCCGTCGCGGTGTGGCCGGAGGGGTAGAAACCCGTGCCCGGACCCATGACCGGCGGACCCGGCCGGGCGATCAGCTCCTTCAGCGGGATCACCCAGAGCGGCACGGCGGCCAGGAGGAGCGCCGCCGCGGCGGACGGCCGCCACGCGTACCGCCGGCCGTCGGCCCGCGCGCGCCACGCGACGTACAGCAGCACGAGGGCGAGGACCGGGACGGCGACCGAGACGCTGCCGAGGTCGGCGAGGAACTGGGTGGGCGCGCCCCGGTGGACGAGCAGGTCGCTGAGGCGTTCGTCCGCGCGGGCCAGCGGGCCGTGCGCGAGGACCTGCCAGGTGATCAGCGTGAAGAGGAGGGCCGGGGCGCCGAGAAGGAGGAGGGCGGCGGGCCGGCCGGAGAGGATGATCGGCCGTCCTCGAACAGGGGGGGTGGTTCGAGGACGGCCGTCCGGATCGGTGTGCCGCACGCCCCGGGGGGTTTGGGGCGGGCGGCCGTCCGATCCGTGAGGAGATCCGGAGCCGGAAGCTCCGTGTGTGTGCGCGAGGGCACGACCAGGGCGAAGCTGGGGAGGCCCCGACCCGGTGTCACCCACAGTCCCCTGTGGGCGGGGTGTATCTCTCATCTGCACAAGAACCTACGGCAGGGAATGCGGCCGGGACAGCCGGAATCGCGACCCCTCATGCACCTTGCACACCTTCTTCACGCGCTCCGACGCCTGTCCACAGGGACCGGAATCCGGATCGGCCCCGGCATCGGATTCCGGTTCCGGGAAGCGTGGGACGTCGGAGGCGGGTGGGGGATTTCCGTATGCGGGCGCCCCACATGCAGGGGCGCCCGGGCACGGTGCGCCGGCACGGACGGCGCCGGACGCGGGTGATGCCGTGCACGGACGGCGCCATGCGCGGACGGCGCCGTCCGTGGCGGCGCCGTCCTGGGGTGCGTCAGACGCCGGCGAACGCCTGCTCGATGATGTCGAGGCCCTCGTTCAGCAGGTCCTCGCCGATGACGAGCGGCGGCAGGAAACGCAGCACGTTGCCGTAGGTGCCGCAGGTCAGGACGAGCAGACCCTCCTGGTGGCAGGCCTTCGCCAGCGCGGCGGTCGCCTCCGGGTTCGGCTCCTTCGTCGCACGGTCCTTGACCAGCTCGACGGCGATCATGGCGCCGCGGCCGCGGATGTCGCCGATGATGTCGAACTTCTCGGCCATCGCGCTGAGGCGGGCCTTCATCGTCGCCTCGATGCTCTTCGCCCGGGCGTTGAGGTCCAGCTCCTTCATCGTCTCGATCGAGCCGAGGGCGCCCGCGCAGGCGACGGGGTTGCCGCCGTAGGTGCCGCCCAGGCCGCCCGCGTGCGCCGCGTCCATGATCTCCGCGCGGCCGGTGACGGCGGCGAGCGGGAGGCCGCCGGCGATGCCCTTGGCGGTGGTGATCAGGTCCGGGACGATGCCCTCGTCCTCGCAGGCGAACCACTGGCCGGTGCGGCAGAAGCCCGACTGGATCTCGTCGGCGACGAAGACGATGCCGTTGTCGGCGGCGAACTTCCGGATCGCGGGAAGGAAGCCCTTGGCCGGCTCGATGAAGCCGCCCTCGCCGAGCACCGGCTCGATGATGATCGCGGCCACGTTCTCGGCGCCGACCTGCTTGGCGATCTGGTCGACGGCCTGCGCGGCGGCCTCGGGGCCGGCGTTCTCCGGGCCGGTCGGCCAGCGGTAGCCGTACGCGACGGGCACGCGGTACACCTCGGGCGCGAACGGGCCGAAGCCGTGCTTGTACGGCATGTTCTTGGCGGTCAGCGCCATCGTGAGGTTGGTGCGGCCGTGGTAGCCGTGGTCGAACACGACCACGGCCTGTCGCTTGGTGTACGACCGGGCGATCTTCACCGCGTTCTCGACGGCCTCGGCGCCGCTGTTGAACAACGCGGACTTCTTGGCGTGGTCGCCCGGGGTCAGCTCGGCGAGGGCCTCGGCGACGGCGACGTAGCCCTCGTACGGGGTGACCATGAAACAGGTGTGCGTGAAGTCCTGGAGCTGGGCGGTGGCCCGGCGGACGACGGCCTCGGCGCTGGCGCCGACGCTGGTGACGGCGATACCCGAACCGAAGTCGATCAGCCGGTTGCCGTCGACGTCCTCGATGATGCCGCCGCCCGCGCGCGCGGTGAACACGGGCAGCACGGACCCCACGCCCGCCGCGACGGCGGCGACACGACGAGCCTGCAGTTCCTGGGACTTCGGTCCGGGGATGGCGGTGACTACGCGGCGCTCCTGGGGAAGTGCGCTCATGTGGGGCTCCTGGGGCTCTTGCGGACGCTTGTCTTCTTTTACTCGCAGGCTAGGACCGGGAAGGAACACTGGGCATGCTCCATGTGGGCGTTGTTGACGGCACGGCTTGTCCTTGATGGACATGGCGCGTCGCCGGGGGTGAATCGGCGGCCGAGGGTCACGGACGGGCCGCTTCACGGCCCGCCCGGCCGCGTAAGCGGTGAACTCCCCTTGCGAGGGCGTTAGATTGGCTCGCTGATGGTGGACGGAACGGCTGGTCAGGGGGCAAGCGCGATGGACAGCGACGGGACGCGGGACGTGCGGGGCACGCATGCGAATCCTGTGCCGCGCCCGGCGGGGCCACCCGAGGGGCCCTTGACGCCCCCTCGCCCCGCGCACACACCAGGGGTTCCGCCGATGCCGGACGGGTCTTCCTTTCTCGCCTGGCTGCGGGTGCCGCGGCCGGACGCGGCACCAGGCGTGTGGCGGTACGGGCACACACCCCGCCCTGACGAAGAACCCGAGGAGATTCCCAAACGTCAGCTCATCGGCGGGGCCCTCATCGCCTTCCTGGTGGGCTGGCTCGTCTGGTCATTGCTGCAGAACGGTTACCTCGGTTACTGGTGGTGGATCCCGCTCGATCTGATCGCTCCCGACTCCTGGCAGGGCGGATCCGGCGAGGGTGGTCAGGTCGGCACGTTCATTCTGTACCGGGGCTATGAGCTGCTCGTGGCCCTGTTGATCCTTGTCGCAGTGGCCAGACTGGGCCGCTGGGGCGAGGTCTGGCGCCGTTTCGTCGGCCCCCGTCTTCGCGGTCGGTCACCGGAGGAAGCGGTCCCTGCCGCCCAGGACGACCCCGCCCGATGGAACCCGCTCCGCGAGGCCGGGGCCGGGGATGCCGCAGAGCGGCTCGTGGCGGAGGCCGCAGCCGGGCTCATGCGGGACGTGGACCACGCGCGGATCATGCGGGCGTGGCAGGGCGTGCGCAGCGGGCGGCACAGTCTGGCGACGTTCACCGGCGCGGTGCTGAAGGACGGCGCGGCGGCGTGTCTGCACCCCTCCGGGGAGCGGGACCTGCCTGCCCGGCTCGCCCGGCACGACCTGGTCACCGGCCAGGTCCGACTGGGCGGCACCGTCGACGACCCTCGCAACCCCTACGCCTACCGGGGCACGGGCCTCGCCCTGGGCCCCGACCTGCTCGGCACGTCCCTGCTGGCCGTCGGACCCGCCGGATCGGGCAAGACCGGCAGCGTGGTCTGGCCCGTCGCCGAGTCGCTGTGCCTGCACGCGCTCGCCGGGCGGGCCGCGGTGGTGGTCGTGGGGGCGGCCGGGGCGGGACTCGGACCCGCCGACGCCTACGACGTCGTCGTGCGCATCGGGAACCCTGAGTCCGTCTACGATCTCGACCTCTACGGGGGGACCACGGACCCCGACGAGGCCGCCGCCGTCCTCGCGGAGGCGCTCGTCGGCGACCTGGCCGACCCGCACCCCGGCGGCGACAGCCGGCGCTCCACCACCGTCCTCGCCCAGCTGCTCGGCCCGTACCGGGCGGTGCACGGGCGGTTCCCGTCGGTGCCGCAGCTGCGCCAGCTGCTGGACGGCTCGCCGGGTCCGCTGGGCGAGCTGCGCCGGGCCCTCCAGGACGCCGGGCAGGAGTCCCTGCTGCGGGAACTGGACGCGCGGGAGCGCCAGCTCGGGCATCCCGGCGATGTCGGCGGGGTGCTGGCCGACCGGGTCGCCCTCCTCGACCGGCCCGCCTTCGCCACGTTCTTCGACACCTCGGGCCAGTCCCGGCCCTTCTCCCTGCGCGCCCTCGACCACCCGGTACGGGTCCGTATCGACCTTCCCGAACGCGGCCACGCCGACGCCTCGCGCATCCTGGCCCGGCTGGTGCTCGCGCAGTTCACGGCGAGCGTCGCCGTACGGGACGACCGGTCGCTGTTCGCCTGCCTCGTGCTGGACGACGCGACCGGGGTCGTCACACCGGAGGCCGTCCGCGGGATCCAGCGGCTGCGCTCGACCAACGCGGGCGCCGTCCTCACCCTGCGCACCCTCGACGACGTGCCCCGGCCGCTGCGCGGGCCGCTCCTCGGCGCCACCGGCTGCCGGATGGCGCTGTCCGGGCTCACCCCGTGGGACGGGCAGGACTTCGCCGAGGTCTGGGGCAAGGAGTGGACCGAGGCGCGGGACGTCACCGACCGGCAGATCATCGCCGACTCCCCGGCCGGGAAGGCCTGGCACGCGCTGCGCCGGATGATCACCGGCCACGCGCCCACCGCACGGGCCGTGACCGTGCGCCAGGTCGAACGGGAACGCTGGTCCGCCTCCGAGCTCGCGCACGGCGTGCCGCCGGGTCACGCGGTGCTGTCGCTGACGACCGTGCGGGGCGAGCACGCGCCCCCGCTGCTGGTGGATCTGCGCGGCTGAGCGGCGGGGCCCGGGGCCGCTCAGTTCGAGCCATTCGGTGGGCGGTGTGGGGGGCCTGTGACCGTACGGTGAGGCAGAATCGGGACAGGTCGTTCATACACCGCGGCCAAAAGGTCACTCCGGTGGCCGCAAGCCCACGTCGACCTGAAGGTCTCATGCCCCCCACGCTCGCCTCGCTCGTCCACCACTCCACGCTCAAGCTGACCGTGCGGGCGGGCGAGGACCGCCTGGACGTGCCCGTGCGCTGGGCGCACGCCAGCGAGCTGGCCGATCCCGTGCCGTACATGGAGGGCGGGGAGCTGCTGCTGATCACCGCGCTGAAACTGGACGCGGAGGATCCGGAGGCGATGCGGCGCTATGTACGGCGACTGGTGGGCGCGGGCGTCGTCGGGCTCGGGTTCGCCGTCGGGGTGCACTACGAGGACGTCCCCGAGGCCCTCGTCGCCGCGGCCCGGGGAGAGGGGCTGCCCCTGCTGGAGGTGCCCCGGCGTACGCCCTTCCTCGCCATCAGCAAGGCGGTGTCGGCGGCCATCGCCGCCGAGCAGTACCGGGCGGTGACGGCGGGGTTCGCCGCCCAGCGGGAACTCACCCGGCAGGCGCTGACCGACGGTCCCGAGGGGCTGCTCGGCGCGCTCGCCGGGCAGGTCGACGGGTGGGCCGCCCTGTACGACGCCTCCGGCGCGGTCGTCGCGGTGGCGCCCGAGTGGGCGGAGCGGCGGGCCGGCCGGCTCACCGCCGACGTCGAACGGCTGCGCGACCGGCCCGCGCCGGCCAGCGCGGTCGTCGGCGGCGAGGACCGCGTCGAACTGCACTCCCTCGGCACCGGGCGCCGGGCCCGTGCCGCCCTCGCCGTCGGCACGGCGGCGGCCCTCGGCACGGCCGAGCGGTACGCCGTCCACTCCGCGATCGCCCTGCTGACGCTCACCACGGAACGCTCGCGCTCGCTGCACGCCGCCGAGCAGCGGATCGGCGCGGCGGTGTTGCGCATGCTGCTGGCCGGGGAGTGCGACCACGCGCGCGCCGTCGCCGGGGATCTGTACGGAGGGCTGCTGGACGCCCCGTTCCGGTTGATCCTCGCGGAGTCCGCGTCGGCGGCGCGGGCACGGGTGGAGGGGGCGGCGGGCGAGGCCGGGGCCCGGCGGGCGGGCGGTGATCTGCTCGGACAGCTCGTCGAGGTGGTGGAGGCCGCCGCCGCGCGGGCCGGGGAGTCCGTGCTCGTCGTGCCGGACGGGGAGCGGCTGGTGGTGCTCGCCGTGGACGGAGGTGCGGCGGTCGCGGCGTGCGGGGCGTTCGCGGTGGCGTTGGAGACGGCTCGGGCGGACGGGCGGGATCCGGGGGCCGGGGCCGGCGGCTCCGTCTCAGCCGGTGTCCCCGTCCCCGTCTCCGTGGAGGAGGAGGAACTCGTCGTCGGGTTGTCCGCGCCCGCCGGGCCGATCGCGGCCGCCTCCGCGTACAAGCAGGCCGAGCAGGCGCTGTCCGTGGCCCGGCGGCGCGGGCGGTGTCTCGTCGAGCACGAGGAGCTGGCCGCGGGGTCCGTGCTGCCGCTGCTCGGTGACGACGCGGTGCGGGCGTTCGCGGACAGTCTGCTCCGGCCGCTGCGCGAGCACGACGCGACCGGGCGGGGGGATCTCGTGGCCTCGTTGCGGGCGTGGTTGTCCCGGCACGGGCAGTGGGATGCGGCTGCCGCCGATCTGGGGGTGCATCGGCATACGTTGCGGTACCGGATGCGGAGGGTGGAGGAGATCGTGGGGCGGTCGCTGGACGATCCCGATGTGCGGATGGAGCTGTGGCTGGCGTTGAAGGCGACCGCTGCCGCGGGGGAGTAGGGGGTCCTTTTCGCCCCCGCTGCCCTTACCCGTCCCTCCTCCAGGGGCTGCGCCCCTGCGCCCCCCGGCCGCGGGTCCGGTGGGGCTTCTCGCGCAGTTCCCCGCGCCCCTGAGAAGGGGCAGTTCCCCGCGCCCCTGAGAAGCAGGGGTCGCGCCCACTGCTTTCCAGGCCGGTACCGGCCGCTTTCAGGGCCTCGGGGGCATGGTCTTCCGGGGATGCGGGGAACTGCGCGACCAGCCCCACGCACCCACACCCGCCCCACCCCTCCAATCCGGCACACCCCCCGGCCGTACTCATACGTGCCGGACAAGCCACCCGCTGGCGTCGCGGGCCTACCGTGGTGCCGGAAGACGACATGTGTACCCACCGAAGGGCCGGGATCGACTATGACCGCCACTCACGCCTTCTGGCTCGCCGGCCGTCGGGCCACCGGTGCGACCACGTTCGATGTGACGTCGCCCTGGGACGGCCGTCTGGTCGGCACGGTGAGCGTGCCGACGGACGAGCAGGTCGAAGAGGCCGTGGCCGCCGCCTACGCCGTACGCGACGAGTTCGCGGCGACGCCCGCGCATGTGCGGGCCGCCGTGCTCGACCATGTCAGCAGGAGTCTCGTCGAGCGGACCGAGGAGATCGCGCAGCTGATCTCCGCCGAGAACGGCAAGCCGATCAAGTGGGCGCGCGGCGAGGTCGGCCGGGCGGTCTCGGTGTTCCGGTTCGCCGCCGAGGAGGCCCGGCGGTTCAACGGCGGTGAGGCGCAGCGGCTCGACACCGACCTGGGCGGACAGGGGCGGCTCGCCCTCACGCGCCGTTTCCCCAAGGGTGTCGTCCTCGGGATCGCGCCCTTCAACTTCCCGCTCAACCTCTGCGCCCACAAGATCGCCCCGGCGATCGCGGCGGGTGTGCCGATCATCCTGAAGCCGGCGCCGGCCACCCCCCTGTCCGGGCTGATCATCGGTGACCTGCTCGCGGACGCGGCCACCGCGCTCCCCGCCGGGTCCTGGAGCATCCTGCCGGTCGCGAACGACCGTATGCCCGCCCTCGTCCAGGACGAGCGGCTGCCCGTGATCTCCTTCACCGGGTCCGAGAAGGTCGGCTACGCGATCATGGACTCGGCGCCGCGCAAGCACTGCACCCTGGAGCTGGGCGGCAACGGCGCGGCGGTCGTGCTCGCCGACTACGCGAGCGACGAGGACCTCGACTGGGCCGCCGGCCGCATCGCGACCTTCTCGAACTACCAGGGCGGCCAGTCCTGCATCTCCGTGCAGCGGGTGATTGCGGACGCGTCCGTGTACGACCGGCTGCTGCCGCGCATCGTCGCCGCGGTCGAGGCGCAGGTCACCGGCGACCCGTCCGACGGGGCGACCGATGTGGGACCGCTGGTCAGCGAGGACGCAGCCGAGCGGGTCGAGGCATGGGTCCAGGAGGCGGTCGACGCCGGCGCCACGCTGCTCACCGGCGGCAAGCGCGACGGCGCCTCGTACGCGCCGACCGTCCTCGCCGACGTGCCCGCCGACGTGAGCGTCGCCTGCGAGGAGGTCTTCGGGCCCGTCCTCACCGTACGGAAGGTGGAGGGGGAGGCCGCGGCCTTCGCCGCCGTCAACGACTCCAAGTACGGCCTGCAGGCGGGTGTCTTCACCCACGACCTGCAGACCGCCTTCCGCGCCCACCGCACGCTGGAGGTGGGCGGCGTGGTCATCGGTGACGTGCCGTCCTACCGCGCCGACCAGATGCCGTACGGCGGGGTGAAGCAGTCCGGCGTCGGGCGGGAGGGTGTGCGCTTCGCCATGGACGACTACACCTACGAGCGGGTGATGGTGCTGACGGGGCTCCAGCTCTGAGCGCCCTCGGAACGGCCGGGCGGCCCGCAATCCCCGGCCACCCCTAGCTTGTGACAATCATTTTCATGTAGTCTCGGGTCAGATCCCGGGACGAAGGGGCCCGGCACCGATGCCTTCCGGTGCCGGGCCCCTTCTGTGTGCCGGCTCGCTCCGGACCCTCAACCGGAGAAGCCGACGTGCGCCAGCCGCAGCGGGCCGCGCAGCACCAGCCGGACGTCGTGCGTCCCCGCCGCCGAGACGGCGGCGCGCAGGGTCGTGTACGCGTACGGGCCCGCGGTGGGCCGGTCGAGCGTCAGGGTCACCGGCTCCGGGCCGTCGACGAGCGCGAACTCGACACTCCCCGTGCCCGCCACCTCGACCGTCACCTCGGTGACCCCCGCCCCGAAGTCGCAGGCGCGGTACAGCAGTTCACCGGGGCCGTCGCCCGCCGGCGTCACCGCGTCGCCGGACACCCTGGTGCGGTCGACGATCTCCGTGCCGCGCTGTTCGTCGAAGTCCGCCGCGTCCAGGCCGTGGGTCGGGACCGGGCGCGGGGCGAGCGGGTCTCCGTCGACGGTGACGGTCGTGCGGAGGCGGATGTCCTCGCTGGACGCGCCGGCCAGCAGTTCGTAGGCGCCCGGCTCCCGATGCCAGGCGCCGTGGGCCACGTCCCAGAACTCCAGTACGGAGAGCGGGAGCCGGAACGTCAGCTCCGTGGAGGCGCCGGGGGCGAGGGTGACGCGGCGGTGGCCGGCCAGCTCGCGGCGCGGGCGCGGGACCGACGGCTCCTCGGCACGGACGTAGAGCTGGGCGACCTCGTCGGCGCTCACCGCGCCCGTGTTGGTGACGGTGAAGGAGACCGTCAGGCAGCCGTCGTCCACGCGGGCGGTCAGGTTCCCGTAGGCGAACTCCGCGTAGGACAGGCCGTGGCCGAACGGGAACAGCGGGGTGCCCTCGAAGTAGAGGTACGTCTGGCGGGAGCCGACCACGTCGTAGTCGAGGAGGTCGGGGAGGTCGGCGTCGGCCGCGTACCAGGTCTGCGGGAGGCGGCCCGCGGGGGAGACGTCGCCGGCGAGGACCCGGGCCAGGGCGGTGCCCGCGGCCTGGCCGCCGTGCGCGGTCCACAGGGCGGCGGGCACACCGGTGAGGTCGACGGCGTAGGGATAGGCCGAGACCAGGACCAGGGCCGTGTTCGGGTTGGCCGTGCGGGCCGCGCGCAGCAGCCGTTCCTGGTGGGCGGGGAGGGCGAGGGTCGTACGGTCCTCGGTCTCGCGGCCGTTGATGTGCGGGTCGTTGCCCGCGACCACGAGGACGACGTCGGCCTCGGCGGCCACCCGCGCGACGGCGGCCTCGCCGCGTTCGGTCACGACCACGTCGAAGGTTTCCGGATCACCGTCGGCAACCTTCACTCCGTCGGCGCCGACAGTGACGTACCGGCCTGTTCCCAGGTGTTTGAGGAGGTGGCCCGTTCCGTGGGGTTCGCAGGGCTCCAGGCGGAACGTCTCCTGGACGAACCAGCCCCCCGGCTGGTCGGCGGAGGCGCGCAGGAATCCGTCGTCGGCGACCGAGAGATAGCGGCCGTCCGGCGCGCGGAGGGTGAGCACGCCCTCGCCCCAGTCGACGAGGGCCAGTTCGCTGCCGTCCGGGTCCGTGGTCAGCGGCGACAGGTCGGTGCGGCCGGCCAGCAGCGCCGGGTCGAGCGCCCCCTGCGCGCCGCGCACCTCGTCGGCGGCCTCCGGGGCCTCGGGGACGGACACGAACGCGCCGGTGGAGTGCGCACGCAGGCGTACGCGGTCCACGCCCTCCGCGAACGTCACGCGCTCCGCGCCGAAGCGGTCGTACAGACCTTCGAGCGGGGTGGAGCGGTGCAGCAGGGTGCCGCTGTACCAGTCGAGCTTGCACTCGTCGGCGAGCGGACCGACGACGGCGAGGCGGGTGTCGGCCGCGAGCGGCAGCAGGCCGCCCTCGTTCCTGAGCAGGACGACCGCCTGTTCCGCGGCCTCCTGGGCGAGAGCGCGGTGGGCCGGGGTGTCGAAGTCCTTGACGTCGGCGTACGGGTCGCGGCCGGGGTCGAACTCCCCGAGGCGGAAGCGGACGGAGAGCTGGCGGCGGACCGCCTCGTCGATGTCGTCCATGGTCAGCAGCGACCGGGTCAGGGCGTCCCGGACGCGTCCGGTGATCGTCGAACCGTCGGTGCCGTGGTCGGTGAAGCTGTCGACGCCGGCGCGCAACGAGGCGGCGGTCGCCTCCTCGTGGGTGTCGAAGTAGTGCTCGGAGTCGACCAGGTTCGACGGCGCGCCCGCGTCCGAGCAGACCAGCAGAGGCTCGTCGGTCCAGGTCCGCAGCTGCTCGGCCAGCAGGGGCGAGACGTGGTTGGGGCGACCGTTGACCAGGTTGTAGGCGGGCATCACGCCGGCCACCGCGCCCGCCTCGACGGTCTCGCGGAAGGCGCGCAGGTCGTACTCGTGCAGGACCCGGGGGCGGACCGAGGAGGAGGTGGTGGAGCGGTCGGTCTCGTTGTTGTGCGCCAGCCAGTGCTTGAGGACCGGGGCCGTGCGCCAGTACGTGGGGTGGTCGCCGCGCAGGCCGCGGGTGTACGCGGTCGCGATCGCCGAGGTCAGCCGCGGGTCCTCGGAGTAGCCCTCCTCGTTGCGGCCCCACAGGGGGTGGCGCAGCAGGTTGACCGTGGGGGACCAGACGTTGAGGCCGACCCGGTCGTCACGGGCCCGCATCGCGCGGACCTCGCTGGACACGGCCTCGCCGACACGGCGCACGAGGTCCTCGTTCCAGGTCGCGCCGAGGCCGACGGCCTGCGGGAACACCGTCGCCGGCCCCATCCATGCCACCCCGTGCAGCGCCTCCTGGCCGGTACGGAACGCGGCCACCCCGAGACGGTCGACGGCGGGCGCGAACTGGTGCAGGAACGCGATCCTCTCGTCCGGGGTGAGCCGCTGGAGCAGATCGTCGATGCGCTTCGCGACCGGCAGCTGCGGATCGCGGAAAGGTGGCGTGGGAGTCGTCTCTACGGTCACGTGGGGATCCCTTTGCGATGGAGCGACGAGGCGCTTTCGAAGCGCTTCGATGCTGGTTCGACGGTGGGGTGGGTGTCAAGAGACCGAGGCGCAACAGATCCGTATCCCCACCGTCATTCAGGCCGTGGAGAGCGAAGATCGGAAGGGGGTGCTCCAGTCCCCGGCACCTCCGAGGAATCTGCGAATCGACCCTTGTGCACCCCCGGTCGTTCACTTAACCTCGCAGCAACATCGAAGCGCTTCGACTGTGGAGAGCACCGCTTCTCGCGCTCCCTCTCCCTGCGACGCGCATCGCTTCTGCACAGCCAGTTCTGTCGAAGACACCGCAGCCGACGGCCACCGCCGGGTGTCCTGGTGTGCGCCATGAAGGGTTGACGCAATGACGCCGAACTCCGCCCCCTCCTCCCCCAGCCGGAGAAGCTTCCTCGCTTCCACGGCGGTCGCCACCGCAGCGGTGGCCGGGGGGCTGCCGCTGCTGTCCGCCTGCGGCGGCTCGGACAGCGGCTCGCGTGAGGGCACCACCTCGGGCAAGGACGCCAAGAAGATCCTTCCGGCGTACGTGGCCAGCAACGTGGTGAAGCCGGACATCCCGGCGAAGTACGGTTCGTCGATGGGCTTCACCGCCCCGCTCGACGGCGCCGCGCTCCAGACCTCGGTCGCCAAGAAGCTCGGCAAGGGCGGCAAGGTCACCGTCATGTCGCCGTTCTGGGGCTCGCCGCCGAAGGGCGACAACTCCTACTACACGGCGATGAACGACCTGATCGGCGTGGACGTCCAGTGGCGGAACCAGGACGGCAACACCTACGACCAGAAGCTCGGCGCGGTCCTCGCCTCCAGCGACGTCCCGGACATGGTCGTCATCCCCGGCTGGAACATGATGGGCAAGATACCCAGCGCCATCATCGGCAAGTTCGCCGACCTCGGCCCGTACCTCTCCGGGGACAAGGCCGAGGAGTACCCCAACCTCGCGGCGATCCCCAGCGGCGCCTGGCAGCGCTCCATCTTCGGCGGCAAGCTGATGGGCCTGCCGATGCCCGCCCCGTCCGTCCCGAACATCGTGCCCCTCTACCGCCAGGACATCTTCGACGAGGAGGGCTACGAAGTCCCGCGGTCCGCCGAGGAGTTCATGGCCCTGTGCAAGGACATCACCAACGCCCGGGCCAAGCGGTGGGCGTGCGGTGACATGAAGTGGACCGCGATGAACAACTTCGGGGTGATCGGGGGCGGGGAGAAGCCGCTCTGGTGGAACATGGTCGACGGCAAGCTGATCAACCGCATCGAGACCCCGGAGTACCTGGAAGCCATCGAGTGGACGCGCAAGCTGTTCGCCGCAGGGGTCGTCCATCCCAACTTCAAGCTGGGCAAGAGCCAGATCGCCGACCCTGCACCCAAGTTCGCCGCCGGCGAGTTCCTGATCTGGAACAACAACATCGTCAACTGGTACGGCCAGCAGGCGTCCCAGATCACCCAGAACCCCGACTTCAAGATCTGGGGCATGGACATCTGGGGTCACGACGGCGGTGATCCGGTGCTGTACGCCGTGAACCCGGCCGGCATCTTCTCCTTCGTCAGCAAGAAGGCATCCGAGTCCGTCATCCGGGACGCGCTGGCGATCGCCAACGTCACCGCGGCGCCGTACGGCACCAAGGAGTGGATGATGACCAACTACGGCGTCGAGGGCACGCACTACACGATCAAGGACGGCGTGCCCGTCAAGAACGACAAGGGCAACAACGAGGTTCTCAACGCCTACGTCATGGTGGCGAGCCCCGCCGCGACCACCGCCCACCCCGACATGCCGGACTACACCAAGGCCATGGTCGAGTGGGAGCAGCGGATGGGCGCCTTCACCACGAAGACGCCCTTCTGGGGCCTGCAGATCACCGAGCCCTCCCGCTACACCAACCTCGCCAACGACTTCGAGCAGCTCGAGGACGACATCATCCGCGGGCACAAGAAGATCGGCGACATGCAGCAGGCCGTGTCCGACTGGAAGAGCAAGGGCGGCGACAAGCTGCGCGACTGGTACAAGAAGCTCCTCGACGAGAACGGCTCGGCGGCGAGCTGACCAGGCCCTGAGGCAAGGAGAACGGCTGTGTCCCACAGCACGGTGCCTCGCAGCAGAGCCGAGGCCAGCACGCCGGAGAAGACCCGGGTGGCGTCCGGCGGCCCCTCCGGCTCGCCCGGGAAACGCCCCCCGGAGCAGCTGAGCCGGCGGCTCAGGTTCCGACGCGACCGCGTCCTGCTCCTGATGACGCTGCCGGCCGTCGTGCTGGTCCTGGTCTTCAACTACCTGCCGGTCCTCGGCAACATCGTCGCCTTCCAGGACTACGACCCCTACATCAGCGACAACGGCATCGTGTCCATGCTGAACAGTCCCTTCACGGGCCTGGAGAACTTCCAGCGGATCTTCGAGGACTCGGCCTTCTGGAACGCCGTCCAGAACACCCTGGTGCTGTTCATCGTCCAGCTCGTGCTGTTCTTCCCGATCCCGATCCTGCTCGCGCTGCTCATCAACAGCGTGGTCCGGCCCCGGGTGCGGGCCGTCGCACAGGCCGTGCTCTACCTGCCGCACTTCTTCTCCTGGGTGCTCGTCATCGCCGTCTTCCAGCAGATGTTCGGCGGCGCGGGCATGCTGTCCCAGTTGTTGCGTCAGAACGGGTACGACGGCCTCGACATCATGACCAACCCGGACACCTTCCCGTTCCTGATCACCGCGCAGAGCGTGTGGAAGGACGCCGGGTGGGGGATCATCGTCTTCCTCGCCGCACTGGCCTCGGTGCCCTCGGACCACTACGAGGCCGCCGCGATGGACGGCGCCGGACGATGGCGCCGTATGTGGCACGTCACGCTGCCCGCCCTGCGTCCGGTGATCGCTCTTCTTCTCGTGCTGCGCGTCGGCGACGCCCTGACCGTCGGGTTCGAACAGATCCTGCTGCAACGCGACGGCGTCGGACCGGGCGCGGGGGAGGTCCTCGACACCTTCGTGTGGTGGAACGGCGTGCGCAACCAGGACTTCGGATACGCGGCCGCCGCCGGTCTCGTCAAGGGCGTGGTCAGCATCGGCCTGGTCCTCGCCGCGAACAAGGTGGCCCATCTCATGGGCGAAGCGGGGGTGTACAAGAAATGACATCCGTGATGGCTCAGCCGCGTCAGGACACCGGGCCGGACCGGCGGGAGAGGACGCCCCGCTGGTGGCAGGCCCCGCCCCGGCCGTCCTGGGAGGAGCCCCCCTCGAAGGCCGGCCTGGCGGGCAAGGGGATCGCCCTGTCGTTCGCCTGTCTGGCGGTCCTCTTCCCGCTGTGGATCGTGATCGTCACCAGTCTGTCGCCGCGGAAGACCATCGACGAGGCGGGCGGCCTGGTGATCGTGCCCAAGGGCATCACCTTCATCGCCTACACGGAACTGCTCAGCGGCGGCCAGGTCACCCGTGCCGCGGTCATCAGCGTCCTCATCACCCTGGTCGGCACGCTGTTCTCCATGGCGGTGTCCGTCCTGTGCGCCTACGGCCTGTCGCGCACCGGATCCTTCGGCCACCGCTGGATCCTGATGACGCTGCTGGCGACCATGTTCTTCAGCGCGGGGCTCATCCCCACCTATCTGCTGGTGCAGTCCCTCGGTCTGATGGACAGCTACCTCGCGCTGATCCTGCCGAGTGCGGTGAGCATCTTCAACATCCTGGTGCTGCGCGGCTTCTTCATGGGGATCTCGCAGGAACTCATCGACAGCGCGCGCATCGACGGCGCCGGTGACTTCCGGATCCTCTGGCAGATCGTCATGCCGCTGTCCCGGGCGGTCCTCGCCGTGATCACGCTGTTCTACGCCGTCGGGTACTGGAGCGCCTGGTTCAACGCGTCGATCTACCTGAACGAACAGGACATGATGCCGCTGCAGAACGTCATGATCCAGCTCGTGCAGAAGCAGGAAGCCCCGGTCGGACTGAGCCAGGCCATCAGGACCGGCCAGCTGTCGGGGCTGGCCATCCAGATGGCGGTCATGGTCATGGCCCTGCTCCCCGTCGCCGTCCTGTCCCCCTTCGTCCAGAAGCACTTCAAGAAGGGGATGCTCACGGGCGCGGTCAAGGGCTGACCGGGGCGCCCGAGGGCTCGGGGGCGCGGGTCCGTCGGCGGCTGAGGGTGGTGTGGGGGCGGGTCGCGCAGTTCCCCGCGCCCTCTCAAGGGCCTACGGCCCTTCGCCTCTCAAAGAGCACGGGGCGCAGCCCCTGCTTCTCATGGGCGCCGGGAACCGCGCGACCGGCCCCGCTCACCCGCACCCGACGACACACCGAACCCCCAAGCCCTCAGGCGCCCACTCACCACCCCTCCCCGCAAAACGAGGTATGCCATGCGCACCCCACAGCCGAGCCGCCGCACCGTACTCGCCGGGACGGCAGCCGCAGCAGCCCTCCCCGCCCTCCCCGCCCTGGGCACCCCGGCCCACGCCACCGGGGCCCGGACCGGCCCGACCGCCGGACGCTACCGCTGGCGCACCGCCGTCATCGGCGGCACCGGCTTCGTCACCGGCGTCCTCTTCCACCCGGCGATGCGCGGCCTCGCCTACGCCCGCACCGACATCGGCGGCGCCTACCGCTGGGACGACCACAAGGCCCGCTGGACCCCCCTGACCGACCACCTCGGCTGGGACGACTGGAACCTCCTCGGCGTGGAGGCCATCGCCGTCGACCCCGCCCATCCGGACCGCCTCTACCTCGCCCTCGGCACCTACACCCAGTCCTGGGCCGGCAACGGCGCCGTCCTGCGCTCCGAGGACCGCGGCGCCACCTGGGCCCGTACCGACCTCACCGTCCGACTCGGGGCCAACGAGGACGGCCGGGGCACGGGCGAGCGCCTGCTCGTCGACCCCCGCGACAGCGACACCCTGTGGCTGGGCACCCGGCACGACGGTCTGCTCAGGTCGACCGACCGGGGCGCCACCTGGGCGCCGGCGACCGGCTTCCCGGCGACCCCCAGCGCCTCCGGCCAGGGCGTCACCCTGCTCGTCGCCGCCGGACGCACCGTCTACGCCGGCTGGGGCGACGGCGACGGCACCGCCAACCTCTACCGGACCGGCGACGGCACCACCTGGGAAGCCGTCCCCGGCCGCCCCGCCGGCACCTCCGCCAAGGTCCCGATCCGCGCCGCCTACGACCGGCACTCCCGCGAGCTGTACGTGACGTACGCCGACGCGCCCGGCCCCAACGGCCAGTCCGACGGCAGTGTGCACAAGCTCCGCACCACCACCGGCACATGGACCGACGTGACCCCGGTGGAGCCGGGCGGCACCACGAGCGACGGCGGCACCGACTCCTTCGCCTACGGCGGGGTCGCCGTCGACGCCCGGCGCCCCGGCACGGTGGTCGTGTCGACCAACAACCGCTGGGCCGAGATCGACACCGTGTTCCGGTCCACCGACGGCGGCCGCACCTGGACGTCCCTGAAGGACTCCGCCGTCCTCGACGTGTCCGAGACCCCCTATCTCAAGTGGGGCGCCGACAAACCGAAGTTCGGCTGGTGGATCCAGGCGCTCGCCCTCGACCCGTACGACTCCGAGCACCTCGTGTACGGCACCGGCGCGACCCTCTACGGCACCCGCGACCTGAAGCGCTGGGCGCCGCAGATCCGTGGCCTGGAGGAGACGTCCGTACGCCAGCTGATCTCGCCGCCGACCGGCGAGGCGCACCTGATCAGCGGCAGCGGGGACATCGGCACGATGTACCACGAGCGGCTCACGGCGTCCCCCTCGCGCGGCATGGCGTCCAACCCGGTGTTCGGGTCGGCGACGGGACTCGCGCAGGCCGCGGCGAAGCCGTCGTACGTGGTCCGCACCGGCTGGGGCGACCACGGCAACGGTGCCTACTCCCGCGACGGCGGGCGGACCTGGGCCCCCTTCGCGGCCCAGCCCGCCATCGCCAAGGACGCACCGGGGCCGATCACCACCAACACCGACGGCACCGCGCTGCTGTGGTCCTTCGTGCACTGGGACGGCACGAAGTACGCCGCCCACCGCTCCGCCGACAACGGCGCCACCTGGAGCGAGGTCCCCTCCTTCCCCAAGGGCGCCACGCCGGTCGCCGACCCGGCCGACCCGGCCCTCTTCTACGCCTACGACACCGATGCGGGAACGCTGTACGCCAGCACCGACAGCGGCCGTTCGTTCGTGGCGCGCGCGACCGGACTGCCGCAGGGGGACAGCCAGTTCGAGCTGGTCGCGGCCCCCGGACGCTCCGGCGACCTGTGGCTGAGCGTGAAGGGGTACGGGCTGCACCGCTCCACCGACGGCGGGGTGACCTTCGCGAAGGTCGACAGCTGCCGGGCCGCGTACACCCTCGGCTTCGGCAAGGCCGCCAAGGGCGTCCGGTACCCGGCGATCTACCTGGTCGGCACCACGGATGCCGGCACCGCCGTCCACCGCTCCGACGACGGCGCGAAGACCTGGACCCGCATCAACGACGACGCCCACCAGTGGGGCTGGACCGGCGAGGTCGTCACCGGCGATCCGCGTGTGTACGGCCGTGTGTACCTGGCCACGAACGGGCGCGGCATCCAGTACGGGGACCCGGTCTGATGTCCGGGGCGACACGGCCGTCCCTGGCCGACGTCACACGCGGACGGGTCCTGTTCGGCGGCGACTACAACCCCGAGCAGTGGCCCGAGGAGGTGTGGCACGAGGACGTCCGCCTCATGCGGGAGGCCGGCGTCACCACCGTCACCCTCGGCGTCTTCTCCTGGGCGAAGCTCGAACCCCGGCCGGGAGCACGGGAGTTCGGCTGGCTGGACACGCTGATGGACCTGATGCACGCGAACGGCATCGGCGTCGTCCTGGCCACCCCCACCTCCTCCCCGCCGCCGTGGATGGGCCGCCTCCACCCCGAGACCCTCCCGCGCGACGAGAACGGGCAGGTCGAGTGGTGGGGCTCCCGCCAGCACTTCTCCCACTCCTCCGCCACCTACCGCCGCTACGCCGCCGCGATCACCGAGGACCTCGCCGCCCGCTACGGCGGCCACCCGGCCCTCACCCTGTGGCACATCAACAACGAGTACTGCACCTACGACTGGGGCGACGAGGCGGCGGCCGCCTTCCGTGCCTGGCTCCGGCGCAGGTACGGCACCCTCGACGCGCTCAACCGGGCCTGGGGCACGGCCTTCTGGAGCCAGGGCTACGACGGCTGGCACGAGATCATCCCCCCGCGCCGCGCCCACTACCTGCGCAACCCCACGCACCTGCTCGACTTCAAGCGCTTCACGAGCGACATGCTCCTGGAGTGCTACGCCATCGAGCGCGACATCGTCCGCCGGCACACCCCGCACATCCCGGTCACCACCAATTTCATGCCGATGTGGGCGGGCCAGGACGCGTGGCGCTGGGCCGAGGAGGAGGACGTCGTCTCGGTCGACATCTACCCGGACCCGAGGGACCCGCTCGGCGCGCAGGACGGGGCGCTGGTCCAGGACATGACGCGCTCCCAGGCGGGCGGCGGCCCGTGGATGCTCATGGAGCAGGCGGCCGGCCCGGTCAACTGGCGCGGTGTCAACCACCCCAAGCCACGTGGCCTCAACCGGCTGTGGTCCCTTCAGGCCGTCGCCCGGGGCGCGGACGCCGTCTGCTACTTCCAGTGGCGGCAGTCCAGGCAGGGCGCCGAGAAGTTCCACTCCGGCATGGTGAGCCACGCGGGCGAACAGGGGCGCACGTTCCAGGAGGTCAAGCGGATCGGGGCCGAACTGGCGGCCGTGGGAGCGGCGGTGGCGGGCCGGCCCCTCCACGCCGAGGTGGCGATCCTGTTCGACTGGCACTCCTGGTGGGCCGGTGCCCACGACGGCCGGCTGTCGTCCGAGGTCGACCTCGCCCAGGTCGTCCGGTCCTGGCACCGCGCCCTGTGGGAGTCGAACCTCACGACCGCCTTCGCCCACCCCGAGCACGACCTCTCCGCCTACCGGCTGGTCGTCGTGCCGCAGCTCTACCTGCTCACCGACACGGCCGTCGAGAACCTCCTCACGTACGTACGGGGCGGCGGCACCCTCGTCAGCGGCTTCCTGACCGGCATCGCCGACGAGGACGACCGCGTACGCCCCGGCGGCATGGACGCGCGGCTCCGCGACCTCTTCGGCATCCGCACCCTGCACGAGTGGTGGCCGCTGGACGCCGGGGAGGAGGTCGGGTGCGAGGGCCCCCGGGGGGTGTTCCGGGGGACGCTGTGGTCCGAGGAGATCGAGGCGGCGGACGCGGACGAGACCTTCGCCTACAAGGGCGGTGAACTCGACGGCCACCCGGCGGTGTTGCGCAGGGGACGGGCCTGGTACGTCTCCACGCTGCCCGAACCGGCCGCGCTGCGGGACCTGTTGGCGCGCGCCGCGGCCGACGCCGGGGTGCGGCCCGTGCTGGACGGGCTGCCCGACGGGGTCGAGGCGGTCCGGCGCGGCGATGTGCTCTTCGTGCTGAACCACGGCCGCGACGCGGTCACCGTCGAGGTGCCGGGCACCCCCCGCGACCTGCTCACGGGGGCGGTCGTCACCGGCACGCTGTCCCTCGGCCGGTACGGCGTGGCGGTGCTGAGGTAACCCGGACTTCCTCCGGCGCCGGAACATGCGTGGCGATCGACCTCGTCGCCGGAGAAGACCGCGTCCTCACCCCGGGGGCGCGGTGGCTCCCCACCCCATCCCCCCCACCCATGGAAGGAACGACACCCATGGCAACACGCACCCGCACCCGCTCGCGCACCCTGGGCCGGATCGGCAAGGGCCTGCTGGCCCCCGCCCTCGCCCTCGGCGCCACCGTCGGCCTCGCCTCCGCCCCCGCCTCGGCCGCCGTCTGGAACACCTGCGACCAGTGGGGCAACACGAGCCTCAACGGCTACACCCTCTACAACAACATCTGGGGTTCCGGCGCCGGCAGCCAGTGCGTCTGGGCCAACTCCGGTACCAACTGGGGGGTCTGGGCCAACCACCCCAACACCGGCGGCATCAAGTCGTACCCCAACTCCAAGAAGGTGATCAACAAGTCGATCACCTCGCTCGGTTCGCTCAACAGCAGCTACAACGTCACCGTCCCGTCCTCGGGCGCGTACAACACCTCGTACGACGTCTGGGACACGGACCACGACTACGAGATCATGCTCTGGGTCAACTACAACGGGGCCGTCGGCGCCCTCGGCAGCTTCCAGCAGAGCGTGTCGGTCGGCGGCCACAACTGGAACGTCTACAAGGGCCGGGCCTAC
Source organism: Streptomyces sp. NPDC041108 (assembly GCF_055592645.1). Taxonomy (NCBI): domain Bacteria; kingdom Bacillati; phylum Actinomycetota; class Actinomycetes; order Kitasatosporales; family Streptomycetaceae; genus Streptomyces; species Streptomyces sp. NPDC041108. The sequence goes on along the minus strand of NZ_JBVIYK010000012.1, from coordinate 52,105 downwards.
CGGTCCGACGGCACGTACTGGGACGTCATCTCCTTCCTGCGCACCTCGGACTCGACCTCCGGCACGGTCCAGATCCTCCCCGTCCTCAAGTGGATCAAGGACACCAAGGGCTGGATGGGCAACGAGACCATCGGCGACGTGCAGTTCGGTTTCGAGGTCACCTCGTCCTCCGGCGGTCTGAACTTCACCGCCAACAACCTGACGGTCAGCAGCAGTTGACGCACCGCCGCCACTGATCCGCGGACGAGCCCGGGCCGGTGCCGCACCCTCGCGCGGCACCGGCCCGGGCCGTCCTGGGCCCCGGCCCGGCCCTCCGGCGTCAGCCGGATCAGCGGCACCCCGGGGTGCGTGGACCGTCACCGGCGGCGCCGCGCACCCCGGCGCCGCGTACCGAACGCCGTACCGGTGAAGCGCGGCACCGGGTTCGGCGGTGTCGCCGAACGGGCCGAGCCGGAGCAGCCGCGGCGTTCCGCCGGCGGCCGGCGCGGACTCTGCCTTTCTCTTGACGACTCCAGTGTGACCGGTCACAATTCAGGCATGAATGTGGCCGGTCAGACAAGGCGCCCGGCGAGTATCCGGGACGTCGCGACAGCTGCCGGGGTCTCGTACCAGACCGTCTCCCGGGTGATCAACAACCACCCCAGCGTCAAGCACACCACGCGGGAGCGGGTGCAGGCGGCCATCGACGAACTGGGCTTCCGGCGGAACGCCACCGCGCACGCGCTGGCCAGCGGGCGCACCCGGGCCGTGACCGTGCTGACCGCCAACACCACGCACTACGGCTACGCCTCGATCCTCCAGGGCATCGAGGAGGCGGCGCGGGCGGCGTCCTACACGGTCGGGATCGCTGTCCTGGAGTCGGCGGACGAGGCCGCGGTCGCCGCCGAGGTGCGGCGGGCGGCGGACGCCGGCGGCGGCCTCATCGTGATCGCCTACGATCCGCCCGGTGTGGCGGCCCTCGGCGCGGTCCCCGCCGCGCTGCCGGTCGTCGGCGTCGTCGAGACCCCCGCGACCCCGCCCGGCGGCGACCGCCCCTGGGTGTGGACCGACGACCGCGAGGCCGCCTACGAGGCCACCCGTCATCTGCTCTCCCTCGGCCACGAGACCGTGCACTACGTCGCCATCCCGTCCAGCACCCGGCGCGGCGGCGCGGCCCGGACCACCGGCTGGCGGCAGGCGCTCAAGGACGCCGGGGCGCCGGTACCCCGTCCGCTGCAAGGGAACTGGGGCCCGGCGGGCGGTCACGCGGCCGGGCTCAGGCTGGCGGGGGACCCGTCGGTCACCGCGGTCCTCTGCGGCAACGACGACCTCGCGCTCGGCGTGCTGCGCGCGCTGCACGAGGCCGGGCGGTCCGTGCCCGGGGAGGTGAGCGTCGCCGGGTTCGACGACGCCCCGCACTCCGCCTATCTGACCCCGTCGCTGACGACCGTACGCCTGGACTTCACCGGCCTCGGGCGGGCCGCGTTCGCCCTGCTGCACGGGGTCGTGGAGCAGTCCGCGCAGATCGCCCCGCACCGCGTCTCCGTGCCCGAACTGGTGGTGCGGGAGAGCGCGGGCCCACCGCCGGACAGCCGCTGAAGGCCTCGCCCACCCGGACGCGCACCTCTGTTCCGGTTCCAGGCCGAGGCGAGCGCCGCCCCGGACAGAACCGGCCTCCCCCCGCTGGGCTTCCCCGAGGTCGCGAGCGCTCAGCGCCCCGCCCCAACACCTGGCATCTCGTCGCCGCCGACGTCGTGGTGACGAGCCTGCCGATGGTCGCCGTCGTCCTCGGCGGCCGGCGAAAGATCGTGTCCGGAATCACCAGTGGAGCCGTCACATGACCGGAGGTCCAGCAGCGTGAGCCCCCCCCACCGGTACGAGCACCCCCATGCGATCCCGCCCCAGAACCGCCCTGGTCACAGCAGTGCTAGGAGTCACCGCCATGGCAGGCAGCCCCCTCCCCGCCACCGGAACGGCCACGGCAGCCGCCCCGCGGCGCCTCTCCGTCGACCTCTCCGCCTCCGAGGGCCCGGTGATGCTCGGCGCCAACGGCGCGCTCTACGGGCTGAGCGACGACGGGGTGCCCAGCGACGCGGCCCTCGCCCCCCTGAAGATCACCAGCATCTCGCAGAAGCCGGAGGGCGGCGCCCAGCACCCCAACGGCGACGCCCTCACCGTCTCCAGGTCGTTCTTCCGCAACGGCGGCGGCGAGATCAACGTGATGATGCAGGACATCTATGCCAAGTGGCCCTACGAGGACCTCGGCATCGACGACTACCTCCCCAAGGTCGACAAGATCGTCAAGGAGGTCTCGGCCGACCCGAACGGCGACCGCTTCGTCTACATCCCGTTCAACGAGCCGGACCAGATCTGGTACGAGCTCGACGTCGCCGACCAGGCCCAGTACGAGATCAACCGCGACCGCTTCTTCCGCGACTGGAAGACGGTCTACCGGCGCATCCGCGCCATCGACCCCGACGCGCGGATCGCCGGCCCCAACGAGGCCGCCTACCACACCCGTCTGCTGCGGGACTTCCTCGCCTTCGCCAAGCGCGAGAACGTCCTGCCCCAGGTGATGACCTGGCACGAGCTGGGCTCCGGCTCCCTCAGGGACTTCCAGGCCCACCACGACGACTACCGCGCCCTGGAGCGGGCGGCGGGCATAGCCCCGCTGAAGATCAACATCGACGAGTACGCCAACCGCCGCGATCTCTCCGTCCCCGGTCAGCTCGTCCAGTGGGTCTCGATGTTCGAGCGGAACAAGGTGTACGCCAACCAGGCCTACTGGGACGCGGCCGGCAACATGGACGGCAACGTCGTCCGCTCCAACATCCCCAACGGCGGCTGGTGGTTCTTCCGCTGGTACGCGGGCCTGACCGGAGACACCGTCGAGGTCACCCCGCCGCAGGCCGACACCGTCGACACCCTCCAGGGCCTCGCCTCCCTCGACACCTCGCGCCGCCAGGCCCAGGTACTGCTCGGCGGCTCCGACGGCGACACCGACGTCGTGGTCCGGAAGATCCCCCGCTCCCTCTTCGGGCGCACGGTCACCGCGACCGTCGCGGAGGCCGCCTGGTCCGGCTACGAGGGTCAGCACGCCGCCCCGCGCGTCCTGTCCCGGACCAGGACACGCATCGCGGACGACGGCACGGTGACCGTCCCGCTGCGCGGCCTGCACCGCATGTCGGCCTACCGCATCGTCCTCACCCCGGGCGGCCACGGCACCCCCACCACCCCGTCCGTCCCCTGGACCGCCTCCTACGAGGCCGAGGACGCGGCGATCACCGACGGCAAGGTCTACACCCAGGGCACGGTGAGCAACGCCAACGGCTACGCCGCCTCCGGCACCAAGGACGTCGGCTCCCTCAACCAGCCCGGCAGCAAGGTCGACTTCACGGTCTCGGTCCCGAAGGACGGCACCTACGACCTGGCGATCCTGTACGGCAACCAGTCCGGGACCCCGGCCACCCAGAAGCTGACGGTCGACGACGGCCACCCGGTCACCGTCACCTACCCGTCCACCGAGAACTGGACCTACCGCGCCAAGAAGGACCTCACCGTCCGGCTCACGGCCGGAACACACCGGCTGACCCTCGCCAAGGGGGATGCCGAGGTCACCCTCGACCGGATCGACCTCACCGCCCGCACCGGCGAGCCCGCCGCCTCCTACGAGGCCACCCTCGCCGACATCAGCGGCAGGCCGTCGTACGACTACTCCTCCTCGAAGGGCGTCGGCACCGGCGAGCTGGTGCTGCGCTCCGGGGACAGGGCCGTCTTCGACGTGTACGCACCCCGCGACGGCTACTACCGGGTCGTCCCCCGGGCGTCGGCGCCGGTGACGCTCGCCCTGCACGGGCAGTCGGTGGCCGCCGTGCCCGACCGGCCGCTGCGGCTGTACCTGGTGGCGGGCAACAACCGGATCACCGCGACCGCCAGGCACACCGGCCTGCGCTCCCTCGACGTCACCGGCGCCGGATCGACCACCGGCACCCTCTCCTACGAGGGCGCCGCGGCCACGCTCACCGGCGGAGCCGGGCTCGTCGACTCCGCGCACGCCCCGTCCGGCTCCTACATCGGACGGCTCGGCAACAGCGCCGACAGCACCGCCGAGTTCACGGTGAACGCTCCGACCGCGGGCCGCCACATCCTGGTCGTCCACTACGCGCACAACGACCGCCGCGACAACGGCCACGCCTACAACACCGACATCATGTCCCGTACGGCGGACATCACGGTCGGGACGGCCGGGCCGCGCACGGTCACCTTCAAGAACACCTGGGGCTGGGACGACTACTGGACCGTCGGCGTCCCGGTCGACCTGAGGAAGGGCGCCAACAAGGTGACCATCGGCAACGCCGGCGCCTGGGCGCCGAACATCGACCGGATCGAGGTGGGCCGGGTCGTCGGCTAGGCCGTACCGGACGACGGACGACGGACGACGGTCACCGGCACGCCCGCCGGTGACCGGGGTCCGGGGCGTTCCGAGCCCCGTCAGGCCCGGTCGACCTCGGCGCGCAGGGCGTTGTAGTCGGCGAACGCGGACTCGACGTCCGCCGGGGTCAGCCCGTAGCGGGCCAGGTCGTAGCGGTGGGGCCGGCCACCCCGGGCGTGGGCGGCGGCCTTGGGAAGCCGGGCGGCGTCGGCCTCGGTCCAGCGGGCGCCGACGGCGTCGTAGAGCTTCGGGGCGCCGGCGGCCGGGTCGGAGCCGAGCGAGGAGTAGGGCACGTCCACCAGCGCCTCGGGGGCGATGCCGGTCCGGGCCGCGAGGCCGCGCCGGACCGACCGGCTCAGCAGGTCGAGCCAGGTGGCGCCCAGCTCACGCGGATCGAACCGGCGCAGCGAGGTGACCATGCCGACCTCGACCAGGCTGCAGAAGGAGGCGACGGCGGCGGCCGGGTCGCGGTGGGTCCACACGAGCGTGGCGTCGGGGAAGACCTTGGCCAGCGCGTCCAGGTTCCCGGTGTGGAAGGGGGACTTCAGGATCCAGCGGCGGCGCGGCCGGCCGTACTGCAGGACCTGCAGGGCCTGCCTGAGGTGACGGTAGTCGGGGGTGAAGTCGTGCTCGAAGTGCCAGGCGTGATAGGCGGGTATGCGGGCCTGGGCGAGCGGCACCAGGGCGTGCGGCAGGAGGAACGTGCACTCCTCGGGGCCCTCGGCGGCCATGGGGTGGATGTCGCGGAAGCGCGGGCTGAGCAGATGGCTCGCGTCCAGGACGCGGCGCGCGGCGGTGACCCGCTTCCGCCGTTCCCGGGGCGACGGTTCGAGGCCGGGAGCCAGCAGCTCCCACAGCAGCGGACAGCGGTGGTCGTCCGAGACGGAGAGCACCCCGTGGGTGAGCGTGCTCGCCGTGCGCGGCAGGCCGACCACGAACACCGGTTTCTCGACGGGCTCCTGACCGATGGCCGGGTTCTCGGCGATCAGCCGCCTGATCCGGGCCCGGTTGGTGAGATGCCGGCGGACGTGCGCCTGCGCGGACTGCCAGCCCACCGGCCCGAGATCCTCGTCCTTCGCCCACTCCCGCAGCAGGAACCGGAAGTTCTCGGCGAACTCCTCGTCCCCGTCCGCCCCTCCGGCCCCGGCGACGATCCGGTCGAAGACCCGGTCCGGGTCGCGACGGGAGCCGAGCGTGGGCCGGAGTAACAGGTTGGCCAGGGTGAGGGGCAGGGGAGTGGACGCCATCACGGGACTTCCCTTCGGTGCGGACGGGTGAGGGCGGGCGCCGGTCCGGTTCCGGGCGCGATCCCGGTCCGGGCGCCTGCCCCGGCGGCCGTCCGGGTGGAGCGGCCGCCGGTGATCATCCTCCCGCGCGGGCGATCTCCCGCGCCGCCGGGGGTTCGACCGGGTCCGCCCCGTCCCCGTACCGCGACCGCAGCTCCGACAGCACACCCGAGACCGCAGCCGTCAGCGGCACCGCGAGGAGCATGCCGAGGATGCCGGCGAGGGAGGCGCCCGCCGTGAGGGCCAGCAGGATCGCCGCCGGATGCATCTGCACGGTCCGGCTGTGGATCATCGGCTGGAGCACGTTGCCTTCGAGGAGCTGCACCGCGAAGACGACGCCGACCGCCCACAGCGCGGTCACCAGACCGCGGTCCGCGAACGCGACGAGGATCGCCACCGCACCCGACAGGAACGCGCCCAGATACGGGATGTACGCGCCGACGAAGACGAGCGCGCCGAGGCCGACGGCCCCCGGAACCTGGAGTATCAGCAGACCGACGGCGATACAGACGCCGTCGATGAAGGCGATGAGCGTCGTGCCCCGCATATAGCCCTCGATCGCCCGGAACGCGCGCCGGGCCATCACCTCCAGGGTGTCGCCGGTGCCGCGCGGCGCGAGCGAGTGCAGGGACGCGACCGCCCGGTCGGAGTCGCGCAGGAAGAAGAACATCAGCAGCATCGCCAGCACGGCCGCCGCGAGGAACTCGCTGACCGCGCTGACGCCGGTGAGCACCCCGGAGGCCGCCGTGCCGCCGAACTTCGGCAGCAGCTCCCTCGCGTTCTTCGCGAGGTCGTCCAGCGACGTCCCGGCCAGCCCGAACTCGTCGCTGAGCGACTTCGCCGCCTGCCGGAGCGAGGAGATGATCTGGTCACCGGTGTCGATCAGCGCGGCCACCACGATGTACGCGGCCCCGCCCATCACCACCACCACGGCGGCACAGGTGAGCCCGGCGGCAAGGGACTTGTTGAACCTCATCGCGACCAGCCGCCGGTAGAACGGGCCGAGCAGCGCCGTACCCAGCAGGGCGATCAGCACCGGCGTGACCGCCGTCTGGAACGTCACGCAGACCCACACGCCCACGTAGACGACACCGGTCACCAGCAGCGTGAGCGCGCTCCACACGGCGATGTGCCGCGCGGGCCCCGGCAGGAAACCCCGGGGAGCGTCCTCGCCCGACGGCACGGCCGCCCTCGGCGCCACCGCATACCCGCCGGTGGTGCGTATCGTCGTGCGCGTCCGGTGGACAGGTCTGCGTGCGGACCCGCCGCCCCGGCCCGGCCGTCCCCCGCGCACTGCGCGGGAGTCTCCCGTACGGCTGTTCATCCTCGCCATCTCCACTCACTCAAGGTCGCGCGCACCCCTGAGGATCATGGGATGGCCGTGGCGCCACAGCGTAGACCCGGCCGACGGGCGGGCGACGGGCGCCTACCCGGCGACCGGCACCGAGGCCCCGTCCCGCAGGAAGACCGGAATCCGCTCCAGCGGCGCGTCCACCGTCACCGACCGGCCTCCCTCGTACGTCCGGCCGGTCCACGCGTCGGTCCACCGCGCCCCCGCCGGCAGATAGGTGCTCCAGCGCGTCACCCCCGCCTCCAGCACCGGCGCGACCAGCAGGTCCCGCCCGAACAGGTACGCGTCGTCCACCGACCAGGCCCGCTCGTCGCCGGGGAACTCCAGGAACAGCGGCCGCATCACCGGCAGCCCCTCCTCATGGGCCTCGCGCATCACCCGCAGCACATACGGCTTCAACCGCTCCCGCAGCCGCAGGCAGTCCTCCAGGATCGCCCCCGCCTCCTCCCCGTACGACCACACCTCGTTGGGCCCGCCGGTCATGGCCGGCCCCAGCGGCATCCCGGGCTCACGGAACCCGTGCAGCCGCATCAGCGGCGAGAACGTCCCGAACTGGAACCAGCGCACCATCACCTCGCGGTAGGCCGGATCGTCCGGGTCACCGCCGTGGAAGCCGCCGATGTCGGTGTTCCACCAGGGGATGCCGGACAGCGCGGTGTTGAGGCCCGCCGCGATCTGCCGCCGCAGGGTCGGGAAATCGGTCCCGATGTCACCGGACCACAGCGCGGCCCCCCACCGCTGACTGCCCGCCCACGCCGAACGGTTGAGGGAGACGATCTCCTCCTCACCGGCCGCCCGCAGCCCCTCGTAGAAGGTGCGGGCGACCTCGGCCGGGTAGATGTTGCCGACCTCCAGGCCGGGACCCGCCCAGTAGCGCAGGTTCTCCTGGAAGCCCGGCTTGATCTCCGGCTCGCAGGCGTCCAGCCAGAACGCCTTGATGCCGTACGGCTCCAGATAGTTCTCCCGCACCCGCGACCACACGAACTCCCGGGCCTCCGGGTTCGTCGCGTCGTAGAAGGCGACCTGAACCGTCGAGGCGACCTCCTTGTCCGGCCAGTCGGCGTGCGCCATCGGGCCGTACTGGGTGCCGATGAAGTAGCCGCGCTGTTCCATCAGGTGGTGGTTCTCGCTCAGCGGCGACACCGACGGCCACACGGACACCACCAGCCTGATGCCCAGCTCCTCCAGCTCCCGGACCATCGCCGCCGGGTCGGGCCACTCGGCGGGGTCGAACTTCCACTCGCCGAGGTGCGTCCAGTGGAAGAAGTCGCACACGATGACGTCGATGGGCAGGCCCCGCCGCTTGTACTCCCGTGCCACGGCCAGGAGTTCGTCCTGCGTGCGGTAGCGCAGCTTGCACTGCCAGAACCCGGCCGCCCACTCGGGCAGCATCGGCGCACGGCCCGTCGCCGCGCTGTAGCGGCGCTGCGCGTCGGCCGGCTCGCCGGCGGTGATCCAGTAGTCGATCTGCCGGGCCGAGTCCGCGACCCAGCGCGTGCCGTTGCCCGCCAGCTCGACGCGGCCGATCGCCGGGTTGTTCCACAGCAGGGTGTAGCCGCGGCTGGAGGTGAGCACCGGGATGCCGACCTCCGCGTTGCGCTGCACCAGGTCGAGCACCAGCCCCTTCTGGTCGAGCCGCCCGTGCTGGTGCTGACCCAGGCCGTACAGCTTCTCGTCGTCGTACGCGGCGAAGCGCTGTTCCAGGCGGTGGTGGCCGTTGCCGACGGCCGTGTAGAGACGGGAGCCGGGCCACCAGAAGTGGGCGCGGGCCTCCGACAGCAGTTCGGTGCCGTCGGCGGTGCGCGTGTACCGGACCAGGCCCTCGGAGTCGACCTCGACGGTGAGCGCGCCGACGGTCAGCCGCCCCAGCCCGTCCTCGATCTTGACGGTGCTCTCGGTGCTCTCCGCCTCGTCGAGCAGGGCGCCCGGCAGCCCGTCGAGGACCGGGCCGCCCAGGCGGGCGCGGACCCGGACCGCGTCCGGGCCCCAGGGCTCGATCCGCAGGGTCTCCTGGCGCCCGCTCCACTCCAGGGCGCCGTCCCGCTCACGGAACGTGCCGACGGTGGGGGAGGACTGGGCGAGGCTGACCGCGCCCGTCGGGGTCTGGTTCTCGGCAGACAGATTCACGGGATCTCCTGGAAGGGAGGAGTGGCGGCACACCCGGCTCGGCTCCGGCGGGCGCGGGCGGTGGGGAGGAGAGAGGGCCGTACGGGGCTTCCGTAGGGCACGGCGGTCGGTGTGCGCAGGACAGGGTGAGGGGGGAGAGGGACCGTCGAGGGCGGGTGCGGCGAGCCGACCGCCTCAGCCGGTCGTGGACAGCGGTCCCGTGCTCGCCCGGACCGTCAACTCGGGGGCGAGGAGCACCACTTCGTCGGCGTCCCGGCCCTCCAGCTTGGCGATCAGCTGCTCCACCGCCCGACGGCCCATCTCCTGGGCGGGGATGGCGACGGACGTCAGCCGTACCGAGGCCTGCACGGCGACCTGGTCCGGGCAGACCGCGATCACCGAGACGTCCTCCGGGACCGCGCGCCCCTGCTGCCGCAGCAGCGCGAGCAGCGGCTCCACCGCAGACTCGTTCTGCACGACGATCCCCGTGGTGCCCGGCCGCTCGTCGAAGATCCGGGCCAGGGTCGCGGCCATCGCGTCGTAGCCGCCCTCACAGGGGCGGTGCAGCACACGCAGCCCCAGCTCCCGTGCCCGGCCGCGGAGTCCGTCGAGGGTGCGCTCGGCGAAACCGGTGTGCCGTTCGTACACCGCGGGCGCCTCGCCGACGACCGCGATGTCACGGTGGCCGAGCATCGCCAGATGCTCCACGCACAGCGCCCCCGTGGCCCCGAAGTCGAGGTCGACGCAGGTCAGGCCGCTGGTGTCGGCCGGCAGCCCGATGAGCACCGAGGGCTGGTCGGTGCCGCGCAGCAGCGGCAGCCGCTCGTCGTCCAGCTCCACGTCCATCAGGATCATCGCGTCGGCGAGCCCGCTGCCGGTGACCCGGCGCACCGCGTCCGGACCCTCCTCGCCGGTGAGCAGCAGCACGTCGTAGCCGTAGGTGCGGGCCGTGGTGGCCACGGCGATGGCGATCTCCATCATCACCGGGACGTACATGTCGGTGCGCAGCGGGACCATCAGGGCGACGATGTTCGACCTGCTGCTCGCCAGGGCACGGGCCCCCGCGTTCGGGTGGTAGCCGAGCTCCTGGATGCTCCGCTCCACCCGCTGCCGGGTGCCCGCGGAGATGGACCGCTTGCCGCTGAGGACATAGCTCACCGTGCTCGCCGAGACTCCGGCGTGCTGGGCGACCTCGGCGAGGGTGACCATCCGGCTCTCCAAGCGTGTTTAAGCGCTTCGACAGCGCACTGTTGCGGAACAAAGGCGTGTGAGGGTGGCTCGACAGTAGCCCGGCGCCGGATGGGTGTCCATAGGTTGTCGAAGCGCTTCGATAATTCGTCGGGCACCCGAGGGAGAGGTGGGGGTGTGTGGGGTGCGGCCGCGGGTCCGTGGGGCTTCTCGCGCGGCTCCCCGCGCGCCGGTGGGCGCTCTCGTCGGCCACAGTCTAGAACCGGCCGGTCTCCGACGGCTCCACCCCGCACGACCCGGCCGAAGCGGCCGACGGCGCACGCGAGGGGTGGCGGGGTCACCCCGAATCGGGTACCAACGATCGAGTAGCACCCATCGGTAACCATTCAGGTACCCATCCGGTACGAGATCCCGATTCGCGGCGAGGTGAGCCTCATGTCCGCCCCACCCCTCAAGAAGCCCGTCGTCACAGAACGTGAGGCCCGCCAGGTGGCGGAGGCCGCCCGGGAGCAGGCCTGGCGCAAGCCCAGCTTCGCCAAGGAACTGTTCCTCGGCCGGTTCCGCCTCGACCTCATCCACCCCCACCCCCTGCCCACGGACGAGGCCGTCCGGCGCGGCGAGCAGTTCCTGACCAAGCTCCGCGCCTTCTGCGAGACGAAGGTCGACGGCGCGCTGATCGAGCGCGAGGCCCGCATCCCCGACGAGGTCATCGACGGCCTCAAGGAACTCGGCGCCCTCGGTATGAAGATCGACCCGAAGTACGGCGGTCTCGGCCTCACCCAGGTGTACTACAACAAGGCGCTGGCCCTGGTCGGCTCCGCCAGCCCGGCCATCGGCGTCCTGCTCTCGGCGCATCAGTCGATCGGCGTACCGCAGCCGCTCAAGCTGTTCGGCACCCCCGAGCAGAAGGAGAAGTTCCTGCCGCGCTGCGCCCGCACCGACATCAGCGCCTTCCTCCTCACCGAGCCCGACGTCGGCTCCGACCCGGCCCGCCTCGCCACCACCGCCGTCCCCGACGGGGACGACTACCTCCTCGACGGCGTGAAGCTCTGGACGACGAACGGCGTGGTCGCCGACCTCCTCGTCGTCATGGCGCGGGTGCCGAAGTCCGAGGGGCACAAGGGCGGTATCACCGCCTTCGTCGTGGAGACCGACTCGCCCGGTGTCACCGTCGAGAACCGCAACGCCTTCATGGGACTGCGCGGCATCGAGAACGGCGTCACCCGCCTCCACCAGGTCCGGGTCCCCGCGGCCAACCGCATCGGCCCCGAGGGCGCGGGCCTGAAGATCGCGCTCACCACCCTCAACACCGGCCGCCTCTCGCTCCCGGCGTCCTGCGTGGCCGCCGGCAAGTGGTGCCTGAAGATCGCCCGTGAGTGGTCGGCCGCGCGTGAGCAGTGGGGCAAGCCGGTCGCCCACCACGAGGCGGTGGGGCAGAAGATCTCCTTCATCGCCGCCACCACCTTCGCCCTCGAAGCGGTGCTCGACCTGTCCTCGCAGATGGCCGACGAGGACCGCAACGACATCCGTATCGAAGGCGCCCTCGCGAAACTCTTCGCCTCCGAGATGGGCTGGAGGATCGCCGACGAACTGGTCCAGATCCGCGGCGGCCGGGGCTTCGAGACCGCGGACTCGCTCCGGGCGCGCGGCGAACGGGCCGTCCCCGCCGAGCAGATGCTGCGCGACCTGCGCATCAACCGGATCTTCGAGGGTTCCACGGAGATCATGCACCTGCTGATCGCCCGCGAGGCCGTCGACGCCCACCTCACGGTGGCCGGCGACCTCATCGACCCGGAGAAGTCCCTCTCCGACAAGGCGAAGGCGGGCGCGAACGCGGGCGTCTTCTACGCCAAGTGGCTGCCCAAGCTGGTCGCGGGTCCCGGCCAACTCCCGCGCACCTACGGCGACTTCCACCCGGCGGGCCACCCCGACCTCTCCACCCACCTGCGCTACGTGGAACGCAGCGCCCGCAAGCTCGCCCGCTCCACCTTCTACGCCATGTCCCGCTGGCAGGGCCGGATGGAGACCAAGCAGGGCTTCCTGGGCCGGATCGTGGACATCGGCGCCGAACTGTTCGCCATGAGCGCGGCCGTCGTCCGCGCCGAACTGCTCCGTTCCCAGGGCGATCACGGCCGTGAGGCCTACCAGCTCGCCGACGTGTTCTGCCGTCAGTCCCGCATCCGGGTCGAGGAACTCTTCGGCCGACTCTGGAGCAACACCGACGACCTCGACCGCAAGGTGGTCAAGGGCGTCCTCGGCGGCGCCTACGAGTGGCTGGAGCAGGGTGTGATCGACCCGTCCGGCGAGGGCCCCTGGATCGCGGACGCGACCCCGGGCCCGAGCGAGAAGGAGAACGTCCACCGCCGCGTCCGCTGAGCTTCGCCGCAGCACCCGCGCCCCCGGTTGTCCGGGGGCGCGGGCGTGCGTGATCCCGCTAGCAGTACTTGTCGCTGGCGTCCCGAGTGGTCCAGGAGCAGGAGTCCACCTTCGAACCGTCCGCCTTCGTCAGCTTCGCCGTGTCGCTGGTGTTGTTCCAGACGTACGCCCTGCGGTTCTGGTACTTGGTGGCGGTGGTGTCCGTGCCCGACCCCGTGCGGACCTTGATGTACTTCTTCGCCCCGATCTTGATGTTCGGGAACGTGTACTTGTGGTTGTCGAGGTCCTTCAGCACCCAGCCCTTCAGCGAGATCGCCGACGAGCTCGTGTTCTTGATCTGCACCCACTCCGCGTTGTACTGCGCGTTCGTCCGCGTGTCCTTGCCGGGGCTGTCGAAGTACACGCGGTAGATGACCACACCCCCCGCGGCCTCGGCCGGGCTGCTCAGCAGGGTGCCGGTCAGGGCAACCGCTCCGGCGAGCGCGGGCACGGCGGCGCGTATGGGCTTGCGCATGAATCCCCCCAGGATCCTCGTCCATGATCGACTGATACGACAATCGGATCAGCAAGGGAGAAGTCATATCACTCCCGCCTTCACGTGTGCTTCACAAACGGAGAAATGCGCTCGTCAACCGCACACGGCACGAAGTGGGTCAACCAGGGGGCGCGCGGTCCTGCCGGACACCGGATGCGGCCACAATGGAGGGATGAGCGACAGTCCAGCCCCTCTCGCCGATCCGCATCTCGTCTTCGACCCGGTCGACGGCGCACGGGACGTAGTGATCCTCGGATCGACCGGCTCGATCGGCACCCAGGCCATCGACCTCGTCCTGCGCAACCCGGACCGCTTCCGCGTCACCGGGCTCTCCGCCGCCGGAGGGCGGGTGCAGCTCCTGGCCGAGCAGGCGCACCGGCTGCGCGTGCGGACCGTCGCCGTCGCCCGCGAGGACGTCGTACCGGCCCTGCGCGAGGCCCTGGCCGAAACCTACGGTGCCGGGGAGGCCCTCCCCGAGATCCTGGCCGGCCCCGACGCGGCCACGGCCCTGGCCGCCTCCGACTGCCACACGGTGCTGAACGGCATCACCGGCTCCATCGGCCTCGCCCCGACCCTCGCCGCCCTGGAGGCGGGCCGCACCCTCGCGCTCGCCAACAAGGAGTCGCTCATCGTCGGCGGCCCGCTGGTGAAGGCGGTGGCGAAGCCCGGCCAGATCATCCCGGTCGACTCCGAGCACGCCGCCCTCTTCCAGGCCCTCGCCTCCGGCACCCGGGCCGACGTGCGCAAGCTCGTCGTCACCGCCTCCGGCGGCCCGTTCCGCGGCCGTACGAAGGCGGAGCTGGCGGACGTGACGCCCGCCGACGCCCTCGCGCACCCCACCTGGGCCATGGGCCCGGTCATCACCGTGAACTCCGCGACCCTGGTCAACAAGGGCCTGGAGGTCATCGAGGCGCACCTGCTCTACGACATTCCCTTCGACCGCATTGAGGTCGTCGTGCACCCCCAGTCGTATGTCCACTCGATGGTTGAGTTCACGGACGGATCGACGATGGCCCAGGCGACGCCCCCCGACATGCGCGGGCCCATCGCCATCGGCCTCGGCTGGCCGCAGCGCGTCCCGGACGCCGCGCCCGCCTTCGACTGGACCAAGGCGTCCAGCTGGGAGTTCTTCCCCCTCGACGACGACGCGTTCCCGTCGGTCGGGCTCGCCCGGCACGTGGGGCAGCTCGCGGGCACCGCCCCGGCGGTGTTCAATGCGGCGAACGAGGAGTGCGTCGACGCGTTCCTGTACGGGGGTCTCCGGTTCGACGCGATCATGGAGACCGTCACACGGGTGGTCGAGGAGCACGGCACCCCCGCCTCGGGAACTTCCCTGACCGTGGCGGACGTCCTCGAAGCGGAGACCTGGGCCCGTGCCAGGGCCCGCGAACTGACCACCTCGACCACCTCGACCGGCAAACCCACCGAGCGGACGACCGCGGAGGCCCGTGCATGACGACCCTGATGTTCATCCTCGGCATAGTGGTCTTCGTGATCGGTCTCGCGTTCTCGATCGCGTGGCACGAGCTGGGCCACTTCTCGACCGCCAAGCTCTTCGGCGTCCGCGTGCCCCAGTTCATGGTGGGCTTCGGCCCGACCATCTGGTCGAAGAGGAAGGGCGAGACCGAGTACGGCGTCAAGGCGATCCCGCTCGGCGGCTACATCCGCATGATCGGCATGATCCCGCCCGGCCCGGACGGCCGGATCGAGAGCCGCTCGACCTCCCCGTGGCGCGTCATGATCGAGGACGCCCGCGCGGCCTCCTTCGAGGAGCTCCAGCCCGGCGACGAGGACCGTCTCTTCTACACGCGCAAGCCGTGGAAGCGGGTCATCGTGATGTTCGCCGGGCCCTTCATGAACCTGATCCTGGCCTTCGTGATCTTCCTCGGCGTGATGATGACCTTCGGCGCCCAGACCTCGACGACCACGGTCAGCAAGGTCTCGGACTGCGTCATCTCCGCCAGTGAGAACCGCTCGAAGTGCAAGGACAGCGACAAGGAGGCCCCCGCCAAGGCGGCGGGCCTGAAGCCCGGCGACAAGATCGTCGCCTTCGACGGCACCCCCGTCGAGGACTGGTCCGCCCTGCAGGCCGACATCCGCGACAACCCCGGCAAGCAGGTCACGCTCACCGTGGACCGGGGAGGCGAGAAGGTCGACCTGACCCCCACCCTCATCAAGAACAAGGTCAGCCAGACCGACGGCCAGGGCGGCTACGTCAAGGACAAGTACGTGTACGCCGGCTGGCTTGGCTTCACCCCCGCCTCCGACATCCTCCCGCTCTCCTTCGGCCAGTCCGTGGACCGCATGGGCGACATGATGGAGAACGGCGTCGAGTCCCTGCTCTCCCTGCCCGCCAAGGTCCCCGCCCTGTGGGACGCCACCTTCGGCGACGGCGAGCGCGAGGCCGACTCGCCCATGGGCGTGGTCGGCGCGGCCCGGGTCGGCGGCGAGATCTTCACCATGGACATCCCCGCCACCCAGCAGCTCGCCAGCTTCCTGATCCTGCTGGCCGGCTTCAACCTCTCCCTGTTCCTGTTCAACATGCTCCCGCTGCTCCCGCTCGACGGCGGGCACATCGCGGGCGCCCTGTGGGAGTCGCTGCGCCGCAACGCGGCCAAGGTGCTGCGTCGGCCCGACCCCGGCCCGTTCGACGTGGCCAAGCTGATGCCCGTCGCGTACGTGGTGGCCGGCATCTTCGTCTGCTTCACGCTCCTGGTGCTGATCGCGGACCTCGTGAACCCGGTACGCATCTCGTAGTCACCCGCGGTTCACGGCGGCCGGGCACACTCACCGAGTGGGCCCGGCCGCCGTCGTCCGTGTACGAAACCGGTCACCTGCCCCCGAACATCGCGGCGAGCATCCCCAACGGGTGGGTTTACGGACCGTGATGTGCCCCGGCTCGTGCCCGTGCCGTAATCTCGAAGCCCGGAGCCCGCGCGTACCGGGACCCGATCCTGATCCACAACTTGGGGTTGCACAGCAGATGACTACTGCGATTTCTCTCGGCATGCCGTCCGTTCCGACCAAGCTCGCCGAGCGCCGGAAGAGCCGGCAGATCCAGGTCGGGTCCGTGGCGGTCGGCGGAGACGCCCCGGTGTCGGTCCAGTCGATGACCACCACGCGCACGTCGGACATCGGCGCCACGCTGCAGCAGATCGCCGAGCTGACGGCGTCCGGCTGCCAGATCGTCCGGGTCGCCTGCCCCACGCAGGACGACGCCGACGCCCTCCCGGTGATCGCCAGGAAGTCGCAGATCCCGGTCATCGCCGACATCCACTTCCAGCCGAAGTACGTCTTCGCGGCGATCGAGGCCGGCTGCGCCGCCGTCCGCGTCAACCCGGGCAACATCAAGCAGTTCGACGACAAGGTCAAGGAGATCGCCCAGGCGGCGAACGACCACGGCACCCCGATCCGCATCGGCGTCAACGCCGGCTCCCTGGACCGCCGCCTCCTGCAGAAGTACGGCAAGGCCACCCCCGAGGCCCTGGTCGAGTCCGCCCTCTGGGAAGCGTCCCTCTTCGAGGAGCACGGCTTCCGGGACATCAAGATCTCGGTCAAGCACAACGACCCGGTCGTCATGGTCAACGCCTACCGGCAGCTCGCCGCCCAGTGCGACTACCCCCTCCACCTCGGCGTCACCGAGGCCGGCCCCGCCTTCCAGGGCACCATCAAGTCGGCCGTCGCCTTCGGCGCGCTGCTCTCCGAGGGCATCGGCGACACGATCCGTGTCTCCCTCTCGGCCCCGCCGGTCGAGGAGATCAAGGTCGGCAACCAGATCCTGGAGTCGCTGAACCTGAAGCCGCGCCGCCTCGAGATCGTCTCCTGCCCCTCCTGCGGCCGCGCCCAGGTCGACGTCTACAAGCTCGCCGAGGAAGTCACCGCCGGCCTCACCGGCATGGAGGTGCCCCTCCGCGTCGCCGTCATGGGCTGCGTCGTCAACGGCCCCGGCGAGGCCCGCGAGGCCGACCTCGGCGTCGCCTCCGGCAACGGCAAGGGCCAGATCTTCGTCAAGGGCGAGGTCATCAAGACCGTCCCCGAATCCAAGATCGTCGAGACCCTCATCGAGGAGGCGATGAAGATCGCCGAACAGATGGAGGCGGACGGCATCACCTCGGGCGAACCCACCGTGGCGGTGGCGGGCTGAGGAGGACTCGGTGTCTTCCGAGGACTGGCCCGGCAGGGCCGTCCTCAGGGGCGCGGGGAACTGCGCGACGAGCCACGACGCACCCGCACCCGTCAACGCACAGGCCCCCCGAGTCACTGGGCGCTCGGCCGTGGCGCAGCCACAGGGCGACCGGCACAGCCCGGCAAGGTATCGTGCGGAGACCAGCGCAGACCCCAGGGTGAGGCCCCCCCACGTGTTGACCCAGACCACCACCAGGGTCCTCGAACCGAGTGACCTGGACGCCGCACTCGCCGTCCTGGACCGAGACCCCGTCGCGAACGCCTTCGTGACGTCCCGCGTCCAGGTCGCCGGGCTGGACCCGTGGCGGCTCGGCGGCGAGATGTGGGGCTGGTACGAGGAAGGCGCCCTGACCTCCCTCTGCTACGCCGGCGCCAACCTCGTCCCCATCTGCGCCACCCCCCGCGCCGTGCGCGCCTTCGCCGACCGCGCCCGCCGGGCCGGCCGCCGCTGCTCCTCGGTCGTCGGCCCCGCCGAACCCACCGCTCAGCTGTGGCGGCTGCTCGAACCCAGCTGGGGTCCGGCCCGTGAGGTCCGCTCCCACCAGCCCCTCATGGTCACCGACCGGCTCCCCGACCCCGCCGACGTCGTCCCCGACCCGTACGTCCGCCGCATCCGCAAGGACGAGATGGACACGATCATGCCGGCGTGCGTGGCGATGTTCACCGAGGAGGTCGGTGTCTCCCCGCTGGCCGGCGACGGCGGCCTCCTCTACCAGGCCCGGGTCGCCGAACTCGTGGGCTCCGGCCGCTCCTTCGCCCGCCTCGCCCCGGACGGCCGCGTCCTGTTCAAGGCCGAGATCGGCGCGGCGACCGCCCGGGCCTGCCAGATCCAGGGCGTCTGGGTGGCCCCCGAGTTCCGGGGCCAGGGCCTGGCCGCCCCCGGCATGGCAGCGGTCCTCCGCTACGCCCTGGCCGACGTGGCCCCCGTGGTCAGCCTCTACGTCAACGACTTCAACACGGCGGCGAGGCGCACCTACCAGAGGGTGGGCTTCCAAGAGGTGGGCGCCTTCATGAGCGTGCTGTTCTGAGAAGCCGCCGGGCCCGGCCCGGGCACGCCGCCGGCCACATCCGCCCCGCGCCCCGCAGCGGACCCGAACCCCCCTGTAGCATCCGCAACATGAGCCTCGTCATCGGCCCCCTGGACCTCTCAGCCCACGTAGACGAGGCCCTGGCCGTCCAGGCGATCGCATTCGGCCTCGCCCCCGACGAGGTGGCCGTCCGCCGCCAGATCGTCCTCCGCCACATGACGTACCCCGGCGCCCGTGCCCTCGGTGCCACCACCGCCGGACGGCTCGTGGGCTTCGTCTACGGCATGCCCAACGACCGCTCCCACTGGTGGTCCACCGTCGTCGAGCCCTACCTCCGCGCCCTGCACCACGAGCACTGGCTCGACGACTCCTTCGTGATCACCGAACTGCACGTCCACCCCCACCACCAGAACCACGGCGTCGGCCGCGCCCTCATCACCGCCATCACCGACAGCGCGGCCGAACCCCGCTCGATCCTCTCCGCGATCGACGTCGACAGCCCGGCCCGCGGCCTGTACCGCTCCCTCGGCTACACGGACCTCGCCCGCCGGGTCGTCTTCCCCAGCGCCCCCAAGCCGTACGCGGTGATGGGCGCCCCCCTGCCCCTGCGCCGCAGGTAGCGCCCCGCCCCCGCCGCCGGATTTCCACGGGCCCGTGTACCCCCGCTAACCTCCTGCCATCACCCGATCCGCAGCAGGAGTACGAGAATCATGGCGAACCCACCGGTCCAGCGCATGTCCCAGTTGATGGCGAAGACGCTGCGCGACGACCCGGCGGACGCCGAGGTGCTCAGCCACAAGCTCCTCGTCCGCGCCGGGTACGTCCGCCGCACGGCGGCCGGCGTGTGGACCTGGCTGCCGCTCGGCAAGAAGGTCCTCGCCAACGTGGAGCGCATCGTCCGCGAGGAGATGGACGCGATCGGCGCCCAGGAGGTGCTGCTCCCCGCCCTGCTGCCGAAGGAGCCGTACGAGGCGACCGGGCGCTGGGACGAGTACGGCCCCGAGCTGTTCCGGCTGAAGGACCGCAAGGGCGGCGACTACCTCCTCGGCCCCACCCACGAGGAGATCTTCACGCTGATCGTGAAGGACCAGGCGTCCTCCTACAAGGACCTGCCGGTGATCCTCTACCAGATCCAGACGAAGTTCCGGGACGAGGCCCGCCCCCGTGCCGGCATCCTGCGCGGCCGCGAGTTCCTGATGAAGGACTCGTACTCCTTCGACACCGAGGACGAGGGTCTCGCCCAGTCGTACGCCCTGCACCGCGAGGCGTACCAGAAGGTGTTCGAGCGTCTGGGCCTCGACTACCGCATCTGCGCCGCCACGGCGGGCGCGATGGGCGGCTCCAAGTCGGAGGAGTTCCTGGCCCCGGCGGGCGCCGGCGAGGACACCTTCGCGGACTGTCCCGCCTGCGACTTCGCGGCGAACACCGAGGCGATCACCTTCGAGCTGAAGCCGGTGGACGCCGGTGATGTGCCCGCCCTCGAAGAGATCCCGACCCCGGACACCCCGACGATCGAGACCCTCGCCGCGTACCTCGGCGTCGAGGCCTCCGCCACCCTGAAGAACCTCCTCGTCAAGGTCGACGGCGAGATCGTCGCCGTCGGTGTCCCCGGCGACCGCGAGGTCGACATGGGCAAGGTCGAGGCGCACTTCGCCCCGGCGGTCGTCGAGATGGTCACCGAGGCGGACTTCGCGGGCCGCCCCGACCTGGTCCGCGGCTATGTCGGCCCGCAGGGCCTCGGCGAGAAGGTCACCTACGTCGCCGACCCGCGCGTCGCGCCGGGCACCGCCTGGATCACCGGCGCCAACAAGCCGGGCACCCACGCGAAGAACGTCGTCGCGGGCCGTGACTTCGAGGTCGGCGAGTACGTCGACGTCGTGGTCGTCCAGGAGGGCGACCCCTGCCCGAACTGCGGCACCGGCCTGAAGCTGGACCGCGCCATCGAGATCGGCCACATCTTCCAGCTCGGCCGCAAGTACGCCGACGCTCTCAAGCTCGACGTCCTCGGCCGGCACGGCAAGCCCGTCCGCGTCACCATGGGCTCCTACGGCATCGGCGTCTCCCGCGCGGTCGCCGCCCTCGCCGAGCAGAGCGCCGACGACAAGGGCCTGTGCTGGCCCGCCGAGGTCGCCCCGGCCGACGTGCACGTCGTCGCCGCCGGCAAGGCCCTGCAGACCGAACTCGCCCTCGACGTCTCCGAGAAGCTGCGGGCCGCCGGTCTGCGCGTGCTGGTCGACGACCGTGCCGGGGTCTCCCCGGGCGTGAAGTTCACCGACTCCGAGCTGATCGGCGTACCGAAGATCCTGGTCGCCGGCCGCCGCTCCGCCGAGGGCGTCCTGGAGCTGAAGGACCGCCGTACCGGTGAGCGCGAGGAGCTGACGGTCGACGAGGCGATCGCCCGTCTGACCGCCTGACCGCCTGACCGGCGCCTGAGCCGCATCCGACCGTTCCCCGACCGTAGGGCGTGACCGAACGTCACCGCGGGACGGGAACGGTCGAGGCGTCGTTGTGAGCCGGTGCCGACGCGGGATCCCGCACGGGCGCCCGGCTGTCACCCCGGACCCGCACGCCCTCGGTACGAGCCTGTGCCACGTCACCGCGCCGACAGCTCGGCGTCCGGGCCGGTCAGAGCCAGCCGGCGAACTCGAGCAGCAGCTCCGCGTCCCTCGGCCGCCCCACGCGCAGCGCCCGCACCCCCGACTCGACTGCCCGGAACAGCGTCCACCCCCGCAGCCGCTCCTGATCCACATCCAGCGACTCGGCCAGTTTCCTGATCCGCCGCCGGGTGATCGCCGCCCCCGACGGCGAGGCGATCAGATCCTCCACCCGGTCCCGCACCAGCCGGGCCAGGTCGAACGCGCACTCACCCACCACCGGGTCCGGCCCCACCGCCAGCCACGGCAACCGCTCCCCGGCCAGCACCTTGCTCTGCCGGAACGTCCCGTGCAGCAACCGTTCCTCGGGCGCGTCCGCGAGCAGCTCCTCCCGCACGGCGAGAGCGGCGTCGACCAGAGCTCCGGTCTCCCCGTCGCCTTCGGAGCCGGAACGCATCAGCCCGGCCTGCCGCTGCGTCCGTTCCGCCACGGTCTCGAAGACATGCGCCGCGGGCGGTTCGACCCACAGCCGCCGCAGGGTCGCCGCGGCCTCCAGCGACGCCTTCGCCTCGGGCAGCGACCGCACCGACAGATCGGGCCGCAGCCGCTCCAGCAGCAGCACGCCGTGCCCGGCGCCGGGGTCGAGCAGCTGCACCGCGCCCCGTCCGTCCCAGTGCGCGAGGGCCGCCCGCTCGCTCTCCGGCCGGGCCCGCTCGGGCGCCACCTTGAGCACGGCGGGGGTGTCGTCGATCAGCCGGACGAGGAGCACCAGACTGCTGCGGCCGCCGGGAGCCTGCACCCGCTCGACGGTCAACTCGCGTAGATCGACGGCCTGTTGCAGCAGCTCGGGGAGCATTTCCAGCCAATCGCCGATCCCGTCACCGCCGTCCGGCCGTCGGGTCTCGGCGAGCGCTCGCACCAGCCGCCGCGGCGGTTCGAAGTCCTCGAAAACCCTGCGCGCCATGTGCGAGTCGTTCCCTTCCGGACCGTGATCAGGTGTGCGGTGTCGCCGACGGGCCGGCGGCGGCCGTCCGCTCGGCGAGACCAGGGAAGGCTACGCTTTCGCCCCGCCACCGCACCGCACGCACCGCCGCTTCCCGCAGTGCCTCGGCCGCCGCGCCGCGCCGGTCACCCTCGGATGCCCGGACGAGGTCGGAGTACACGCCGGCCACCCGCTCCTCCAGCTCGGCGGCGAGCCGTTCGGCGGAGCCTGCATCGGTCACCTGGAAGGGCAGCGCGTATCCGGCCGCCGCCGCGGCGGGCTCGCCGCCCAGATCGCGCACGGCCCGGACGAGCTGGTCCCGGCGGGCCCGGTGCGCGTCGTACGCCGTGCGTGCCTCGCTCTGCCGTGCCTCGCCGATCTTCCCGCCCACGACGCCGTACCCGTACACGGCGGCGTGCTCGGCCCCGAGCGCCGCCTGGACCGCCTGCAGCTCACCGCTGCTCACTTCGCACCCTCCGTCAGCATGTACGCGTGCCCGGCCCCCGCCGCCGCCACCGAAGCCATCAGCCGCGCCACCTCGCCCGGCACCTCCAGCAGTGCCTTGGCCCGCCGGTCGGCGAGCTTCCGTTCGGCGGCGGCCAGCTCGCCGAGGGCGGCCTCGGGGCTGTCCGGCACGGGGGAGGGGGACGCCGACGCGGAGGGCGAGCCCGAAGGAGAGACGGACGGCGACGCGGAGGCCCTGTTCGCGCCGCTCCTCCCGGCGTGCGCCGCCTTCCCGCCCCCGAACGCCTCGGCGTGCCGGACGACCTCCGCCCGCAGCGGGGTCAGCAGCACGGCCAGACCGGGATGCCCGGCGATGACGGCGTCGTACCGCTCGACGAGCGCCTCGCTGTCCCGGGCGGCACGCGCGCGTGCCCGCTCCACGGCCGACGGGCCGCCCCCGGCGACGTCCGAACCCTCACCCCCGGACGAGCACCCCGCGAGCAGGCCCGCGCCGGCGGCCCCGACGAGCAAACTCCTTCTGCGCGGCCCCGACCGGGCACGCGACGGCAGGCTGAACGACACAGCAGACGTCCTAGAGAGGTCGTACGAACAAAGAAGCGGTGCGATCACGGTACCCGCGCAGGTGATCCAAGGCCGCCACCACCGCGCCCCGAAGCGGCGCGGGGAACCGCGCGGCGAGCCGCGCACCACCCGTGTCCGCCGTTCCGCGACGGCCGTCCGAGCGCGGAGGCGGACGGCAACACCCCAGCGGAGCGGCTACCCTTTGACCTGACACGCGCCCTACCCACAACAGCACACGCGGCCGAGGAGTCACCCGGATGAGCACCACCCAGAGCGAGAGGCTGCGAGAACTGCTGGAACCGCTCGTACGCTCCCAGGGCCTCGATCTCGAAGAGATCGCAGTGGACTCGGTCGGACGCAGGCGGGTGCTGCGCGTGGTGGTCGACTCGGACGAGGGCGCGGATCTGGACGCGGTCGCCGACGTCAGCCGCGCGCTCTCGGCCAAGCTGGACGAGACGGACGCGATGGGCCAGTCGGAGTACACCCTGGAGGTCGGGACGCCGGGTGCCGAGCGCGCCCTCACCGAGCAGCGCCACTACCGGCGCGCCGTGGACCGACTGGTGAAGTTCGCGCTCCATGAGGACGGGGAACTGATCGCCAGAATCCTGACCGTGGACGACGACGGCCTCGATCTCGAAGTGCCCGGCGTGAAGGGCCGCAAGGCCACCACCCGCCGGCTCGCCTTCGACCAGATCGACAGGGCCCGTGTCCAGGTCGAGTTCAACCGCAAGGACAAGAAGGACATGACGCAAGAGGAGGAGGCGTAGCCGTGGACATCGACATGAGCGCCCTGCGGGGCTTGGTACGGGAGAAGGAGATCTCCTTCGACCTGCTCGTCGAGGCGATCGAGGCGGCCCTCCTCATCGCCTACCACCGCACCGAGGGAAGCCGCCGGCACGCGCGCGTGGAGCTCAACCGGGAGACCGGCCATGTGACCGTGTGGGCGAAGGAGGACCCCGAGGACCTGGAGGAGGGGCAGGAGGCGCGCGCGTTCGACGACACCCCGTCGGACTTCGGGCGGATCGCCGCCACCACCGCCAAACAGGTGATCCTGCAGCGCCTGCGGGACGCGGAGGACGACGCGACGCTCGGCGAGTACGCGGGGCGCGAGGGCGACATCGTCACCGGCGTGGTCCAGCAGGGCCGCGACCCGAAGAACGTCCTCGTCGACATCGGCAAGCTGGAGGCCATCCTGCCCGTGCAGGAACAGGTCCCGGGCGAGGCGTACCAGCACGGCATGCGGCTGCGCTCGTACGTCGTGCGGGTGGCGAAGGGGGTGCGCGGTCCCTCCGTGACGCTCTCCCGCACCCACCCCAGCCTGGTGAAGAAGCTCTTCGCGCTGGAGGTGCCGGAGATCGCCGACGGGTCCGTCGAGATCGCCGCCATCGCGCGTGAGGCCGGCCACCGCACGAAGATCGCCGTCCGCTCCACCCGCAGCGGCCTGAACGCCAAGGGCGCCTGCATCGGCCCGATGGGCGGCCGGGTGCGCAACGTCATGGGCGAGCTGAACGGCGAGAAGATCGACATCGTCGACTGGTCGGACGACCCGGCCGAGATGGTGGCGAACGCGCTCTCCCCGGCCCGGGTCTCCAAGGTCGAGGTGGTGGACCTCGCGGCCCGCTCCGCGCGGGTGACGGTGCCCGACTACCAGCTGTCACTGGCGATCGGCAAGGAGGGCCAGAACGCCCGCCTCGCCGCCCGCCTCACCGGCTGGCGGATCGACATCCGCCCGGACACCGAGCAGCCGTCGGAGTGATCACCCGATCGGACGTCCGAACAGGTCGTCCGAACGAGTCGTCCGGGCTCGTCCCGGCGGCCGGGGAATAGATCCAAGCCGCACGTCGTTTGGATCACGACAACAACCGTTCGATTCTTGCCCCGAAGGGGTGAGGTCGGTGCGGGGAGGTAGACTTAACAGTGTCTGGCCGGACGCGTGCCCGCGCATGCCCTGAACGCACCTGTGTGGGGTGCAGGCAGCGAACGGCGAAGACCGAACTGCTGCGGGTCGTGGCGATCGAGGACGAATGCGTCCCCGATCCTCGCGGTACGCTGCCCGGCCGGGGTGCGTATCTGCACCCCGCCCAGGTCTGTCTCGACCTGGCGGTACGCCGCCGGGCGTTCACGCGGGCGCTGCGTGCCCCGGGAGCGCTCGACACAAAGGCGTTGCGCCGATACGTGGAGCAGACGACAGTTGCCGAACAGGCGACACCGTAAGACGCGTCGTACGGAACCTCCGTACGGCCCTGGTACCCCGCGAGTTGGAAGTAGGTCGAGATTGCGATGAGCACTCGATGAGCACGCGATGAGTACGCCCATGAAGTAGCGACGGTCCGGACGCACCCGGACCTAAAAAGGAGCGAAGTGGCTAAGGTCCGGGTATACGAACTCGCCAAGGAGTTCGGGGTTGAGAGCAAGGTCGTCATGGCCAAGCTCCAAGAGCTCGGTGAATTCGTCCGTTCGGCGTCCTCGACGATCGAGGCGCCCGTTGTACGCAAACTGACAGACGCCCTCCAGCAGGGCAGCGGTGGCGGCAAGCCCGCCCCGCGCAAGGCCGGCCCGGCGCGTCCGGCGGCCCCCTCTCCCGCGCAGGCCGCACGTCCGGCCGCGCCCCGTCCCGGCCCGGCCGCGCCGAAGCCGCCCGTCGCCGAGCGGCCCGCCGCCCCGGCCCCGGGTCCGCGCCCGACGCCCGGTCCCAAGCCGCCGACGCCGAAGCCCGCTCCGGCCTCCCCGGCCCCGAGCGTGCCCGAGTTCCAGGCACCCCCGTCGGCTCCGGCCGCCTCCTCCGCCCCGTCCGCACCGCGTCCGGGCGCCCGTCCCGGCCCGGCCGCGCCGCGTCCCGGTGGTCAGCGTCCGGGTGGTCCCGGCCAGGACCGCGGCGACCGCGGCCAGGGTCCGCGTCCCGGCGGCCAGCGTTCCGAGCGCCCCGGTGGCGCCGGCGCGCCCAAGCCGGGCGGTGCCCGTCCGGCCGGTCCGCGTCCGGGCAACAACCCCTTCACCTCCGGCGGCTCCACCGGCATGGGACGCCCGCAGGCGCCCCGTCCCGGCGGCGGCGCGCCTCGTCCCGGCGGCCCCGGCGGCGCCCAGGGCGGCGGTCCGCGTCCGCAGGCCCCCGGCCAGGCTCCCCGTCCGCAGGGCGGTCCCGGTGGCGCTCCGCGTCCCCAGGGCGGTCCGGGCGGTGCCCGTCCCACTCCGGGCGGCATGCCCCGTCCGCAGGCGCCCCGTCCCGGCGGCGGCCCCGGCGGCAACCGTCCCAACCCCGGCATGATGCCGCAGCGTCCGGCTGCCGGCCCGCGTCCCGGCGGCGGTGGCCCCGGTGGCCGCGGTCCCGGTGGCGGCGGTCGTCCGGGTGGCCCCGGTGGCGGCGCCGGTCGTCCCGGTGGCGGCGGCTTCGCCGGTCGTCCCGGTGGCGGCGGCGGCTTCGCCGGTCGTCCGGGCGGTCCCGGTGGCGCCGGTGGCGGTGGCGGCTTCGCCGGCCGTCCCGGAGGTCCCGGTGGCGGCGGCGGTCGTCCCGGTTTCGGTGGCCGTCCCGGCGGTCCCGGTGCCCGTGGTGGCACGCAGGGCGCCTTCGGCCGTCCCGGCGGTCCCGCGCGTCGCGGTCGCAAGTCGAAGCGGCAGAGGCGCCAGGAGTACGAGGCCATGCAGGCCCCGTCGGTCGGCGGCGTGATGCTGCCTCGCGGCAACGGACAGTCCGTCCGCCTGTCGCGCGGTGCGTCGCTCACCGACTTCGCCGAGAAGATCGGCGCCAACCCGGCGTCGCTCGTCGCGGTGATGATGAACCTCGGCGAGATGGTCACCGCCACGCAGTCCGTCTCCGACGAGACCCTCCAGCTGCTCGCCGGCGAGATGAACTACGTCGTCGAGATCGTCAGCCCGGAGGAGGAGGACCGCGAGCTGCTCGAGTCCTTCGACATCGAGTTCGGCGAGGACGAGGGTGGCGAGGAGTTCCTCGTCGCGCGTCCGCCGGTCGTGACCGTCATGGGTCACGTCGACCACGGTAAGACCCGCCTGCTCGACACCATCCGCAAGACGAACGTCGTCGCGGGCGAGGCCGGCGGCATCACGCAGCACATCGGCGCGTACCAGGTCGCGACCCAGGTCAACGACGAAGAGCGCAGGATCACCTTCATCGACACCCCGGGTCACGAGGCGTTCACCGCCATGCGTGCCCGTGGTGCGAAGTCGACCGACATCGCGATCCTCGTGGTGGCGGCCAACGACGGTGTGATGCCCCAGACGATCGAGGCGCTGAACCACGCCAAGGCGGCCGACGTGCCGATCGTGGTCGCGGTCAACAAGATCGACGTCGAGGGCGCCGACCCGACCAAGGTGCGCGGTCAGCTCACCGAGTTCGGTCTGGTGGCCGAGGAGTACGGCGGCGACACGATGTTCGTCGACATCTCCGCCAAGCAGGGTCTGAACATCGACTCCCTGCTGGAGGCCGTGGTCCTGACCGCGGATGCCTCGCTCGACCTGCGGGCCAACCCCCAGCAGGACGCGCAGGGCATCGCGATCGAGTCCCACCTCGACCGCGGCCGCGGTGCGGTCTCGACCGTCCTGGTCCAGCGCGGCACGCTGCGCATCGGCGACACGATGGTGGTCGGCGACGCGTACGGCCGTGTCCGGGCGATGCTCGACGACAACGGCAACAACGTCGAGGAAGCGGGTCCCTCGACCCCCGTCCTGGTCCTGGGTCTCACCAACGTCCCCGGCGCCGGCGACAACTTCCTCGTCGTCGACGAGGACCGTACGGCCCGTCAGATCGCCGAGAAGCGTGCCGCCCGCGAGCGGAACGCCAACTTCGCCCGCCGGGGCGTCCGGTTCTCCCTGGAGAACCTGGACGAGGCCCTCAAGGCCGGTCTGGTGCAGGAACTCAACCTCATCATCAAGGGCGACGCGTCCGGTTCGGTGGAGGCCCTCGAGTCCTCGCTGCTCCAGCTCGACGTCGGCGAAGAGGTCGACATCCGCGTCCTGCACCGCGGCGTGGGTGCGGTCACCGAGTCGGACATCGACCTGGCGACCGGCTCCGACGCCATCGTCATCGGCTTCAACGTCCGCGCCGCGGGCCGCGCACAGCAGATGGCGGAGCGCGAGGGCGTCGACGTCCGGTACTACTCGGTGATCTACCAGGCCATCGAGGAGATCGAGGCGGCCCTCAAGGGCATGCTCAAGCCGGAGTACGAGGAGGTCGAGCTCGGCACGGCGGAGATCCGCGAGGTCTTCAAGTCGTCCAAGCTCGGCAACATCGCCGGTGTCCTGGTCCGCTCGGGCGAGGTCAAGCGCAACACGAAGGCTCGACTCGTCCGCGACGGCAAGGTCATCGCGGAGAACCTCACCATCTCCGGTCTGCGTCGCTTCAAGGACGACGTCACCGAGATCCGCGAAGGGTTCGAGGGCGGTATCAACCTCGGCAACTTCAACGACATCAAGGTCGACGACGTCATCGCGACGTACGAGATGCGCGAGAAGCCGCGGTCGTAACCAGCGGTGGTCCATGCCGGCCGGGGGTGACCTGTTCACCCCCGGCCGGTGTGGCCGTTCCTGGGGGCTTTGCCCCCGGGCCCCGGCCCCGGCGAACAATCCCGTCGAGGGTGTCCGCCTTTCGATGTACGGTTCTGATGTTCCTGCCCGACACAGGGGCAGGCCGTCTATCCCGTACCGGCGGGTGAACCGGACACACACATGTACGTGGGGACTCTGTCCTTCGATCTCCTGCTCGGCGACGTACGGTCGCTGAAGGAGAAGCGCTCCGTCGTCCGTCCGATCGTGGCCGAGCTGCACCGCAGGTTCGCGGTGAGCGTGGCGGAGGTCGACCATATGGATCTGCACCGCCGGGCCGTGATCGGGCTGGCGGTGGTGTCGGGTGACACGGGGCACCTGACGGACGTACTCGACCGGTGCGAGCGGCTGGTCGCGGGGCGTCCCGAGGTCGAACTGCTCTCGGTCAGACGGCGGTTGCACGGTGACGACGACTGAACGGTCGCGGTCGCACAGACAATTCGACAACCAGCAGTAACGCAGAACGAGCTAGGAGACGGACCAGTGGCCGACAACGCGCGTGCCAAGAGGCTGGCGGACCTCATCCGAGAGGTGGTGGCCCAGAAGCTGCTGCGCGGGATCAAGGACCCGCGGCTCGGCTCACACGTCACCATCACGGACACCCGGGTGACCGGTGACCTGCGGGAGGCGACCGTCTTCTACACGGTGTACGGGGACGACGAGGAGCGGGCCGCCGCCGCCGCGGGGCTGGAGAGCGCCAAGGGCATCCTCCGCTCCGAGGTCGGCCGTGCCGCCGGTGTGAAGTTCACGCCGACCCTCACCTTCGTGGCCGACGCCCTCCCGGACACCGCCAAGACCATCGACGACCTCCTCGACAAGGCGCGGGCCTCGGACGCACAGGTGCGTGAGACCGCGTCGGGCGCGAAGTACGCCGGTGAGGCCGACCCGTACCGCAAGCCGGACGAGGACGCCGATGACGACGCCGACGAGGACGCCGCCGCCGAATGACTGAGCAGCGCCAGAAGAACACCACGCCCGACGGCCTTGTCATCGTCGACAAGCCGTCGGGCTTCACTTCGCACGACGTCGTCGCGAAGATGCGCGGCATCGCCCGGACCCGCCGGGTCGGGCACGCGGGGACGCTCGACCCCATGGCCACCGGAGTGCTCGTCCTGGGGGTGGAGAAGGCGACCAAGCTGCTCGGTCACCTCGCGCTCACCGAGAAGGAGTACCTCGGGACCGTCCGGCTCGGGCAGACCACACTCACCGACGACGCCGAGGGCGAGATCACGGCGTCGGTCGACGCGTCGAAGGTCACCCGGGACGCGGTCGACGCCGGTGTGGCCGAGCTGACCGGCCGGATCATGCAGGTGCCGTCCAAGGTCAGCGCCATCAAGATCGACGGCGTGCGGTCGTACAAGCGGGCCCGGGACGGCGAGGACTTCGAGATTCCCGCCCGGCCCGTCACCATCTCCTCCTTCGCCGTGTACGACGTCCGTGAGGCCGTCGCCGAGGACGGCACCCCCGTTCTCGACCTGGTGGTGTCGGTGGTGTGCTCCTCCGGGACGTACATCCGCGCCCTCGCCCGCGACCTGGGCGCCGGACTCGGCGTCGGCGGCCACCTCACCGCGCTGCGCCGGACCCGTGTGGGGCCGTACAAGCTGGACTCCGCGCGGACCCTGGACCAGCTCCAGCAGGAGCTGACCGTGATGCCGGTGGCCGAGGCCGCCGATGCCGCGTTCCCCCGCTGGGACGTGGACGACAAGCGGGCGCGACTTTTGCTGAACGGGGTGCGGCTGGAGATGCCCGAGGAGTACGCCGAGCGCGGGGCCGTCGCCGTCTTCGACCCCGCCGGCCGCTTCCTGGCCCTGGTGGAGAGCCAGAAGGGCAAGGCCAGGAGCCTCGCCGTCTTCGGCTGACGGACGGCCCCCGAGGGGGACGGGGAACGGCCGGCGAAACGTGGAGCGGCGGTCACGGGGACTGCCGTTCCCGCCGCTCCACGGTCCCCCCTCGGTTCCCCCACCCAGAGGTGTATCCATCCACCCGGGGTTATTCACCCCTTCGTGCAGGCGCTCGGAGTGAACCGAGGGAGCGGAAGGGGGCGCGTTCGCCATGCGATCTGTTCCGCTGATCTTCACGTGCCTACCGTCGGAACACAGGTACGACGGGGAGGTCAGGACATGGCGGTACGGGGCCGTCGGGCGACAGACGACGGCCGCCCTGCGGCGCGGGACGAAGTCCTCGTGCGGGTCGGCGATCTGGCGGGACGACCACGCGGCACGGGCTTCGTGGCCGATCACCACGGCACGGTCGTCACCAGCCACGAGGCGGTGGACGGACTGGCCCGCATCGTGGTGCACGCCACCGGCGACCGCGTCTGCGTGGTGAGCTCCGACGCGGTGACCGCGTTGCCCGCCCTCGATCTCGCGCTCATCCGCACCGAGGGGCTGTGCGTGGACCCGCTGCCCTTCGCCCTGCGGGACGAGGTCGCGACGGGCGCGTACGTCCGCATCGCGGCCGGCGGCTGGCGCGAGGCACGGGTGCTGGGCACCGCGGACGTCACGTACACGGCGACCGACGGTTTCCATCTGCTGCGCGGCGCCCTGGAGCTGGCGATCGGCACGGCCGGGAGCGAGGCGCTGCGGCTGGGCGGGGGCGCGGCCGGCGGACCGGTCCTCGACGCGAGCACCGGAACCGTGGTGGGCGTGCTCGGCACGGCACTGGAGGCGGCGCACCGGACCGCCGGCTTCGCCGTGCCCCTGCGCGACTGGCGCTCCGAGCGGCCCCTGGCCGAACTGCTCGCACGCAACGCGGCGACCGTGGCCGCGTACGGCACCGATCTGAATCTGGCCGGGGTACTGGAGCTGACGGCCACCACCGTGGGGTCGGACGGGCCGGGGGCGAGTGCCGGGGCCGTCGCGGCGACCGGCGCCGACCCTGTCGAACGCGTCGGTGTCGTGCGGGAGTTCACCGCCTTCGTCGACGGCCCGGCCAGGGTCCTCGGCCTCGTCGGCGCCCCCGGCAGCGGCCGTACGACCGAGCTGGCCGCCCTCGCCGCCCGACGCGGCCGGGGCCCCGAGCCCGCGCCCACGCTCTGGCTGCGCGGCGCCGATCTCCTCTCCGAGGACGACTCCGTGGCGGACGCGGCGCGACGCGCGCTGGAACGGGCGGGGCGGATCGTGGCGGCGTCGGCGTCGGCGTCGGCCGAGAGGTCGGACGGGGCCGGGGCTTCGGCGCCGTCGGGGACACCCGGGACGGCGGGCGCTTCAGGTGTTCCGGACGGCCGGTCCGTCGAGGCGGAGCGCTCTCCCTCCGGCCGGTACGGCGGTGAGCTGGGGGACATCCGTCCCGAGCGGCTCGCCCGGCTCGCCGCGGCGCGGGGGCGGCCCCTGCTACTGCTTCTCGACGGGCCCGAGGAGATGCCGCCGGCGCTCGCGCACCGGCTGGCCGAGTGGACCGCCGGGACGGCTCAGTGGCTGCGGGAGAACGGGGCCCGGCTCGTGGTCGCCTGCCGTGCCGAGTACTGGGAGCGGGCCGGGGCGCACTTCCCGGCGGAACTGCTGCACGGAGAGGCGTCCGGCGCGGAGGGGCAGGCGCTGCCCGCCTGCGTACGGCTGGGTGACCTGACGCAGGACGAGGCCCGGCGGGCCCGGTTCCGGTACGGGCTCCCCGAGGACGCGCTGGCCCGGCCCGACGCCCGGCATCCGCTCACCCTGCGGCTCCTGGCCGAGGTACGGGCGGCGCTGCCGGACACCCCGGGCGGGCGGCCCGGCGAGGATGGCGCCTCCGCCGGACCGCCCGACGCGGGGGCGTCCTCCGCCGGTTCGACGGCACCCTCCTCGGGCCCGTGGGCCTCCTTCGCCTCCTCGGGGCGGCCCGGCCGGGACGAGGTGCTGGGTGCCTACCTGGATCTGATGTGTCTGCGCGTCGCCGTGCGGCTCGCCGCGGTGAACGGCGTCCGGGGGACGGCCGTGCGGCGGCTCGCGGCACAGGTCTCCGGGCAGGTGCACGAAGCGGCCCGGCGGTGTCTGGGCCCCGGGCAGGGAGAGCTGGACCGGGCGGCGTTCGAGGCGGTGTTCCCCTGGGGCCCGGTGCCGGGCAGGCGACTCGGCGGCACCACCGGCTGGGCCTCCGCCGTGCTCACCGAGGGGCTGCTCGTCCCGGCGGGCGACGGCTACCGCTTCGCCCACGAGGAGCTGGCCGACTGGATCCAGGGCGCCCACCTGGACCTCGACGCGGCTCTGCACGCGCTGGTGCACCGGGGCTGGATCGCGCAGGACGAGGCACGGCGCGGCTGGGCCACGATGCCGTCCCAGGCCCGTGTCCGCCGCCACGCCCGCCGGGCCACCCGCAACCTCCCCGTGCCCCGCCACCGCGTGGGCCCCGTCGTCCACGCCCTGCTCCTCCTCGGCCGGCAGCAGGGCGCCACCGAACTCGCCGGACGCCTGGAGGAGCTGCTCGACGCCCTGGACGCACTACTGCCGCCCGGTGCCCACGCCCCCGACGACCCCACCTGGTGGGCCGCCCGCCTCCTGTCCGAGGTGCTGCTCCGGGTGCCCGACGCGACGCCCTACACCCGGGTGCTGCGTTTTCTCACCGAGCGGATCGGGGCCTGGCGTGCCCAGGGCCGGGGCGTACCGGGGGAGTTCGGGCCGGACTTCTGGGCGGAGCTGCCGCTGCCCGAGGCGGAACGGTTCGACCTGCTGCGTCGCCTGGTCGTCGCCGACCCTGCCACCGGCGAGGGGCCCCGCTATCTCGACGTGGTCTCCCGGCTCCTCGCGGCCCGCCCCGCCGCCGTACAGCCGCTGCTCACCCGCTGGTTCCTCGACGACACCCCGCTGGTCGCGACCCCCGACGCCACCGTGGCGACGGCCGCGCAGGCGCTGCTCCACACGCATCGGCGGTGCGCCCTGGACGACCTCACCGAGGCACTGGTCGACAGCGCGCACCGGCGCGGCGACGAACTGCTCGCCGTGCTGTCCGAGGAGGAGCCCTCGGCGGTCTGCCGGGCCGTCAACCGCTGGGCGCACGACGACCGCCCGGCTCGCCGGGTCGCCGGACTCGCCTACGGGCTGCGGACCGCCGCGCACGTGCGCACCGAGGCCGACCGCGGGCTGCTCCGCCACGCGGCGCTCGCCCTGCTGGGACGCCCCGCCGACGTCACCCTGCACAGCGGCGCCCTCGCCCTGCTCGTACGGGACCCGCTGACCAGGCCGCGGTATCTGCCGCAGGCGCTGGAGCGTTTCGCGGCCGGGGACCCGCAACTGCCCGCGAGTGCCCTGGTCGGCGCGCTCGCCACCCACCCGGAGACGGTGCTCGACGCCTTCCGCACCCGGCTGCGGACTCCGGGTGCCGAGGGCTCGGACGGGGAGGCCCTGCGCACCCTCGCCGAGGTCACCACACCCGGCCTCGCGCGCCGCGTCACCGTCCTGGTGCGCGAGGTCGTCGAACTGCGTCCGGAGGTGGCCGGGCACGTGGCCGCGTACGTCGACCGCAGGCTGGAGCACGGTCCGGGCACCCGCGCCGCACTGTTCCCGCTGGTGAGCGGTCTGATCGTCGACGGGCCCGTACAGGTCCGCGCGGCCCTCGCGGCGGTCTTCGCCGAGCCGGGCACCCCTGCCTCCGGCCCGTTGCGGCGCGAACTGCTCGACCTGGTGATGGCGACCGAGCGGGACCCGTCCGTCCTCGACGCCCTCCTGCGGGCGGCCGCCTCGCGCGGCGTGACCACGGATACGCAGGGCACGGAGGTGACGGGGGACGTCGCGGCCACCCGTTCGCTGGTCCACCAGGTCGGGATGCTGCTCGTCCGTACACCGGAAGGGGCAACCCGGTTCGACTGGGCGCTCGTCGACCTGGCCCGTCATGTGCCCGGTTTCGCGGGGCTCGTGGCCGGCTGGCTCAACGGCACACCCCAGGAGTGGGCGGCGGTGGTCGGACCGAGCACCCGCCGGATGATCGAGAATCTGGCGGGGGTACGGGGGGTGCGGGTGCCCGCGTGAACCGGTCCGTCCACCTGTGGTCCGGATCACGGCTTCCCGTGCTCCAGGTCACAGCCAGGATGCCGATGCGGGGCGAGGGCACCGGGCATGGCACCCTTAGACCTGCGTAAGGGACAGGCATCAATACGGACACGGGTTCGACGAGGAGCGGTCACAGTGCAGCGCTGGCGTGGCTTGGAGGACATCCCCGAGGACTGGGGGCGCAGCGTCGTCACCATCGGTTCCTACGACGGGGTGCACCGTGGGCACCAGCTGATCCTCCGGCACGCCGTGGAACGCGCCCGTGAACGGGGCGTTCCCGTCGTCGCCGTGACCTTCGACCCGCACCCCAGCGAGGTCGTGCGGCCCGGCTCCCACCCTCCGCTGCTCGCCCCGCACCACCGCCGTGCCGAACTCATGGCCGACCTGGGCGTGGACGCGGTGCTGGTCCTGCCGTTCACGACCGAGTTCTCGCGGCTGTCCCCGGCCGACTTCGTCGTCAAGGTCCTGGTCGACAAGCTGCACGCCAAGGCCGTCGTCGAGGGTCCCAACTTCCGCTTCGGCCACAAGGCCGCCGGAGACGTGGCGTTCCTGGCCGAGCAGGGCAAGACCTACGACTTCGACGTCGAGGTCGTCGACCTGTTCGTCAGCGGCGAGGCGGGCGGCGGACAGCCGTTCTCCTCGACCCTGACCCGGCGACTGGTCGCCGAGGGCGACGTCGAGGGGGCGCACGAGATCCTCGGCCGCCCCCACCGCGTCGAGGGCGTCGTCGTACGCGGTGCGCAGCGCGGTCGCGAACTGGGCTTCCCCACGGCCAATGTGGAGACGCTCCCGCACACCGCGATCCCGGCCGACGGCGTCTACGCCGGCTGGCTGCACGTCGACGGCGAGGCCATGCCCGCCGCGATCTCCGTCGGCACGAACCCGCAGTTCGACGGGACCGAGCGCACGGTCGAGGCGTACGCCATCGACCGCGTCGGACTCGACCTCTACGGCCTCCACGTCGCCGTCGACTTCCTCTCCTTCGTGCGCGGCCAGGCGAAGTTCGACTCGCTGGACGCGCTGCTCGTGGCGATGGGCGAGGACGTGAAGAGGTGCCGGGAACTGATCGGCTCGTACCGGCCGAAGTAGCCGGACCGGCTGTCAGGAGCTGAAGCCGGAGCAGGCGGACAGAGGGCCCGTACCGTTCGTGGATCGTGAACGGTACGGGCCCTCTCGCTTGCCCGACTGCCGCGTCTACTGCTGCGGCGGAGCCGGCGGGTAGGGCTGGCCCGGCTGCGGCTGCTGTGGTTGTTGAGGCGGATACGGGTGGCCGTAGGGCTGCGGGGCCTGGCCGGGGGCCGGCTGACCCGGGTAGGGCTGACCCGGGTAGGGCTGACCCGGGTAGGGCTGGCCCTGCTGCGGCGGGTACGGCTGCTGACCGGGGATCTGCTGACCGGGCAGGGGCGGGGCGACCACCGGCGGCGGGTTGCCGTCCGATGTCCACAGGCCGTGCGACTGCTGGTGCCTGGCGATGTCCTCGGCGACCATCGCGGCGAGCGTGAAGTACGCCTCCCGCACCTTCGGCCGCATCATGTCGAGGTCCAACTCGGCGCCGGCCGACAGGTGTTCGTCGAAGGGCACGACCACCACACCGCGGCAGCGCGTCTCGAAGTGGGAGACGATGTCGTCCACCTTGATCATCTTTCCGGTCTCGCGCACCCCCGAGATGACCGTCAGGGAACGCGCCACCAGGTCCTGGTAGCCGTGCGCGGACAGCCAGTCCAGCGTCGTACTGGCGCTGCTCGCCCCGTCCACGGACGGTGTCGAGATGATGATGAGCTGGTCCGCGAGGTCGAGCACCCCGCGCATGGCGCTGTAGAGCAGACCGGTACCGGAGTCGGTGAGGATGATCGGGTACTGCTTGCCGAGGATGTCGATCGCGCGACGGTAGTCCTCGTCGTTGAACGTCGTGGAGACGGCGGGGTCGACGTCGTTGGCGATGATCTCCAGCCCGGAGGCCGCCTGCGAGGTGAACCGCCGGATGTCCATGTACGAGTTGAGGTACGGGATCGCCTGGACGAGGTCACGGATGGTCGCCCCGGTCTCGCGCCGCACACGGCGGCCGAGCGTTCCGGCGTCCGGGTTGGCGTCGATCGCGAGGATCTTGTCCTGCCGCTCGGTGGCGAGTGTCGAGCCGAGGGCGGTGGTGGTCGTCGTCTTGCCGACGCCGCCCTTGAGGCTGATGACCGCGATGCGGTAGCAGGACAGCACCGGCGTCCTGATCAGCTCCAGCTTCCGCTGCCGCTCGGCCTCCTCCTTCTTCCCGCCCAGCCTGAACCGCCCGCCCCCGGACGCCGGGCGGGAACTCTTCGTCTTCTGCTTCTTGCTGTTCAGCAGCCGGTCGGACGACAGCTCCACCGCGGCCGTGTAACCGAGGGGCGCCACACCGGGGTTGGTGGGCTGCCGCTGGTCGTGCTGCACGGGCTGCGGCCAGGCCGTGCCCGTGCGGGGGTCCACGGGGGCGGAGGGGTGAACCTGCCCACCGGGGTGGCCGGTGTGCTCCGGCTGGCCGGGCTGGGGGAAGCCGTACCCGCTCGGGGGAGTGGGGGCGTCGGGCGGGCCCTGGGGGGCCGGGGCGCCTGGCGGGAAGCCGTAGCCGGGCTGAGGTGCGTGCTGTTCGGCCGGCGGCCCCGGCCGCTCCGGCTGCTGGGGGAAGCCGTAGCCGGCCTGCGGCGGGACGGGTGCCTGCGGGGGTACGGACGCGCCGGGCTGCGGGAAACCGTAACCCGGGGCGGGCTGGGCCGGCGGCGGGGTGGGCGCGGGGCCGCCGGGCTGACCCCCGGGCTGCTGAGCCGGTGACGCCGCCTGCTGGGGGAAGCCGTAGCCGCCTTGCTGAGGGACGGGCGCCTGTGGCGGGACGGGCGCACCAGGAGTCTGGGGGAAGCCGTAACCGGCGGGGGCGGGAGGGAGGTTGGGGGCCTGGGGAGCCGGCTGCTGCTGGTCAGGTGCGGGTGCGGGCGTCGGGGCCGGCGGCTGCTGGTGGGGGGCGGGCACCGGGGCCGGAGATACCGGCGTGGCGGAGGCGCCCGGGGTACCGGGTGCCACGGGTGCGCCGGGAGCGTCAGGGGTGCCGGGAGCCGTGGGGAAGCCGGAAGCGCCGGGGTGGTGGGGAGGCAGGGGTGCACCGGGGGTGACCGGTGGGCCGAAAGCATGAGGGGCGCCGAGTGGCACGGGTGCGCCGGGAGCGTCAGGGGTGCCGGGAGCTGCGGGGAAGCCGGAAGCGCCGGGGTTGTCGGGGGCCAGGGGCGTGCCCGGGGCGACCGGCGTGCCGGGGGCATGGGGGACCGGTGGCACGGAGGCGCAAGGGGTGCTGGGCTCACCGGAGGACAAGGGGACCTCGGGGGGAGCGGGCGTACCGGGTGCGACAGGTGCGCCGGGCCCATCGGAAGCGCCGGACGAAGCAGTCACCGGGGTGCCCCAGGCCGCGGGCGGCGCGCCTTGCGGTACCTGCGGGGGGAAGGGCTGCTGCGACGGCACGGGCGGCTCGCCCTGCGCTGCTGCGGGCTGCCGAGCGGGCACCTCGGGCTGTTCCGACGCCGCCGCCGACGCTGCCGGCGCGACCGGCGGCCACTGAGCTCCCGCGCCAGGCGCTGACGGTGCGGCCGGCTGATACGCGGGCGGCAGCGGAGGAAGCGCACCCTGCGGCGCCGGAGGCGTCCAGGAGGGAGGTGTCTGCGGAGCGTCACCGGGGGCGCCCGCTGCGGGCGCGGCGGCCTGAGGCGCAACCGGCTGAGGTGCGGCGGCCCGGGGCCCGGCGGGCTGCGACGCCGGGGCCTGGAACCCGGCGGTGTCGGGGGAGCCGTCGGCGGGTTCGACGGGGGCGGCGCCGTGAGAACCAGCGTTCTGTGGAGCGAGGTCCTGTGGAGCTGTTGACTGCGGAGGGAGGCCCTGTGCAGCGAGGTCATGCGGAGCGGCTGACTGGGGGGCGGCGCCCTGAGCGGGAGCATCCTGCGGGGCGGAACCCGGCGACACGGCACCGTGCTCGACGACATCAGCCGTCTCGGCCCCGCCGGGCACGACATCGGGGCGCAGGGCACCGCCGGGCTGATCACCCCCGGCGGCATCGACACCGGCCGCACCGGCAGCGGCTCCGGCCGCCACGACGTCAGCCTCTACGACACCGGCCTCGGTGGCCCCGGCCTCGCCGGACGCATCCGCGGCGGCCGAAGCCTCGACGCCCGCACCGCCATCGCCTTCTCCACCCTGGGCGTTCTGCCCCTCGGCGGGCGACACCACGGCCTCGGCGGGCTGCGCGACACCGGGATCACCAGCACCACCGGAGTCACCAGCACCACCGGCGTCACCGACACCGGCTGCAACCGAACCTTCTGCAACCGCATCGGCGCCGCCCACCACCTGGGGCCCCGCCTGCGCGGCCGTACCGGACGCACTCACGTCTACGGCGGCAGGCACCCCGCCACCGTCGCCCTCGCCACCACCGGCGGCGACCCCGGTGTCGGAGGACGCGGCACCCTCCGGCTCCCCGGCCGCGGCCTGCGGCGCGTGCAACGGGAAGTCACCGGCACCGGCTGCACCAGGAGCGGTACCTGCGTCCGGTCCGGCACCGGCCGCAGCACCGGCATCCGCACTCGGTCCGGCCCTCTCACCAGCCCCGGCCCCGGCGGCACCCTGGACAGGAGCGGCGTCCCCGATCTCACGCTTCATCGCGGCGGCGGAGATCCGCATGGTCGCCCCGCTCTCGATGTCGCCCTCGCCTGCGCCCCCGCCCTCGGCGTCAGCCGCGGGCGCGGGCGCGGCGGTCGACGGAGGCCAGGGAGGCGGATACGACCCGGGCACGCCGGACATGTCGAGAGGGGCACCGACGGGCGGCGCGAACGGCAGCCCGGGCGGCGGCGTCACGGAACCGCCGGCCGGAGGAGCGCCCCCCGCGGCAGCACCAGCACCAGCGTCCGTACCCGCACCAGAACCCGAACCCGCGTCCGTACCCGTACCCGCGCCCGGCACCCACCCGGCTCCCGAAGAGGCGTTCTGCGTGTACCAGGCAGGCGGCGCGTAGTCGATGGTGAACTCGCCCGTCATCTCGATGGCGGACTCCGCGTCGGGCTGGTCATCGTCGGGTGTGGCCCAGCCCCCGCGTGTCCCGTCCCGATCGCTGCTCACAGTTCCTCCTGGTGTGGTCGAGCACCCTCATGGCGTGCTGGGGCGACCGTTGCTGTCGTCCGATGTCGCCGGGCTGGTCCCCCCTCGGGCCCCGGGCCAAGTCACACAGCCCGTACCACCCGCGTGCGGGCAACTCGCGACGTGCTGCACCCCAGCCTAATCATCACCACCCCGGGCCCGGCAGGCCCGTCTCTCCCGACCGGCGGAGACGAAGCGCCCAACCACCCTGAAAGAGAAGAAACTTGGGCATGTTTCCCACAATGGATCTTCGGCGCCGGCTTGTCCGACGGTCGACGGGGCCCATCGACATCTGCGGACGCGCGGCCCGTGAAATACAAGGGGCAGGCAGCCGGTCCCGGCTCCTGCCCCTCACAGCACCGCCGGAGCGGCGCGCCCGACCCGATGCCTCGGGGCGTGCCTGTGGCCATGCGTCCGGCCACACGTCCGGCCACGCATCCGACCGACGTGCCCGACTACACGCCCGGCCCTCTACGCATCCGACCCGGCGCCCCCCGGAGCCGGCTCCAGATCGAACTCCCCGTCGCGCGCCCCCAGCACGAAGGCCCGCCATTCCCCCTCCGTGTACCGCAGCACGGTGTCGGGGTCGAGCGAGGACCTCATGGCGACCGCACCCTCCGGGAGGTAGGCGATCTCGACCCGCTCCTCCTGATCCTCGGTCCCCGGCGCGCTGTGCCACTCGACGCCGGAGATGTCGAGGGCGTACAGCTCGTCCCTCTCCCGCTCCTTGCGCGCCTTGAGTTCCTTGTCCTCGGCCATCGCGGCTGGGTCCCTTCGTCCGTGCCGACGAGCTGCGTCATGTCGACGAGCTTCGTGTCAACAAGCTGTCAGGTCACCCTACTTGTCCTTGTTCGCCCTGGTCAGGGGTTTGCCGATGTCCACACATCGCGGCATCGAGGCTCACGCGGACCCGCGTCCGGCCGATTTCCGCCCGCCCCTTCGGGATGAAGGTTTCTCCTCCCGCGTCACCGGGCGCGGTCGGACGTATCCCTCCAGGCTGGTACTCTGTCCCGTGGCCGTTTGTGTGCGCACCCCCGGACTCCGGAGGTAGCCCCCAGCGGACCCCGCCACCCGAGTCACAGAAGCCCCCCTGAGACGCAGACCAGGGGCACTCGGTGGCATC
Source organism: Streptomyces sp. NPDC041108 (assembly GCF_055592645.1). NCBI lineage: Bacteria > Bacillati > Actinomycetota > Actinomycetes > Kitasatosporales > Streptomycetaceae > Streptomyces > Streptomyces sp. NPDC041108. The sequence continues at coordinate 11,259 of NZ_JBVIYK010000012.1, read as the reverse complement.
AACGAGACTCATGAGGAGTATCGCGTGTCGCTCGACGCCGCTACGAAGAAGCAGATCATCACCGAGTTCGGTACCAAGGAGGGCGACACCGGCTCCCCCGAGGTCCAGGTCGCGATGCTCTCCCGCCGTATCTCGGACCTGACCGAGCACCTCAAGACCCACAAGCACGACCACCACTCCCGCCGTGGTCTGCTGATCCTGGTCGGTCAGCGTCGCCGCCTGCTGCAGTACCTCGCCAAGAAGGACATCCAGCGCTTCCGTGCGCTGGTCGACCGCCTCGGCATCCGCCGCGGTGCGGCGGGCGCCAAGTAGGACGCCGTGAGGGGAGCGGTTCCCGGGAGATCGGGGGACCGCTCCCTTTGCTGTAGGCACCGGCACGACCGCGCACCGGACCGCCGCCGGCCCCCTGGAGGGGGGCGCGCGGCCCCGACGCACGCGGGACGTACGGGTGGAAACGTGCGGAGTGTCACCACCCCTTTGTAGTGTGGTAGCACAACGCAAGAGGCACGACACAGCGTGAGGCGCCCGGAGGGCGACGCACGCACACGTACGAGGAGAAGCGCACCTCGCCGCCGCCGGTCCTCGGTAGTGGCCCCCGGGAGATTGCGAACCCGAGGGCTTCGATCGAAGACCGGCCCGCACCAGACGGCGCGCTTCTCCGCCACCGTCCCCCTGCCACACGGGCAGGCCCAGGGACGAAAGACGAAAAGTATCGGAGAATTTGCTAGTGGAGAACGAGACCCACTACGCCGAGGCCGTCATCGACAACGGCTCCTTCGGCACCCGCACCATCCGTTTCGAGACGGGCCGTCTGGCCCGCCAGGCCGCCGGCTCCGCCGTGGCCTACCTGGACGACGACACCATGGTGCTGTCGGCCACCACGGCTTCCAAGAACCCCAAGGACCAGCTCGACTTCTTCCCCCTCACGGTGGACGTCGAGGAGCGGATGTACGCCGCCGGCAAGATCCCCGGCAGCTTCTTCCGCCGTGAGGGCCGTCCCTCCGAGGACGCCATCCTCACCTGCCGCCTGATCGACCGCCCGCTGCGCCCGTCCTTCAAGAAGGGCCTGCGCAACGAGATCCAGGTCGTCGCCACGATCATGGCGCTCAACCCCGACCACCTGTACGACGTCGTCGCGATCAACGCCGCGTCCGCGTCCACGCAGCTGGCCGGTCTGCCCTTCTCCGGTCCGATCGGCGGCGTCCGCGTCGCGCTGATCAACAACCAGTGGGTGGCCTTCCCGACGCACACCGAGCTGGAGGACGCCGTCTTCGACATGGTCGTCGCCGGCCGTGTCCTGGAGGACGGCGACGTCGCGATCATGATGGTCGAGGCCGAGGCCACCGAGAAGACGATCCAGCTGGTCCAGGGCGGCGCCGAGGCGCCGACCGAGGAGGTCGTCGCCGCCGGTCTGGACGCCGCGAAGCCCTTCATCAAGGTCCTCTGCAAGGCCCAGGCCGACCTCGCGTCGAAGGCCGCCAAGCCGACCGGCGAGTTCCCGGTCTTCCTCGACTACCAGGACGACGTCCTGGAGGCGCTCACCGCCGCGGTCAAGGACGAGCTGACGCAGGCCCTCACCATCGCGGGCAAGCAGGAGCGCGAGGCCGAGCTGGACCGCGTCAAGGGTCTGGCCGCCGAGAAGCTGCTCCCGCAGTTCGAGGGCCGCGAGAAGGAGATCTCCGCCGCGTACCGCTCGCTGACCAAGTCCCTGGTCCGTGAGCGCGTCATCAAGGACAAGGTCCGCATCGACGGCCGCGGCGTCACGGACATCCGTACGCTGGCCGCCGAGGTCGAGGCCATCCCGCGCGTGCACGGCTCGGCGCTGTTCGAGCGTGGCGAGACCCAGATCCTGGGCGTCACCACCCTCAACATGCTCCGGATGGAGCAGCAGCTGGACACCCTCTCCCCGGTGACCCGCAAGCGCTACATGCACAACTACAACTTCCCGCCGTACTCCGTCGGCGAGACCGGCCGCGTCGGCTCCCCCAAGCGCCGCGAGATCGGCCACGGCGCGCTCGCCGAGCGCGCGATCGTGCCGGTCCTGCCGACGCGCGAGGAGTTCCCCTACGCGATCCGTCAGGTGTCCGAGGCCCTCGGCTCCAACGGCTCGACGTCCATGGGCTCGGTCTGCGCCTCCACCATGTCGCTGCTGAACGCCGGTGTGCCGCTGAAGGCCCCCGTCGCCGGTATCGCCATGGGCCTGATCTCGCAGGAGATCAACGGCGAGACGCACTACGTCGCCCTCACCGACATCCTCGGTGCGGAGGACGCCTTCGGCGACATGGACTTCAAGGTCGCAGGCACCAAGGAGTTCGTCACCGCCCTCCAGCTCGACACCAAGCTGGACGGCATCCCCGCCTCCGTCCTGGCCGCCGCCCTCAAGCAGGCCCGTGACGCCCGCCTCCACATCCTCGACGTGATGATGGAAGCGATCGACACGCCGGACGAGATGTCCCCCAACGCCCCGCGGATCATCACCGTCAAGATCCCCGTGGACAAGATCGGTGAGGTCATCGGCCCGAAGGGCAAGATGATCAACCAGATCCAGGAGGACACCGGCGCCGAGATCACGATCGAGGACGACGGCACCATCTACATCGGTGCCCAGCAGGGCTCGCAGGCCGAGGCCGCCCGCGCCACGATCAACGGCATCGCCAACCCGACCATGCCGGAGGTCGGCGAGCGCTACCTGGGCACCGTCGTGAAGACGACGACCTTCGGCGCGTTCGTGTCGCTGCTCCCGGGCAAGGACGGTCTGCTGCACATCTCGCAGATCCGCAAGCTCGCCGGTGGCAAGCGCGTGGAGAACGTCGAGGACGTCGTCGGCGTGGGCTCCAAGGTCCAGGTCGAGATCGCCGAGATCGACTCCCGCGGGAAGCTCTCCCTCATCCCCGTGATCGAGGGCGAAGACGGTTCCGAGGACAAGAAGGACGACGGCGACAAGTGACGTCCCGTAGCTCCAAGGCGACGGCCCGCACCTCCACGGAGGCGCGGGCCGTCGCCCGTACCCAAACCCTGATCAAGGGCAGAGACGGCATCGGTACGGTCCGCAAGACCACCCTCCCGGGCGGGCTGCGCATCGTCACCGAGACCCTGCCGTCCGTGCGCTCCGCCACCTTCGGCATCTGGGCGCACGTCGGCTCCCGCGACGAGACTCCCGCGCTGAACGGCGCCACCCACTACCTGGAGCACCTGCTCTTCAAGGGCACCACCCGCCGCAGCGCGCTCGACATCTCCTCCGCGATCGACGCGGTCGGCGGCGAGATGAACGCGTTCACGGCGAAGGAGTACACGTGCTACTACGCGCGCGTGCTCGACACCGACCTGCCGCTCGCCATCGACACGGTCTGCGACATGCTCACCGGCTCCCTCATCCGCGAGGAGGACGTCGACGTGGAGCGCGGCGCCATCCTCGAAGAGATCGCGATGACCGAGGACGACCCGGGCGACTGTGTGCACGACCTGTTCGCTCACACCATGTTCGGCGACACCCCGCTCGGCCGCCCCGTCCTCGGCACGGTCGACACCGTCAACGCCCTCACCGCCGACCGCATCCGCCGCTTCTACCGCAAGCACTACGATCCGACCCACCTCGTGGTCGCCTGCGCGGGGAACGTCGACCACAACAAGGTCGTCCGGCAGGTCCGCGCGGCCTTCGAGAAAGCCGGCGCCCTGACCCGCGCCGACGCCACCCCGATCGCCCCGCGCGAAGGACGCCGCGGCCTGCGTACGGCCGGCCGGGTCGAGCTGATCGGCCGCCGGACCGAGCAGGCGCACGTCGTCCTCGGCATGCCCGGCCTCGCCCGCACCGACGAACGCCGCTGGGCCCTCGGCGTCCTCAACACCGCCCTCGGCGGCGGCATGTCCTCCCGCCTCTTCCAGGAGGTCCGGGAGAAACGCGGTCTCGCCTACAGCGTGTACTCGTACACCTCCGGCTTCGCCGACTGCGGCCTCTTCGGTGTCTACGCCGGCTGCCGCCCGTCCCAGGTGCACGACGTACTGAAGATCTGCCGCGACGAACTCGACCAGGTCGCCCAGCACGGGCTGCCGGACGACGAGATCGAGCGCGCCATCGGCCAGCTCCGCGGCTCCACGGTCCTCGGCCTGGAGGACACCGGCGCGATCATGAACCGCATCGGCAAGAGCGAGCTGTGCTGGGGCGAACAGATGTCCGTCGACGAGATGCTGACCCGTATGGCGATGGTGACCCCGGACGAAGTCCGTGAGGTGGCCCGCGAGGTCCTGGGCCGACGCCCCTCCCTGTCGGTGATAGGCCCGCTCAAGGACAAACAGGCGTCCCGTCTCCACGAAGCCGTCGCCTGACACCCCAGTTAAGGAACCAAGCAATGAGCAAGCTGCGCGTGGCGGTCATCGGTGCCCGGGGCCGTATCGGCTCCGAGGCCGTACGGGCCGTCGAGGCCGCCGAGGACATGGAGCTGGTCGCCGCCCTGAGCCGGGGCGACAAGCTGGAGACCCTGGCCGAGACCGGCGCCCAGGTCGCCGTCGAACTGACCACCCCCGCCTCGGTCATGGAGAACCTGGACTACTGCGTACGCCACGGCATCCACGCGGTCGTCGGTACGACGGGCTGGACCGACGAGCGCCTCGCGCTGCTCAACGGCTGGCTGGCACGGTCCCCGGAGACGGGCGTGCTCATCGCGCCCAACTTCTCCATCGGAGCCGTCCTGAACATGAGGTTCGCGCAACTCGCCGCCCCCTACTTCGAGTCGGTGGAGGTCGTCGAGCTGCACCACCCGAAGAAGGTCGACGCCCCCTCGGGCACCGCCACACGCACGGCCCAGCTCATCGCCGAGGCGCGGCGCGCGGCAGGCACGGCCCAGGCTCCGGACGCCACGGAGACGGCTCTGGACGGCGCGCGCGGCGCGGACGTCGACGGCGTCCCCGTCCACTCCGTCCGCCTGCGCGGCCTGCTGGCCCACCAGGAGGTCCTCCTCGGAGGCGAGGGCGAGACCCTCACCATCCGCCACGACTCCCTCCACCACAGCAGCTTCATGCCGGGCATCCTGCTCGGGGCCCGACGGGTGGTAACGACCCCGGGTCTCACCTTCGGCCTCGAACACTTCCTCGACCTGGGCTGATCGGGCCGGGAGACGTCATGCGCGCCAAGCTCACCTACGCCGTCACGGCAGCCGTCCTGGTCGTCTACTTCGTCCTGGTCGGCAGCCGCGGGATCCTGCTCATTGAGACCGGCACACCGATCACGGTCGCCTTCGGTGTCGCCGTGCTCGTGCTGCCCGCGATCGGCCTCTGGTTCCTCTGGAAGAACACCCAGTTCGTCCGCAGGGCCAACCAGCTCGCCGCCGAACTCGACGCCGAAGGGGGCCTCCCCGTCGACGAGTTGAAGCGGACCCCGAGCGGACGCATCGATCGCGACTCGGCCGACGAGGTCTTCGCGCGGCGCAAGGAGGAGACCGAGGACGCCCCCGACGACTGGCGCACCTGGTTCCGTCTCGCCGTCGCCTACCACGACGCCCGCGACACCCCCCGGGCCCGCAAGGCCATGCAACACGCGATCGCCCTGCACGACGGCAGACCGGCACCGACCGCCTGACCTTCCCGCCGCCCGCACACGGCGAGGCACGACGGACGCGCACGTCCGAGGGGCCGGCCCGCACCCGCGGACCGGCCCCTCAGACGTATGTTCGCTACGCGGCGCGCCGGTGCTCCGCGGCCCACGCCTCGATCCGGTCGGCCGCCCGGTCGAAGGCTTCCGTACGCGCCAGGAAATCGGCGTTGTGCGTGGTCATCAGCGGTGTCACGTACTCCTGCACACGGTCCGTGCGGACGAGGAGCAGCGCCTGCCCCTGCACGGACCGGGGCAGCCCGAGCCACCGCACCGGCTGCTGCACGGTGCGCACCGAGACGCTGGGCTCCCAGGACGCCGTACGCGTGCGGAAGAACCCCACCTGACGCACTCCCCGCGCACTCACCCAGATGCCGACCCGCAGCAGCCGCAGGGCGCAGGCGATGACCAGCAGGGCCGCCCCGAAGCAGATCGCACCGGCCCGCGGTGTCTCGGCCACCGCGATGATGACCGCCGCCACCAGCATGTACGAGGTGAGCAGCAGCAGGAGCGCGGCCGCGCCGACCCGCCAGGGGCCGGGCCGGTAGGGGCGCCGCCAGCGGTCGCGGTCCTCGAACGGCAGCGCTTCGTCCGCCACCTGGTCGAAGGCGCGGTCGGCGGTCAGGAAGGGCAGGGGCACGGCTGGTCCTCACTCGATCCACGCACAGGTTTCGCCGGGTGAGGCTACCGAGCCGGCCTCCTGCCCACCACTTTCGGGGGTCCAACAGGGGCACAATGGGCGCAACTCGGGGCATCCGGCGTCTCATCGATCTCGGGCCGTAGAGTGGGCGCCGCCCGAGAGCAGCCATGGGAAGGACCCTCCGAGCCGTGACCGACACTCCCGCCGACGATCTCAAGCCCAGCTTCCGCAGTGATGTCACCGTCGACCTGGTGAAGCACAGCGCGGCCGACTCGGACGTGCTGTGGGCCGCCCGAGTCTCCACCGCCGGCGAACAGTCCCTGGAGGAACTGCAGAAGGACCCCGAGCGCTCCAAGGGCCTCATCAACTACCTCATGCGGGACCGGCACGGCAGCCCCTTCGAGCACAACTCGATGACCTTCTTCATCAGCGCCCCCATCTTCGTCTTCCGCGAGTTCATGCGGCACCGGGTCGGCTGGTGCATCGCCGGCGACACCGAGATCACCCTGGAGAGCGAGGCCGGCCAGCTCCGTCGGCGCACCATCGCGGAGCTGTACAAGCTCTGGCACCTCGGCGTCGAGGACCGGCTTCCGCATTCCGCCGGGGGAGTGACGTGGCACGGCAGGGCCGGAAAGTGGATGGCCCAGGTCCGGCGCGGCGAGAAGAACCACTACCTCGGCCTGTACGAGAACCGTGAGGCAGCGGAGTCGGCAGTGGCGGAATTCAGGGAACTGCACCCCAGCACCCGCCTGCGCAAGCTCGAATCGGTCCGTCGCAACCACGTGCGCTGCTACGACGAGGAGACGCTGCTCGCCCAGCGGGCCAGGATCGTCGATGTCATCGAGTCCGGGGTGAAGCCACTCATCAGGATCACCACGGAGTCCGGGAAGACGCTCCGCTCCACGGTCGATCACGCGGTGCTCACGCCCGAGGGGTGGTGCAAGGCCGGGGAACTGACCGTCGGTGACGCGGTCATGGCGGCGGGGAGCGTCCCTCGTCCATCGGAGGAACTGGTCCCGCCGAGCCTGCGGCGCGGCATCGGTGTGTGGACGTCCATGCAGCGAGAGCGACTGATCAAGGAGACCGACAGCTGTCACCTCTGTGGTCAGGACTTCCCCCGCACGGAACTCGCCCTGGACCACGTGGTTCCGGTGGCTGGTGACCTGACCCAGGCCCTCGACGAGAGGAACCTCGCGCCCGCGTGCGAGCCCTGCCATGCGGTCAAGAGCGCCGGTGAACAGGCCCTGGCCCAGCGCGGCGGCAAGATCGCCGAAGCGGTTGCGGACCGGATCGTCGCCATCGAACAGGACGGCGAGGAGATGACGTACGACCTCTCCGTCGAAGGCCCCTGGCACAACTTCCTCGCCAACGGGATCGTCGTGCACAACTCGTACAACGAGGAGTCGGGGCGCTACCGGGAACTCCAGCCCCACTTCTACGTCCCCGACGAGGCTCGCAAGCTCGTCCAGGAGGGCCGGCCCGGCAAGTACGTCTTCGTGGAGGGCACACAGGCGCAGCAGGAGCTGGTCGGGCGGGTCATGGAGGACTCCTACGTCCACGCGTACGAGGCGTACCAGGAGATGCTCGCCGCCGGAGTGGCCCGGGAGGTCGCGCGCGCGGTGCTGCCGGTCGGCCTCTTCTCCTCGATGTACGCCACCTGCAACGCCCGCTCGCTGATGCACTTCCTCGGTCTGCGCACCCAGCACGAACTCGCGAAGGTGCCGTCCTTCCCCCAGCGGGAGATCGAGATGGTCGGCGAGAGGATGGAGGCGGAGTGGGCGAAGCTGATGCCGCTCACCCACGCCGCCTTCAACGCGAACGGCCGTGTCGCGCCCTAGCGGGCCGTGGACTTTCGGCCAGGCACAGATGTACGGGTCAGCCGAGCGAAGTGTCCGTATTGCGGCATTTCGAGAAGTTCATCTAGCCTGATCAAACGGACCCGGCACTGCTTGAACCCCCGAGCAGGCAGTGCCGGGCTCCGCATTTGTCCTGACTTTTCCCGCCCCCCGAGGGCAGACCGTGCCCTGAGCAGCGAGTAGCGTGTTACCCATGGCTCCGACCTCGACTCCGCAGACCCCCTTCGGGCGGGTCCTCACCGCCATGGTCACGCCCTTCACGGCGGACGGCGCACTCGACCTCGACGGCGCGCAGCGGCTCGCCACCCACCTGGTGGACGCAGGCAACGACGGCCTGGTCATCAACGGCACCACCGGCGAGTCCCCCACCACCGGTGACGCGGAGAAATCGGACCTGGTACGAGCCGTCCTCGAAGCCGTCGGCGACCGCGCCCACGTCATCGCCGGCGTCGGCACGAACGACACCCGCCACAGCATGGAGCTGGCCCGCGCCGCGGAGAAGACCGGCGCGCACGGCCTCCTCGTCGTCACGCCGTACTACAACAAGCCCCCGCAGGAGGGCCTGTACCGCCACTTCAAGGCGATCGCCGACGCCTCCGGGCTGCCGGTGATGCTGTACGACATCCCGGGCCGCAGCGGCGTGCCGATCGACACCGAGACGATCGTCCGGCTCGCCGAGCACCCCCGTATCGTCGCCAACAAGGACGCCAAGGGTGACCTCGGCCGCGCCAGCTGGGCCATCGCCCGCTCCGGCCTCGCCTGGTACTCCGGCGACGACATGCTGAACCTCCCGCTGCTCTCGGTCGGCGCCGTCGGCTTCGTCTCGGTCGTCGGCCACGTCGTCACCCCCGAGCTGCGCGCCCTCGTCGACGCGTACGTCTCCGGTGACGTCCAGAAGGCCACCGAGATCCACCAGAAGCTGCTCCCCGTCTTCACCGGCATGTTCCGCACCCAGGGCGTGATGACCACCAAGGCGGCGCTCGCCCTCCAGGGGCTGCCCGCCGGACCACTGCGCGCCCCCATGGTCGAGCTCTCGCCCGAGGAGACGGCCCAGCTCAAGCTCGATCTCGGCGCCGGCGGGGTACAGCTCTAACACCGCACCGCGCACGACGCGACAACCAGACTTCACAACTGAATAGGCAGGACGAAAGCGCCTGCGTTCCCATCCACAACTGCTTCTGCACGAACGTCATGCGCGCCACGTGCCCCAGGTACGTGGCGCGCATGGTGAGGAGAGTCTTTTGAGTCATCCGCATCCTGAACTCGGCCCGCCGCCGGCGCTCCCGGAGGGCGGCCTGCGGGTCACCCCGCTCGGCGGCCTCGGCGAGATCGGCCGGAACATGACCGTCTTCGAGTACGGCGGCCGACTGCTCATCGTGGACTGCGGGGTGCTCTTCCCCGAGGAGGAGCAGCCCGGAATCGACCTGATCCTGCCGGACTTCTCGTCCATCAGGGACCGCCTCGACGACATCGAGGGCATCGTCCTCACGCACGGCCACGAGGACCACATCGGCGCGGTCCCGTACCTGCTCCGCGAGAAGCCCGACATCCCGCTGATCGGCTCCAAGCTGACCCTCGCGCTCATCGAGGCCAAGCTCCAGGAGCACCGCATCCGTCCGTACACCCTTGAGGTGGCCGAGGGGAACCGCGAGCGTATCGGCCCCTTCGACTGCGAGTTCGTCGCGGTCAACCACTCCATCCCGGACGCCCTGGCCGTGGCCATCCGCACGCCCGCGGGCATGGTCGTCCACACGGGCGACTTCAAGATGGACCAGCTCCCGCTGGACAACCGCCTCACGGATCTACACGCGTTCGCCCGGCTGAGCGAGGAAGGCATCGATCTCCTCCTCTCCGACTCCACGAACGCGGAGGTGCCGGGGTTCGTTCCGCCCGAGCGCGACATCTCCAACGTGTTGCGCCAGGTCTTCGCGGGCGCCAGCAAGCGGATCATCGTGGCCAGCTTCGCCAGCCACATCCACCGCATCCAGCAGATCCTCGACGCCGCCCACGAGTACGGCCGCCGGGTCGCCTTCGTCGGCCGCTCGATGGTCCGGAACATGGGCATCGCCAGGGACCTCGGCTATCTCAAGGTTCCGCCGGGCCTGGTCGTGGACGTCAAGACGCTGGACGACCTGCCGCAGCACGAGATCGTCCTCGTCTGCACCGGCTCGCAGGGCGAACCGATGGCCGCCCTGTCCCGCATGGCCAACCGGGACCACCAGATCCGCATCGTCCAGGGCGACACGGTGATCCTGGCCTCGTCCCTGATCCCCGGCAACGAGAACGCGGTCTACCGCGTCATCAACGGGCTGACCCGCTGGGGCGCCAACGTCGTCCACAAGGGCAACGCCAAGGTCCATGTCTCCGGACACGCCTCGGCCGGCGAGCTGCTGTACTTCTACAACATCTGCCGCCCGAAGAACCTGATGCCGGTGCACGGCGAATGGCGGCACCTGCGTGCCAACGCCGAACTGGGCGCCCTGACAGGCGTACCGCACGACCGCATCGTCATCGCCGAGGACGGCGTGGTCGTCGACCTCATCGAGGGCAAGGCCAGGATCTCCGGCAAGGTCCAGGCCGGTTACGTCTACGTGGACGGCCTCTCGGTCGGCGATGTGGGCGAACCCGCCCTCAAGGACCGGAAGATCCTGGGCGACGAGGGCATCATCTCGGTCTTCCTCGTCGTGGACTCCTCCACCGGCAAGATCACCGGGGGTCCGCACATCCAGGCCCGTGGCTCCGGTATCGATGACTCCGCGTTCGGCGCGGTCGTCCCGCGGATCACCGAGGTCCTGGAGCGTTCGGCCCAGGACGGTGTCGTCGAGCCCCACCAGCTGCAGCAGCTCATCCGCCGGACCCTCGGCAAGTGGGTCTCCGACACCTACCGGCGCAGGCCGATGATCCTGCCTGTGGTGGTTGAGGTCTGACCCTCCGTCAGTGCTCGACCGGGGCGGGGCCCCTCGATTTGCATCGGGGCGCCCCGCTCCAGTACGTTTACGGCTCCGCCCAGGGGGGAACCCGACGCAACTACGCGTCAGGAGCCGCCCGGACCGGGTGGAAATTCCGACTCAGAACTTCTGATAAAGTCGGAACCGCCGGAAAGGGAAACGCGAAAGCGGAAACCTGGAAAGCACCGAGGAAATCGGATCGGGAAACGGTCTGATAGAGTCGGAAACGCA